>DASXUE010000020.1:0-50218 GCA_036505055.1 Gemmatimonadales bacterium | reverse complement strand
GACTGATCGAGAAGAAGATCCCCTCGTTCGATCTGATCTTCCTCGTGGACCGGGACCGGCTCGCCATCAGCGACGCCAAGCTCACCGAGCCCCAGGACCGGCTGCTGCCGCTGCTCGACGGCTCGCGCGACGTGAATCAGGTGATCGAGGACTCGGGGCTGGGCGAGTTCGAGGTCGGGAAAGCGCTGTACGGCCTCGTGACCGCCGGATTCCTGCACCGCGCCGGCCGCACGGCTAGCGCCGAGGACCTCAAGATGACGGACGCGCGCGTCGAGGAGCATCGCAACCTCGGCATCGCGTTCTACAAGACCGGCATGCTGGACGAGGCGACGCGCGAGTTCCGGCGGGTCACGGAGCTGCGCGCGGGGGACGCCAACGCCCACTTCTTCATCGGGCTGGTGGCGCTCAAGCAGGCCCGGTGGCGCGAGGCCATGGAAGCACTGCGCCTCGCCGCGGAGAAGGGCGGCTCCCGCCCGGCCGTGCTCCATAACCTGGGCTTTGCCTACGAGCAGCTGGGCCGTCTGGACGACGCGGAAGGGGCGTATGGGGAGGCCGCGTCGCGCGCGCGCACCGACCCCCGCATCTACGTCGGCTGGGGAGTCGTGGCCCTGAAACGAGGGGATCACGCCAGCGCGGCCGGGCGGCTCGACCGCGCCAAGGAGCTGTTCGCCGACGCGATCCCGCCGATCTGGTTCTGGGCGCGCGCGCTCGCGGCTGCTGGGGCGGGCGACTTCGAGGGCGCCGAGCAGGTCGCGACCGACGGCGTCGCGACCCATCCCGAGAACGCCGTGCTGCGCAGCAACCTCGCCGTGCTGAAAGAGCTCGCCGGGGACCTGCCCGCCGCCGAGGAGCTGGCCCGCGCGGCGCTGCGCGACGAGCCCTCGCTGCCGCAGCTCTCCAAGAACCTCGGCGACCTCGCCTACCGCGGATCGCGCTACGAGGAAGCGTGGGACTTGTACCAGCGCGCCATCGAGCTCGCCCCGGACCTCGGGGACGACGTCTACTTCAAGCTCGGCAACATCGCGTACAAGCGAAACGACCGGACGCAGGCGGCGGACCTGTGGCGCCGCGCGCTCGACCTGAACCCCAAGCACGAGCTGGTGAAAGCCAATCTGGAAACGCTGAGCACCCTGTCGTGAGCTCGCCGCAGGACGAGCGCGCCTTCCTGGCGCTGACGCAGAAGATCTCGCGAACGCGTGGAGTGAGCTGCGAGTCGTACAAGGACAAGTGCTTGAAGCGCCGCCTGGCGGTGCGGATGCGCGCCCGCGGCGTCCACACCTACGACGACTACAGCCGCCTGCTGGACAACGACACCCACGAGTACGACCAGCTCCTCGACGCGCTCACCATCAACGTCACCAAGTTCTATCGCAACGCGGAGACGTGGGCGGCGCTGGCGCGGCCCCACCTCGCCGAACGGTGGCAGGCGCGCCAGGGACGCCTGCGCGTCTGGTCCGCGGGGTGCGCGTCGGGCGAGGAGCCCTACACGATCGCCGTGCTGCTCGCCGAGCTGGCCCGCGCGGCGGGCCGGGAGGAGTGGCTCGGGCGCGCGCGCGTCGACGCGACCGACATCGACCGCCTCAGCCTGGAGCGCACCCGCGCCGCCGGGTATCCGGAGACTGCCTTCACCGAGATGCCGGGGGACCTGCGGCGCCGCTGGTTCACCGCGGAGCCGCCCTTCCGGCCGCTCCCCGCGCTCGCCGCGATCGTCCACGTGTTCGCCCACGACCTCGTGCGCGAGCCCCCGCCTCACACGGCGTACGACCTCATCGTGTGCCGCAACGTCGTCATCTACTTCCAGCGGCAGGCCCAGGAACGGTTGTTCCAGAGTTTCGCCGCGTCGCTCGACGAGGGCGGGCTTCTCCTCCTGGGCAAGGTCGAGACGCTGTTCGGGCCCGCGCGCGACCGGCTCACGCTCCTCGACCCGCGCGAGCGCATTTACCGGAAGCCGGCGTGAAGGAAGTCGTGGTGAAGGTCGCGGACTGGGCCGCCCAACAGGGCGACGACGTGATCGTCACGCTGGGGCTCGGGTCGTGCGTCGCGATCATGCTGCACGACCCGGCGGCGCGGGCCGGCGCCATGGCCCACGTGCTCCTGCCGTCCCGCAGTCTCGCGCACGACACGACCAACCCGGCAAAATTCCCGGAATCGGCCGTGCCGCTCCTCGTCGAGCGCCTCCGCGCCCTCGGCGCCGAGCCCCGCCGCCTCGTCGCCAAGCTCGCCGGTGGGGCCAGCATGTTCAGCCAGCTCATGACGCCCGGCACCATCCAGATGGGGGAGCGCAACATCGTGGCCGCGCGGAACGCCCTGCGCACCGCCTCGATCCCGATCGCCCGCGAGGCGGTGGGCGGGGAGCGCGGTCGCTCCGTCCGGTTCTACGTGAATGACGGCCGGGTCGAAATCCGGTCGGTCGGCGCCGATGCCCAAGTCATCTGACCCGCGGCCCACCGTGCTCGTCGCGGATGACAGCGCCCTGATGCGGCGCGTGCTCGTGGACGTCCTCGGGGGTGCCGATGGCGATTCCGGGGAGTTTCGCGTCGTGGCGACGGCGCGCGACGGCTTCGACGCCGTGCGCAAGGTGCACCAGTACGATCCCGACGTGCTCACCCTCGATCTCGAGATGCCCGAGCTCGACGGGCTCGGCGCCATCGGATACATCATGTCCGAGTCGCCGCGGCCCATCGTCGTGGTGAGCGCCCACGCCGGGCCCGGCACGGCGGCCGCCATCCGCGCCCTCGAGCTCGGCGCCGTGGAGATCGTCGCCAAGCCGCCCCCCGACTCCTCCGGCCGCCCGCCCCTCGCCGCGCTCGCACCCCAGCTCATCGCCGCGGTGCACCGCGCCCTCGCCGCCGACGTCTCCCACGTGAACGTGCTGGCGCGGCCGCCCGCGCCAGTCATCCATCCGCCCGAGCTGGCGCTGCGCGACCGCGCCGTGCTGGCGGTGGCGGTCGCGGCGTCGACCGGCGGCCCGCGCGCCCTGACCGATCTCGTGCCGCGCCTTCCCACGGGACGCGGTGCCGCGGTGCTGATCGTGCAGCACATGCCGCCCAAGTTCACGCGCAGCCTCGCCGAGCGCCTCGACTCGATGAGCCGGCTGCGCGTCGTCGAAGCGGACGAGGGCGCGCCCGTCGTGGCGGACACGGCGTACGTCGCGCCGGGCGATTATCATATGCGGGTGCGCGCCAGCGTCGATGGACCTGTGATCACGCTCGATCAGACTTCGCCTGTCTGGGGCGTCCGCCCCGCCGCGGACCCCCTGTTCCGGTCGGTGGCCCAGCTGTACGGCCCCCGCAGCGTCGGCGTCGTGCTCACCGGCATGGGCCGCGACGGCGCCGACGGGCTGCGCGCCATCCACGACGCCGGCGGCGGCGGCCTCGCGCAGGATCGCGAATCCTCCGTCATTCCAGGTATGCCCGTGGCGGCGGTGAACGCCGGGGGAGTGGACGCGGTCCTGCCGCTCGGCCAGATTGCCGACCGCGTCGCGGCCGAGCTGCTGAAGCGGGGGAAGGCATGAAGGGCTACCTCCTCGTGCGCGCCGCCGGCAAGGCATATGGGCTGCCGGTGGGGCGCGTTCTCGAGGTGGCCGACGCCGGGGAAGTCCTCGACGTGCCCCGCCTGCTGCCCGCGGTCCGCGGCCTGACCCCGCTGCGCGGGCGCCTCGTGCCGCTCGTTCACCTCGCGGCTTTCTTGTCGGGTGGAGCGGCGCCGCCCGAGGCGGGCGCGACCGTCGTCCTGGTCGAGCTGGGCAGCCGCCAGGTGGCGTTCGAGGTCGACGACGCCGATGCCGTCGTGCGGCAGGATCCGTTGCCCGTCCCGCGTGGACAGTCCCTGCCGTGGGCCTCGGGTGTGGGGGAGCAGGACGGCACCCTCGTGCCGATACTCGATCTCGAAGCGCTGGGAGACCGCATCGGATGAGCACGGCTGGCGACGACGTTCAGCTCGTCACCTTCAAGGTGGGCGGCCAGGACTTCGCCTTCAACATCTTTCAGGTGGAGCGGATCCTGCGGTACGAGGCTCCCGCGCCGCTGCCCAAGGCGCCCGATTATCTGGAGGGTGTTCTCCAGTATCAGGGCTCGGCCGTGCCGCTCGTGGATTTGCGCAAGCGCTTGGGCGCCCCGGCGCCGCTGCGCGACGACACCCGCACGATCATCCTCGAGTTCGAGGGCGGGAAGCTCGGGATCGTGGTGGACGCCGTGACCGAGGTGCTGCAGGTGGCGGCGACGTCGGTGACGGCCCCGCCGGGCATCGTGAAGGGGCTCGCCGCCGAGTACATCACCGGGCTCGTGGTGCAGAACGGGCGGACGATCATCGTGTTCAACACGAATAGGCTGCTGACGTCGAAGGAGAAGCTCGCGCTCAAATGACCGAATCGCCGATGGCCGCCCTCCGGGCGGAGTACGAGGCCATTGCGCGGCAGCTCGACGGCGCGGCGGGCGGCGCCGAGCGCGAGGCGGCCAAGCGCGAGATCATCGCGTACTTCAAGAAAGTCGACGGCCTGCTCGGCGAGATGACCCAGCTGAAGGACGACATCCGGCAGCTCGTCGAGAAGTACAAGCAGCTCACCGCCGACACCAAACAGGCGTCCGCCCCGGAATTCACAGGCCAGCGGCCCGCCCTCCACGCCGACCACATCGGCGCCTCGACGTTCGTCGAGAAAGGCTGGAGCCTCATCTCGCTCGGCGACCACGCCGGCGCGATTCAGTCGCTCCAGAAGGCGCTGCAGCTGTCCCCGGGCGAGACCCACGCCGAGTCGCTGCTCGGCTGGGCGCAGATGCTGCACGAGGACTACGACGACGCCCTCCAGACTTTCTCGAAGGTCCTGATGAAGGAGCCGGCGAACTCGCTCGCCCGCATCAACGTCGGGTACATCTGTCTCAAGAAACAAATCTTCGGCGAGGCGATCGAGCATCTCTCGAAGGCGATCCGGCTCGACAACGACAAGAAGGCGTCCCTCTACGCCCATTTCTACCTGGGCCTGGTGTATTTGCAGCGCGAAATGTACGAGGACGCGCAAACATTCTTTCAGAAGACCCTGAAGCTCGGGCCCAACCTCATCGAGGCCTACTACGAGCTGGGCCGGGCCCACTGGTTCGCCGGTGACCAGGCCCAGGCGAAGATCACCTGGGACGAAGGCTTCAAGGCCAACAAGTTCAATCCCTGGGGCAAGAAGTGTCAGGAAATGCTGGAGCTCGTCGCCCAGGGACAGGAGCCCCCGCGGGAATAGCGCTGCTCGCCCTGCTGCTGCAGGTGGTTCCCAGCGCCGCGACCGTGGGTCGGGTGACGGCGGTGGCGTGGCCCGGCCAGGAGGCGCTCGCCGTGGTGTTGGCCGAGACCGCCGACCGAGCCGGCGGTTTCCCCGGCATTGGTGCGCTCGACCCCCGGCCGTTCCGACTCATCCTCGCCCCCACCCGGGCGTTGTATGACTCGCTCACGCGCGGCCGGCTCCCCGGCTGGAGCGAAGGCGCCGCGTTTCCCGATGCGGGAACGGTGGTGTTGTTGTCCGACCGTCCGGCCGACCAGCTGTCCGACGCGCTGCGTCACGAGCTGGCGCACCTGGCCCTGCGTTGGCGGGTGGGACGCCGCGCGCCCCTCTGGTTCGAGGAGGGGTACGCGGCCGTCGCCGCGGGCGAGTGGGGCCGCCTGGACGCGCTCCGGCTCAACTGGCAGCTGGCGCGCGGCGTTCGGATGAACCTCGACGACGTGGACCGGGGGTTGCGCGGCGGCCGGGGGGACGCCGAGACGGCCTACGCCCTTGCCGCGACGGCCGTTCTCCTGCTGCATCGGTGGGGCGGGGGCCGCGGCCTCGGACCGCTGCTGGACCAGGTCCGCGAGGCCCCCACCTTCGACGCCGCGCTGCGCGCCACCTACCATGTGACCGAGGGTGACTTCGAGGGCCGCTGGCAGCGCGACGTCGCTTCGCGCTACGGCTGGCTTTCCTGGGCGGCGGCGATGGGATTCTTCTGGCTGTCGCTCGGGGCATTGCTGGCGGCGCTCGTGCTGTGGCGGCGGCGCCGCGACCGGGCCCGGCGCGCCGCGCTCGACGAGGGGCAATTGCTTGACGAGCTTGAGATTACCCCATAGACTCCTGCCCCATGCCAGAGCAGACACTCGCGCGCTCGCGCCTGCGTTTCGGCCCCAAGAATTACCTGTTTCTCACCGCGGCGTTGCTCTCGCTCACCGTAGGCTACGTGCTCCTGTCGAAGGGGTCCACCACGCTCGCGCCGATTCTGCTCGTCCTGGGCTACTGCGTTTTCTTTCCGGTAGGTCTCGCCCTCTAACGACTGGCCGTGGCCCGGGCGAATAGCTCAGCGGTTCAGAGCGCCTGCCTTACACGCAGGAAGTCGGGGGTTCGAATCCCTCTTCGCCCATTGGGGTAGCAACCTGTAACGGAGGTTACACCGCGTGAAAGAGTTGCGATTGGTGGTGGCCCTGCTGCTGGGAGCGGTCGCCGCCGCACCCGCCCAGCTCGCCATCAGTCAACCGACCACCAAGCTGCTGATCCTGCCGTTCGAGGCCGCGCCGGAGGACTCGGCCACGAGCATCCTGGTGGCGGACGCGGTGCGGGAGCGGCTGGGGCAGATCGCCAAGTACAAAATGGTGGTGATCCCCAAGAAGCAGCTGTGCGACGTGCTGGCCCAGTCCGGCTTCACGTGCGACGGTCTGCTCGACGACCAGCAGGCGCAGCAGCTGGCCCGCCACCTGCAGGTCCACGCCTACAGCATCGGCACCCTCGAGCATCACAGCACCACGCTGTCGGCGCACGTGCGCGTGCTGGACATCGGCAGCTCCGGCATGGCCACTAACTTCGTGGTGACGGACGCCAACCCGCAGGCCCTCGCCGAGGCGATCGCGCAGCGGATGAACGCGGTGATCAAGGCGAGCGAGCACACGCGCGAGTGCATCCAGAACCGCATGCGCAGCCAGTACTCCCGCGCCATCGCTGCCGCCCAGAAGGCCCTGGAGATCGACCCAACGTCGACCGGGGCGCACCTGTGCATCGCGACCGTGTACGAGACGCAACGGCTGCCGATCGACAGCCAAATCGCGGCGTCGACTCGGGCCCTGACAGGTGATTCGCTCAACGCCACGGCGTGGGAGAACATCGCGCGCGGCTACCAGCAGAAGGGCGACACCCTGAAGGCGATCGACGCGTTCATTCACCAGCTCCGCGGCGAGCCGCGCAACAACCAGAAGCGCCTCGCGATCGCGCAGCTGTTGCGGCAGATGAAGCGCTATCAGCAAGCCGTGGACCTGCTCGACGAGGGTCTGGCGGTCACACCCGGCGAGCAGCAGGTGACCGACTTCAAGACCCGGATCTGCATCGAGGGCTCCCTCTACCGCTGCGCCGTGAAGGGGCTCGCCGAGCAGCTGCAGCGTGACTCGACCCTGGCGCGGGACACTGCCTTCCTCAAATCGGCCATCGCCGTGGCGCAGCAGGTTCCGGACACGCAAGCACTCCTCTTGTTCACGCAGGCCGCCGTGCGCCATTTCCCGAACGACGTGAGCCTCCTCAAGGTGCGGGGCGCCGCGTTCGAGCTCGCCGGCATGACCGACTCGGCAGTGGCCATCTACAAGCAAGTGGTCGTCCGGGTGCCCAACGACATCCCGGCAGCGCTCCTCGTCGCGAAGGCGATTGTGGACGCCGCCGTCTGGGATACGGCGGCCGCGAACCGCCTCAAGGGGGACACCGCGGGTCTCGCGCGGGCGCGGGCCGCGTTCGCCGATCGCATCGACGCGGCGCGGCCGTACCTCCACCCGGCGCTCGTCGCCAGCGACTCGGGCCAGCGCCTCACCGCCGCCGTGATCATGCTCAGCGGCGGGCAGAAGATTGCTCAGGCCGCCGCGTACGATCGCGCCTACCCCTGGCTCGACACGCTGCTGCAGGTCGTCGCCCCACGCGCGCCGGGTGACAGCGTCGGGCCGCGCTTCCAGGTGCGGGTGAACGCCAGCTTCTGGTGGGGCTTGTCGTCGGTGTTGACGTTGCGCGATCCGTTCCAAGTCATGACCAAGAGCAAGTCGTGCGAGCAGGCCAAGGCGATCAACGACCGGTTGGTCCGCACGCGGGCCACGCTGACCCTCGGCCGGCGCGTCCATCCGCCGACCGCCGACCAGATGCTCGGCTTCGTGGCGCAGTACGAGGCGCCGATGCCGCAAGTGAAGAAGGCATTCAAGTGTCGAAATTTCTGAGCCATTGAATTGACCTCCGCCCGGGCCTATATTCCGCCGCTCGGCTAGATGGGGCTGTAGCTCAGCTGGTTAGAGTGCCGGTCTGTCACACCGGAGGTCGCGGGTTCGAGCCCCGTCAGCCCCGCCTTGAAACCTGGCTCCGCCTGTTCCACAGGCGGGGCCGTCGTATTTTGGAGGGTGTCCACCGCGCCCCCTTTCCCGTATCACGTCCCCGTGCTCGCCGAGGCGGTGCGCGGCTGGGCCGCCGGCGGCCGCCGCGCGGTGGACGGGACCGTCGGGGGCGGGGGACACGCGGCGCTGCTCGGGGCCTCGGGCGCGGAGGTGCTCGCGCTCGACCGGGATCCCGCCGCGCTCGACGCCGCCCGCGCGCGGCTCGGGGACGACCGTGTGCGCTACCTCGCGGCCCCCTTCGGCAGCGCCGACGCGCTGGCGGCCATTCACGCCTTCCGCCCCGACCGGGTGCTGCTGGACCTCGGCGTCAGCTCCCACCAGATCGACACGGCGGATCGCGGCTTTACCTTTCGTCCGGGGGCGCCGCTCGACATGCGCATGACGCCCGGGGAAGGGCCCAGCGCGCGCGATGTGCTGAACACCTGGCCGGTCGAGCGCCTGGCCGGCGCGTTCGCGGACTATGCGGACGAGCGGCACGCGCGGGGCCTGGGGAGGGAAGTCGTGCGACGGCGGCAGTCCGCGCCGTTCGCGGTGAGCGACGATTTCGTGAACGCGATTCGCGCCGTGCTGGGTCCGCGGTCCGGACCGCCGGACTTCGCGCGACTGTTCCAAGCCTTGCGCATCGCCGTGAACGGCGAGCTGGAGCAGCTCGCCACCGCGCTCCCCGCGCTGCGCGACGCGCTGGTCCCCGGCGGCCGGCTCGGCGTCATCACCTATCATTCGGGTGAGGATCGCATCGTCAAACAGGAGTTCCGCGAGTGGAGTCGGGCGTGCATCTGCCCGCCGCGCCAGCCGGTGTGCACCTGCCGCGGCCGCGCCCTGGGACGCGTCCTCACGCGCAAACCCGTGGTCCCCGATGCCGCCGAAGTGGCGGCCAATCCGCGTGCCCGCTCGGCGCACTTCCGCGCCTTCGAGGTGACCGGTGGCGCTTAAGGGACGGCACGTCCTCGCCCTGTGGCTGGTGTCGCTGCTCGCGGCCCTGTGGCTCGTGATCGCGCGGCAAACGGCCTCCCTGAACGCCGCGCGCGCGCTGACCGATCTGCGCGAGGAGCGCGCCCAGATCGAGGGGCGGCGCGCCGATCTCGATCGCCGCATCCGCACCGCCAAGAGCCGGGCCGTGCTGCTGCCGCGGGCGCAGCGGCTGGGGCTCCGCCTCCCCGCCGACACCGAGATCATCCTCTTGCCCGCGCCACCTCCCCGCTGACCGATGGCGAAACCGATCGTTCGGCTCCGGGTGGTGCAGATCGGCGTCCTCGCGGCGCTGACGGCGCTGGTCGCGCGCGCCGCCCAGGTGCAGCTCGTCGAGGGGCGGCGCCATGCGGCCGAGGCGGCCGCCCAGCGCACCGAGCATGTGGTGCGGGAGGCGCGCCGGGGCACGTTGTTCGACCGCCACGGCACCGCGCTCGCGCTCACCCAGGAGACCTACCACGTCGGCGTCGCGCCCAACGAGCTGCGTGACCCCGGGAGCGACGCGGCGTCGATCGCACGCCAACTGCGGCGGCCGCCCGATGAGGTGAGGCGCGCGCTACGGAAGCGGTACGCCTGGTTCGCCGGACCCTACACCAGTATGGAAGTGCAGCCGCTGCGGGCGGTGCGTGGCGTCCACCTCGAGCCCGTGCTGCGCCGCTTTTATCCCGCGCCCGAGTTCGCCCGGGCGGTGATCGGCCGTGTGGGCGACGACGGGGCGGGCGCCTCCGGCCTCGAGCGCCTGCTCGACAGCCTGCTGGCCGGGACGCCGGGCTCCGCCGTGGTCCTGAAGGACCGGGCGGGGCGGGAGTACGAGTCTCCGGCTCGGCTCATCGCCGAGCCGATCCCCGGCCACGACGTGGTCCTGACACTCGACGCCGAGCTGCAGGAAATCGCGCAGCGGGCCTTGGAGGAGGCGCTGGGGCGGATGGACGCGGGCGGCGGCGACGTCGTGATGCTCGATCCCGCGACGGGGGAGGTGCTCGCGGTTGCCTCGCGCCGCAGCGACGGAACCGCACATCCCACGGCGTTCACCGAAACATTCGAGCCGGGCTCGCTCGCCAAGATCTTCGCGGCGGCGGCGCTCTTGTCACGCGGCCGCGTGCGGCTGGACGAGCGGGTGTCGGGGGAGGGCGGCACGTACCGGATTCCCGGGCGGCCCACACCGCTGACGGACGAGCATCCGCTGCCGTCGCTCACGCTCGCCGACGCGATCCGGGTTTCGAGCAACATCGCGCTCGTCAAGTTCGCCGCCCGGCTCGCGCCCGACGAGCAGTACGCCACGCTGCGCGCGTTCGGGGTCGGGACGCCGACGGGGATCGAGTTCCCGGCCGAGTCCCCCGGCCGGTTGCGCCCGCCCACCGAGTGGACCCGGCCGAGCGCCGCGAGCCTCGCGATCGGCTACGAGCTGGCGGTGACGCCTCTCCAGCTCGCTGCCGCGTACGCCGCGATCGCCAACGACGGGGTGCTGCTGCAGCCCACCTTGATCCGCGAGATCCGGGAGCCGCCGCCTGGCGGCGCCGTGGTGTATCGCCATCGCCTCGAGCCCGTGCGCCGGGTCGTGACGCCGGCGGTCGCGGCCAAGTTGCGCGACCTGCTGCGCGGGGTGACGGGCGCGGGGGGCACCGGGGAACGGGCGGCGCTCGCGAACTTCCAGCTCGCCGCCAAGACCGGCACGGCGCGACGCGTCGTCGGCGGGCATTACGCCCCGGGGCAGTACACGGCGTCCTTCGCGGCGATGTTTCCCGCCGAGGACCCGCAGATCGTCGTGGTGATGAAGATCGACAACCCGCAGAAAGGGAGCTACTTCGCCGCGCAGACGGCCGCGCCGGTGACGCGCTCCATGCTGGAGCAGGCGCTGGCCGCCCGCACCGTGGCGCTGGATCGCGCCCGCCTGTCGAACGTCACGCCGACGGCGGAGCGCGCTCCGCTGGCGGAGCCCGACGGCGTCGTCCCGTACGTCGTGACCTGGCCCTACGTGCCCGACAGCGCGGCGACCTCGTCGCCGCGCGCGGTCCCCGACGTGACCGGGCGTCCGGTCCGTGAGGCAGTGCTGGCCCTGCATCGCCGCGGATTCCGCGTCGTCGTGAAGGGGGTGGGCAAAACGCATCACACCTGGCCTGCGGCCGGCGCGAATGCCGCCGCCGGGACCACGGTCACGGTGTTCGCGGAGGGGCGGCCCTGACCCGGCTCGCCGCGATCGTCGAGGCCCTCGACCGCGCCCAGCTCTTGGTCCACGCGCCCGCATCTCTTCCGGACATCACGGGTGTCACGTCTGACACCAGACACCTGACACCTGGCACCTTGTTTTGCGCCGTTCGCGGCGCCGTCCAGGACGGCCACGCGTTCGTGGCGGAGGCGGCCGCGCGCGGGGCGGCGGCCGCGCTCGTCGAGACGCCGCAGCCCGCCGCTCTCTCGCAGATCCAGGTGCGGGAGGGGAGGCGTGCCGCGGCGGTGGCCGCGGAGACCTGGTTTGGGCGCCCCGCGGCCAAACTCGAGCTGGTCGCCGTTACGGGGACGAACGGGAAGACCACGTCGGTGACGCTGGCCCGCCACGTCCTCTCGGCGCTGTGGCCGATGGGCTCGATCGGCACGTTGGGCGCCTTCGACCCGTCCGGGGCACCGGTCGAAAGTGAAGCCGGGAATCTGACGACGCCCGGCCCCATCGATCTCCAGGCGACCCTCGCCTCCCTGGTCGACCGCGGGGCCCGCGGCGCGGCGATGGAAGTGTCGTCGCACAGCCTCGATCAGGGCCGCGTGGACGGTCTCGTGTTCCGCGCCGCGATTTTCACCAACCTGACCCGCGATCACCTCGACTATCACAAGACTCTTGACAACTACTTCCACGCCAAGGCCAGGCTCCTCACCTACCTCGCCCCCGACGGGCTCGAGGTCGTGAACGCCGACGATCCCGCGTGGAAGAAGCTGCGGTCCGTGGCGGGACATCGCCGCATCACGTTCGGTGAGCGCGAGAAGGCCGACGTCTCCGCCCGCAACGTGATCGAGGGTCCGACCGGCACGCGCTTCGACCTGATCGGGCCGCTCGAGCGGGCGCCCGTCGCCCTCCCGTTACTGGGCCACTTCAACGTGTCGAACGCGCTGGGAGTCGCGGCGTGCGCGGTGGGCCTGGGCCTGCCCGTCGCGGAGGTCGCCGCCCAGCTGTCGCGCGCGCCCCAGGTGCCCGGCCGCATGGAGCGCATCGCGACGCGGCCGTGCACGGTGCTGCGCGACTACGCCCACACTCCGGATGCTCTGGAGCGCGCGCTCGAAACGGTGCGGCCCATCACGCCCGGACGCGTGATCGTCGTGTTCGGGGCGGGCGGGGACCGCGACCGCGGCAAGCGCGCGCCCATGGGCGAGGTGTGTGTACGATTGGCCGACGTGGCCATTGCGACCTCCGACAATCCACGCACCGAAGATCCCGACCGCATCCTGGATGACGTGGAAGCCGGCATGCAAGGGAAGCCCCACCATCGCGAGGTGGACCGCCGCAAGGCCATCACGTTGGCGCTGAGTCTCGCGCGCGACGGCGACACGATTGTTCTGGCGGGCAAGGGGCACGAGACCTATCAGGTCGTGGGGACGGTCAAGCAGCCGTTCGACGAGCGCTTGGTCGTTCGAGAGCTGGGCGCGGAATGACGTTCTGGACGAGTGACCGCGTGGCCGATGCACTCGGGACTCGCGCGCCCGCGCGTCTGACGTTCAGCACCATATCCACCGACACCCGGCACCTGACACCCGGCACCTTGTTTGTCGCGCTCAAGGGCGACCGATTCGACGCGCACGCCTTTCTCCCGCAGGCCAAGGCGCAGGGAGCGGCCGCGGCAGTCGTGCGGCGTGGAACGCCGCTCGTCCCCGGGGGGGGGCTGCCGTTCTTCGAGGTGGACGACACGCTTGCGGCGCTGGGACTCCTGGCGCGCGCGCGGCGCCGAGCGCTCCCGCCCGGCGCGCCGGTCGTGGCGATCACAGGCTCGAGCGGGAAGACGAGCACCAAGGAGATGATCCGCGCGGTGCTTGCCACGCGCTACCGCGTTCACGCCACCGCGGGGAACCTCAACAATCTGGTGGGCGTCCCGCTGACGATCCTGAGTGCCCCCGCAGACACCCAAGCCCTGGTCGTGGAGGCGGGGGCGAGTGTGCCGGGAGAGATCGCGCGGTTGCGGGACATCATCGAGCCGACGATTGCCGTGATCACGAACGTGGGTTACGCGCATGTCGAGGGGTTCGGGTCCCTCGAGGGCGTGAAGCGGGAGAAGTTGTCGCTCCTTGAGGGCGTCGGCACGGCCATCGTGGGTCCCGGGCCTGAGGGAATGCTCGAGGCCGCTCGAAAGATGACGGAGGTGTGGGTCTCGAAGCAGTTCGGAGAGGACGCCATGCTGGACGCGTGCCTGGACGACGCGGGGCGTCCGCAACTTCCGCTCGAGAGAGGTGGCGCCGTATCCCTGCCGGTACTGGGCATCCACCAGCTCGAGAACGCGCTCCTCGCGCTCGCGGTCGCGGAACGGGTGGGAATAGACCACGACACGGCGGTGCGCGCGCTAGTCGAGGTGCGGTTGCCGGGTGGTCGGGGGGAGATACGCGCGGTTGGCGGGCTCACGGTAATCGATGACAGTTACAACGCCAATCCGACGTCCCTTCGGCGGGCGGTGCAGTTCGGCGCGTGGCTCGCTCGCAAGAAGGGGTGTCCCTTCGCTCTGGCGGTGGGGACGATGTTGGAATTAGGGCCGGAAAGTGCAAGATTGCACGCCGAGGCCGCCCAGGACATCGTCGCCCGGAAGCCGGCGCTCGTCGCCGCGGTGGGCGATTTCGTGACGGCGTTCGAGGGACACCGCGCGGTGTTGGGGGACCGGCTCATCACGGCAGCCGACGCCGACGCGCTGGGTCCGAAGCTCAAAGCGGCACTGCGGGGCAACGAGGTCGTCCTGCTCAAGGCGTCGCGCGGCGTCGCCTTGGAGCGGGTGCTGCGTCATCTCACGTAACGAGGCCGGGGTGCTCTATCATCTGCTCGCGCCGTTCGCGAAGACGCACATCCTGTTCAACCTTTTCAACTACATCACGTTCCGCGTCGCGGGAGCGGCGGTTACCGCCCTGATCGTCGCCTTCGCGCTCGGGCCGTGGATCATCCGACACCTGCGCGAGCGCAAGGTGGGCCAGATCGTGCGCGCCGAGGGGCCGGCGAGCCACCACGGCAAGCGCGGCGTGCCGACGATGGGTGGGCTGATCATCATCCTCGCGACCGTGGTGCCCACGCTCCTCTGGGCTCGGCTGGACACGCGATACGTCGTGGTGGCGGTGGTGGTGACGATCTGGATGGGCGCGATCGGCTTCATGGACGACTATCTCAAAGTGGTCCGGGGCAACCCGAAGGGACTCGTGGCGCGCTGGAAGCTCGTCGGCCAAGTCAGCTTCGGCCTGGCCCTGGGCGTCTTTCTGGTGCTCGTGCCTTTCGTCCCCGGGTACGCGACTTACACGCAGCTGCCCCTCCTCAAGTACGTCTTCCTGGCGCTCCCCTGGCCGCTCTACATCGCCTTCGTGACGTTCGTCGTCACCGCGAGCTCGAACGCCGTGAACCTCACCGACGGGCTCGACGGGCTCGCGACGGGGCTCACGGCGATCGTGGCGGCATCGTTCGCGGTGTTCGCCTACGTGTTCGGCCGCGCGGACTGGTCGCGCTTCCTCGGCATCATGTACCTGCAGGGCGCGGGCGAGTTGGCGGTGTTCTGCGCGGCCCTGATGGGCGCGGCGCTCGGGTTCCTCTGGTTCAACGCGCACCCGGCCCAGGTGATCATGGGCGACACGGGCGCCCTGGCGATCGGGGGCGCGCTCGGCACCATCGCCATCATGCTCAAGGCCGAATTCCTGCTGCTCATTGCGGGGGGCGTGTTCGTGGCCGAGACCGTCTCGGTCCTGATTCAGGTCTACGTGTATCGCTGGAACAAGCGCCGCCGCGGCAAGGAGTACGCGGATGCCCACAAGGTGTTCCGCATGGCGCCGCTCCACCACCACTTCGAGAAGCTGGGCTGGGCAGAGCCGCAGGTGGTCATGCGGTTCTACATCCTGGGGGTGATGTGCGCCGCGATCGCGCTGGCGACCCTCAAGGTTCGATGAACTTGCCCGCCTCCTGGCGCACGAACACGGTCGCCGTCGTGGGGCTCGGGAAGAGCGGGGTCGCGGCCACGCGGCTGCTGGCGCGCGAGGGTGTGCGGGTGTACGCGAGCGACGGGTCCGATCATCCCTACGCCGGCGCCGCCGCCGCCGAGCTGCGGGGCCTGGCGGGCGTGGAGGTTGAGCTGGGGCGCCACGACCTCGCCAAGATTCGCGCCGCCGCGGGCGTGGTCGTTTCCCCGGGCGTCCCCCCGGACGCGCCGCCGCTCGCCGCCGCGCGGGAGGCGGGTGTCGAGATCGTGTCCGAGCTGGATCTCGGGTTCCGCGCGCTCGGAGAGACGCGCTCGATCGCCGTCACGGGCACGAACGGCAAGACGACGACGACCGCGCTCGTGGCGCACTTGCTGAACGTGGGGGGACTCCGCGCCGCAGCCGCCGGCAACATCGGGCGCCCCCTCGCCGATATCGCCGTCGCGGGCGACCGCTATCACTGGCTGGCGGTCGAGGTGTCGTCGTTCCAGCTGCACGACAGCCCGCATTTCGCTCCCGAGATCGGGATCGTGACGAACCTCGCCCCCGACCACCTCGACCGCTATCCGTCTGTCGAGGCCTACTACGCGGACAAGCAGCTGCTCTTCCGCAACGCCGGCCCGAACCACGTTTGGGTCCTGAACGCGGACGACGCGGCGGTGCAGGCGCTCGCGCGCGGCGTGCCAGGGCGCCGCGCGCTGTTCTCACTCGCCCGGCCTGCCGACGCGTGGTACGAGGCCGCCGCCGGGGTGCTGCGGCTCGGGGGCGGGGGCGCCACGCTGCTGCCCCGGCCCGACCTCCACCTGCTCGGCGCCCACAACGTCGCCAACGCGCTCGCGGCGGCACTCGCCGTCCATGAAGCCGGGGTTCAGCCCGCCCTGATCGGGGAGGGCCTGCGGTCCTTCCAGGCGCTTCCGCACCGCCTCGAGCCGCTGCGCGAGGTGGCCGGCGTGCTGTGGATCAACGACTCGAAGGCGACCAACATCGCCTCGACCGTCGTGGCGATCGAGGCGATGGACCGGCCCTTCGTGCTCCTGCTCGGCGGGCGTCACAAGGGCGAGCCCTACACGCGGCTCGGGCCGCTGCTCGCGAACCGCGTCCGCCTGGTGATCGCGTACGGCGAAGCGGGACCGATCGTGGAACAGGACCTGAAGGGCCAAGTACCGCTCGAGCGCGGGACCACGTTCGCGGACGTCGTCGTCCGGGCCCGCCGCGCCGCGCGGCCGGGAGACGCGGTGCTGCTCTCTCCCGCCTGCTCGAGCTACGACATGTTCAAGAACTACGAGGAGCGCGGCGCGACGCTGCGCCGGCTCGTGGAGCAGATGTGACCGACCGCGCCTGGGAGACACGCCTCCTGACGGTGGTCACCGCCGTCCTCGTGGTGTTCGGGCTGGCCGCGGTCTACGGCGCGTCGAGTCTCGTCACCACGGCGGGCGGACAGGTCGGGGCGAGCTTTGCGCTGCGCCAGGCGTTGGGTGCGGTCATCGGCGGCCTGCTCGCCACGATCCTGGCGCGCACCGACTACCAGCGGTGGCGCGAGTGGGCCTGGCCGCTCCTCGGTACGACCGCCTTCCTCCTCCTCATCCCGCTCTTGCCGTTCACGCATTTCATGGCGCCGACGCTGAATGGCGCGCGTCGTTGGGTGAACCTCGGCGTGATGACTGTGCAGCCCTCCGAGCTTGCGAAGTTCGCCGTCGTGATCTGGTGCGCCATGCTCGCCGCCAAGAAGGGCGAGCAGATCCGGACCTTCCGCCTGGGCATCCTCCCGTTCCTCGTCGTGCTCGCGCCGCTCATCGGCTTGATCTTCCTCGAGCCGAACCTCTCGATGGCACTCCTCGTCGGGGTCCTGGCGGGAACGGTCCTGTTCACCGCGGGCGCCCGCATCGGTCACTTCCTGCTGATCGCCGTCGTCGCCGCGCCCGTGCTCTACGGCGCCGTGGCGAGCGCGCAGTACCGCCTGGCGCGCGTGCTCACGTTCCTCAACCCCGGCGCGGCACCGACCGAGGCCACCTGGCAGGTGAAGCAGTCGCTCATCGGCATCGGCGCCGGACAGGTCTTCGGCGCCGGCTTCGGGCAGGGCCAGCAGAAGCTCGGGTACCTGCCGTACGCCTACTCCGATTTCATCTTCTCGACGATCGGCGAGGAGTGGGGGTTCGTCGGCGTGCTCTCGATCGCACTGCTGTTCGGCACGTTCTTGTGGCTCGGCTTCCGCATCGCCCGTACCGCGGGCGACTCGTTCGGCCAGTTGGTCGCGACGGGGATCACGATGATGATCGGGCTCTCCGTCGTGCTCCACATCGGGGTCACCTTGGCCGTCATTCCCGCGACGGGGGTAACCCTGCCGTTCTTCTCGTACGGGCGCTCGAGCCTGATCGTGGCGCTCGCAGCGACGGGCGTGCTCGTGAGCGTAGCGCGGGGGCGCCCGAGGCCGGCACGGTGAGGATTCTGATCGCTGGGGGCGGCACCGGCGGGCATCTCATGCCCGCGCTCGCGCTCGCTCGCGCCGCCGCCGCCGCGGGCTTCGAGCCGGTGTTGGTGGGCGCCGAGCGGGGCATCGAAGCGCGGATCCTGCGCTCGTATCCATTTCGGTTCCATCTGCTGCCGCTCGAGCCGCTGTACCGCCGCCAGTGGTGGCGCAACCTGCGCTGGCCGCTGATCGCCGTGCGCGCCTGGCGTGCCGCGGGCCAGGTCCTCGCGACGGAGCGGCCGGCGATCGTGGTCGGAACGGGCGGCTATGCCGCCGGTCCCGTAGTGTGGCGCGCGCAACGCGCCGGGATCCCCACGGCGCTCCAGGAGCAGAACGCCTTCCCGGGCATCGCCACGCGGCTCTTGGCGCGCGGCGCGCGCCAGTTGTACCTCGGGTTCCCCGAGGCGGGCACGCGGTTGCACGCCGGTGCGCGGACGGAGGTGTTCGCGTTCGGCAATCCGATCGCGCCTCCGCCCCGCGAACCGCTGGACCGCGGAGCGGCCCTGGCGACGTTCGGGCTCGATGCCGCCCGCCCAGCGGTCCTCGTGTTCGGCGGGAGCCAGGGAGCGCGCGCGCTCAACCAGGCGGTCGCGGGCGCGCTCACCGAGGGGCGGTTGACGAATGTGAACGTGCTGTGGAGCACGGGGACGGCGCATCACATACGCTACGCGCCGCTCGCGGTGTCGGGTCGCGTCGTCGTGCGCGAATTCATCGATCCGATGGCGCCGGCGTACGCCGCCGCGGACCTCGCCGTGTGCCGAGCGGGCGCGATGACGATCGCGGAGCTGTGCGCCTGGGGCAAAGCGAGCGTGTTGGTCCCGCTGCCCACCGCCGCCGCCGACCACCAGACCGCCAACGCGCATGCCCTCGCCGCCGCGGGGGCCGCGGTCCTGCTGCTCGAGCGCGATCTCTCACCCGAAGCACTCGCGCAGCTCGTGCAGAACCTGCTCGGCGATCGCGAGCGGCTCGCGTTGCTGTCCGCGGCCGCGCGCAGTCGGGGACGCCCGGACGCCGCCCGGGTCATCATGTCGAAGATTTTGACACTAGTGTCCTAACTTCAAGCTCTTTCGCAAGTTTAGTAGATTCGCTATATTAGCCGCCCACAGATGACCTTGTTTCGACCCGGGGATCCCCGCCCGCTCCACTTCATGGGCATAGCCGGGGCAGGGATGAGCGGACTGGCGCTCATCGCCAGACACCTCGGGGTGGCCATAACGGGATGCGATACGGACCTCTCAGGAGCCGCCGATTTGGCAGCCCTGGGGGTCAAGCTTTGGACGGGGCATGAGCCCGGGCATGTGCAGGACGCCCGGGCGGTCGTCGTTACGGCGGCCGTGCCCCGCGCGCATCCCGAGTTGGAGCGGGCGCGTGCCCTGGGCGTCCCGGTAGTGCGCCGCGCTGACGCCCTAGGTGAGGCGGTGGCGGGCGGGACCCTCGTGGCGGTCGCGGGGACACATGGGAAGACGACCACCACGGTGATGGTCACGGAGGCGCTCACGGCCGCCGGGCGAAACCCTACGGGACTCGCCGGCGGCCGTGTCGCTGCGTGGGGCGGGAATGCGCGGGTCGGTGGGCGCGAGCTCTACGTGGTCGAGGCGGACGAATTCGACCGCGCGTTTTTGTCGCTCACGCCGACGGTCGCGGTGGTGAACAACGTCGAGGCCGACCACCTCGAGTGCTACGGCACCGTGGCGGCGCTCGAAGACGCGTTCACGGAGTTTGCCGGGCGGGCTCGGCGCCTGATTGTCGGTGGGGACGACGAGGGCGCGCGGCGCGTGGCGCAGCGGGTCCCGGTACCGGTGTGGCGCGTGGGCATGGCCGCGGACGCCGACGTCCGGATCCGCGACGTGCGGCAGACGCCGGACGGCTCGCAGGCGATCGTGGACCTGCCGGGGGGCCGCTCCGTGTCGCTGCGACTCGCCGTGCCGGGGCTGCACAACGTGCGCAACGCGGCCGCGGCGCTCGCGGCGCTACATGCGCTCGAGGCCGACGTGGAAGCTGGCGCGGCCGCGCTGGCGCGTTTCGGCGGCGTGGGCCGGCGGTTCGAGCGGCTGGGAGATGCGGGTGGTGTGACGGTCGTGGACGACTACGCGCATCATCCGACCGAAGTGGCCGCGACGCTGGCCGCGGCGCGGCAGGCGTTCCCGGGGCGGCGCGTGGTCGCGGTGTTTCAGCCGCACCTCTACTCGCGGACCGCGCTGCATGGCGATGCGCTCGGTCGCGCGCTCGCGGCGGCCGATGTCGTGGTGGTGGCGCCGATCTACGGCGCCCGGGAGCAGCCGATGCCTGGTGTGACGCACGAGCTGGTCGCCCGCGGCGCAACGCGTGCGGGGGCGGCGACGGTGGCGGTGCGGGAGCGCGGCGCGCTCGTCGGCCACGTGGCGCGGGCGGTCCGCAGCGGCGACGTCGTGTTCACGCTGGGCGCGGGTGACGTGACGCGGGTGGGACCCGAGCTGCTCACCATGCTGGGCCCGAAGCAGGCGTGAGGCTCCGGTGGCGGTCGCTGCGATTCCCGCGGCTGCCGCGGCGGATCCTGGGGTGGGGGGCGGTCGTGCTCGTCGCACTGGCGCTGTGGCCGGCAGTGCGGCCCACGCTCCGCCGGCTGGCGTTCTTCCGCGTCCGGCAGGTGGAGCTCGTCGGGGTGCGCAACCTCGATCCCGGCGCGGTGCTCGCGGCACTGCGGCTGGGCCGGGCGGCGAGTGTGTTCGACGACACGCGTCTCCTCGCCGACCGCGTGCGCGGGCTCGATGGCGTGGCGGATGCGCGCGTGCAGGCGCGGCCGCCGGCGGTGTTGAAGGTGATCGTGCAGGAGGTGGAGCCCGTCGCGCTTGTGCCCGCCGCGGGCGGGATGGTGGCGGTCGATGCGCTGGGGCGCACGCTGCCGTTCGACCCGGCGCGCACGGGGCTCGACCTGCCGCTCACGCCGGCGGTGGACAGTGGAGTCGTCCAGGTGCTGGCCCGGATCCAGGCGGCCGATCCCGGGCTGTTTCACGACATCGATGCTGCGCGGCGGTTCGGGCGCGGCGACGTACTCTTGGATTTAGGGTCCCACCGCGTGCTGCTGGCGCGCGATGCCGGGCCGGAGGTCATGCAGGCCGTGGTATTGGTGGCGAGAGATCTGGCCGCGAAAGCGCGCCCGTACAAAGAGCTCGACGCGCGCTACGCGAACCAGGTGGTGGTGCGGCGGAGGCCGAGCGCGTGAGCCCCCCATCCCCCGCCGGCGGACGGCGGCTCGTGGCCGGGCTCGATCTCGGCAGCACGAAGACGTGCGCGGTGATCGCCGAGGTGGTGGGTGACCTGCCGCGCATGCCCCTCGCCAAGGTGCTGGGTGTGGGCCTCGCCAAGAACGCCGGCGTACGGCGCGGCATGGTGCGGGACATCGATGAGACGACGCGCTCCGTGGTGGCGGCGCTGCGTGACGCCGAACGGATGGCCGGCGCCAAGGTCACCGAGGTGACCTGTGGAATCGCGGGCGAGCACGTCGCGGCGCGTGGCTCGACGGGCGTGGTAGCGGTGAGTGGCGAGGAAATCACGGCCCAGGACGTGGGGCGCGTGAATGAAGTCGCCCGCGCCGTCTCGCTCGGCCGGGATCACGAGCTCCTGCACGACATCCCGCAGGAGTACATCGTGGACCAGCAGCGCGGGATTTCGGATCCGGTGGGCATGACCGGGACGCGACTCGAGGTCGAGATGTACCTGGTCACGGTGCAGTCCACCGCGGCGCAGAACCTGCGCAAGAGCGTCCAGCGCGCCGGATACCGCGTCGCCGACCTGGTGCTCGAGCCGCTCGCGGCGTCGTACGCCGTGCTGACCGACGACGAGAAGGAGCTGGGCGTCGCGCTGGTCGAGGTGGGCGGCAGCTCGACCGGCGTCGCGATCTTTCACGAGGGCAAGATCCGGCACCTGGCCTCGCTCAAGTACGCCGGCGCGCACGTGACGAACGATCTGGTGCAGGGCCTCGGCGTGACGCAGGCCGATGCCGAGCGATTGAAGGAGCGGCACGGCGCGGCCTATAGTCCCCTCGTCGATGCCGCGGAGATGGTCAACCTGCCGTCCACGCCCGGCCAGGGCGCACGGCAGGCGTCGCGCGAGCTGCTGGCGCACATCATCCACCAGCGCGTGGACGAGATCTTTCAGCTGGTGGCGCGCGAGTTCGAGCGCGCGGGGTACGGGCCGGGGCGGTTGCCCGCGGGCGTGGTGCTCTCGGGCGGCACCGCACACCTCCCGGGGATGGTCGAGCTGGCGCGGGAAGCGTTCGCGGTGCCCGTGCGCGGCGGGCAGCCCGAGCTCGGCATCTCGGGCTTGGTGGACAGCGTGCAGGCGCCGCGCTACGCGGTCCCGGTCGGCCTGGTGCTGTACGCCGCCCGCAAGGCGGCGGGGGGAGGCCGGGCGCCGGGGGTATTGTTCGGCGGGTCGGGAATGGACAAGTGGTTCGGGCCGCTCAAGCGCTGGCTCCAGGATTTCTTCTAGGGGAGAGCCATGATCTTCGAACTCGAAGAAACGGTGACGCAGAACGCGCGCATGAAGGTCGTCGGCGTCGGCGGGGGCGGCGGTAACGCGCTCAACCGCATGATCGACGAGCACGTGGGCGGGGTCGAGTTCATCTCCGTGAACACCGACGCCCAGGCCCTCCTCAACAACAAGGCCGACGTCAAAGTGCAGATCGGGAAGAAGCTGACGCGCGGCCTCGGCGCCGGCGCCCGTCCCGAAATCGGCCGCCAGGCCATCGAGGAAAACCGGGACGAGGTGCTGCACGCCCTTCAGGGCGCCGACCTCGTGTTCGTGACCTGCGGCATGGGTGGCGGCACCGGCACCGGCTCGGCGCCCATCATCTCCCAGGTCTCCCGCGACTTGGGCGCGCTCACGATCGGCATCGTGACGAAGCCGTTCCTGTTCGAGGGGCGGAAGCGGATGCGCCAGGCGGAAATGGGCATCGCCGAGATGCGCAAGCACGTGGACACGATGATCGTCGTGCCCAACGAACGCCTCCTCGCCGTCGTGGGGAAGGGGATTCCGTTCCAGGACGCCCTGAAGAAGGCGGATGAAGTGTTGCTCCACGCCACCCAGGGCATCTCGTCGCTCATCTGCGTGACGGGGCTAGTGAACGTGGACTTCGCCGACGTGCGCACCGTGATGCAGAACGGCGGCGCGGCGCTCATGGGCACGGGCACCGGCCGCGGCGAGAATCGGGCGATGGAAGCGGCGCAGCAGGCGATCTCCAGCCCGTTGCTCGACAACATCTCTATCGCCGGCGCGACGGGCGTTCTGATCAACATCACCGGCGGTGAGGACCTCACTCTGGGTGAGGTGACGCAAATCAGCGAGGCGATCCACGACGCCGCGGGAGACGAAGCCGAAATCATCTTCGGTGCGGTGAACGATCCCGCGATGCACGGCGAAGTCCGCATCACCGTGATCGCGACCGGATTCGACAAGACCGGCGCGCTCGCGGAGGCGGGGGCGCCTGGCCGTCCGGCGCCCGGCGTACTACCGTTCCGGGAGCGCGGGGCGCGGCCGACTCCCATGCCGCCCCCCGGCTACGTCAAGCCGGCCGAGGTCGGGCCCAAGCGTCCGTCGGCGCCGCCCCTCGGGCCGGCCGGCAGCCCGGAAGTGAGTGAAATGGAAATCCCGACCTTTATCCGGCGTCAGATGGACTGATGGCCTGGCGGGCGGGTCACTACGTCGCTGCCGGCAGCCTCGCCGCGGGCGCGCTCCTTTGGGGCGCGGCCGAGGCGTGGTCGTCCCGCCGGATGCTGACCGCGCCTGCGATCGTCGTCACCGCGGCCTACGACGAGTGGGCCGATACGCTCCACCGCCGGGAAACCCTGTCCGATGTGCTCGGCCGCGCCGGCGTCACGGGGCGCGATTACGGCGCCTTCCTCGCCGCGGCGCGGGCCCTCGACGCGCGCCGCCTGCAGGCGGGTCTGGTCTTCCACTTCCGGCGCGTGAAGGGCGACTCCATCGCGCAACGGGTCGTGGTCCGTACGGCGCCCGAGCAGCGGGTGATGATCGCCCGGCTCGGCGGCGATTCGGGCTGGCGCGGCGTGGCGGAAACGATCCCCTGGAGCGTCACGCGCCTGATGATCGGCGGCGTCATCCAGTCCAACCTGTACGACGCCCTGGACCAGGCGGTGGCCGATTCATTCCTGCCCCGCAAGCAACGCATCGCGCTCGCCTGGGCGATCGCCGACGTGTACGACTGGGAGGTGGACTTCACGAGCGACATCCGCCCGGGCGACCGGTTCGCCGCCGTGATCGAGCGCCTCGAGTCGGCTGAAGGCGAACGCCGTCTCGGCCGGATTCTCGCCGCCCGCATCGACGTGCGCGGCGGCCCGAGCTACGCGTTCTACTTCGACGGCGAGCCGCGCGGCTTCTACGACGAGCGGGGACGCTCCCTGCGCCGCGCCTTCCTGCGCGCGCCCCTCGCCTACCGCCATATCTCCAGCCGCTTCGGCGGCCGCTTCCACCCCATCCTTAAGGCGTGGCGCTCGCACCAGGGGACCGACTATGCCGCGGGATTCGGGACGCCCGTCCGGGCCACGGCCGATGGGACGATCACCAAGGCGGAGCGCGAGGGCGGGTACGGCAACCTCGTCGAGATCCGGCACGTCAACGGGATCCGGACCCGGTATGGCCACCTCTCGAAATTCGCCAAGGGGATCCACGTGGGGGAGCGCGTGACGCAGGAGCAGACGATCGGCTACGTCGGCTCGACCGGGCTCTCCACGGGACCGCACCTCCACTACGAATTCCTCGTGAACGGGCGGCCCACCAACCCGCAGCGGAAGGACGCCGGACCCGTGCAGGCAGTGCCGGCGCGGCTGAAGGCGGCGTTCGACGTAATGCGCGAGCAGCTCCTGGCCGTGCTGGAGCCGCGCGCGCCCGCGACCTCTTCGCCGAGCGTCGCCGTCCGCGTCGAGTAAATTCCCCAACAATCGTGGAGCTCTATCCCGCCGTTGACGTCCAAGGCGGGCGCGTGGTGCGCTTGCGCCAGGGCGCGGCGGATCAGGCGACCGCGTACGACGACGACCCGCTCGCGGTCCTGGAGCGGGCCGCCCGCGCCGGCGCGCGCTGGGTCCATTTCGTCGATCTGGACCGCGCGTTTGACCGGGGTTCGAACGCGGAAGTCGCGCGCGCCTTTCTCGGCGCCGCCGGGCGCGCTCCTGCCGCGCTGCGCGTCCAGGTCGGGGGGGGACTCCGCACGGAGGCCGCCATCGAGGAGATGCTGGCGTGGGGCGCCACGCGGGTGGTCATTGGGACCAAGGCCGCGACCGACCCCGCGCTCGTCGACCGCCTGCTCGCCCGCCACGGGCCCGAACGCCTCGCGGTCGGGATCGACGCGAAAGACGGTCGCGTGGCGATGCGCGGCTGGACCGAGACGTTCGATCTGACCCCCATCGCGCTCGCGCGCCGCGTGCTCGGCCAGGGCGCCCGCACGGCGATCTACACCGACGTCGCCCGCGATGGGATGCTGGCCGGTCCCGATCTCACCGGCGCGCGCGCGCTCGCGGCGCTCGGTCTCGACGTCATCGCGTCCGGCGGCGTCGCCTCGCTCGACGACCTGCGCGCCGTGCGCGCGGCCGGGCTGGGCGGCGCCATCGTGGGCCGCGCGCTGTACGAAGGCAAGTTCACACTCGAGGAGGCGCTCGCGTGCGTCGCCTGACGGTGGGCCTGCTGCTGCTGCGCGCGACCGGCCTCGGCGCGCTCCTCCTGTTGCTGTGGAATCCCCTCGCGACGCGCCCGCTCCCGGCCGGCGTGCAGTCGATCGTGCTGCTCGACGCGTCGCTCAGCATGCGGCGCGGCGCGTGGCCGGCCGCCCGCGACAGCGCGCGCGCGTTGGCGGGCGGGCAGGGCGGCCTTGTCTGGCGCTTCGGCGCCCGCGTGGCGTCGTTCGATACCGCGCCCCCGTCCGACGGCGCCAGCCGGCTGGGGCCGGCGCTCGAGGCGGCGGCGGCGCGCGGCGGCGAAGTGACCGTGGTGACCGACGGGGCAGTGGACGACCTCGCCTCCATCCCCGCCGACCTGCTGCGCCGGCCCCGCGTGGTTGTGCTGCCGCGTTCGTCGTTCCGCGACGCCTTCGTCGCGAGCGTCGACGGACAGCGGCGCGTGGCGAGCACCGACACCGTCCGCCTCAGGGTGAGCTACGGGACCGCCGGGATGCGGGAGGCGGGAGGCGGCATGCGAGATGCGGCGTTGGCCGTGAGCGTCGGGGGAGCGCGACTCCTGTCGCGCCGGGTTACGCTCCCCGACAGCGGCACAGCGTCCACGGATCTGACGCTTCCCGCATCTCGCATCCCGCATCCCGGGTGGAACGTACTCGACGTGCGCCTGGAGGGGGTGGGAGACGTCGAGCCCCGCGACGACGCGCGCCGCTTCGTGGTCGAGGTGAGCCCCCAGCCCGCGGTCGTGATCTTCGCGGCGCCACCGGATTGGGACACGCGCTTTCTGGCGCGGACGCTCGCCGACGTGGCCCAGGCGCCGGTCAAGACCTTCGTCGAGGCGGAGCCGGGCCGCTGGCGGGATGCGGCGGCCTTGACGCCCGTCTCGCCCGCCGAGTTGTCGCGCGCCGCGCGCGGCGCGC
Organism: Gemmatimonadales bacterium; assembly: GCA_036505055.1. Lineage (GTDB taxonomy): Bacteria > Gemmatimonadota > Gemmatimonadetes > Gemmatimonadales > GWC2-71-9 > 20CM-2-65-7. The sequence goes on along the minus strand of DASXUE010000020.1, from coordinate 23,711 downwards.
GCCTGGTCGTCTTGGGCGGGAAACCTGAGCGCGCGCGGCGCTACGCGGGCTCCGCGGCCGTGCTCGAATGGCCGGGCGGCGAGGAACCGGGCGACTGGTACGTCGAGCGGCCCCCGGCGTCGCCGCTCGCGCCAGCGCTCGGCGGGATCGCGTGGGACTCGTTACCGCCCGTCGTCGTGGCGGCGGAGCCGCCGCGGGACTCGGGGCGCGCCGGCGCCATCGCCGTACTCAGCGCTCGGCTGGCGCGCCGGGGCGCCCCCCGAACGATCGTGACGCTGCACGAGGGGGGGGGGGCGGGAGCGGGGGGGGCGGCAGGCACCGCCCGCCGCGCGACGGTTACGGCCTCGGGCCTGTGGCGCTGGGCCTTCCGCGGCGGTCCGGCGGAGCAAGCGTATCGGAGCCTCGTCGCCGCGGTCGCGGACTGGCTGCTCGCCGAGCGGGGAGCGGGACGGGGGGAGCGGGCGGCGCCGGTCACGTTGGAGGTCCCAAACGGGCTGCCGCTGGTCTGGCGCTGGACAGGCGGGGGGGACGAGCGACCGCTGGTCGTGGAGCTCCGGGACGAGACCGGCGCGGCCCGCATCGACACGTTGCGGTTCGATGCCGGCGGCCATGCCGAACTGCTGCTGCCTCCCGGCGCCTATCGCTACGCGCTCGCCGGCGGACCTGAACGGGGCCTGGTCGCCGTCGAGGAGTACTCCGACGAGTGGCGTCCGGCGGCGCGGCTGCTCGCGTCGCAGCCGGGGTTGGCGGAGGGGCGCACCGTCCAGGTGGGCCTGCGCGACCGCTGGTGGCTGTTCGTCATCGCGATCGCCGCGTTCTCGGCCGAGTGGGCCTGGCGGCGGCGGCAGGGGCTCCCCTGATGGCGCTGTGGAAACGGCTGCTGGACTTGTTCGGGCATTCGGACCGCGCCGCCCGCGGCGCGGCGGAGCAAATCCTGCTCGAGGCGGATTTCGGCGTGGCCGCGACTCAAGAGATTCTCGACCGGCTCGAGGGCAATGGCGCGCGGGACCGGGCCGCGCTCGAACGGATCGTCATCGAGCTGCTCGGGTCCCCCGGCTCGCCGGTGCTGGCCCGGGCGCCAGCGCCGCCCACCGTGGCGCTGGTTTTCGGGGTCAACGGCGTCGGCAAGACCACGACGGTCGCGAAGCTCGCCCGGCGGCTGCAGGCAGAGGGCCGGAGCGTGCTCCTCGCCGGCGCCGACACGTTTCGCGCCGGCGCCGCCCGACAGCTCGAGATCTGGGCGGGCCGCTTGGGCGTCCCGTTCGTCGGCGCCGCCGCGGGCGACCCGGCCGCCGTAGCGTTCGACGCCGTGCAGGCGGCCGCTGCCCGCGGGATCGACACGGTGCTCGTCGATACGGCGGGCCGACTCCACACGGACGAACGGCTGCTCGAGCAGCTGAAAAAGGTCGCGCGTGTCGTGGGGAAGCGCTCCCCCGGCGCGCCCCACGAGTCGCTCCTCGTGGTGGACGCCACGGTGGGTCAGAACGCCGTGGCCCAGGCGCAGCTCTTTGCCGGCGCCGTGCCCCTCACCGGGCTGATCGTGACGAAGCTCGACGGCACGGCGAAAGGCGGCAGCGTCGTGTCGTTGCGCCGGGCCGTCCCGGTCCCCGTGCGGTTCCTTGGGACGGGCGAGGCGGAGGGCGACCTCGAGCCGTTCGATCCGGTGCGATACGCCCGGCGCCTCATCGGCGATTGACGGGCGATTGAAGGGCGCGTGACGATCGAGCTCAAGACGTCCGTCAAGTATCTCAAGGGCGTCGGTCCCAAGCGCGCCGAGGCGCTCGCGCGGTTGGGGGTGCGCACCGTAGGTGACCTCCTGTATCACGTGCCGCACCGCTACCTCGACGCCACGACGGTGACGCCGCTCGCCCGGGCCGAGGTCGGCCGGGAGGTCACCTGCGTCGGCCGCGTTGTCACCACGGGTGTCCTGCCGACCCGCCGCGGGTTGCGCGTGTTCCGCGCCGTTCTGAAGGACGACAGCGGGCTGCTGGAGTGTGCGTGGCCGGGCAGGCCGTTCCTCGAGCGCCAGATCCGGAAGGGCCAGCTGCTCCTCGTCACCGGCCCGGTCCGCTACTACCACGGGCGGCAGCTCGTGCCTCGAGAATTCATCGTCCTGGCCGACGCGGGCGACGGCGACGAGGGTCCGGGAAAAGGGCTCGTGCTCCCGGTCTATCCCGCCACGGAGGGGCTGACGCACCGCCAAATCCGCGCCCTGGTGCACCAGCACCTGGACGCCATGCTCCCGCTCGCGACGGATCCGCATCCTGCGGCGTTCCGCGAAGCGCACGGCCTGATCGACCTGCGGCACGCCCTCGCGTTGCTCCACCGGCCCGGGCAGGTAGCCGAGACGGAAGTCGGACGCCGGAGGCTGGCGTTCGACGAGCTGTTCGACCAGCAGCTGGTGCAGGCGCGGGCACGCCACCTCGCCAAGCGGGCGCGTGCGGGCATCCGCTTCGCGCTGAAGCGCGAGCTGACGACGCGCCTCAAAGAGCACCTCCCCTTCGAGCTGACGGCGGATCAGCGGCGCGCGGTTCGCGAAATCACGGACGACATGACCGCTCCGCTCCGGATGCATCGCCTGCTGATGGGGGATGTTGGGACGGGGAAGACGGTGGTCGCCCTGTTCGCGATGCTGCTCGCAGCCGAGAACGACTACCAGGCGGCGATCATGGCGCCGACGGAGCTCCTTGCGGAGCAGCACGCGGCGACCCTCACCCGCCTCCTCGAGCCGCTGGCCATCCGGCCGGACCTGTTGCTCGGCAGGATGACGGGCGCGGAGAAGGCGGCGGCCCGTGCACGGATCGCGGACGGGGGCGCCCGTCTGGTCGTCGGTACGCACGCCCTGATCCAGGAGTCGGTCGCGTTCCGGCGCCTCGGCCTCGCGGTCATCGACGAGCAGCATCGCTTCGGTGTCGAGCAACGGGCGGCGCTCGTGGGGAAGGGAGACGCCCCCGATGTGCTGCTGCTCAGCGCGACACCGATCCCCCGCTCGCTTGCCCTGACGCTGTACGGCGACCTCGACGTCACCGAGATCCGCGAGCGCCCGCCGGGCCGCGGTGAGGTGAAATCGGCGCTCCGTACGGAAGCCGCGCGGCGCAAGATCTACGACTTCATCCGGAGCGAGTGCGCCGCGGGCCGCCAGGCGTACGTGATCTATCCGGTCATCGAGGAGTCCGAGCGGGCGGACCTCAAGGCGGCCACGACCATGGCCGCCAAGTTAGCGAAGATCTTCGGGGAGTTCCGCGTGGGCCTGGTGCACGGGCGGATGAAGGCCGAGGAGCGTGACGCGACGATGCGCGCCTTCCGCGAGAATGTGGTGCAGCTACTCGTGGCCACGAGCGTGATCGAGGTAGGGATCGACGTGGCGAACGCGACCGTCATGCTGATCGAGCACGCCGAGCGGTTCGGCCTGGCGCAGCTGCACCAGCTGCGGGGCAGGGTGGGGCGCGGTGCGGCCGCGAGCCACTGCATCCTTCTGTCCGACGTCCCCGAGGCCGCGGCCCGCCTGCAGGCGTTCTGCGACACGACGGACGGCTTCAAGATCGCCGAATTGGACCTGCGGGAGCGCGGGATGGGCGACCTGGCCGGCGCGCGGCAGTCCGGAGGGCTGGCGCTGCGCTACGCGAACTTCGAGACCGACCTGCCCCTGCTCGAGGCGGCGCGCCGGGCCGCCGCCGAGATCATCGCTCGGGACCCGGCGCTCGAGCGACGTGAGCACGCGGCGTACCGCGAGCGGATTGTGGCGCGGTACGAGCGGGGATTCGAGCTGTTTCGAGTGGGTTGAAGCCATCAGCCATCAGCGACGGCTCTAGAATGCGATCCGCAACCCCACCCGCGCCCCGTCCCCCGTCGGCGTGGCCGTGACCCGCAGCGGTGCGAACGGGATGTTCTCGGGGGCTTCCCCTGGTCGTCGGTCGAGAATGAACAGAGCTGCCGTGAGGAGCAGGCTGGCTTGGGCGCCGAGCAGCCGATAGCTGGCCCGGCGATCGTGGTAGACCGAGCGCTGATAGAGCGACTCTGCCGCGGACAGCTGATACAGGCCGTTCGGCCCCAGGGCGCAGGCGGTGTCGGCAGAACGGCAGACGGTCATCAACTGATCCCAGTAGCGCCCGGAGGAGCGGTGCTCCTGCGCCGCCATCACGGTGAACGCCACCGCGGCCCCCGCGGTGAGCCACTTGCCGTAATGAACCGTTGTACGACGCGACGCCGTACGTTGCACGTCCTGCGCGTTTCTTGCGTACAACGTAGCGTCGTAGCGCCGTCCAACCGTGTCACTCTGCGCCGAGAGCACGCCCGACACTCCGCAGCTCGCCGCCACCAGGCACCACGCGAAGCGCGTCATCGATACGCGTGAATATCGCCGCGCCCCGCGACGACCACCAGTTGACGGTCCCGCACGAGGGGCGGCTCCTCGATCGGCCCCGTCACCTGGGCGCGCCACAGGATGGTTCCCGCGCGGTCGAGGAGCAGCACCTCGCCGCTGACGCTGCCCACCAGCACGCCCGACGCGGTCGGCGTCGGTCCCGCCGTCGCCACGATGCCGAGCGCGTGATTCGTCGCCGCGCCGGGATCGGCGACCGGAATGCGCCACAGGCGTCCGTCGCGCGCCACGACGAACAGGGTATCGCGCGCGAGCGCCGGCGCGCCGTACACCGCGTCCCCTGCGCTTCGCTCCCAGCGGATCGCGAGGTCGGGAAGGTGGATCGCGAGCACGCGGCCGTTCGTCGTACCGAGGTAGAGATGCGCCCCGTCGCTCGCCGGCGTGGCGAGGACGGTGCCGGGCGTCGCGCGGCGCGCGCGGACGTCGCCCGTTTCCCGGTCCAGGAGGTACAGCGTGTCGGCGCTCGTGGCGACCGCGAGGCCCTGCGGTGTCGCCACCGGGCCCGCGCGGACGGCGCCGGCGAGCTTGCGCCGCCAGGCGATGCGGCCGCCCTCGGGGTCGAGCCGCAGCACGGTCCCGCCCTCGGTGCCGGCATACAGCGCGTCGCCGTCGAACGCCAGCGGAGCGGCGACGCTGCCCACGTTGACGCGCCAAATCGGTTTGCCGTCGCGCAGGCGCAGGGCGTACACGCGTCCGTCGGGCTGCGCCTCCGTGGCGACGTACACGCGATCCTCGTCGAGCAGCGGGCCGGCACGAATCGTCCCATCGACGCGCTGGCGCCAGAACACATCGCCGCTCGCGCGGTCGATGAGGACCACCACGCGGTCGACGGTCCCGGCGACGAGGACCGCTTCGCCTACGGCGAGACCGCCGCGGATCGCGCGACCCACGGCGCTGTGCCAGAGGGGGCGCGGATCGGGGTTCAGCGTCTCGGCGGCGGCGGCGTCGTGCCGCGCGTTGCCCAAATAGGCGGGCCAGCCGAGCTCCTGCCGGACGGGGCCGGGCTTCACGACCGGGACGCACGCTGTCGCGTTGACAGCCCAGAGGGCCGCCACTAGTATGCCGCGCCTATGCCGGAACGTCATCGCATCGAAGCGCTGCCGCCGCTGGCCGGGAGCGGGCAGCCCGTCGCCGTGTGCGCGTGGGTGATGACCACGCGCTCCTCGGGCAAGATCGCCTTCGTCACGCTGCGGGACGGCACCGGGTACCTGCAAGCGGTCCTCTCCAAGAAGGAAGTGCCCGAGGCGACCTGGGAGGCGTTGAGCCGCCTCACCCAGGAGACGTCCGTGCAGGTCACGGGCACGGTGCGCGCCGACGCGCGCGCCCCGGGCGGCGTGGAGCTGCAGGCCTCGGATCTGGTGATTCTCGGGCCCAGCCACGACTTCCCGATTACCCCCAAAGAGCACGGGACCGCCTTCCTGTTCGAGCACCGCCACCTGTGGCTGCGGTCGCGCCGCCAGGTGGCGATCGCGCGCGTGCGCCATGAAGTCATCCAGGCGATGCGTGACTTTTTCTACGAACGCGGATTCGTGCTCGTGGACACGCCCATCCTCACGGGCTCGATCGGCGAGCACGCCGGCACGCTGTTCGCCACTGACTACTTCGACCTCGGCAAGGCCTTCCTCGCCCAGACGGGCCAGTTGTATGTCGAGGCCGCCGCGGCGGCGCTCGGCAAAGTCTACTGCTTTGGGCCGACCTTCCGCGCGGAGAAATCCAAGACGCGGCGGCACCTGACGGAGTTCTGGATGGTGGAGCCCGAGGTCGCCTGGAACGACTCGAACGACAATATGCGGTTGCAGGAGGATTTCGTCGCCTCCGTCGTCGCCCGCTGCCTGGACCGCCGGAAGGGCGACCTGGCCGAGCTGGAGCGGGATACGGCGGCGCTGGAGCGCGTCACGCCGCCATTTCACCGTATTTCGTACACGGACGCCGTCGAAAAGCTCAAGGGACTCGGTTCGGGCATCGTGTGGGGCGGTGATCTGGGCGGCGAAGACGAGACGCTGCTAGCGAAACAGTACGATCGCCCCGTCTTCGTCTTCAACTATCCGAAGCAGGTCAAGGCCTTCTATATGAAGGAGAACCCGGACGACCCGCGCACGGTGCTGAACAACGACTGCCTCGCCCCGGAAGGGTATGGCGAGATCATCGGCGGCAGCCAGCGCGAGGACGATTATGACAAGCTCCGCGCGCGGATCAAAAGCGAAGGGCTGCCCGAAGAGGCGTACAGCTGGTACCTCGACTTGCGGAAGTACGGCACGTTCGTGCACTCGGGCTTCGGGCTCGGGGTCGAGCGCACGGTGGCGTGGATCTGCGGGATTCCCCACATCCGGGAAGGGATCGCCTTCCCGCGGACGTTGTACAAATTGTGGCCTTGACATGGCGAAAGCCGGCGCATAAAGTTGTCTTCGCTTCAGGGAGTCGCGTCCCGAATCGGTTGCCAAACGAGCAGCCACGGTGACGCGATTTGTGTTTCTGGGAGGTCCTTCGTGTTGCACAGTGCGGAGTTCACGGTGATCGGACAGCCAGACGTCGGCAGGCTCGCCTTCCGACGGCAGGGCGGCGTGTACCTGGCGGGCAAGCCCGGTGCATGCCCTTCCGGCACGGGAGCGAAGCGCTAGCGGAGACCCACTTCGTCTCGCGATGCGCCCTCGCCCCACCCCGTGCCGGCTACGTGGTGGGGCGAATGTTTTCGGCCCGGTCCGGGCGGGAAGTCCCCGAAGGACCGCGACTCCCGAAGGGGACGGAACGTCCGGCCGGGCCGATCGCCGTCGATGCGGAAAGCGGGTGCCGTCCCGGATGCGCGAGTGAACTCGCGGCTCGGCGGCTGCCCGTGAACGGGCGACACGTTGCCGCTTGAGCGGCAGATGCCGAGCCGCGGCTTTAGCCGCGACGGGCCGGGGTGGGCTCGCGGGTGGTGATCCCCCTCACCCCGGCCGGATCGGGGACATAAGATGGAGGAAGGCATGGCAGATCTCGCGATCTTCGGTCAGCACGAGGAAAAGACGCTGGCGCAGCTGCGCGATGTCGCTGCGCGCGCCGAGCGCGTGGCCCTCATGGCGGACGGCCATCTCGGCTATGTGATGCCGATCGGGGGCGTGGCCGCGTACCGCAACCAGGTGTCGGTCGTGGGCGTCGGCTTCGATATCGCCTGCGGCAACGCCGCGATCCGCACGGACGTGACGCGCGTACACCTCGAGGGCCGGCTCGGCGAATTGGCCGATGAGATTCAGTCGACCCTGTCCTTCGGCATGGGGCGGAAGAACCGCGCCGAGGACGCGCCGACCGACGACCCGCTGTTCGCGGACGCGGCGTGGGACGCCGTGCCGGGGAACCGCGAGCGCGACCAGCTGCGCAGCAAGGCCCGCGCCCAACTCGGTACCGTCGGGAGCGGCAACCACTACGTCGACGTCTTCGCCGATGAGGCGGACCGCATCTGGGTCGGCGTGCACTTCGGCTCGCGCGGCTTCGGGTTCGGGGTCGCGAGCGGCTTCCTCGCGCTCGGGCAGAATCAGCCGTGGGGTGCGCGCGTCCCGGAGCGCGAGACCCTGCTCGATGTCACGACCCCGATCGGCGACGCGTACTGGCAGCTCATGAACCTCGCCGGCCGTTACGCCTACGCCGGACGGGAGTGGGTAGCGCGCAAGGTGGTCCAGATCCTCGGCGGTCGTGAGGTCGAGCTGGTCCACAACCACCACAACTTCGCGTGGGTCGAGGAGCACGGCGGCGACCGGTTCCACGTGATCCGCAAGGGCGCCACGCCGGCGTTCCCGGGTCAGCGCGGGTTCGTGGGGGGCTCCATGGGGGATGACGCGGTGATAATCCAGGGGGCTCGGTCGGAGGATGCCGCGGTACGCGACCTGCAAGCGCGCGCCTTGTTCTCCACCGTGCACGGCGCGGGCCGCGTGATGAGCCGGACCGCCGCGGCAGGGAAGCGCACGCGCCGCGGGCAGGTGATCAAGCCCGGCGCGATCTCCCGAGAGATGATGCTCGAGTGGGTGCAGCGGAAGGGCGTCGTGCTGCGCGGCGGCGGGACCGACGAGAGCCCGCACGTCTATCGTCGGCTCACCGACGTGCTCGCGGCGCAGGGCGCGACGGTGGAGGTGCTGCACGTGTTGCGCCCGTTGATCGTGGTCATGGCGGGCGCGGACGAGTTCGATCCGTATAAAGACTAACCCTTCGATTTCACCTCGTCCCAGAGCTTGTCCAGCTCCTCGAGGCTCGCCCGCCCCACGTCCACGCCGCGCTCGGCGGCGAGCCGCTCCACTCCTTCGAACCGCCTTTTGAACTTCTCGTTGGCGCGCTCCAAGGCCCGGCCCGGCTCGACGTCGAGCTTGCGCGCCAGGTTCACCACCGCGAAGAGCAGATCGCCGAGCTCCGCCTCGATGCGATCGCGGTCCAGGGTGCGTCGCTCCTTGTCCAACTCCTTCATCTCTTCGTCGACCTTGGCGCGCGGCCCGCTGGCGTCCGGCCAGTCGAATCCCACCCCGGCTGCCCGTTCCTGGAGCCGGAACGCCATGAACAGTGGGGGCAACGTCGGTGGCAGGCCGCTGAGCGTCCCCCTCCCTTCTCCCCTCTCCCTGCGTTTCACCCGCTCCCACCAGTCGTGGTCGTGCGTCGCCTCGCCCTTGCCCGCGTACAGGTGCGGATGGCGGCGCCACATCTTTTCCTCGAGCCCGCGGGTGACGACCTCGGCGTTGAACTGGGATCGCTCCTCCGCGATCACGATCTGAAACGCGAGATGCAGCAGCACGTCGCCCAGCTCGTCGCGCAGTGCCTCGGGGTCGTCGGTCTGGAGCGCGTGATCGAGCTCCAGGACTTCCTCGACGAGATACGGACGGAGCGTCTGGGGGGTCTGTGCGCGGTCCCACGGGCAGCGCGCGCGCAAGTCACGCACGAGTCCGAGAGCGCGTCCAAGCGCTGAATCGCCTTGCATTTAGCCTCCGAGCCGGGTATCATACGCGCGCCTGTGAGCGTGTCAATCGGCGGGCCGGGCAGCCGAGCCTGGATCGAAGTCGACCTGGGTGCCCTCGTGGAGAACGCCCGCACGGTGGCGCGTACCGCGGGCGTACGGCTCCTCCCTGTGGTGAAGGCGAACGCGTACGGGGTGGGAGCCGTTGCTGCGTCTCGGGCCCTCGAGGCGCTGGATCCGTGGGGCTACGGGGTGGCCACGATCGAGGAAGGGGCCGAGCTCCGAGGCGCCGGCATCACGCGGCCCATTCTCGTGTTCATGCCGACGCGCGCGCAGTTGTTCGACCAGTACGATCTCCACCAACTCACCCCGGCGTTGGGCGACGCCGGCAGCGTCATCGAGTGGACGACCCGTGGCGACCGCCCGTTCCACGTGGAAATCGACACCGGCATGGGCCGCGCCGGGATCCGCTGGGATGAAGTGGACGAGCTCGGTGCGGCGGTGGACACGCCGGCGTTCGAGGGGTGTTTCACTCACTTTCATTCAGCCGAGCGGACCGATGGCTCCGCCGAGCAGCAGGTCGAGCGGTTCCTGGCTGCCGTCGCGCGGCTGCCGCGGCGACCGGCCATGCTGCACGTCGCGAACAGTGCGGCGGCGCTGCGCGGAAAGCAGTTCGCGTTCGATCTCGTGCGGCCTGGGATCTTTCTGTACGGCGGATCGGCCGCGCCGGGCGTGACCGCGCCCCAGCCGGTCGTGAGCGTGCGGGCGCGGGTGCTGCGCGTGCGACGGGTGCGCAAAGGCGAGAGCGTCAGTTACGGCGCGAGCTGGGTGGCCCCTCGCGATACGGTCGTCGCGACGCTCGGCATCGGGTACGCGGACGGCATCCGGCGCGACACGTCCGCCAGCGGTGAGGCCCGCGTGCTGCTGCGCGGGAAGCGGTGTCCGATCGTGGGCGTCGTGCAGATGGACCTGATGCTCGTCGAAACCGCCACCGTCGAAGTGCAGGTGGGAGACGTCGCGACCCTCGTCGGCGCGGAGGCGAAGGAGCAGATCACACTGGACGAGTTCGCGGGGTGGAGCAGGGAGCTGCCGCACGAGCTGCTGACGGGCCTGGGACCACGCCTCCCACGCGTCTACCGGTGAGCAAGCGCGCCGCGCTCGTCGTGTTGGACGGGCTCGGGATCGGTCCGGCGCCGGACACGGACGCGTACGGTGACGCGGGGTCGGATACGTTGGGTAATGTCGCGCGGGCCGTGGGGGGGCTCAGGCTGCCGAACCTCGAGCGGCTGGGGCTAGGCAAGGACCGGCCCATCCCCGGACTGGCGCCCGGGGTCAGGCCTGCGGCGGCGCACGGGATCGCCCAGCCAGCCTCGCCGGGGAAGGACAGCACCACAGGGCACTGGGAGCTGTGCGGCGTCGTCCTGGAGCGGGCGTTCCGCACGTATCCCAAGGGATTTCCCACCGCGCTGCTCGAGGAGTTGAGTCGGCGCACGGGGCGGGGGTGGCTCGGCAACGTCGCGGCGTCCGGCACCGCCATCCTCGCGGACTTGGGCGCCGAGCATCAACAGTCGGGCAAGTGGATCGTGTATACGTCCGCCGACTCGGTCTTCCAGGTGGCGGCGCACGAAGCAACGATTCCGCTGGATGAGCTGTATCGGGCGTGTGCAATCGCCCGGGAGCTGCTGGTGGGGGAGCACGTCGTCAGCCGGGTGATCGCGCGGCCGTTCCTGGGCACGCCTGGGGACTATCGCCGGACGCCCCACCGCAAGGACTTTTCGATCGCGCCGGAGGGCGCCACGTTGCTCGACCGGCTGGCGGAGGCGGGAGTTCCGCGTGTAGGGATCGGCAAGGTGGACGATTTGTTCGCCGGCCGGAACATCACGAGCGAGCACACGCCGACCAACGCCGACGCGTACCGGCTAATCGAGGAGGCCCTGGACACCCTCGATACCGGGTTCGTGTTCGTGAACGTCATCGAGTTCGATCAGAGCTGGGGGCACCGGAACGACGTGGCGGGGTTTCATCAGGGGCTGCAGGAGCTCGATGCGTGGGTGCCGCGCCTCGTCGCGCGGCTCCGCGGGGACGACCTCGTGATCCTCACCGCGGACCACGGCAACGATCCGACCACGCCGTCCACCGATCATTCGCGCGAGGTGGTGCCTGTGCTGGTCGTCGGCCCTCGGATTCGTCCCGTGGCGCTGGGGGTGCGGCGCACGTTCGCGGACCTGGGGCAGACCGTGGCGGAGTATTTCGGGGTGGGCCGGCTGGCGGCCGGCACGTCGTTCCTCGGGGAGGTGTGGGCGTGAGCGATCTCGTCGCGCGGGCGCGGGAGGCGATGCGCAACGCCTACGCGCCCTACAGCGAGTTTCGCGTCGGCGCGGCGATCGAGGCGACTGACGGGCGCGTGTTCGCGGGATGCAACGTGGAAAGCGCGTCGTACGGCTTGACCATTTGCGCAGAGCGGATGGCGCTCGGCGCGGCGGTGGCCGCGGGCGCCCGGGCGTTCAAGCGGGTGGCGGTGACGACGGAGGTGGAGCCTCCCGCGGCGCCGTGCGGCGCGTGCCGTCAGCTGCTGGCGGAGTTCGGTGTGAACCTGGAAGTAGTGGCAGTGGGACCCTCGACCGAGCGGCACTGGACGCTCGCCGCGCTCCTCCCCGACGCCTTCACGAAGGAGAGCCTGGACCGGTGACGCCGCGTAGACGACTTGCCCGCCTGGCGCTGGTGCTGGCGCTGGCCGCCTGCACCGACAAGCTGGTGGCGCCGGGCGCGTGCCCCGATTTCTGTCCCAGCGGCACGATCGTGACGGCCGACACGATCCTCACCGACGTCATCGCGCGCGATTCCTCGTTCCGCGGCTATCTCCGCGGGGATCGCGGCTCGGCGCTCGCCGTCGCTGACCTGCCGGGGGTGGTGGATAGCCGGGCGATCATGCTGATGAACAAAATGAATACGCGCGTGGCGCCGAAGCCTCCCGACACGGCGACCGTGCCGATCAGCGTCGACTCGTCGTGGCTGCGCGTGCACATCGTGCGGCGCGATACGAACACCGCCAATCTGTGGCTCAAGCTCTATAGGCTGCCCCTGACGATCGATTCGACGATCACGTTCGCGGCGCTCGCGCCTGCGTTTGCGGACTCGCTCATCGACAGCGTGAACGTGGACTCGCTCCTCGCCCGCCCCCTGATCGAGGACACGGCCACGGTCCGGATCTGGGGCGACACGATCCGCACCGACTCGGCCGGGCACGTGCTCCAGGTGGCCGACGCGGACTCGTCGCTCATCCTGTACTTCCTGCTCGACACCCTGCAGGCGCCCTTCAGCGTCGCCGACTCGGGGCAGCTCGCGTTCGGCGTGCGCGTCGCGGCCGACTCGCTCGCCAGCATCTCCCTCGGCTCGAACGACGTCCTGAATCGCGACGCGGTGCTGCGCCGGTTTTACCACTACGTGAAGACAATCGATTCGACGACCGATTCGACGATCTACGCGACGGCCGACCGCGAGGTGCTGTTCGACGGCTTCGTCTTCGACCCGCCCAACCCCGCGCTCGATTCGAATCTCACCGTCGGCGGGGTGCCCTCGGCACGCAGCCTCGTCCGGGTCGCGTTCCCGTCCTTCTTACGCGACAGTACGGACATCGTGCGCGCGACTCTGATCCTGGTGCCGGTGGGGCCCGCGCTGGGAGCCGCGGGCGACTCCTTCGCCGTGCTGGCCCGGCCCGTGATCGCCGACCTGGGCGGCAAGTCGCCGCTCCGCACGGAGCCGGAGGTCTTCGGCATTACCACGATCCACCTCAACACCGCCGACACAGTGCGCATCGAGGTGACCGACATGCTCCGCCTCTGGTCGGCCGACACTGCCGCGGCCACGGCGCTCATGCTCAGCCAGGCGCCCGAGGCGGCCACCTACACCCAAGCGCGCTTTTACTCGAGCCGCACGCCCGCGTTCCGGCCCGCCCTGCGGATTACCTACGTCAAACGCTACCCCTTCGGGGTCCCATGAGGCATGCTCCACTCGCCGTTCTCGTGATCGTGGCCGTCGCCCCCTGCGCCGCGCGGGCACAGGACTCGCAGTTCGGCATTCGCGGGCTCGGCGTGCCGGGCCGCTGGGAGAGCGTGCGCGCGCGGGCGACCGGCGGTGCGTTCGCGCCGTTCGACCCGTTCTCTCCCCTGATGGAGGCGTCGGTGGCGGATATCCGCCGCGTGACCGCCGGCATCACGGGCGGAACGTCGTGGCGCTCGACCGAGGTCGCCGGAAGCGACGCGTCGTTGCGCGCGACGCGCTTCCCGGCATTCGTGCTCGCCGGGCCGATCGCGGGACGGCTCGTCCTCGCGGCCGGCTTTGCGACGTATCTCGACAAGTCGTTCGGCGTGACGACGCGCGACACGCTCGACCTGCGCGGCCAGCCGGAGCCCGTCACCGACCAGATCACGAGCGACGGCGCGGTGGCGGACCTGCGGCTCGCGGTCGCCGCGCGCGTCCTGCCGGGTCTGGCGCTGGGGGCCTCGGTTCACGGGCTCACGGGGTCGACCCGCGTGCTGGCCCGGCGGCACTTCGACGACTCGACCACCTATCGCACGTCGGCCGTGCGCGAGGACGTCGCCTACGGCGGCTTCGGCGGCTCCGCGAGCGCGTTGCTCGATCTGGGGGCCGACCTGCGGATCGCCGGTTGGGTCCGCTCCGACACGAGACTGCGGGCCGACGTGCGCGGCCGGACGGCCACCACAGAGGACCTGCCGTTCGCGGTGGGCGGCGCGATTCGCTGGCGCGCCGGCACCGAAGCCCAGCTGGCCGGCGCCGTCGCGTGGCGGTTCTGGTCCGGCTCGGGACCGAGCTCCTACGACACGTTCAACTGGTCGCTCGGCGCGGAGCTCGGGGCGATCCGGCTCCCCTTGCGGTTCGGGGTGCGAGGCGGGCAGCTGCCCTTCGGGCCCGGCGGCTCCGCGCCGACCGAGTTCGCCGTCGCTGGCGGCATCGGTCGCCAGTTCTCCCAGGACCGCGGTCGCTTGGACCTGACAGTGGAGCGCCTCGAGCGGAAGGGTGCGGGACTCACGGAGCGCGTGTGGAGCGTTCTCTTGGGGCTCACCGTGCGGCCGTGAACGTCTACTTCCACACCTTCGGCTGCAAAGCGAACCAATACGACACCGAGGTTGTGCGCCAGGCCTTCGCCGACCAGGGGGCCGCCGTCGTGGACGATCCTGCCGCCGCCGATGTCACCGTCGTCAATTCCTGTACCGTCACGCACGAGAGCGAAGCCAAGCTGCGCCGCTTCGTGCGCCACGTTGCGCGCACGAGCGGCGCCGAGACGATCGTGATGGGCTGCGCCGCCGCGCTGGACGGGGGGACGGGCGCGCTCGCCGCGCTGCCGTCGGTGCGCGCCGTCGTCGGCGGCGCGGACCCGGGGGCGGTCCTTCGGGCGGCTGGCCTGTCGCCCCGTCGCCTCGATCCCGTCCTGCGGCGCTTCACCACGAACGCCCGCGCCTGGCTCAAGATCCAGGACGGCTGCGACGAGCATTGCACCTTCTGCGCCACGACGCTCGCGCGGGGCGCCAACCGGTCGCGGCCTACGCCCGAGGTGGTTGCGGAGGCACGGGCGCTCGGGGCGCATCACGCGGAGATCGTGCTGACGGGCGTGCACATTGGGACCTATGGGCAGGACACTAGTCCGGGTGTGTTGACCCCGGGCCGCCGGCCCGGGGTTAACCCACCCGAACAGTCTCTCGGTCAGCTGCTCGAGGCGCTGATCGAAGCCGTGCCCGGCGTGAGATTTCGCCTGTCCTCCATCGAAGCCACCGAAGTCGATGACACGATCGCCCGACTCCTCATCGAGGCCCCGGAACACGTGGCGGCCCACCTGCACGCCCCGCTCCAATCGGGCGCGAACCGGATCCTGAAGCGTATGGGGCGCCACTGGTACACGGCGGAGAGCTACCGCACGCGCATCGAGTGGCTCGCGGCGCGGCTGCCGGTGTTCGGCCTCGGCGCCGATGTCATCGCGGGATTCCCGGGCGAAACCGAGGACGATCACCACGCCTCACTTACCCTGTTGAGCGCGTTGCCTTTTACGTACCTCCACGTCTTTCCATTCAGCGTGCGCCCCGATGCGCCGGCGGCCAAGCTCGGGGAGCAGGTCGCGCCGGCCGCGATCCGGGAGCGCGCGCGCGAGCTGCGCGAGCTGGGTGAGGCGAAGGCTCGCGCCTACCGCGCGCGGCGGGCCGGGCGGGGGGCGGACGGCGTCGTTTCGGGCCGCCTTGCCGGGAAGGTGGACGTCCTGACGGAAGACTACCTGTCCGTCTATCTTCCTAGCGACCGGTGGGACGGGCGCCCTCGCCTCGCCATCACCGTGGACTGATCATGCCCCGCGTCTACATCGAAACGTACGGCTGCCAGATGAACGTCTCGGATTCCGAGCTGATGCTCGGCGTCCTGGGGCGCGAGGGGTACGTCCAGACGGACGATCCCGCCCTGGCCGACGTGATGTTGGTGAACACCTGCGCCGTCCGGGATCATGCCGAGCAGCGCGTGCTGGGGCGCATGGGCGAGCTGAAGCGCCACAAGCGCCCGGGGGACGTGCTGGGCGTCGTGGGGTGCATGGCCCAGCGTCTCGGCCCGAAACTGCTCGAGCGCGTGCCGCAGGTGGACCTCGTGATCGGCCCCGACGGCTACCGGGGGCTCCCCGAGCTGATCGCCCGCGCGCGGAGCGGGGAGCGCGCCGCCGAGGTGGAGTTCAAGACCTGGGAGCACTACGAGGACGTCCCGCCGGTGCGGGCGGATGGGGCCTCGGCGTTCGTGACGGTGCAGCGCGGCTGCGATTATCGGTGCACCTTCTGCATCGTTCCGATGACGCGCGGGGTCCAGCGGAGCCGCATGTTGGCCGACGTGGTGGGCGAGGTGCAGCGCCTCGCCGAGTCCGGGACCACCGAGGTCACGCTCCTTGGCCAGACCGTCAACAGCTATCACGACGGCGCGCACGACTTCGCCGACCTGCTTCGCGCCGTGGGCGCGGTGCCGGGCCTCCGGCGCGTGCGCTTCACGTCGCCCTATCCCACGGATTTCACGGTACGGGTGCTCGCGGCCATGGCCGAGACGCCCACGGTGTGCGAGCACGTGCACCTGCCGGTGCAGAGCGGCAGCTCGTGGGTGCTCAAGCGGATGCTGCGCCGCTACGACCGCGCCCGGTTCCTCGACGTGGTGGCGGCGCTGCGGCAGGCCGTCCCCGGCATCGGCCTCACGACCGACATCATCGTCGGGTTCCCGGGCGAGAGCGAAGCAGACTTCCAGGAGACGCTGTCTCTCGTGGACGAAGTCGCCTTCGACGATGCCTTCACGTTCAAGTACTCGGTGCGCGACGGCACACCCGCGGCGCGGATCAAGGATCACGTGTCCGAGGAGACCAAGGCGGAGCGGCTCGCGCGGCTCATCGCCGCCGTGCGCCGCGTGGTGCAGCGCCGGAACGTGGGTCTCGTGGGCACGACGCACGAGGTGTTGGTCGAAGGGAAGGCGAAGCGCGGCGGGCTGCTCCAGACCCGCACACGCACCAACAAGGTCGCGCTGGTCGAGGGGCCCGACGGGTGGATCGGGAGCTACCGGCGCGTCCGCTTCACGGGCACGACCGGGTCCACGTTCACCGCGTGGCCGCTCGAGAGGGAGCCCGCCGTCGTGGGGTGACGAACGTGACGTGGGAGGTGGTCCAGCGGGAGTACGCCAGCCTGCGCGAGCGGTTTCCCGCCTTCTGCGGCTGCGACACCTGCCGCGGCGACGTCCTCGTGTTCGCGCTGAACCGCCTGACGGCGCATTACGTCTCGACCCGGCAGGGCGAGATCCTCACCGAGTTGTCCCTGCAGAGCGACCAGGAGAAGGCGAAGCTCGACGTCGCGCTGCTCGAAGGGTTCCGCAAGGTCGGCCTGGCGCCGCGCTGCGGGGCAAAGCCCATCCAGCTCTAAGCAGCCGCTGATGGCGGCCCGCCGATGCGGCCGCCGATTCTCTACCTGACCACCGCCTTCGCAGCCGGCCTGTGGGCTGGGCTGTTGGGGCGTGGCGAGTGGGGAGTGGTTGCGTGCGTGTTGTTGGGAGCCGCCGCGCTCGCCAGGCGCGCGCCCGTCGGTGCGGCGTGCGGCATCATGGTTGTGGCGGGGCTGCTGTGGGGCGGCGCGGCAGCGCGTGAGCGGGCCGCGACGTGCGCGGGCGTTTGGGGACGGGCGACGGGGGAAGGGGGACGGGGCACGCGTGCTGCGACCGTGCGGCTTCGCGATCCCGCGCCTGCCTCGGGCGGTGTGGTCGAAGGCGACGTCGTCGGCGGGCCGTGCGGCGGCACCCTGACGATCCGCTGGCCCGATCGCCACGCCGCACGTGGCGGGACTGTCTCGGTCGTCGCCGGCCGCTGGCTCGGTAACGCCGAGCGCGGCATCCTCGTCGCGCGGCGCGTCCGGCTGCTGGACGGGCAACCGCGGGGGCGCGGCGGGTGGCGCGACCGGGTGGCGGAGCGGAGCGCGCGGTTGTTCGGCAGCCGCGCGCCCCTCGTGGACGCCCTCGTCATCGCACGCCGCGCCGAGCTCGACGCCGATGTGCGGGAGCGGTACGCGCGATCGGGCCTGGCACACATCCTCTCGATCTCGGGTTTGCACGTCGGGTTCATAGCGGTGTGGCTCGGCGTGCTGCTCCGGCTGCTCCGCCTCGGTCCGGGGGCGCGGTTCGGCGCCGCGACGGTGCTCATCGCCGCATACTGCTGGTTGCTCGGCCTGCCGGCGCCCGCGACCCGTGCCGCGTTGATGCTCATCCTCGACGGCGTCGCGCGCTTACGCCAGCGCGTCGTGGCGCCGCGCGGCATCGTTTCCCTCGCCGCGCTCGGCGTGCTGGCGGTCGATCCCTGGGCCCTCCGCTCCGTCGGCGCGTGGCTGTCCGTCGCCGCCGTGGCGGCGGTGATCTGGGCCGCGCGGGCCACCGAGCGGAGCCCCCGGCTCGTGCGCCTGCTCGCACCCGCCGCCGCCGCGACGCTCCTCACGGCGCCGATCGCCGCGTATGCCTTCGGCACCGTCGCCCCCATCGGCGTGCTCGCCAATCTCGTTGCGATTCCGCTCGGTGCGGTCGCGGTGCCCGGCCTGATCGTCGCGCTGCTGCTGTCGTCGCACCTGCTCGCCGCCGGTGCGGGGTTGTGCCTCGCGCTGCTCGACTTGGTCGCTCGCTGGGCCGCGGCCGTCCCGGGTGGGCACGTCGTGATGACGGCGGACTGGCGGGCGGCCGCGCTCTGGCTCGGCGTGCTGTCGGCCGCGTGGTGGCTGTGGCGCACGCCGCGCCGCCCGTGGCTCATCGGGGCGCGCGTCGCCTGCATCGGCGCCGTCCTGTCGTGGAGTGCGCTGTTTCACGCCTTTACACGCCTTTCTGATTGTCGCTGTTTGACCGTACATTTCCTCGACGTCGGGCAGGGTGATGCGGTGGCGCTGCGCACCCCGGCTGGACGGTGGGTGTTGGTGGATGGAGGCCCCCGCACGCCGGAGGGGGACGCCGGCCGGCGCGTCGTGGTCCCGTTTCTGCGCCGGCAGGGGGCGGCGACGGTCGCCGTCGTGATCGCCACGCATGGCCACCTCGATCACTTCGGCGGCCTCCCGGCGGTGCTCGATGCGTTCGACCCGGCCCTCGTGCTCGAGCCGGGGGAGCCGGTGGGCGACGCGCGCTACCTGGACTTTCTGGCGGCGGTCGAGCGGGATGGGGCCGACTGGCGGCCGGCGCGACGCGGAGACCGGTTCGAGTTGGACGGCGTGGCCTTCGAAGTGCTGAGCCCGGACTCGGCGTGGGTCGCGCAGCAGTCGGATCTGAATGAGGAATCGGTCGTGCTGCTCGTGTCCTACGGCGCGACGCGGCTGCTCCTCGCGGGGGACGCGGGCGTGCCGACCGAGGCGCGCCTGGCGGGGCGCGTCGGGCCGGTCGCGGTCCTCAAGGTGGGGCACCACGGCTCGCGCGGCGCTACATCCGAGGCCTGGCTCGCCGAGCTGACGCCTCGGGATGCGGTGATCAGCGTCGGGGCGCGCAACCGGTACGGCCACCCGGCACCGGAGGTGGTGGCGCGGCTGGCGGCGCACGGCATCCACGTGTATCGGACGGACCGGGCGGGGACGATCACTCTCGAAAGCGACGGGCAGCGTGTTCGGATCGACGGAAGTGATCACAATTGAGCGGTTCATCATGGAGCAGGAGCGGCTCCACCCCGAGGCCACGGGCGAGCTGTCGAATCTGCTCTACGATCTCTGCCTCGCCGCGAAAATCATCTCCCGCCAGGTGCGCCGCGCCGGGCTCTCGGACATTCTCGGCGCGATGGACACGATCAACGTGCAGGGGGAGCTGCAGCAGAAGCTCGACATCTTCGCCAACGAGACGGTGCGCAACAGCGTGCAGCACACGGGCCGCATCTGCCTGATGGCCTCCGAGGAGGACGAAGCGCCGGTCCCCGTGCCGGCCGACAAGCCCGCCGGCAAGTACGTGCTCCTCTACGACCCGCTCGACGGGTCCTCGAACATCGACGTCAACGTGTCGATCGGGACTATCTTCTCGATCCACCGGCGGGTGACGGCGAAGAAAAACGGCGCCGCCACCCTGGCCGATTGCCTGCAGCGCGGCCGCAAGCAGGTGGCGGCCGGGTACATCCTGTACGGCTCGAGCACGATGCTCGTCTACTCGACCGGCCAAGGCGTGCACGGATTCACGCTCGACCCGACGATCGGGGAATTCCTCCTTTCCCACCCCAATATCCGCACGCCGGAGCTCGGGAAGTACTACAGCGTGAACGAGAGCCATTGGAACAAGTGGACGCCCGCGGTCCAGCGCGTCGTGGCGGCGTTCAAGAACGGCGAGGAGCGGGTGCAGGCGAAGAACGCGCGCTACATCGGCTCCCTCGTGGCCGACTTCCACCGGAACTTGATGTCGGGGGGAATCTTCCTCTATCCCGCCGACACGGGGTCCCGGCAGGGGAAGCTGCGGCTGCTGTACGAAGCCGCCCCGCTCGCATTCGTGGTGGAGCAAGCGGGGGGGGCGGCGACCGACGGCCGCCAACAGATTCTGGACCTGATGCCGCAGAGCCTGCACCAGCGCACGCCTCTCCTGATCGGGAGCAAAGCCGACGTCGCGTTCGCGACCGAACACATCGGCGCCGAGGCTCCCGCCACCGTGGCGTGACCGAACTCCCGGGCGAGTTCCCGTTCACGCGCGGTATCTATCCCACGATGTACCGCGGGAAGCTGTGGACGATGCGCCAGTACGCCGGATTCGGGACCGCCGAGGAGACCAACACTCGCTTCCGCCAGCTGCTGGCCGCTGGTCAGACCGGCCTGTCCGTCGCGTTCGACCTGCCCACCCAAATGGGCTACGACTCCGATCATCCGATGGCCGAAGGGGAGGTAGGGCGCGCCGGCGTGGCGATCGACACCGTGGATGACCTCGAGCGGCTGTTCCACGAGATCCCGCTCGACCGCGTGTCGACGTCGATGACGATCAATGCCACCGCCGCGATCCTGCTCGCGATGTACATCGTCGTGGGAGAAGAGCAGGGGGTGCCGCATGCCAAGCTCGAGGGCACGCTCCAGAACGACATCCTGAAGGAGTACATCGCGCGCGGGACCTACATCTATCCGCCGGAGCCCTCGTTGCGCCTCGCGGCCGACATCTTCCGGTATACGACGCGGGAAGAGATGAGCTTCAATCCCGTCTCGGTCTCGGGGTATCACATGCGCGAGGCGGGGGCAACGGCCGTGCAGGAGGTCGCGTTCACCTTCGCGAACGGGCTCGAGTACGTACGGCGGGCCGTCGCGGCGGGCCTCGACGTCAACGCCTTCGCCCCGCGCGTATCCTTCTTCTTCGCCGGCTACACCGACTTGTTCGAGGAGGTCGCGAAGTTCCGCGCGGCGCGGCGCCTGTGGGCGCGCCTGATGAAGGAAAAGTTCGCTGCCGATGAAGCGGCGTGCCGGCTGCGGTTTCACACGCAGACGGGCGGCGCTACGCTCACGGCGCAGCAACCCCTGAACAACGTCGTGCGGGTCGCGATTCAAGCGATGGCGGCGGTGCTGGGCGGGACGCAGTCGCTGCATACCAATGCGTACGACGAGGCGTTGGCTCTGCCCACGCGCCAGAGCGCCACGCTGGCGCTGCGCACCCAGCAGGTGCTCGCGCACGAGACCAGCGTGCCCGACGTCGTGGATCCCCTCGGCGGGAGCTGGCACGTCGAGGCGCTGACCGATTCGATCGAGCAGGGAGCGCGAGTGCTGCTCGACGAGATCGAGGGGGCGGGGGGCGCGGTGCCGGCGATCCAGCGGGGCGTATTTCAAGACGCGATCGCCCGCAGCGCCTACGAGCAGCAGCGGGCCGTCGAGGCGGGTACCAAGGCCGTGGTCGGCGTGAACCAACACGTGACCGAAGACGCGGTTCCGTCGGTGCCGGCGCCCGATTATTCGGCGCTCGCCCAGGGCCAGCAGGCGCGCGTCAAGGCGGCCCGGGAGAAACGGGACGCGGGAGCCGCGCAGCAGGCGCTCGGCGACTTGGAGGCATCCGCGCGCGAGGCCAACGCGCCCCTGCTCGAGCCGATTCTCGCGGCCGTGCGGGCGCGGGGCACGTTGGGGGAGATCAGTGACGTGTTGAGGAAGGTGTGGGGGGAGTACCGTCCATGAACGAAGAGATATTCACGCGCTTGCGGTCCCTCCTCAAGGCGTACGCCGAGCACAAGGACACTGCCCCCCCCGCCTCTCGCAGCAGCCACGGCGCGGGCGACCGGAAACGTCAAGCATGCGCCGAGGTGCTCCGCAACGTCGTGCGGCCTGTACTGGACGCGTTTATGGCGGAGCTCCAGAGCGCAGGGCACAGCGCGTCGACAAGGGATCATACCGAGCGAGAGGATGCCTACCCGAGCGTGGCCCTGTCGTTCACGCCGCGAGACGGCCTCGCCTCCGCCCTGATGTTCAAGTACGATCCCAAGCGCGGAATTCTGGTGCAACGCGAGGTGAAGGCATCGCCGTCGAAGGGCAGGGTCGTGACGGCGAGCAGCGACCGGATCGGGACGATCGGGGTCGACGCCGTCTCGGCACAGTGGGTGGAAACCAAGACGCTGGCCTTCGTTGCGGACGTGCTCAAGGCCAATTAGGAGGAGCCAGATCAAGACCGATTGACCTACCTCGTCGGCGCCGCTAAGTTGTTGCGCGATGCCGACCTACGAGTTCAAGTGCCCCAAGGGCCACGTCTTCGAAAAGGCCTTCCCCTCCATCTCGAACACGCGCCGGCTCAGGTGCCCGGAGTGCGGCAAGATGGCCGAGCGGTTCATTTCGGGTGGGGCCGGACTCGTTTTCAAGGGCTCGGGCTTCTACACCACCGACTACAAGCGTCCCGGGGAGAAGGCCGAAAAGGCCGAGAAGGCCGAAAAGTCCGAGAAGCCTGAGAAGACTGAGAAGGCCGAGAAGCCAGCCGAATCGAAGCCGAAAAAAGACACCAGTTCCGACAAGTGAAGGCGCACGATGTTCTCCGCGCGGCGCTGGCGCAAGCGGCGGCGAAGCTTGGCGCGCCCGCCGCCGAGATCATCCTCGAGCGCCCCAAGGACGCGGCCCACGGGGACGTCGCGACGAATCTGGCGCTGACCCTTGCCAAACCGCTCAAGGCGAAGCCGCGCGACGTCGCGGCGCGACTCGTCGCGGCGCTCGAGCTGCCCCCCGGCTTCGCCAAGAAAGTCGAGATCGCGGGCCCGGGGTTCATCAACGTCTTCCTCGGTGAAGCGCAGGTGGCGGCAGCCCTGCCCGCGATCCTCGCGGCCGGCGCGACCTTCGGCAAGAGCGACGTGGGCCGCGGCGGGAAGGTCAACGTCGAGTTCGTCTCGGCCAACCCCACGGGTCCGCTCCACGTGGGGCATGGGCGTCAGGCAGCGCTGGGCGACGCGATCGCGTCGCTGCTCGAGTGGACCGGATGGCGGGTCACGCGCGAATTCTACTACAACGATGCGGGCACCCAGATCATGAATCTCGCCCGCAGCGTCCAGGCACGCATTCAGGAGTTGCGCGGCCGCGCCGTCCAGATTCCAGAGGGGGGCTATCACGGCGAGTACATCCGGGATCTGGCGGAGCGTTACGTCGCCGGGCACCCCAACGATCCGGAGGGCGCGGCTCTCGACGCGGTCCGTCGCTTTGCCGTCGCGGAGCTGCGCCAGGAGCAAGACCGAGACTTGCAGGCCTTTGGCGTGCGGTTCGACGTCTACTACCTCGAGTCGTCTCTGTACGAGACCGGGAAGGTCGAAGAGACCGAGCAGCGCCTCGTGACCGCCGGCCATACCTACGAGCGGGACGGCGCGCGCTGGCTCCGCACGACCGACTTCGGCGACGACAAGGATCGCGTGATGAAGAAGCGCGCCGAAAAGGGGGGCGACTACACCTACTTCGTGCCCGACGTCGCCTACCACGTCAC
>DASXUE010000019.1:0-7544 GCA_036505055.1 Gemmatimonadales bacterium | reverse complement strand
CCATCCTGCTGGACATCGAGGGGACGACCACGCCCATCGAGTTCGTCCATCAGATTCTCTTCCCATATGCGCGGGCGCGGGTGCAAAGCTTTCTCGAGCAGCACGCCACGGATCCGGGTGTACAGGCCGATGTCGCGCAGCTGCACGAGGAATACGCCGCCGAGTCCCCGCGAGAGGCCGGCCTCCCGCCCTGGTCGGCGGTCGACTACGTCTACTGGCTGATGGATCGCGATCGCAAGTCCACAAGCCTGAAATCCCTCCAGGGGAGGATCTGGGAGGCCGGGTACCGCGCGGGCGAGCTGCGCGGTCGCGCCGAGGTGTATCCCGACGTCGCCCCTGCCCTGGCCCGGTGGCGAGCGCAGGGGAGAGACATCGCCATTTTTTCGTCGGGGAGCGTGGCGGCGCAGCGCAATCTGTTCGCGAACACGACGGCGGGCGATCTCACGTCCTTCATTCGCGCGTATTTCGACACCACCACGGGGCCGAAGACCGCCGCGCCGAGTTACGCGCGTATCGCCGCGGCCCTGGGCCGTCAACCGTCGCACGTGCTCTTTCTCTCGGACGTCGGCGCCGAGCTGGACGCGGCGCGCCAGGCGGGCATGGGAACGGGGTTGTGCGTGCGGTCACCTGAGACCGCGGCCCTCTCCCCCGGGGGCGGCCATCCGATCATCCACTCGTTCAACGAGGTGCTTCCGGGAGCCGCCCCTTGAGGCTCGCGGCCGTGAACGGTCCGGGCTCTGCGATGAGCGCGCGGGCGGCGTCCACCTGTCCCCACGTGTTCCAGAGAAGCACTCCGCGCACGCGGCCGTTCTTGAGGAAATAGACGACCCCCTCGCGAAACGGCTCCTTCCAGTCGCTCACGGTCTCGAGCCGCGGGTCGAGCTCCCCGACCGCTTCATAGCCCAGCTGGAACAGATCCGAGTAGAAGAACGGCAAGTGTGTGTAAGACGTCCCCTGCCCCGCCATCGCCCGTCCGGCGGCGGCGCCCATCGTGTTCGCGTTGTCTTCGTGCTCCACCCGCATGCGGGTGCCGAGTGCGGGATTCAAGAAGTTGGCGACGTCACCCGCCGCGAAGATGTCGGGTGCGCTGGTGCGCAGCAGCTCGTCGACGACGATGCCGTTGTCCACGCGCAGCCCCGCTTGCTCGGCGAGGTCGACATTGGGCTGAATGCCGAGCCCCGCCACGACGACGTCCGCCGGAAACTCCTGCCCGTGCGTCGTTCGCACGATCACGTGGCCCGCGCTCGCGGTGAGGCCGGCGAGGCCCTCACCCGTGCGCACGTCCACCCCCTGCTCTTTGTAGTAATCGACCAGGAAGCGCGACAGGTCGGCCGGAAACACCCGCGCGCCGATGCCGTCCTCGGGAACCAGCATCACGACGTTGCGGCCCACCATCTTGAGCGCCGCCGCGACCTCCGACCCGATGAAGCCCCCGCCGAGCACCGCGAACCGCAACTGTTCGTTGGCGAGCGCGCGGAGCCGCCGATAGTCGTCGTACGTGCGGTAGTAGATGATTTGCTGCGTGGCGAGCGGCAGCCGGCGGGGCGTGCCGCCGGTCGCGAGGAGCAGCTTGGTGTACGTGACGACATCGCCGCGCTCGTCGGTCACGGCCTTTCGCTTCGGGTCTATGGCCGTCACCCGGCGGCCGAGGCGCAGGTCGACGCCGGCAGTTTCGGTGCCGCGCCAGATCCCGGACTCGGGATCGCCTTTCCAGAGGCCTTTTGAGAGCGGCGGCCGGGCGTAGGGCGGATGCGGTTCGGCGGAGATCAGACCGACCGCCCCCGCCGGATCGGCGGCGCGGATGGCGCGCGCGGCGGCGTCGCCCGTCATACCGCCGCCGACGATCAGATAGGGATAGTGCGTCATGTCACCGGAAGCATCGCCCGTGCCACGGCGACGAGGTTGTGGACGGCGCGCGGCGCCTTCGAGCGCCAGACGAGGGCGATCCAGCAAGGGATCGGCGGCTCGGCGATGGGGCGATACACGATCGCGTTCGACGCGGTGCGGTAGCGCGCGCCGACCTCCTCACTCGCGAGCGCCCAGGCCTCGCCCGAGGCGATCTGCACGTTCGCCGACGGCGTCTCCTTCGGACGCTCGCGGCGTCGCGACGGGACCAACCCGCGGTCCCTCAGCGCCTCGTCGATCGTACGGAAGAACCCGGGCCACCGTTGGGGCGAGGAATGCAGCCACGTGAGGTCACGCAAGTCTGCCAAGTGCACGGAGGGTTGGGCGGCGAGCGGATGCCTGGCTGGGAGCAAGACGCCCTTGGTCGCACAGTCCACGATGCGCAGCGCCTCGAAGCCCGGCACCGGCCATTGGGCGATGAATATGGACGCGACGTCCACCTCCCCCTCCCGCAGGGCCTGGTAGACGTCCGCGTCGCTCTTGCTCGAGACGCGCACCTGCGTCTCCGGGTGGGCTTCCCGAAACGCCGCGAGCAAGTCCTCGATGGTCGCGGTGTACACCGCGAGCTCACCGTGCGCGAACGCGAGATCGGAGGCGCCGTGCCTGCCGGCGCCGCGAGCGCTGATGACCGCCCGTCCGGCGACTTCCAGGGTGCAGCGCGCTTCGGCCAGGAACGCCTCGCCCGCGCGGGTGAGGCGGACGCCCCGCGGGAGGCGATCGAACAAGGTGACGCCCAGCTCGGTTTCGAGCGCGCGGACCTGCTTCGACAGCGCGGGCTGCGCGACACGGAGACGGCGCGCCGCCTGCGCAAAGCTGCGCGCCTCCGCGACGGCCACGAAATATCGAAAATGCCGGAGTTCCATTGCGCCTTTTCTGAACTTTGTTATACTATAATCAACTTTGTTTGTCAATGGAACGGTCCCATTGAGCCCGACCGACGAACCGGAGCTGCTCACCATCGCGCAGGCGGCCGCCCTCCTCCAGGTGAGCGAGGCGTCCCTGCGCCGCTGGACCAACGCCGGCCGGCTGCCGTGCTTCCGGGTTGGCGGGCGGCGCGAGCGCCGCTTCCGCCGCGCCGAACTGCTGGCGTTCCTCGAGCGGGCGAGCACCGGGATCGCGTCGAGCGAGGCGCCCGGCCATCTGTGCGGCCTGTATACGAGTGCCGCGGCGCGCGAGCGTCTCGCGGCGGGCTTCCTCGCCCAGGGGCTCGAGGCAGGCAGCACCTGTTTTCTCGTGGCGGAGCCGAGGGTTCGCGAGCGGGTGCTGGCGTTGGTGGCACGCGGGCGGCCCTCGCTGAAGCGAGACGTCTGGAGCGGGCGGCTCGTGACCGCAGCCTACGCGGCCACGGCCGACGCGCAACTGGCGTTCTGGGAGACGCGTTTCACGACCGCCACGCGCGCCGGGGCCGAGTCCCTGCGCGTGGTGGCCGACGTATCGGGCGGGCGCTTGGGCCGTGGCCACCGCTTCGCGGACTTGCTCGCGTACGAGCGGGAATACGACCGGTCGCCGTCGCGGCGCTTTCCCCTCACCACGCTGTGCCTGCACGATGCCCGGCGTCTCTCTGGCGTGGAAGCGTCGCGGATGCTGCAGGTGCACGGCGACCTGTTTCGGCACCCCGTGGACGCGCTGGTGCGCTGAGTCACGCTATATCGTGGCGTGACGGGCCTCGCAACAACAAAGTATTGGTCCGCGCCCGCGCGGCGCGCTACTTCTGCTCGCATGCTTGTACCAGGCGCGGGCCCACCCTCACCCGCGCAACCGACCCGCATTCTGCTGATCGAAGACGTCGACGCCGACGCCGAGCTGATCTTGGCCGAGCTGCGGCGCGCCGGCATAGCGTGCATCGGCCAACGCGTGCAGACCGAGGCGGCGCTGCGGGACACGCTGTCGCACTTCACTCCCGATGTGGTCCTCTCCGACCACTCCCTCCCCGGGTTCAGCGGCCGCGACGCGCTGCGCATCGTGCGCGCGGAATGCCCCACCACGCCCCTCGTCATCGTGACCGGTTCGCTCAACGAGGAAACCGCCGCCGAATACATCAAGGCCGGCGCCGTGGACTACGTCGTCAAGGACCGCCTCTTCCGCCTCGCCAGCGCCGTGCAGGGCGCCCTGGCCCTCCGCCGTGCGCTCGAGGAAGCCGCACGGGCCGAAGCCGCTCGCACACGGAGCGAGCAACGCTTCCGCAAGCTGGTCGAGTACTCGAGTGACGTCATCACGCTGCTGGACGCGGCCGGGCGCATCGTCTACTCGACCCAGGCGCTCAAGCCCACGCTCGGCTACGAGCAGGGCGAGCTGACCGGCCGCGACGTCTTCGAGCTGGTGCACCCAGCAGACCATCAGCAGGCCCTGGCGCTGTTCGAGGCCGTGTTCGCCTCCAGTCAGACGGTCGTGCGCGGCGCGCTGCGCGTGCGCCACAAGGACGGGAGCTGGCGCGACCTCGAGGTCGTAGGCGCCAACCATCTCGACGATGCGGTCGTGGAGGCCGTCGTCGTCAATTACCACGACGTGACGGACCGCAAGCGCGCCGAGGCCGCCCTCCGGGAACTCGAGGCGCAGCACCGCCAAGCGCAGAAAATGGAAGCGATCGGACGGCTCGCGAGCGGCGTGGCGCACGATTTCAACAACGTGCTCACCGTGATCACCACGTGCGCCGAGTTCCTGCTGGAGCTGCCCTGCGACGCCGCGATCCGTGCCGAAGCCCTCGAGATCCGTCAGGCGGCCAATCGGGCGGCCAAGCTCACGCACCAGCTCCTCGCATTCACCCGCCAACAGCCGATCTCGCGTCAACGGGTCGACCTGAACGCGCTGGTGGCGAACATGACGGGGATGCTGCACCGGATCCTCGGCGGGACCGTCACGGCGGCATTTGTCCCCGCCGACGTGCTCGGCCCCGTCTGGGCGGACCCCGGGCACCTCGAGCAGGTGGTCATGAATCTGGCGGTCAACGCGCGCGATGCCATGCCCGACGGCGGACGGCTGACGCTCGCGACGCACGCCGCCGAGGTCGACGAGAGCCATGCCGTCGCCTACGGCGCTCGACCGGGTCCCTATGTCGTGCTCTCGGTCACCGACACGGGGACGGGGATGGACGACGAGACGAAGGCCCATCTGTTCGAGCCGTTCTTCACGACGAAGGCCAATGGCGAGGGCACGGGACTCGGCCTCGCCACCGTGTACGGCATCGTGCAGCAAGGCGGCGGATTCATCCAGGTGGAGAGCGAGTTGGGCGCGGGCTCGACCTTCCGCGTGCATCTCCCGCGCGCCGCGGGAAGCGACGCCTAGCGATGGCCCGCGTCCTCATCATGGAGGATGACGACTCGCTTCGGCCCGTCCTCCGCGCCGCCCTGGAACGCGCCGGCTACGAAGTCGCGGACGCCGCGGACGGGGAGGCCGGGCTGCAGCTGTACCGCGAATTCGGCGCCGATCTCGTGCTGGTGGACGTCTTCATGCCGGTACGGGACGGTCTCGAAGTCATCGCGGCCTTGCGGGGCGAGAGTCCTCACGTGAAGATCGTCGCCATGTCCGGCGAGAGCCGCGTGGGACAGGCCGACATGTTACAGGTAGCAGCGGCCCTCGGCGCGGCATGCACCCTGCGCAAGCCGTTTCAAGCGAGGGAGCTGCTCCGAGTGATCCGTGAGGTACTCGGGTCTTGCGCTTCCGATGACGTTGGGGGGATATAGGGGGCCAACCGGAGGCTCACCATGATGCTGCCGCTCGCGCTGCTCCTGACCCTCTCCACTGCAGCCCAGACCCAAGCCGCCGCGGTCCCCACCTGGACTCTGAGGATGAAAGGGGCGGTTCGCTGGCAGCAGGTGACGCCGGCCGGCGCGCTCCTCGTCTCGACCGATGGCGCCCTCTCGGGCGTCGACATGGAGCGCGGCGTCGTCACGTGGGAGAAACCCGAACTGGGCGGGCTCCCGGTCGACAGCGTCCGCTCCGTCGAGGGGTCCCTCCTCATGGAGGCCGCGCGGCCGGGACTGCTGCTCGTGTTCGACCCCGTGACGGGCGGCGTGGTCTTCGATTCCCGGCGCCTCAGCTTGACGCAGGTCGTGACACGCCGCGTGCTGCCGCAGAGCGGCAGCCTCCTGGTCCACGGGAAGCGCGCGTCGGGACCGCCGGTGGTCGCGCTGTTCGATCTCGCGAGCGGCGCTCAGCGTTGGGCGAGCGAGTCGCTCTTCCAACAGACGGAGCCGAAGAAGGGCGGCCTCGGTGGGCTGATGCAGGGACTCGTGCGCGCGGTCTCCGGAGCGACCGCCCTCGAGGTGCTGCAGGCGGGGCCCGACATGATCGTCGTGCACACCCTCATGGGCCTGCGGGGGATCGACGCGCGCACCGGCAAGATCCGCTGGGCGGCGACGCTGCCCACGGCGCGCGCCGGCAACCCCGCGCGCCACGTGGGGCTCTTCCCGTCTTCCACCAAGAGCGACCGCATCTACGTGGGCTTCGACGACCGGCTCATGGCCTACGCCCTGGCCGACGGCCGCGCGCTGTGGGCCAAACCGCCGACGATCGAAGGCTGGGTCCACGGCATCGTGGAGCATCCGGCCGGGATCATCATCCTCCCGGAGTCGCCGCCCAAGGACGAGGCGACGGGCAACGTCCGCATCGTGAACGGCGTCGTGCAGACGGGCCTCAATGTGGCGCGCTATGAGGACGGCACGACGCTCGCCGCGAAGCCGCTGCGCATGCGCGGCACGGTGACGGACGCGATGGTCACCGGCGGGTCCGCCGTGCTCGCGGTTGACGCCGAGTCACGTACGTTCGTCAACGTACTGGACGTGGCCACGGTCACGGTGCGCCTGAAGAAGGATGTGAAGATCAAGGGCCAGCTCGCCTACGCCGAGCTGACGCCCGCGGGGTTGCTCTACATCTCGCGGCCCGACGCGGCCACGAACGCCGAGGTGAACGTCATCGACCTCACCTCGGGCGCGCCGAAGTTCAAGGATGCGATCGAGAGCGGCAGACCACTCAGCTCGGGCGACTACAATGCCGCTCGTTATTCGCTGCACCATGAGATCGAGGGCGCGACGCTGTACGTCTTCGCGAGCCACGACCACCGGCTGTACGCGGTCGATCGCAACGCGGGCACGTTCAAGGCGCTGGGCGGTGAGGTCAAAATGCAAGGCGGCGAGGATCCCACGGCCATGGAGATCCGCGCCGGCGGCATCGCGCTCATTTCGCCCCAGAACCTCGTGATCATGACGCGCGATGGGCAGGTGAAGCAGCAAGTCTATCATCCGGCACCGCAGCTGCCGGGGCTGCTGCGCGCGCTGTACCGGATCAACTCAGTGCGGGCGGGTCTCTACGGCGCGGCCGCCTCGGCGTACGGCGATGCTTTCGCGCAGGCGTCGCGCCAGGCCACGGATTCGAACGCCAAGCGCCTGACCGGGCAATTGGCCACGGCCTATTCGCAGGGGGGCGCCCAGCTCACGGGCTATTCGCGCGAGGCGGCCGCGCTCGCGTCGAAGCGGTTCCGGGCGTCGCTCACCGTCCCCGGCTCGGTCTTCATGCTGACCAAATCGCCCGATGGGAACGGCAACGTGCTGCTCCAGATCGACAAAGACAGCGCGCAGCCGCGCGCACGTGTGGATTTGGGCAAGGAGCGCGAGCCGGTGTACGCCGTGGATGACGTCGTCGGG
>DASXUE010000018.1:0-11015 GCA_036505055.1 Gemmatimonadales bacterium | reverse complement strand
GTTCTCGCCGGGCCCCTGAACCACCTGCGGGCCAGTCGTCGGGAAGGTCTTGAGAATCGGCTTCGAATGCTTGTAGGAGCAATGCTCGCTCCACAACGCCGAGAAGATGCCCAGCTCGGCGAACGTGGGGACGCGGCCGAGCATCGCTTCGATGCGCGCGTACTCTTCGGTGGTGAGGTTGTGCTCGCGGATTAGCTCGGGCGTGATCGGAGGCGCGCCGCTCACTTCCGCGACACGCCCCGCATCACGGCGCGCAGGACGCGGCTCATCACCCCCGATTCCTCCGATTTGACGAGGCTCTCGGCTTCTCCCGCGTCGAACCATATGCCGTGGCAGTTGGTGCACTGGTCGATCTGTACGCCGTGCCAGTCGCCGGTGATGAGATCGTACCCGCACTTGGGGCATTTCATGAAGTGCGCCTTGCGCTCGCTGGCGGCGGCGGCCTGCTGCGCCGCCGCGCGCTGCTGGCGCAGCAGCTCGGCGTCGCGGCGCGCGAAGTATTCGTCCTCGTTCTTGCTCGGCTTCTCGTGGCTCATGGGCTCGTCGGATCCGGGGGTCGCACTCTGAGGGTGTCACCGCCCGGGTTCGGGAACGGCCTCTTGCCCGGCGGCGAGGACGACTCGCCAGAGTAGCGGTGCCCGTCCCACCGGACGATCGCGTCGACCACGGCGTCGTTCCGCAGAGTGACGACGTCCATCGTCCCGCACGTGTACTCGCACCCGTTCGGGAAGAAGAGATAGGTGTACTCGCCGGCGCGGCGGACGGCCACCGGTGAGCCCCACACGCCATAGACCTCGCGCTCGGTCATCCCGGGGGACACCGTTCCCGTGTCGTCGGAGATGAACGGGGTGTCCTCGATTACCGGGCGAGCCCCTTGGGGCATGCTCGGGGGCCGTGGCCGCTGTCCTTGCGGCGGCGCCTGGGCCTGAGCCGCGGCGGCGCGGCGGGCAGCAGTCGTATCGGGCACCGGCTGCGGCCGGGCGGGCGGCGGTGTCTGGGTCGCGGTCGGCCGGCCGCGCAGCTTATCCCAGGCCAGCTTCACCTTGTCCGTCACCGGGCGAAGCTTGTCACACCCGGAGATGGCGACCGTCAACAGCGCGCATATCGCCAGCGTGCTGCGTCGCATTGCGAGCCTCCATAGAGAGGAAGACGCGGGCGCCATCCTGACCGCCCAGGACCCGGGCGTTTCGGCGCTCGGGGTGCGGCATGACGCCCACCACGTTGCGGCCGCCGTTGCAGATACCGGCGATGTCGTTGGTCGAGCCGTTGGGGTTGTCCCCAACGTACCGCCACACCACCTGCCCGTTTGCCTCGAGCAGCGCTGCCGTTTCGGCGTCGGCGACGTAGCGACCGTCTCCGTGGGCGATCGGCACCGTCAGCTCCTCGCCGCGCTCATACAGATGCGTGAACGGCGTGTCCGTCGCCTCCACCCGGACCCGCACGGGGCGGGAGAGGAACTTGAGGCGCGCATTCCGCATCAGCGCGCCGGGAAGCAGCCCGGCCTCGCACAGGATCTGGAAGCCGTTGCAGATACCGAGCACGGCGCCGCCCGCGCGGGCGTGGGCCGCGACGGCCTGCAGCACCGGCGAGAAGCGCGCGATCGCGCCCGAGCGCAGGTAATCCCCGTAGCTGAAGCCCCCCGGGAGCACGACGGCGTCCGCCTGGCGGAGATCGGTGTCCCGGTGCCAGACGTAGTAGGCGTCGCTGCCCGCGGCGCGCGCGGCATCGAGCGTGTCGGCGTCGCAGTTGGATCCGGGGAACACGACGACGGCGACGCGCCGCATCAGGCAGCCTCCACGGCCACGTCGTAGTCCTCCGTGACGGGGTTCGCGAGCAGGCGATCGCACATCGTGCGGGCCCGCTCCGCGGCTTCCTGGGGCGAGCCCGCCTGCAGCTCCACCACGAGGTGCTTGCCCATGCGCACCGCCCCGACCTCGCGGAATCCGAGGGCGTGGAGGGCGTGCTGCACCGCCTGGCCCTGCGGATCGAGCAGGGTGGCGCGCGGCATGACGCGGATCTCCACGCGGAAGGCGCTCACGCCAGACCTCCGCCGCCGAGCCGCCGCTCCTGCGAGTCGGCGACGGCGTCGGACTCGGCCTCCCCGATCACGATGGGCCCCGCGATCTCCGCCTCCTCGTCTTCCGCCGGCGCGGTGAAGAAGCCGAGCAGGACCGCCCGGAGCACGCCGAACAACACATAGCCGATTCCCAAGGGGAAGAGGAACACGTCGTGCTGCCAGATCCCGAACACCAGGATAATCACGATGAACGCGAGTCCCAAGAGCCCGCGCAGCGAGCGGAAGCCGGCGCGCGGCAGGGTGTGGTAATGCACGTTGCTCACCATCAGGATCGTGAGCGTGATCATCAGGAACGTGAGCAGCAGGTGCCAGGGCAACCCGCGCAGCGCCTGGAACGTTTCGGTCTGGGCGAACGGATAGTAGGTGGCGAGCGTCATCCCCGCGGCGGGGGAGGGCAGGCCGATGAAGTATTTCTTGGCGCGCCCCGCCTGGGTGAGGTTGAAGCGCGCCAGCCGGATGGCGGCGGCCATCACGTAGAAGTAGCAGAAGATCCACGCCGCCCCGCCCGCGGACGCGAACTCGATCTGGTACATCAGGAACGCCGGGGCGACGCCGAAGCTGACGATGTCCACCAGACTGTCGAGCTCGGCGCCGAAGCGCGTGCCCGTTCCCGAGAGCCGCGCGACCCGGCCGTCGAGCGTGTCGAGGATCCCCGCGAACACGATGAACCACGCGGCCCGGTAGAATTCGCCGCGCGTGGCGAGGACCATCGACCACATGCCGAAGAACAGGTTGAACAGCGTGAACAGGCTCGGCACGACGATGACGACGCGCCGCATGCTCGCGGGCCGGAAGGCGGGCGGGCGCATCAGGTGTACTCCGCCAGCACGCTGCCGCCGACCCACACGCGATCGCCGGGACGCACCTTCACCGCCGCGCGGGCCGACAGCGGCAGGAACACGTCGGTGCGCGAGCCGAAGCGGATCAATCCGAGCCGCGATGCCTGCGTGGCGCGATCGCCCGGCCGCCCATCGGTGACGATGCGGCGGGCGACCGAGCCGGCGATCTGCCGCACCAGCACCCGTCCGCGGGGTCCGCGCAGCCCCACCGACGACTGTTCATTATCGAGGCTCGCCTTTTCCTTGGCCGCGTGCAGGAACTTGCCCGGGTTGTAGTGCACCAGCTCGACCGTGCCGTCCACCGGGTAGCGGTTGACGTGCACGTCGAACACCGACAGAAAGATCGAGATCCGAATCGCCCGCTCCTTGAGGAACATCGGCTCGTCCACCTCGGTCACGTGCACCACTTTGCCCTCCGCGGCCGCCAGGACGTAGCGCTCCCCGCGGGGTCCGGCGCGCAGCGGGTCGCGGAAGAAGGCGACCACCCATCCGGCGACGAGCGCCAGGACCGCCGTGAGGGCCCACCAGGCGCCGCCCCAACGAGCGGCCACCACCGCTGCGGCGGTGGCGAGGGTCCACGCGATGGCGATGAAGGGCCAGCCTTCGGGGGCGATCCTCACCGCAGCTCGTGTCCCGTCAGCCGCCGGTAGGCGTCGCGGTACCGCTCGCTCGTGGCCGTCACGACTTCCTCCGGGAGGGGCGGGGGCGGCGCGTTGCCATTCCACTTGCCCTGCTGCTTCAACCCGGCCAGGTAGTCGCGCAGCGGCTGCTTGTCGAAGCTCGGCTGGCCGCGCCCCGGCTGGTATCGATCGGCAGGCCAGAAGCGCGAGGAGTCGGGGGTCAGGATCTCGTCGATGACGAGGAGCGTCCCGTCCGGCGCGGCCCCGAACTCGAACTTTGTGTCGGCGATGATGATCCCGCGCTCGGCGGCGTACGCGCGTCCGGCCTCGTACAGCTCGAGGCTGGCGCGCCGCAGGCGGTCGGCCGTGGAGCGCCCCAGGGCCCGCGCGACATGATCGAAGGTGACGTTCTCGTCGTGCCCCTCTTCGGCCTTGGTCGCGGGGGAGAAGATCGGCGGGTCGAGCCGCGCCGATTCGACCAAGCCTGGGGCGAGGGGCTCGCCCGCCAGTGTCCCCGACTGCCGGTACTCGGCCCACGCGGAGCCCGAGAGGTAGCCGCGCACGACGCATTCGAAGGGCACGGGCGTCGTGCGGCGCGCCAGCATGGCGCGGCCGGCGAGTTGGTCGCGGTGCGCGGCGAGGCTGGGGATGCGCTCCACGATCTCATCCGCGTCGGCCGTGAGACAGTGGTGCGGGAGCACGTGCGCGAGCCGGGCGAACCAGAACGACGAGAGCTGGGTCAGCACCGCGCCCTTGTGCGGGACCGGCTCCTGGAGCACTACGTCGAAGGCGCTCACCCGGTCGCTCGCGACGAGCAGCAGCGTCCGGTCGTCGGCGGCGTACACCTCGCGAACCTTGCCTCGCCGCACGAGCGGCAGGGGCAGGCGGCTCTGGACCAGGACCCCCGTCATACGTTCACCTCGGCTGGGGCGGCGGCGGGAGCCGCGGCCTGGATGTTTTGCATCAACTCCGGCAGCACGCGATCGAGGAATTCGTCTACCTGCCGGGGCGCCCGGCCCACATACGCCGCGGGGTCGAGCTCGCGCGGCTCGGCGCGGACGCCCAGCGTCTTGAACGCGGGGTCCTGGGCGAGGCGCTCGAGCAACTCGCCGGGCGCCGCGGCGAGGCTGTGGGTGCGAATCACTTCGTGCAAGGCCTGGCGGTCGCCGCCCGCCTTGACGCCCCGCATCAGGAGCCGCTCCGTGGCCAGGAACGGCATCGCCGCCGCCACGTTGCGGGCAATGACCGGCTCGCGCACCTCCAGCCCCGCCGCCACGTTGGTCGCGAGCACGAGGATGCCATCGGTGGCGAGGAACGTTTCCGGGATCACGAGGCGCCGGTTGGCGCTGTCGTCGAGCGTCCGCTCCAACCATTGCTCCGCCGCCGTGTGCCAAGCGTTGCCTTCGAGCTCGATCACGAAGCGCGCCAGGCCCGTCATGCGCTCGGCGCGCATCGGGTTGCGTTTGTAGGGCATCGCGGACGAGCCTACCTGCTCGTTCTCGAACGGCTCGAGGATCTCGCCTTCGTGCTGCAGCAGCCGGAGGTCGGTGGCGAACTTGGCCGCGGACTGGGCGACGCCAGCGAGCGTCGCGAGCACCTGCGCGTCCAGCTTGCGGCTGTACGTCTGGCCGGTGATGGGGAAGACCTGGGCGAAGCCCATCTGACGCGAGACCCGGAGGTCGAGCTCGCGCACCTTGGCGTCATCACCCTCGAACAGCTCGAGGAAGCTCGCCTGCGTTCCCGTCGTGCCTTTCACCCCGCGGAACGGCATGGTGGCGATACGATGCAACAGCTCCTCGGCGTCGAGCGCGAACTCCTGCATCCAGAGGGCGATCCGCTTGCCGACGGTGGTGAGCTGCGCCGGCTGGAAATGCGTGTAGGCGAGGCAGGGCAGGGCGCGATGGCGGCGCGCGTACTTCCCCAGGGCGACGAGCACCGCGGCGACGCGGCCGAGCAGCAGCTGCAGGCCCTCGCGCATCAGCACGAGATCTGCGTTGTCGGTGACGTACGCGCTCGTCGCGCCGAGGTGCAGGTAGGGACGCGCGGCCGGCGCCTGGTCGCCGAGGTGATGGATGTGGGCCATCACGTCGTGCCGCAGCCGCTTCTCGTAGTCGGCGGCCGCGGCCAGGTCGACGTCGTCGAGGTGCGCGCGCACCTCCGCGAGCGCCGCGTCGGGGATGGCGAGACCCAGCTCCTTCTCGACGGTCATCAGCGCCAGCCACAGCCGGCGCCACAGCCCGATGCGGCGACGCTCGCTCCACAGCCCCTGCATCGCCGGGGAGGCGTAGCGCGTCGACAACGGGGAGACCCAGGTCAAACGGCAGCCTGGGCGCGCGTCACCAGTTTCTTCCAGTCGCTCAAGAACTGGTCCAGCCCCCGGTCGGTGAGCGGGTGGAGCAGCAGCTTCTTGAGCACCTCGGGCGGCAGCGTGACGACATCCGCGCCGATCATCCCCGCTTCCACCACGTGGCGCGGATGGCGGATCGACGCGGCCAGGATCTCCGTCTCGATCCCGTAGTTGTCGAAGATCACGCGGGACTCGCGAATCACGTCCATCCCTTCCTGCCCGACGTCGTCCAGCCGGCCGATGAAGGGGCTGACGTAGCTCGCGCCCGCCTTGGCGGCGATGAGGCACTGCACGCTCGAGAAGCACAGCGTGACGTTGGTCTTGATGCCGTCGGCGGCGAGGCGCCGCACGGCGACCATGCCGGCCTCGAGCATCGGGATCTTCACGACGATGTTGTCGGCGATCTTGGCGAGCTCCCGCCCTTCCTTCAGCATCGGCTCCGTTTCCACCGCCACGACCTCCGCCGACACGGGCCCCTCAACCAGCGAGCAGATCTCCTTCAGCACGTCCCGGGGCTCGAGATCGCCCGCGTGCTTGGCCAGCAGCGTCGGGTTCGTCGTGATACCGTCGATCAGCCCGGCCTGCGCAGCCCAGCTGATGTCCTTCAGGCTCGCAGTATCGAGGAAGAATTTCATAACTCAAGCCTCGGCGTAGAGGTCCGGAGGATAACGCACCGCGACCAGGTACAGACCCTGGGGCGGGGCAGGCGGACTGGCCGCCTGGTTGTCGGTCGCGGCGAGCAAACGAGAGAACTCGGACGGCGGACGCCGTCCCAGCGCGATGTCCACCATGGTGCCGACGAGAAACCGCACCATGTGATGCAGAAACCGATCCGCTTCGATCGTGAACGTCACGCCCGCCCCGTCCGCTCGCGGCGCCCATTCGGCGAGCGCCACGCGGCATCGGTAGTGGGCCGTGGCCGCTCCCGCCGCAGCCAGACCGCGAAAGTCATGCTCTCCAACGAGCGCGGCCGCCGCCGCCCGCAACGCCGCGAGATCGAGCGGCCGGCCACTCCCCAGCGCCCATTCGTACGGCCGCCGGAACGGCGAGGCACCCCCCTCGTCGGTCCCGATCGCGTACCGATAGCGCCGCGCCGTCGCGCTCCGCCGGGCGTGGAACCCCGGCTGCATCCCGTGTACGCGCTCCACCCAGATGTCGCGCGGGAGCAACGCGTTGAGCGCGCGGCGCAGGTCTACACACCTGCCGTCCCACCGGTCGGTCGCGGTGAACCCGACCCCCTGACCCAGGGCGTGCACTCCGGCATCGGTCCGGCCCGCTCCCGTCGCGACCGTCCGCTTGCCCATCAGGCGCTCGAGCACAGCCTCGAACTCCGCTTGTACCGTGCGCGCCTCGGGCTGCCGTTGCCACCCCGCGAACCCCGCTCCGTCGTACTGAACCACGGCGAGGAAGGGGCAACTCGTCACGACGACAAAGATGCAACCCGTTGTCACTATTTGACAAGGGCCGCGTCGTCGGGATAGCTTCCGCACCTTCAGCCGATGGATTCCTCACCGCTTCGCCGCGCGCTTACCGCGCTCGCCAACCGCCAGCCCCTGTCCGAAAGCCTCACCACCGAGGTGTTCGGCGTCATCATGAACGGCGAGGCGACGCCGCCGCAGATCGCCGCGCTCCTCATGGGGCTGCGCGCCAAGGGTGAAACGGCCGAAGAGGTGGCCGGCGCCGCCCGCGCGTTGCGCGCCGCCATGGTGCCGGTTGAGGCGGCCGCGGCCCACCTCGTGGACACCTGCGG
Organism: Gemmatimonadales bacterium; assembly: GCA_036505055.1. Taxonomy (GTDB): domain Bacteria; phylum Gemmatimonadota; class Gemmatimonadetes; order Gemmatimonadales; family GWC2-71-9; genus 20CM-2-65-7. The sequence continues at coordinate 3,382 of DASXUE010000018.1, read as the reverse complement.
GACCGGCGGCGGGGAAGTCCCCACCTTCAACATCTCGACCGTCGCCGCCTTCGTCGCGGCCGGCGCCGGTGCCACCGTCGCCAAGCATGGCAACCGGTCGTTCACCTCCAAGTGCGGATCGGCGGACGTGCTCGAAGCCCTGGGAGTACGCATCGTGCTCGACGCACCTGCGGCGGCGCGCGTGCTGCGTGAAGCGCAGGTGGCGTTCCTCTTCGCGCCCAGCTTCCACCCCGCTATGAAGCATGTGGCCCCCGTGCGCCGCGAGCTGGGCGTCCCTACCGTGATGAACATGGTCGGACCGCTCGCCAATCCCGCGGGGGTGCGCCGGCAGGTCCTGGGAGTCGCCGACGCGGTGCGCGCCGGCGTGGTCGCCGAGGCCTTGGCGCGGCTCGGCGCCGACCACGCAATGGTGGTGCACGGGCGCGTGGGCATGGACGAGATCTCGCCGCAGGGCGTGACCGACGTCTGGGAGGTACAGGGAGGCACCGTGCGGACCTGGGAGATCGACCCGGAACGGTTCCGGCTCGGCGTACCCGATCTGGCGCCGCTCAAGGGCGGAGAGCCGGCAGAGAACGCCGACCGCCTGGAGCGGATTCTGGCCAACGGGAACGGTGATGCGGCGGGGCTAGCGGCCGTCCTGCTCAACGCCGGGGCGGCCATCTACGTGGCGGGGATCGCCGGATCCTACGCCGAGGGGATCGGCCGGGCACGGGAAGTCGTCGCGTCGGGCGCGGCGCGTGGCTCCCTCGACCGCCTGCGTAAGGCAACGGCTAGTATTTCCGGATGACGCCCACCACGACGCCTTGCACGATCACATCGCGCTCGTTGAGCCGCAGGGGCTGCATCGACGCGTTGGCGGGCTGCAGCCGGATCCAGCCCCCCCCGCCCGGCTCGCGGTAGAAGCGCTTCACGGTCGCGTTGTTGCCGTGGACGAGTGCGACGACCGTCTGGCCGTTGTCGGCCTGGTTCCGCTCCTGCACGACGACGTAGTCGCCGTCCTTGATGTGTTCGTCGATCATCGAGTCGCCGCGCACTCGCAGCACGTAGCTGCGGCCGCGGCGGAGGACCAGCTCGTCGGGCACCGCGATCGTTTCGTCGCCGCTGATCGCCTCGATCGGCTCTCCCGCGGCCACGAGCCCGTACAACGGCAGCTCCGTGGCGCCGGTCTGGCCCTTGGGGGGCACGACTTCGATGGCGCGACTCTCGTTATGAGCGCGCCGGATGTAACCTTTACGCTCGAGGTTGGTGAGGTGCTCGTGGACGGTCGCGAGCGAGTGGAACCCGAATTGGCGGGCAATTTCCTCGAAGCTCGGGGCATAGCCCTTCGCGGCGATGTGCCCGGAGATGAAGTCGAGGATGTCGTGTTGCCGGCGCGTCAGCGGCATTGCGGGCTCCCGAAAATAAGCCGAAGTTAATCTACCCGAAAATCGCCCGAACGCAAGGATGCCCCGAACGACGCTGGATGAGATCCTCGCGGTGACGCGTCGTCGCGTGGCGGCTCTTCAGGGTCAAGCCCTCGAACTGGAGCGCCGGGCGACCGGCGCGCCGGCACCCCGGCCGTTTCTCGCCACGCGAGGGGGCGCACCCACCGTCGGCATCGTCGCCGAGGTGAAGCGGCGCTCCCCGTCTCAAGGGGCGATCCGCGCCGACTTGGACCCCGTGGCTCACGCCGGGGCGTACGTGCGGGGCGGGGCGCAGGCGGTTTCGGTGCTGACCGACGAAGCGCATTTCGGCGGCTCGCTCGCCGATCTCGCGGCAGTCGCGGCGGCGGTCGCGGTCCCGGTGCTCCGGAAAGACTTCATTCTGGACGAGCTGCAGCTGCTCGAAGCCCGGGGAGCCGGCGCCAGTGCGGTATTGTTGATCGTGCGAGTGCTCCCTCGGGAACGGCTGACCGCGCTGGCCCGCGTAGCGCGGGACCACGATCTTGCCACATTGGTGGAAGTGCATGACGCGACCGAGTTGGACGCCGCCCTGGCCGTCCATGCGTCGGCGATCGGCGTGAATGCGCGCGACCTCGCGACATTCGCCGTGGACCTGGCCGGGGCGGAACGTGTGCTCGCGCGCGTCCCCCGGGGCGTTCCCGCCGTCGCCGAAAGCGGCGTCGAGTCGCGCCAAGACGTGGAGCGGATGGCCGCGGCGGGCGCGGATTTCGTGTTGGTGGGGACGAGCGTGGCGCGGGAGCGCGATCCGGAGGCGGCAGTGCGAGCGCTGACAGGTGTGAAGAGAACCGAGCGGTGAGCCGAGCCCACCCTGAGCAGGGCCGCTTCGGTCCCTACGGCGGCCGGTATGTCCCCGAGACGCTGGTCCACGCCCTCGACGAGTTGACCAGCGTGTACGAGGCGGCGCGCGCCGACCCGCGGTTCTGGACCGAGCTCGACGACCTGCTCCGGGACTACGTCGGGCGGCCGACGCCGCTCACCGACGTCCCGCGCCTCTCGGCCGAAGTCGGCGCCCGCGTGCTGCTGAAGCGCGAGGACTTGAACCACACCGGCGCGCACAAGATCAACAACACCCTGGGCCAGGTGCTGCTGGCGCGGCGCATGGGGAAGCCGCGCATCATCGCCGAAACCGGTGCGGGCCAGCATGGCGTCGCCACGGCGACAGTGTGCGCCCGCTTCGGGCTCGAGTGCGTCGTGTACATGGGCGAGGAGGACATGCGGCGCCAGCGGCTCAATGTGTACCGCATGGAGCTGATGGGCGCGCGGGTCGTGCCGGTGACGGCGGGCACCCGGACCCTGAAGGACGCGACCAACGAGGCGCTGCGCGACTGGGTCACCAACGTCACCACCACCCACTACATCATCGGCTCGGTCGTAGGGCCCGATCCTTTCCCTCGCGTCGTGCGCGACTTCCAGGCCGTAATCGGGCGCGAGGCGCGCGCGCAGGTGCTCGAGCGGACGGGGCGGTTGCCTCGAACGGTGGCGGCCTGCGTGGGCGGGGGCTCCAACGCGATCGGCATCTTCACGGCCTTCCTCGAGGATGGCGACGTGGAGCTCGTCGGCGTGGAGGCCGCGGGGGAGGGCGTCGCGAGTGGGCGTCATGCGGCCACGCTGGCCGCCGGAAGGCCCGGCGTGTTTCACGGCAGCCTGAGCTATCTGCTCCAAGACGCCGCCGGCCAAGTCCAACCCGCGCATAGCGTTTCGGCGGGACTCGACTACCCCGGCGTGGGGCCGGAGCACGCTTACCTCAAGGACGCGGGGCGCGTATTGTATGAGGCGGTGACGGACCAGGCGGCCCTCGATGCGTTCGCCGCCCTGTCCCGCCTCGAAGGTATTCTACCAGCGCTCGAGAGCGCCCACGCCGTTGCCTGGGTCCTCGCGCGGCGCGGCCGGTGGGCCGCGGCCGATGTCATCCTGGTCAACCTGAGCGGCCGTGGCGACAA
>DASXUE010000017.1:0-37765 GCA_036505055.1 Gemmatimonadales bacterium | reverse complement strand
CGGGGGGTGGGTGGGGGCGTAGGGGCGCAGCATGCTGCGCCCCTACCCACCCTGTCACCGGACGAGCTGCGTCGGCAAGCGCGTCCCGGCGACTACCTCGCGATCCTCGCCTACCTACCGCCGTTCCCCGACGTCGCGGCGCGGCTTCAGGCCGTGCGCGCCGCCTGGGGCCGGGCCCTGGGGGGAGGGGAGGGGGGGGGGTGCGCCACCACACTTGGCTTCGGCCCGCGCTATTTGCACTCCACGGGCCAGCTCCACAAAGGCGGTCCCAACAGCGGGCTATTCCTCGTGGTGACGGCGGACGACGCTCAGGACTTCGAGATCCCAGAGATGGGGCACACGTTTGGCGAGCTGAAGGCTGCGCAGGCGCGCGGCGACATGAAGGCGCTGCTTGCCAGAGGGCGCCGTGTTGCTCATGTGCACCTTGCGAACGGCGAGGACCTGAGCGCCCTGGCGCCCTAAGGCTTCCGGAGGAAGAAGCCAGCCCGCGGCGCCGGCATCCGCTCTCCAGGGCGCACGCTGGACCAGATCTCCTCGTTCAAGTCCTCCTCGTCCGCGGCATCAGGATGCGCCAGATCGACGGCGGGAACCCGCGACCGGAACGCGTGTGGGTTACGCTCGTCAAGGGGCCAGCGGTTCGGCAGTGCGCTGAACGGTGCCGCGTCAGGGCGCGTGGTGAAGGCGGGCCACAGCGGTGTCGCGCCCGCATCGTATTGGCTGAGCGGAGGCAGGCCGAGCAGCGCGCCGATGGTGCGCAGCACCGAGCTGGTCGTGTAGAACGTGCTGTCCACCGCGCCGCGGCGCGCGTAGGGGGACGCCACGAGCAGCACGGAGCGATGGGCGTCCACGTGATCGGGGCCGTTCTGCGCGTCATCCTCGATGGCGAAGAGGGCGAGCGAGTCCCACGCCGGCGAACGACTGAGCCGGTCCACGACCCGGCCGAGCGCCAGGTCGTTGTCGGCCACCATCGCGCGCGGTGTGGGCTGGTCCGCCCGGCGGCCCAGCGTGTGGTCGCGCGGGAGATAGAGGATCACGAGGTCGGGGAAGCGGCCCTGGCGCTCCCAGCTCGCGACCGAGTCGGCGAACAGCCTGGCTCGCAGCGTGTCGGGAATACTCATCACGAACCCCGGGTACCGGTCGGCCGTGATGCCTTTCAAGCCGGCGATGTTGGTGCGGATCGTATCAGCCTCGTCGGTCGTCATCTCGCCGAAGTTCACGACCCACAGCCCTTTGCGTTTCGCCGCATCCCAGAGATAGGCCTCGGCGCGGTTCGCTAGATCCTCGCCACTCGTCAGGTCCCAGTCGCGCCGGTCGGAGTAGATCTGCGGCCACGTCTTTTCGTTGTAATCGTTGGCGAAGGCACGCGTGGACCACTCGTGGCCGTCGGCGCTGACCTCGCCGTCCACGTAGAAGTTGTCGAACAACACCCAGCGCCGCGCGATGGCGTGCGCGTTCGGGGTGACCGAGTCGTTGAAGATGGCGAGGGCGGGGTCGCCGTTGCCCCGCGCGACGTCGCCGAACACCTGGTCGTAGGTGCGGTTTTCCCGGATGACGTACACGACATGACGGATGGGCGGACGGGCGGTCGGGCGGTCGGGGAGCACGCCGCGCAGCCGCGCGTTGCTGTAGGGGCTCAGGGAATACACGCGCTGCGTGTGCCGAGCCAGGGACGCCGAATCCGGGACGGGCACGATCGAGACCGAGCCCGTAATCACATTGCCGATATAAGTGCCGTCGGGGTTGGCTCCGGAGCCGCCTCCCTTGCCGTTCGCGACGTACAGCGTGCGTCCATCGCGCGACGTGGCGACGGCCGTCGGATACCAGCCGACGGGGATGAGCCCCGCGACGCGCATCGCGCGGGGTCCCACGCGCACGACGGCCACGGCGTTGTTCCCGGCCATCGCGACGTAGAGCGTGCGCCCATCGGGCGACAACGCGAGCGCGTTGGGATCGCTGCCAACGGGAGCGTGGGGGTCGAGCGCCACTGTGAGCTGCTCGATCACTCGGCCCTGGCGGAGGTCGACGCGCGCCACGCCGTTCGAGCCCGCCAGGGCGACGAACAAATCGTGGCCGTTGTGCGCGAGTGCCGAGGGGTGCGGGCCGACGAAGAGGGACGGTCGGGCGGTCGGGCGGGCGGTCAGATCGATGACCGAAACGGTCGAGTCACCCCAGTTGCTGACATACAGGTGAGTCGAGTCGGCGACGGCCGTGTACGGCCGGTGGCCCACCGCGATCGCATCGTCCCGCCGCAGGGTCGCGGCGTCGATCAGGTACACGGAATCCGACAGGTTGCCCACCGCCGCCACGAGCGACCGGCCGGGGAGGATGGCGATGCCCCCCACGAACAGCTTCACGGTTGTATCGGCGAGGAGCACGGAGTCGATGGTCCAGGTGGAGCCCCCCCCCCGGTCCTCGAGTTGATGAGGCGATAGAGGCGATTCTGCCCCGCGCCGCTCACCCACAGCGTGTCCGCGCCGCGCCCGCCCGTCCGGGCGAGGCCGAGCCACGCGGCGCGCATGCGCCGCACCCAACCGGCGGTGCCCGCCACGGGATCCACCCGCATCACGCCGTTCTCGCCGTAGCCGTTGTTGCTGACGAACAGCATGCCCTCGGCAGACACGACGAGGTTGAGGGGCAGGGTACCGACGGCGACTTGCCGTCCCGCCGGGCGGATGCGCCATCCGGACGAGAGGAGGGTGGTCCCGTCCGGCAGTGGACCGGGTACGAGACGGGTCGCAATCAGGGCGAGAACGGCCAGCGCCGGCGCCGCCAGCCATGCGGTTCTGCGCATGGACGCCAATATACTTAGCTTACGCCCGCGCATGAGCGGCTTGATCTTCCATCTCATCGCCCACACGCACTGGGACCGGGAGTGGTACCTGCCGCGGGCCGCCTTCCAGGCGCGGCTCGTGCCGGCGCTGGACGATCTGTTCGAACGGCTGCAGGCGGATCCGGGCCTCAAGAGCTTCCTCGTCGACGGGCAGACGGTGCTCCTCGAGGACTACCTCCGCGCGCGCCCCGACCGCGAGGCGGACGTTCGGACGCTCGTCAAAACCGGCCGCCTGCAGGTCGGGCCGTGGTACGTGCTGGCCGACGAGCTGATCCCGTCCGGCGAGTCGCTCGTGCGGAACCTCCTGCTGGGCGCCGCGGACGCTGAGCGGCTCGGCGGCCGGCTCGACGTCCTCTACTCGCCCGATGCGTTCGGCCACCCGGCCGCCTGGCCCGCGCTGGCGCGCGAGTTCGGCATCAAGTTCGGGGTCCTATGGCGCGGCCTCGGCGGGCAACCGGGTCAGGACCGTGACCTCTACCGCTGGCGGGGCCCCGACGGGCGAGATGTGCTCGTGTGGCACCTGCCCCCGCAAGGCTACGAGATCGGCGCGGCGCTGCCCGAGGGCTGGGAGGCGGTCCGGGCGACGCTGGTGGACCGCGCCGCGGCGAAGCACGTCCCGGTGTTCGTCGGCGCGGACCACCACGCGGTGCACCCGCAGCTGACGCGCCTGCGCGACCAGCTCGGCGCGCTCGAGCCCGCGAACGCCGTTCGTATTTCGCGCCTCGATGAGTTCTTTCAGGCGGTCGCGGAAGGGGCGGCCGCAGCCCCGCTCGTGGGGGAGCTCCGTTCGTCGTACGGCTACACCTGGACACTGCAGGGTGTGCACGGGACCCGCGCGCCCCTCAAGCGCCGCCACGGCGTGGCGGAGCTGGGGCTCGAGCGCTGCGCCGAACCGCTCGCCGCGCTGGCGCGGCGCTACGGCGGCCGGGACCGGCGCCCGCTGCTCGACGTCGCCTGGCGCACACTCGTGCGCGCCCAGTTCCACGACACCCTCGCGGGCTGCACGAGCGACGCGGTCGCCGCTGCGGCCGCCGAACGGCTCGCCCAGGTCGAGGCCCTCTCCGGAGAACTCGCGCGCGGTGCGCTGTTTGACCTGGCGGGACACGATCCCGACGCCGCACGGGAGCGCGATGGAGAAACGACGGGCGCGCTCGTCTTGTGGAATCCCGCGGCCCGTCCACGCGGCGGGGTCGTCGTCGCCGACATCACCTGGTTCCGGCGCGACGTGCCGATCGGACCGGCTCCGGGAACACCGCGCCGCGGGGACGGCTATCGGCCTTTCGCCCTGCGGACGCCGGACGGCCGCGTGCTGCCGGTCCAGGTCCTCGACGCGCGCATCACCCAGGAGCGCCTGGACGCGACGCGCCACTACCCTGATCAGGACGAGGTCGACGAGGTACGCGTGGCGTTCCGGATGTCTCCCCCCGCGGTGCCGGGGCTCGGCGTGTCGGCGTTGGCGCCCGGAGCGCCGGCGTCCTTACCGAAGCAGGAAGGCGTACGCGTGCGTGGCCGGACGCTCGAGAACCGATTCGTCGAGGTCGCGCTCGAGCCGAGCGGGGCGCTCACGCTGGTCGACCGGCGCTCCGGCGGGCGGTATCCGGATCTCCTGCGGCTGGAGGACGCCGGGGACGCCGGGGATACGTACACCTATTGCCCACCGGCGCGAGACCGCGTGGTCCGCAGCCGCGGTCCGCTCACCGTGCGGCGCCTCGCGGCTGGCCCGCTCGTCGCGGCGCTCGAAGCGCGCTGGCCCGTCACGCGACGGGTCGATGCGCGGCTCGTCGTTCAGCTGCACGCCGACGGCCCGCTGGTCCGCTGCATACTCGACCTGGACAATCGCGCGCCCTACCATCGGCTGCGCGCCCGGGTGCCGACCGGTCTCGCCGACGTCGCGGCCGTGGCCGGCGCCGCGTTCGGCAGCGTGCCGCGGGCGGCCGTGACGGCCGACCCGGCCGATTTCCCAGGTGAGACGCCGGTGCGCACCGCCCCCGCTCAGCGGTTCGTGGCCGCGGCGCGCGGGGCCCGTGGCTTGGCGCTCTTCGCGCCCGGGTTCTTCGAGTACGAATGGACCGCCGCTGGCGATCTTCTGTTCACGTTGCTCCGCGCCGTTGGGGAGCTGTCGCGCGGCGCCCTCCCGACCCGGCCGGGCCACGCCGGCTGGCCGATGGCGACGCCGGGCGCACAAGGCCTCGGCCCGTGCCGCGTGGAGCTGGCGCTCGCGCCCGTCACCGAAGCGCAGCTCGAGCGGGGGGACGCCCTTCCCGAGTTGTGGGAGGACGCTTTTCTGCCTATCCGCGGCGTCTGGCTGCGCGATGCGGGCCCGTTGCGCCTAGCGGCAGCGGACATCACGCTGGAGGGGACGGGGCTCGTGTTGTCGGCCGTGAAGCCGGCGCAGGCCGGCTCCCCCACCGTGCTGCGCTGTTACAATGCGACCGATCGCAAGGCGGCGGGTGCCTGGCGCTTTGGCGATGGCGTCAAGAGCGCCCACCGCGTCCGCGCCGACGAGCGGGAATCGGTGGCCCTCGTGCTGGAGCAGCGGGGCCGGACGGTCCGGTTCGTCGCCGGGCCGCACGAGATCGTCACGATTCTGGTGACTTGAACGTCAGCCGTCAGCCATCGGCCATCAGCATGCAAGAACACCGCCTTTCTGTCACGCGCTCAGCGCGGTACTTCACGATCGGACGACCCGAGCGGGAGGTCTGGTTCGTCCTGCACGGCTACGGGCAGCTCGCCGCCCGGTTTCTGCGGCACTTCGAACCGATCAATGACGGCGCGCGCGTGATCGTCGCACCTGAAGGCCTGTCGCGCTTCTACTTGACCGAGAGCCCCACCGAGCGGCGCGTCGGCGCGACCTGGATGACGAAGGAGGATCGGCTCGCGGAGATCGAGGACTACGTGCGATACCTCGATGCCGTATACGAAGACGTGCTGCGATCCCTCGATCGGGCACGGCTGAAGGTGACGGCACTCGGGTTTTCGCAGGGCGCGGCGACCGCATGTCGCTGGGCGACGATGGGGGCGGCCCGCGTCGATCGGTTGATCGTTTGGGGTGGTGAGGTCCCACCGGATGTCGATCTGCTTCGCTCGCTGCGGCTCACCCTGGTGTATGGCAGCCGCGACGAGTACTTCACCCCCAAGGTGGTGGCCGGCACCGAGGTGCGGCTCCGGGAGCACGGGATCCCGTACGAGCTCGCGCCGTTCGACGGCGGACACGAGATTGACGGCGGCGTCCTCCAAAGCGTGGCGGGCTCATGAGACAGCGGCTGCTTTCGCTCGATGCGTTCCGCGGGCTGACCATCGCCGGCATGCTCCTCGTGAACAACCCCGGGAGCTGGTCGTACGTGTACCCACCGCTCGACCACGCCGAGTGGAACGGATGGACGCCGACCGACCTTATCTTCCCCTTCTTCATTTTCATCGTCGGAATCGCGCTCACCCTCTCCTTCACGCGGCGGCTGGCCGCGGGGGCGACGAAGGCCGAGCTCACGAGGAAGGTGCTCGCCCGCGGCGCGATCATTTGGGGGTTGGGGCTCCTCCTCGCCGGATTCCCGTTCTATCACCTGGCGACAATCCGAATCATGGGTGTGCTGGCGCGCATCGGGGTCGTCTATCTCGCTACGGGGCTCATCGCGCTATACGCGACTGAGCGCGCCCAGCGCTGGATCGTGGCCGGCTTGCTCGTCGGCTACTGGGCCGTGATGACGCTCGTCCCCGCGCCGGACCACGGCGCCGACGTGCTGGCGCGCGAAGGCAACCTTGCCGCGTACGTCGATCGGATCGTGCTCGGCGCACACCGCTGGAAGGGTGGTTGGGATCCCGAGGGGATACTGAGCACGTTCCCCGCCATCGCGACGTGCTTGCTGGGCGTGGCATGGGGCCGCCGCCTCCTGGCGGACGTCGCGCCCGTGGACAAGGCCGTCGAGATGTTCGTCTGGGGCAACCTGGCGATGCTGGCGGGTGTGGTGTGGGGCATCTGGTTCCCGGTCAACAAGAACCTGTGGACCAGCTCGTATGTGCTGTTCACCGCGGGGTTCGGACTCACCGTGCTCGCGACGCTCTACTATTTGATCGACATCCGCGGGTACACCCGCTGGGCCTGGCCCTTCTACGTGTTCGGCTCGAACCCAATTCTCGTGTTCGTCCTCACGGGTCTGTTCACGCGCTCCCTGACCCTGTGGAAGGTGGCAGAGGCCGACGGCTCCACCACCTCCACGTACACCTGGCTGTTCCGGCACGTCTTTCAGCCCTGGGCGGGCACGTACAACGCCTCGTTGGCGTTCGCGGTGTGTTACGTCCTGCTCTTCCTGGCGGCGATGTGGGTCCCGTATCGGAAGGCGTGGCTCCTCAAGATCTAGGCGCGCTCCAATCCCGCACGGCGTCACCGAGCAAAGTACACGCCACCACAACCAGCACCAGCGCCACCCCGGGCGCGGTCGCGACCCACGGGGCGTTGACGAGCACATCTCGACCCGACGCGATCATGTTTCCCCATGATGGCGTCGGCGGCTGCACCCCCAGCCCCAGATACGAGAGGCCCGCCTCGAGCATGATCGCGTTGCCGATGCCAAGGGCGGCGGCGACGATCACGGGCGTGAGCGCATTGGGCAGGATGTGCCGCGCCAGGACGCGCAGGCGGCGGGCGCCGAGGGCCACGGCGCCCTCGACGAAGGGCCGCGCCGCGAGCGCGCGGACCTCGCCGTGGACCAGCCGAGCGACGCTCATCCACCCGGTGAGCCCCAGCACCACCACGACTAGCGCGGTGCTCGGCCGCCACAGCGCGGCGAGGAGGAGCAGCAGGACGACGCGCGGCACCGCGAGCGCGAAGTCGGTGATCCCCAGCAGAGCGAGCGCCAGCGGGCCGCGCGCGTATCCCGCGAGCGCTCCCACCACCACGCCCAGCGTGATCGAGATGAACACGGCCAGCATGCCGACGCCGACCGAAACGCGGGCGCCGTACACGAGCCGCGTCCAGACGTCGCGCCCAAAACGATCGGTGCCCAGGGGGTGAAACGCGCCGGTCCCGTCGGTGGACAGTGGCGCGAGGAAACGAGTCGCGACGATGTCGCCCTGCGCCGTGGGAGCGCCACCGGTGACGAACGGCGCGAGGGCCGCACAGCCGACGACGATCGCGAGGATCACGGCGCCGAACGCTCCGCGGCGGTCGCGTAACAGGCGTTTCACGTCTCCTGCTTCCCGATTCTCGGATCGAGCCACGCCGCGAGCGCGTCCGCGAGCAGATTCCCGGCTACGACGAGGCCCGCGCTCACCGCAGTGGCCGCCATGACCACCGGGTAGTCCCGCGCCTGCACCGCCTCGACCAGCACGCGGCCGACCCCGGGCCACGCGAACACCGCCTCGACGAAGACGGCTCCGGAAAAGAGTGCCGGGAGGGACAGACCGAGCAGCGTGACGACCGGCGTGAGGGCATTGCGCAGCACGTGACGCCCCGTCACCTGGAATGGAGACAATCCCTTCGCGTGCGCCGTCGTGACGAAGGGCTGCGCGCCGAGGTCTATCATCGCGCCGCGCACGAAGCGGGCGGAGCCGCCCACGCCGATCAGCGTGAGCGTGGCGAGGGGCAAGGCGAGGTGCCGCAGTCCGTCGACGATGCGGTCCCAGCCCGTCAGGTAGTCGGCGTCGAGACCCGCGGCGCCGAACGCGGGCAACACACGAGCCCAGTAGGTGAAGACCATGACGAGCATCAAGCCAAGCCAATACCCTGGAACCGCGAACAGTGTGACGGTGATCACCGAGAGAGCGGTATCAGTGCGCGAGCCGCGCCGGTGCGCTTGCACGGCGCCGATCGCGATACCGAGGGCGTAGCTCAGGAGCAGGGAGAGGCCGACGAGACGAAGCGTCGCGGGCCAGGCGTCGCCCAGCACCGTGCGAACCGGGCGCCCTTTTGCGATACTTATCCCCCAGTCGCCGCGGACGAACCGGCTCACCCACGCGGTGTACTGGACGGGGATTGGCCGGTCGAGACCCAGCGCGTGCCGCTGCGCGGCGAGCTGATCGGCCGTCGCGGCGGGACCGAGCAAGTGCTCCACCGGATCGCCCGGCGCGAACCGCAGCAGAAAGAACGTGAGCGTCACGACGCCCGCCACCACGCCGAACCCGGCGAGCGCACGCGCTGCGAGGCGGGAGAGCATGTCCGTAAAGTAGTGCGATTCCAGGAGGCAGCCTATGTCGCCCATGTCACATCGAACGACGGATCACGCACTCGGGCTCATCGCCCTGCTGTCCCTCGTCGGCGCCGGATGCGCGCCGGACCGGCCGGCGGCTCCGGCCGGACCCCAGTCGCTGTCCGATGCCGAAGCGCAGCTCGTGGGGCGGGAAGTCGCCGGCGAGATGGAGGACGTCGCTGGAAGCTTCACCCTGGGTGGTCTGCTGTTGCCGTCGTTCCCGAGCGCCGGGATCGCCGCGAGCGGCGACGATCGGCCGGGCTCCACGACCAATTGCCCGACGATCACGCCGTTCCCTCCGGCCGATGCCGACGGCGACCACGTGCCGGACGACGTGACGTTCACCTTCACGCTCCCCAACTGCAGCTTCAGCCGTGACGGCGCGACGTTCGAGATCACCGGATCGATCCACATCACCGATCCCTCCACCACCGACTTCGGCATCCGCGTCGCGTTCGACGACCTCCAGCACAAGCTGACGCGGGCGAGCGGCTCGTTCTTCCTGACCCGGCTGAACGGCGCGCGCCAGGTGCTGCGCTCCGCGTCGGCATTCTCGCTGCACGACAGCACCACCACCGACCTCGAATCGAGCGAAAACAGCGCCGCGCAGCTGGCCAAGGCCTGGGTCGTAACGTTCGTCGCGGATCCCGGGCAGACGTTCGACGCGATGCGCCGCCTGCCCAGCGGCGACCTCACGGTGGACGGGAGCCTGAGCCGGACCCGCGGCACGACGTCGCACACGTTCGCCGTGAAGACCGTGACGCCGCTGCACCACGACGCCGCGTGCACCACCCGTCCCGCGTTTACCTCGGGCGAGCTCCTCGTCACGAAAACAGGGCCCGACGGCACCGTCACGATCCACATCGTGTTCAATGGATGTGGGGTGGAGCCGACCGTCACCGTCGAGCGCACGGCGGCCTGATTCTCTCGGGACCCCCGATGGCGCCAACACCCGCGGGACCACTCCCGCGGGTGTTTCTTTTCGCCCCGGGTGCCGTAGAATCAAGCCGTGCCGATAGTGGCGTTCCTGCTGCTCCTGCTGTGCGCGTGTAGCGCCCCATCCCCCGAACGCCGCGGGCGCACCGTGCTCTTCGCGTCCGGGGCGGACCTGCAGAGCATCAATCCCCTCCTCACGATTCACCCGCTCGCGAAGCAGGTGCAGCGCTACGTCCTCCTCACCACCCTCGCGCGCTACGACTCGACGCTCACCCCGCGTCCGTATCTGGCCCGCGCGTGGCGCTGGTCGGAGGGCCGCCGCACGCTGACGTTTGCGCTGCGCACCGACGTTCGGTGGCACGATGGGGAGCCCACGACCGCGCGCGATGTCGTGTGGACCTTGGACGCCGCGCGCGACTCGCTCACCGGCTACCCGCGCGCCACCGATCTCGCTGCGCTCGCCGCGGTGACGGGACCCGACGACTCCACAGTCGTATTGCGGTTCACGCAACCACCCTTCGGTCCGACCTTTCCCGACGTGCTCACCGACCTGGCGATCCTGCCCGCGCACCTGCTCGATACCGTGCCGCATGCCCGATTGCGGCAAGCGGAGTGGAACACCCGCCCGGTCGGCAACGGGCCGTTCCGCTTCGTGGCGCACGAGCCGAACCGCCGTTGGGTGTTCTCCGCCAACCCCGATTTCCCAGTGGCGCTGGGCGGGCCTCCGGCGCTCGACCGCCTGATCGTCGTGGTCGTGGATGAACCCACGACCAAACTGGCCGCGCTCGTGGCGGGAGAGCTCGATTTCGCCGGCATCAACCCCGCGCACGCGGTCTTCGTGCGGCGCCATGCGGGTCTGACGGTGGTCGACTACCCCCTCCTCTTCCCGTATGGTCTCGTGTTCAACACGCGCCGGCCGCCCTTCGATGACGCCCGCGTGCGCCTTGCTGCCGCGCTCGCGCTCGACCGCGACGAGATCGTTGGCGGCTATCTCTTCGGCTTCGGCTCGGTTGCCGACGGCCCCGTGCCACCGGCCATGCCGCAGTATCTGCCGGTGGCGCGCCTGCCCTTGGCGCCGGACTCGGCGCGCCGTTTGCTCGCGGGGCGTCGCCCCAGGTTCGAGATCCTCACCGTCGGCAGCGGCGAGGCGCCGCTCGAGCAGATGCTGCAGGCGCGTCTCGGCGCGGTCGGTTTTGACGTGTCGATCCACCAGATCGAGAATTCCTCATTCACCGCCCGGGTGTACGGGCCCCGACACGATTTCGCAGCCGCGGTGCTGGGTGTTCAGGGCGACCTGGGACTCGGCTTTCTCCAGTTGCTCGGCCGCGTGACGGGGATCGCCATCCCGGGTGACCCCGCCGAAGCGCAGCGAGTGTTCGCTGAGCAGCTGCCCGTGGCCTGGCTCTACCACGCCCGCGGCGTGCAGGGGATGAACCGCCGGGTGCTGGGCGTGCGCATGGACGTGCGGGGCGAGCTGGCGACGGTGGCCGCCTGGCGCGTGCAGCCATGAGACGCCGCGACCTGCCGACGCACTTCCATGCGACCGCGCCGGTGCGGCTCGACTGGGCCGGCGCGTGGACCGACGTGCCTCCGTTCTCGACGCGCGAGGGCGGCATCGTCGTCAACGCCGCCATCAATCTCCTGGCGCGCGTCGAGCTCACGCTCGGCGGTCCGCTGATCCGGCTCGTGTCCGAGGACCTGGGCGAGACGCTCGAGTGCGTGAATTCGGGTGGGCTCGTCCTGGACGGCAAGCTCAATCTCCTGAAGGCCGCCCTCCGGATGTTTCCGGTCCTCGGGAACTTCACGCTCACGACGCGCTCGGATGCGCCACCCGGGTCCGGCCTGGGCAGCTCGGGCGCGATGGACGTGGCGCTCGTCGCGGCCCTCACGGCCGCACGCCAGGAGCGGTTGGCCGAGCGCGATCTCGCCGAGCAGGCCCATGGCGTCGAAGCGGAGGAAGCCGGCATTCCCGGCGGCAAGCAGGACCAGTACGCCGCCGCCCTGGGCGGCTTCCATCGCTTCACGTTCCGAGGGCCGGATGTGGGCATCGAGCCGCTGACGCTCGATGCGGAGTTCGCGGCGGAGCTCGAGCGCCAGACGGTGGTCTGCTACACCGGCCGGTCGCGCGTGTCGGGGGACACGATCGCCCGGGTCATGGCCGCCTACGAGCGCGGCGACCGGAACGTCGTGGGCGCCCTGCGCGCGCTGAAAGACGTGGCGGATGCCATGGCGGAGGCCCTGCGCGGCGCCGATGTCGCACGCGTGGGTTCGCTGCTGGGTGAGAACTGGACGCGCCAGCAGGCGCTCGACCCGGCCATGCGGACCGTCGAAATGGGGCGGCTCGAGCAGGCGATGGCCGGTGCCGGCGCGCTGGGCGGCAAGGCGGCCGGCGCCGGGGCGGGCGGCACGATGTTCTTCCTTGTCCGAGACCGGGCCGCCGCCACTCAGGCCGCGGCGGCGGCCGGCGCTACAGTGCTGCCCGTTGCGTGGGCGGTCGAAGGGGCGCGGGCATGGTGACGGCCGAGCAGCTGGCGGCCCGCCGCGTCGCGTCGGCCGACCAGCTGGCCCTGCTCGCGCATTTGCGCGAGGGGGCGCGGCCCGTTCTCGCGCGCATGCCGGTGATCCCCGAGCACAAGGCACTCCTCTCCATGGACGGCGGCGTCTGTCCCGACGACGGAACCGCTCTCACGTTCGATCCGTGGAGTCCCGCGGCCCATCGCTGCCCGCGCTGCGGCAAGACGTGGACGGGGGACCGGCACGACCGCCATTGGGCGCGCTACCAACACCTGTGGCTCGCCGAGCGCGCCGCGCACCTCGCCACCCTGGCGGCGCTCGACGTCGACGACGCGGCGGCCGCCCGGGCGCGGGACATCCTCACCGGCTACACCGAGCGCTACTGGCGCTACCCGAATCGCGACAACGTGCTCGGGCCGAGCCGCCTGTTTTTTTCGACCTATCTCGAGTCGATCTGGATCGGCAACTACTTGGCGGCGGCGATGCTGCTCCGCGCCGCCGACCGTCTGGACGATGCCACGGCCCGCGCCGTGAGCCAGGTGGCGGACGAAGCGGCGAATCTGATCGGCGACTACGACGAGCATTTCTCCAATCGCCAGACGTGGAACAATGCCGCACTCGCCGCGATCGCGGTGTGGTTCGAGGACGAAGACCTGGCGCAGCGCGCGATCGAAGGCCCGACGGGACTTCTCGCGCACCTGCTGCGGGGCTACGGGCGGGACGGGATGTGGTATGAAGGAGAGAACTATCACCTCTTCGCGTTGCGGGGTCTGCTCACCGGCGCGATGTGGGCGCAGCTCGCCGGGGTGGACTGTTTCGGGGACGCCCGGCTCGCCGAGCGCCTGAGCGCGGCGCTGCGCGCACCCGCCCTGAGCGCGCTTCCGGACTTCACGTTCCCGGCCCGCAAGGACTCGCGTTACGGCATCTCGCTCGCGCAGCCGATGTGTCTCGAGCTGTGGGAGGTCGGACTGGCCAAACTCGGGATGCGCGATGCGGGAAGCGGGATACGTGACCTGCACAACTGGCTGGCGGCGCTGTATCGAACGGCCTCACCGACGCCCGAGCTGTTCGAGTCGTACCTGCATGATGCGCCCTTCGCATCCGCCATCCCGCATCCCGCATCCCGCACACGTCTCTCGTGGTGGTCCCTCCTCGAGATGGCCCCGGAGCTGTCGGGCGATCCCGACGCCTGGCGGCCCGAGAGCGTTCTCCTCGAGACCCAGGGCCTGGCGGTGCTGCGCGCTGGGACGCGCTACGCGAGTGTCGAGTGCGGTGCGTATGGAGGCGGGCACGGGCATCCCGACCGCTTGCACCTGACGCTCCACGCGGACGGCGTGCACTGGCTCCCGGATCCGGGGACGGGGTCGTACGTGGCACACGACCTGTTCTGGTACCGGTCCACCCTGGCGCACAACGCTCCCCGGCTGGACGGCGCCTCCCAGGCGCCCGCCGACGCGACCTGTGAGATGTTTGACGCGCCGGGGGACGGCTGGGGGTGGGTGCGGGGGCGCTACGGGGCCCTCACGCGCACGACCGTCGCGGGCCCGGCGTATTTCGTGGACGTCGTCGAGCTGGCGGGGCGTGAGGACCACCTGGTGGAGGTGCCGTGGCACTTTGCGGGCCGCGGGGACGTCGCGACGCGCGGACGGTGGGTGGCAGCAACCCTCGACGACGAATTCGTCTCGCGCGTCGAGCGGTTCATCCCCGACGCCCCGGGGCCGGTCGTGCTGAGTCTCACGGCTGACGGCCGACGGCTGACCGCGCATTTGGTTTTCGACGGCGAGCTGCTGCGAGCCGAGGGGCCGGGGTTACCGGGAACAGGGGAACGAGCCACGTTCTACCTCGTTCGCGCCCGCGGGCGGAACCTGCGCTGCGTGGCCGTGCTCGAGCCGCACGCGGCGGACCCGCTGGTTCGCGGTGTGCGCGCGAGCGGGGATGTGGTGGAGGTCGAGACCGGCGGGGGCGTCGAGCGGCACCGGTTCACGGGAACGGAGTGGGACATCGAGGCCTCGGGGAAGGAGCTGTCGCTGCGCGGGATGCGGGAGGTCGCGCCGCCCTTCGCGCCGCTGCTCGAGCTCGAGGGGCCCACACCGGCCGCCGGTGTCGCGCTGCGCGTCGCCGCGGCGCCCGCGCTCGACGGTACGCTCGCCGGGTTCGACACCCTGGAGCCCTTGCACCTCGGGCTCGAAGACCAGTACCGGCGCAGTGAGGACGCTTATCCCGGCCCCGACGAGCTGTCGGCGGTCGCCTACGCCGCCTGGGACGAGACCGCGCTGTACCTGGCTGTGGAGGTGACGAAGCCGGACCTCTGCTTCCGTCCCGCCGACGCGCCGGCGCTGCGGCTCGAGAACGAGCCAGACGACATCCACTCCGACGGCCTGCAGCTGTACATCGGCGGGGACGCGGGACGGGGGACGGGGGAAGGGTACGTCGGCTACCTGGTGGTTCCCGACGCCAACGCGACAATCCGGGTCCGGGCCACGAGTGGCACGACGGGGGATCCGTCGGGCGTCCAAGGTGCTTGGCGGCGCACCGAGAACGGCTACGCGGTCACCGTGCGCGTACCGTGGCCAGCGGAGGCACGGCCGCATCTAGGCGCCCGCATCGCCTTCGACCTTATCATTAACGAGATGCTCCCCGGGCGCATCCGGCGCGCGGGACAACTCGTCTGGAGCGGAGGCAACGGATGGGTCTGGCTGCGCGGCGACCGGCAGCAGCCGAGCCGGTTCGGGGTGGTGGATCTCGTCGGTTGAGGCGCCCGCGATGATCGTCGTGGTGCTGCACGAGCCGCAGGATCTCGTCAACATCGCCCACGTCGTGCGCGGCCTGAAGAACTTCGGGTTCCGGGATCTGCGGCTGGTCGCGCCCCGCGAGTACGAGGCGTATCGCGTGGAAGGCATCGCGCACCAGACGCAGGATGTCCTGGCGCGCGTGCGGACGTACGCCACGCTCGAGGAGGCGCTCGCCGACTGCGTGCACGTCGTGGGGTTCACCGCACGGGGGCGAACCGCCAAGCGCAACCTCCAACGGCCGCGCGAAGCGGCCGCGGAGATCACCGCGCTCGCAGAGGACGGCACGGTGGCGCTGCTCTTCGGGCGGGAGGACAAGGGGCTGTCGAACGAGGCCCTCGACCGCTGCCACCGCGTCGTCACGATCCCCACGGACCCAGCCTACGCGTCGTTGAACTTGGGCCATGCCGTGGTGGTGATGCTCTACGAGTTGGCGCTGGCCCGCGGGGTGGAGGCGCTCCCCTTCAAGGCCCCACGGCGCCGGTCGGAGCCCGCCGCCGCGGAGGATCTGGAACGGCTGTTCGACGACGTCGACCGCGCGCTCCGCGCGGTCGACTTTTTCAAGACCAGGAATGCCGAAGGGATCATGCGGACGATGCGGGAGCTGGCGCACCGCACGCCGCTCGACGCGCGCGAGGTCAAGCTGCTCCGCGCAATGGCCATCGAGGTGGTGAAATACGGTGAGCGACTGGCGCGTTCCGGGCTTCACGTCGACCGGTAGCAAGCGTCCCGAGGCGCTGTTCGGGCCCGACCCCGGGCCCGAGGCGCCCACGCGGCTCGTGCGCACCGCCGGCTGCCGCGTCTGGGACTCGAGCGGCCGCGAATACGTCGACTACGTCATGGCCCTCGGCGCCGTCGCACTCGGCTATGGCCACCCCGCGGTGACGGAGGCGGCGGCGCGGGCCGTCGCCGACGGCGTCGTGGGCCCCCTGCCGCCAGTGATGGAAGAGGAGCTGGCTGAAGCGCTCGCCGCGCGGATTCCCTGGCTTGAGCGCGTCCGGTTCCTCAAGACCGGCGCCGAAGCCGTGGCTGCGGCCGTGCGGCTCGCGCGCGTCGCCACCGGCCGCGAGCATGTGCTCGGGTGCGGGTACCACGGGTGGCTCGACTGGTGCCAGGGCGGGGCGGAAGGCATACCGGCGGGCGTCAAGGCGCTGTTCGCCGAGCTGCCCTTCAACGACGTCGCCGCCGCGCGCGAGGCAATCCGGGAGCGCGGCCCTGGCCTCGCCGCGGTGGTGATCGAGCCCGTGGTCGTGGCGGAGCCGAGCCGTGAGTGGCTCGACGCGCTGCGCGGCGAAACCGAGCGGGTGGGCGCGGTGCTCGTGTTCGACGAGATCAAGACCGCCTTCCGGCTCGCGATCGGCGGCGCCGCCGAGCGCTACGGCGTGCGGCCCGATCTGGTAGTGCTCGGCAAGGCGCTGGCCAACGGCTTCCCGCTCGCGGCAGTCGGCGGGCGCGCGGACCTGATGTCCGGGGTCACGCGGACGTGGATCTCGTCGACGCTCGCCACCGAGAGCGTGGCCCTGGCCGCCGCCCGCGCGACCCTCGACGTGTTCACCCGCGAGGGGGTCTGCGACCACCTCCATCGTGTTGGCACGCGGCTGCTGCACGGCCTGCACCACCTGCAAAAAAGCCACCCCGGCGTGATCACCGGGGTGGCGGGGATGGCGGAGATGTCGTTTCTGCACTTTTCCGGCGAAGCGCCGTCGCGGGCGGTCGCGCTCGGCTGCGCGCGGCGCGGGCTGCTCTTCAAGCGGACGGCCTACAACTTCGTCTCCCTCGCCCACGATGAGGGCACGGTGGATCGCTCCCTCGCGATCCTCGACGAGGTGCTGCGCGGGGTCTAGCTCGTGATCGCGCCGACGAGCAACATTTCGACGAGGGCTACGATCAGCGCGACCGCCGTGTACCCCGCCGCCTGGTGATTCGGCACCTTCATCACGACCGGGAGCCCCAGGTACAGCAAGAACAGGCTGTAGAGGGAGAACAGCAGCCCGACGGGCCAGAGCTGGGGGATCAACGCGAACACGCCGCCGAGCCACATCGGCGTGCTCGAGTACGCCGCCGCCTTGAGCGCCTGCACGTCGTTCCGATGGCTGTCGAAGGTGGGCGCGAGCACGTTGATCACCTGCGCGAGCACGAAGATGGCGAGCAGCGCCAGGACGTAGGCGGTGACGCCGCGCGTCACGATGGTCGTCATCTCCACGCGGGTCGTGAGGCTCGTGAACGGGACCCGCTGGCCGAAGATCACCATGCTGATCGTGCTGCACACCGGCCCGATGGCGGCCAGGGGCAGGATCCACTTCTTATACAGGTCGACGGGTTTGGTGAACTCGCCGTCGATCATCTTCCAAGTGGTCCCGGGCCGCAGCAGCATCGCCGTGACGCGGTTGATGTCCACCAGCTTCATCGCCATGGAGCGCTCCCAGGAGGGGCTGTTGGTGACCCCAAGATAGCACATTATTGAGCCATGCTCATCGACGTGCACGCCCACTTCTATCACGATCGTACGCCCCGCGCCGACTGGCGCGAGCGCAATGCCAGCCGGCTCGCCGCCGGTGAGGTGATCGGCATCACGGTGCACGTGGCGTCCATCCTGGGCAGTTGGGGCCGGACCTCCCCGATCTATTTCCCGTCGCCCGCCGACGTCACCTCGGGCAACGACGCCTTGCTCGCGCTCCAGCAGCAGCAGCCGCAGCGCATCCGCGGCTACGTGTGTGTCAATCCGAATTTCACCGAGCACGCCCGCGCCGAGATCACGCGGTGCCTCACCGCCGGGATGATCGGGATCAAGTTGGCCGCCAGCCGCCGCGCCGACGACGCGTTACTCGATCCGGTGGCCGAGCTGGCCCGCCGCCACGGCGTCCCCGTGCTGCAGCACGTCTGGCAACACCGCCGCCGCGACTGGCCGGGCCAGGAGGCTTCCGACGCCGCAGAGCTGTGCACGCTGGCCGGGCGGCACCCCGAGGTCGCGTTCATCCTCGCCCACATCGGTGGGGGCGGCGACTGGCTACCTTCGCTCCGCGCCGTGCGGGACGTCGGTAATGTGTACGTGGACCTCTCGGGGAGTGGCGTGGACGGCGGCATGCTCGAGGCGTGCGTCGCCGCAGTCGGCGTAAGCCGGCTGCTCTGGGGCACCGACCTCACCATGGACACGGGCTGGGCCAAGCTGCTCCATCTCGAGACGCTCCTCAACAAGGAAGAGCTGGCCCTGGTCCGCTGGAAGAACGCCGCCCGGATCTTTCCGGCGGGGGCCTTTCCCGCCGACTGATGCGCATCGACGTCAACGCGTTCCTGGGCGCCTATCCCTGGCGCAAAGTGCCCGGCACGGCGCCGGAGGCCGTGCTTGCGGCGATGGACCGCCTCGAGATCGACGAGGCCTGGGTCACGCATCTGCCGAGCCTCTTCTGGCGCGATCCCACCGAGGGCAACCCCTGGCTGCTCGCGACGACCGGCAAACAGAAGCGACTGAAGCCGGTTCCGGTGGTGCATCCCGGGCTCGCACAGTGGGAGCAGGCCCTCGCCGACGCCGTCAACGCCGGCGCGCCCGCGGTGCGCTGCGATCCGCTCTACCTCGGCCTCGACCCAGCGGGCGGCGCGATGCGCGTGCTCGCGGCGGCCTGCGGCGCCGCGCGGATCCCGCTGATGGTCGCGGTGCGGCTCGAGGACAACCGCCAGCGCCACCCCAACGACGTCGTCCCCGAGCTGCCGGCGGCGGCCGTGCGCGCGTTGATCCGCAGCGACGCCGACGTACGCCTCCTCGTGACCCACGCCGACCGCGGATTCGTCGAGGAAGTGCACTTCGGCTCGACCCCCGACGAGGCGGGCCGCATCTGGTGGGACATCTGCTGGATCTGGGGACCGCCCGAGGATCATCTCAAGACGCTGCTCGAAACCGTCACGGCACAGCGGTTTGTCTTCGGCACGGGCCAGCCCCTGCGGATTCCGGAGAACAGCATCGCGAAGCTGGATCTCCTGGAATTGACGTCCGAGCAGCACTCGGCCATCGAGTGCGGCAACGTGTGCACGATGCTCGCGCCCTGAAGGCCCCGACCGCCCCGACCGCCCTGACCGCCCGCTTGCAGTGGGGCCTCGTCCCCGCCGTCCCCGTTCCGTTTCGCGGTCGGGTCTTGGCCGAGGACGCCCAGCGTGCGTACGCCCGGTGGATGGCCGCTCAACCCATCGCCGGCGTTGCGGTCTGGGCCCACACGGGGCGGGGACCATGGCTCGCGCCGGAGCAGCGCCGCGTCGTGCTCGCGGCGTGGCGTGCCACCGTGCCGGACAAGGTGATCGTGGCGGGGGCGGACTCGGTCACCATGGCGCGGGACGCGAAGCTCGGCGGCGCCGACGCGCTGCTCGCGTTCCCGCGGCGGGAGGATCCCGTCGCCTACCACGCGGCGCTGGCCCAGGAGCTCCCCGTCATCGCCTTCTATCTGTATGAAGCCGCGGGCGGGGTCTCCTACGACGACGCCACTCTCCACGGGCTTCTCTCTCTCCCCGGCGTCATCGGCATCAAGGTCGCGACGCTCGATTCGGTCATGACGTTCCAGCGCATCGCCGCCCTGATGCGTGAGCACCCGGAGCAGCTGTTGATCACGGGCGAGGACCGTTTTCTCGGCTACTCTTTCCAGATGGGCGCGCGAGCAGCCTTGATCGGGATGGGCGCAGCGCTCACCACCCTCCAGGCCAATCTGATTAACGCCTGTCGCGATGGGGCCACCGACGTCTTCCTGCGGCTGTCCACGCAGCTGGACGCCTTTGCCCAGACGACGTTCGTTTCTCCAATGGAAGGCTACATTCGCCGCATGCTCTGGGCGCTCGCTGCCGACGGCGTGATCCCGGACGACGCGTGCGATGATCCGTGGGGTCCCGCGCTGCCTGCCGCGGAACGAGAGGCCGTTCGCGCGGCCGTGCGCGAGGCTCGGCTACGGTAGTCCGGCGGTCATTTCTCAAATCGTGCGCGGCTGTCGCGCTCGGAGGCTTGATCCCGATGAGCAAGCAACCGCACGTGGTCGTCGTCGGGGCGGGGGCGTTCGGCGGTTGGACCGCTCTCTTCGTGCGGCGTCGCGGCGCCCGGGTCACGTTGCTGGACGCCTGGGGACCCGGCCACGCCCGCGCCAGCTCGGGCGGCGAGACGCGAGTCATCCGCGCGACCTATGGCCCGCGCGCGGTCTACACGCGGATGGCGGTGCGTGCGCTCGCGCTGTGGAAGGAACACGAACAGCGCTGGCGCCGGCAGTTGTACCACGGGATCGGTGTGCTGTGGCTGGTCGAAGGCGAGGAGGAGTACGAGAAAGCGGCGCTGCCGCTGCTCCGAGACGCGCGCGTCTCGTTCGAGGAGCTGACGGGCGCCGAGGTCGCGCGGCGCTACCCGCAGATCAACTGCGAGCGCGTGCGCTGGGCCATCTTCGAAAGAGAGGGCGGCTATCTCACGGCGCGCCGCGCCTGCGCCGCCGTGCTGGAGGACTTCCTCGCCGAAGGCGGGGAGTATCGGCAGCTCGCCGTGCAGGCGCCCGTGCAACCCCGGGCTGGGGAGCTCGCCGCGGTGACGTTATCTGACGGCAGCAGCCTCACGGCTGATCGCTTTGTCTTTGCGTGCGGCCCGTGGTTGGGATCGCTCTTCCCCGACGCGATCGGCGATCGCGTGCGCGCCACGCGCCAGGAAGTATTCTTCTTCGGCACCCCGCCGGGCGACCGCCGCTTCACCGAGGAAGCGCTCCCCGTCTGGGCGGATCATGCCACCCGCTTCATGTACGGGATCCCCGGGAATGAATGGCGCGGGTTCAAGGTCGCGGACGATACGCGCGGCCCCGCGTTCGATCCCACGAGCGGCGAGCGGATCCCCGGCGAGGACGCCCTGCGGACGGCGCGGGACTACCTCGCTTTTCGTTTCCCCGGATTGAAAGGCGCGCCCCTGGTCGAGGCGCGGGTGTGCCAGTACGAGAACTCGCCCGACGAGCATCTCATCATTGACCGGCACCCGGAGGCGGGGAATGCCTGGCTGGTAGGCGGCGGGTCGGGACACGGCTTCAAGCACGGTCCCGCCGTGGGTGAGCTCGTCGCACGGCTGGTCCTCACGGGGGAGGCGCCCGATGCGCAATTCCGGCTCTCCCGCTTTGCTCGATAGCGACTTCGAACGATTCGGGCGGGCGCTGCCGCGCGACTTCCCCGCGCACGTGCGCGAGGCGTACGCGATCGACCTCTCGGGCCGCTACCTCGGCGAGCCCGTCCCGCACCCGATCGGGAAAGGGTCGGGCCAGTTGTCGCTGAACGAGAATCAACTCGAGACCGACGCTGACGCGGGGCTGGCCTTTGCCGTCCTCAAGACCGTCATCGCCCAGAACGCGGCCGGCGCGCAGGCCATGGCGGCGTGGGCGATTCACGAGACCAAGATGAAAGTCGAACGCCGCGGCGACGGATGGACGGTGACGTGGAAGGGCAGGGGATGGGATCGGTCATTCGAGGAGTATCTGGCGCTCGTGCGCGTCGCGCGCGACCTCACCCGCGCCGGGCGCCTCGTCGCGGTCCCGTCCGTGAAGTATCACTTGCCGCGGCTCGATGAGCCATTTCGCGATGACGAATACGCGTTCACGACCCGTGCGCTCGCGGACGCCTGGGGCGATCCGCCCCTCCCCCTCGAGAAGGACTTCTCGCCGACGCTGGCCGGCGACCCTCTGGCGGACGAGAAGGCGCAGATTCTTCGGTGGCTGCGAGAAGTGCCCGCGCGCATCCGCGCGCATGCGACGGTCCGGCTCGCGATGAAGCTCATGAACGCCCGCTTCGACGACGACTTCCAAAGGGAGATGATGGAAGCCGCGAGCGGAGCGGACGCCCTGGTCGTCTTCAACCGGCTGTTCGATCCGGTCGCCAAGGTAGCCTACGGCGGACCTGAATTGAGCGAACGCAACCTCCGCGTGTTGGCTCGGCTGACCCCGGGCGCCCTGAAAGGACTCCCTTCGGTCGCAAGCCCGGGGATCCCGGATCTATCCGGCACGGGAGGCATCTCCTCCGGCCGCCTCATCGTGGACTACGCCCGTCGCGGCTGCTCCGCCGTACAGCTGCACACGTTCTTTCAGCTTCCGCTCGAGGAATACCCGGCCACCGGAGGTTCCCGTACGCAGCGCGCCTTACACAAGCTGGTGTTCGATCCACGAGACGGACTGATTGCTGCGATGTTCGATCTTGAGAAGGGAGGAGTGCTCGAGCGCCGAGGCGGCGCGCTGTACTTTCTCGATCTCGTGCCCGATGCACATCGCCCGCGTTGATCTCTACGAGCTGACGCTCCCCCTCGTCGAGCCGTTCGTCATCTCGGGCGGCGCGATCGCCGAGCGGCGCTCGCTCGTCGTCGTGCTGCACGACAGCGCCGGCCACTCCGGCTACGGCGAATGCCCGCCCTTCCACTTGCCGTTCTACTCGGAGGAGACGCTCGCCGGCGCGCGCTACCTGATCGAGCACGTCCTGATCCCGCGCGTCGCCGGCCGGGAGTTCGCCTCGGTCGAAGCGCTGGACGACGCGCTCCGCGACGGGGTCCGCGGCAACTGGTTCGCCCGCGCGGGTGTGGAGACCGCCGCTTGGGACCTCGAGGCGAATGCGCGCGGCACCGGGGTCGCCACCCTCCTGGCCGAGCGGCTGGGCGTGCGGCCGGCGGCCACCGTGGAGTGCGGCGTCGCGCTCGGCATCCCGCCGGACCGCCGTCCCGACGTCCTCACCCGCTGGGTCTACGACGCGCTGCAGCTGGGTTACCGCCGCGTCAAGATCAAGGTCGCGCCGGGCTGGGACGGCGCCGCCCTGCGCGCGGCGCGCGAGGGAATGGCCGGGGGGCCGCGCGTGCCCCTGACCGTGGACGCGAACGGCGCTTACGAATGGCCGCGGGACGAGCGTGCGCTCCGCACGCTGGACGACGCGGACCTGCTCTACATCGAGCAGCCCCTCGCCCCCGACGAGTTGGTCGGTCACGCGCGGCTCGGACAACTCTTGAAAACCCCGATCTGCCTCGACGAAACGCTCCGCGACGCGCGCGCGGCCCGGCAGGTGATGGAGCTGGACGGCCCGCGCGTCTGGAACATCAAGGTCCATCGCGTGGGCGGCCTCTCGGAAGTGTGCCGTGTCTACCGCCTCGCGGAGGAGTACGGCGCCGAGCTGTGGGCGGGCACGATGCCCGAGTCGGGAATCGGCTCGCAGGGCGCGCTCGCCGCGGCGGCGTTGCCGCGGTTCGTGTATCCCTCCGACCTCGAGCCGTCGAGCCGCTGGTACGGC
Organism: Gemmatimonadales bacterium; assembly: GCA_036505055.1. Taxonomy (GTDB): domain Bacteria; phylum Gemmatimonadota; class Gemmatimonadetes; order Gemmatimonadales; family GWC2-71-9; genus 20CM-2-65-7. The sequence continues at coordinate 14,261 of DASXUE010000017.1, read as the reverse complement.
CGCAACGTCGATGTCATCAAGCTCTCGATGGGGAGGGACGGGCGCATGGCGGTGCCCCAGCAGTCGTGCGGCCGCCTGCTCGATCCGGGCCGGTTTCGGGCTGCCGCGCGCCTGCTACATCCCGAGTGATCGACTCGGGAATCACTCTTGACCGAGCCCGTACCTTTGGGGCGCCATGACCAAGCAGCCGCTCACCTACTGGGCGACGCACCTGTATCTCAGCCCGCGCCAACGGCCCAAATCCGACCAGCCGGTCCGCGACCTCCCGCCGCGCGCCGCGCAACGCTTCCGCAAGGCACGCGAGTCCCTGCGCGCCCTCCGCCACGTGACCGAGCAGGTCGTCTACCTCGGCACGACCTGGAAGTGGGTGTGGATGTACGAAGTCGGCGGGCGCAAGCTCGGGTACCTGCATCCCATGCAGTCCGGCGTGAGCGGTACGTTCGTCCTCACGCCGGCCGAGGAGCAGGAGATCGGCGGCACCAACGGACTGCCGCGCCTCATCAAGCAAGCGGTGCGCGACGGCGTGATGTCGGACGGCGTTCGCTTGTGCTGGATGGCGTTCACCGATCTCGACGCTGTCGGCGCGTTCGTCGACGTGGTGCATCTCAAGTACCAGTTGTTGGCCCGGCCCGATTGACGGCCTTGTGTGCCGTTCCCGTCCGGGGATACATTGCGGCGCCCGCCTCTCGGGTCACTGATTCGCCATCGAGGCCTACCGCATTGGTGACGAAGACTGTCGTGCTCTCGCTGCTCGTGGCGCTGCCCGCGGCAGCCCAGAGCCCTCAGCCCGCCGGCCGATACCAGGCGCCGGTCGTGCAGGACACAGGGGACCTCGCCGGTCCCCGCCAACCGATTTTCTTCCGTCACGACATCCACGCCGGCCAGGACCAGATCCCCTGCCTGTATTGCCACTCGTCCGTGACGGTGTCGAGCGAGCCGGGCATTCCGGCGCTGCAGACGTGCATCGGTTGCCATCAGCTGATTGGCGGCTCGACGCCGTCGCACCAGGCGGAGATCAAGAAAGTCCGCGACGCGTGGCGGGAGCGAAAGCCGCCGGAGTGGATCCGCGTCCACGCCCTGCCCGGCTTCGTGCGGTTCCCGCACCAACGGCACATCAAGGCCCTGGGCGTGCAGGCGTGCACGAAATGCCACGGCGAGGTGCAGCGCATGCCGCAGGTGTCTCAAGTATCGACCCTACGCATGGGGTGGTGCGTGCGCTGTCACGTGGAGAACAAGGTGAGCAAGGACTGCACGCTGTGTCACTACTAGATCGCAGACGGTTCCTCAAGGTGCTGGGCGTGACCGGCGCCGGGGCCGCGGCGGTGTCCGCCTGCGGCATCGGGCCCGAGCCCACCGAAAAACTGATTCCTTATCTCGTGCAGCCCGAGGACCAGATCCCGGGGACCGCGACCTACTACGCCTCCACCTGCCGCGAGTGCGCGGCGGGGTGCGGCATCCAGGTCCGTGTGCGCGAGGGGCGGGCGGTCAAAATCGAGGGCAATCCCGAGTCGCCCATCAACCACGGCCGGCTGTGCGCACGCGGTCAGGCCTCCTTGCAGGGACTCTACAATCCCGACCGCGTCGTCGGGCCGATGGTGCGAAATGCGGCCGGCGGCTTTGAGGCGATCGACTGGAACGGCGCGCTGCAGCGGCTCGCCGCGAAAGTGCGTGAGGCCCAGGGCAAGGGGATCGTGTTCGTCACGGGGGCCGAGGCATCCTCCTTCGGCGACCTCGTCGACGAGTGGATGAGACAGGTCGGGGGCCGCCGCCTGAGCTATGAGGCGTTCGGGTTCGACGCCCTGCGCGAGGGTAACCGGCTCGCCTTCGGGACGGGCACGGTGCCGTCGTACGATTTTGCGAACGCGAAGTACGTGATTTCGTTCGGCGCCGACTTCCTCGATACCTGGCTTTCACCGGTGGGGTTCCAGAACGGTTTCGCCCGCGCCCACAGCTTCGGCGCCGGACGCGATGCCTCGATGGCGAAGTTCGTGTTCGTCGGCCCGCGCATGTCCCTCACGGGGATGAACGCCGACGAGTGGATCGCCGCCGCGCCCGGCACCGAAGGGTTGCTCGCCCTGGCGATGGCGCAGGTGATCGTCAGCCGTCGTCTCGCCGCCGTCCCCGCCGACGCAGCCCGTCTCGCCGGCCTGTTGCGCCAGCACACGCCGGCCGCGGTGGCCGCCGCGGTCGGTCTCGAGGCGGACGCGATCGTGCGCCTCGCGACCGAGTTCGCGCGCTCGAAGGGCGGGCTCGCCGTCGCCGGTGGGGTGGCGGCGCAATATCCGAACGGCGCCGACATCGTCGCCGCGGTGAACATCCTCAATTACGTCGTCGGCGCCGTCGGCACGCTGGTGCGGTTCGGGGCCGACCTGGCGGCGGGCGGCGTCGCGCCGTTCTCGGGCGCCGCGGCGCTCACCGCCGACATGGCGGCAGGCCGCGTCGCGCTGCTGCTCGTCCACGGCGCCAATCCGGCGCACTCGCTCCCGGGCGCGTTCACCCAGGCGCTCGGCAAGGTCGGCTACAAAGTCAGCTTCTCGTCCTACCTCGACGAGACCGCGGGGGCGTGCGACCTCGTGCTGCCGGATCTGCATCCGCTCGAGCAATGGAACGACAGCCGGCCCCGCGCCGGCGTCTACGCGCTGCAGCAGCCTGTCACGCCGCCGGTTTTTCCGGGCGTGACCGCCACGGGCGACGCCGTGCTTCGCCTCGCCGGGCGGAGCGGCACGTTCAAGGACTATCTGCAGGAGAAGTGGCGCGAGCTGCATCGCCGTTTCGGGGCCGGGAGGAGCTTCGAGCAGTTCTGGTTCGACGCGCTCGCCAAGGGCGGCATCTACGGCGAGGCTCCGACACGTGCCGTGCGGCTCGCCGAATCGGCCGCAAGCATCGACGTCGCCTCGCCTCCCCTCGAGGGTCCCGGCGACCAGACCGTCGTCGTGTTCCCGCATCCCGTGCTCCATGACGGCCGCGGCGCCAACAAGCCGTGGCTGCAGGAGCTGCCGGATCCCGTCTCGAAGATCGCGTGGCACGGCTGGGTGGAGGTCCACCCCGACACCGCGGCGCGATGGGCGGTCGCGCCGGGGGACATCGTGCTCCTCAAGTCGGCCTTCGGCGCCGTCTCCGCACCGGTGTGGATCACGGCCACGGTGCGGCCCGACGTCGTGGCAGTGCCGACGGGGCAGGGGCACGCCGCCTACGGGCGCTACGCCAAGGACCGCTCCTTCAACGCCTTCGAGCTGCTCGGCGCGCAGGCCAACGGTGACGGCGGCCGCAACTTTGCCGTGCGGGCGAGCGTCACCAAGACCGGCGACCACAAGCAGCTCGCGACCGTCGAGGGCAGCCCGCGCGAGCGGGGCAAGGGCTCGGTCGAAGTGCTGAGTCTCGCACGCGCCAAGACCCTGCACGCCGGCGATCACCCCTTCCACTACGAAGAGACGCCCGAGTACGCGCGCGAGTCGGTCGAGTGGTGGGGCGAGCGTCAGTTCGAAAAAACGGAGCTGGGTGACTACCGGGGCGACCAGCCGCGCTGGGGCCTGGCCGTCGATCTGGCCAAGTGCACGGGGTGCTCGGCGTGCGTGACCGCCTGCTATGCCGAGAACAATCTCGCGACGGTGGGCGAGGAGCTGCTGAGGCGCGGGCGCGAGATGAGTTGGCTCCGCATCGAACGCTATTGGATGACCGACGAGGACGGGCGGCCGCACAGCGCCGTCAACTCGCCGATGATGTGCCAGCAGTGCGGCAACGCGCCGTGCGAGCCGGTGTGCCCCGTGTACGCGGCGTATCACACGCCCGACGGCCTCAACGGCCAGGTCTACAACCGCTGCGTCGGCACGCGCTACTGCTCGAACAACTGTCCGTACAAGGTCCGCTACTTCAACTGGTACAACTATGCGGAGCCGGGGGGCGGGTGGGAGGCGTGGCCGGAGCCGCTCCACATGCTCTTGAACCCCGACGTGACGGTGCGCGAGAAGGGGGTCATGGAGAAGTGCACCTTCTGCGTGCAGCGGATCCGCGGCGCGCAGAACCAGGCGCGCCTCGAGGACCGCAACGTGCGTGACGGCGACATCGTGCCGGCGTGCGCCCAGTCCTGCCCGTCCGAGGCGATCGTGTTCGGCGACCTCCACGACCGCAATTCACAGGTTTACAAACTAGCCGGCGACCCGCGGGGGTATCACGTGCTCGCGGGGCTGAACACGAAGCCCGCCGTCACCTACCTGGCACGGGTCGTGGCCGATGGCTGAGCCCACGCCCCGCGTCACGTACGATTTCGTCACGCGCACCATCGCGCGGACCCTGGGCAATCCCGGCCGGGGGTACTTCCTCCTGCTCGGCGCAGCGGTGGCGCTGCTCGCCATCGGCATCATCACGCTGCTGTTCCTGCTGCGCTACGGCCTGGGGCTCGCGGGCTACTCCCACCCGGTGTATTGGGCGGTATTCATCACCTGCTTCGTGTTCTGGGTGGGCATCGCGCACTCGGGAACGCTGATCTCGGCGATCCTGTTCCTGTTCCGCTCGGGGTGGCGCACGGCGGTGTATCGCACCGCGGAAGCGATGACGGTGTTCGCCGTGATGACCGCCGGTCTCTTTCCCCTGATTCACATCGGGCGGCAGTGGTACTTCTATTGGCTGGTGCCGTATCCCAACGAGCGCGGTCTCTGGCCCAACTTCAAGTCGCCGCTCATCTGGGACGAATTCGCGATCGGGACGTACTTCACGGTGTCGACGGTGTTCCTCATCATGGGGCTCATCCCCGACATCGCGGCGGTGCGCGATCTGGCGACGGGGTGGCGCAAGAAGCTGTACACGCTGTGCTCGGTCGGGTGGCGTGGCACCAACGAGGAATGGCGCCATTACACCCGCGGCTACCTGTACCTCGCCGCCCTCGCGACGCCGCTGGTGCTGTCGGTGCACAGCGTCGTGTCGTGGGACTTCGCCATGGCGATCGTGCCGGGCTGGCACGCCACGATCTTCGCGCCGTACTTCGTCGCCGGCGCGATCTATTCGGGGTGCGCCATGGTGATCACGCTGCTCGTGCCGATCCGAAAGCTCTTCCACCTGGAAGAGCTGATCAGCGTGCACCACTTCGAAAACCTCTCGAAGCTCTGCCTGCTGACCGGCTCGATCGTCGGGTACGCGTACGTCTGCGAGTACTTCGTCGCCTGGTACGGCGGCAATCCCGTCGAGCGCGCGGCCTTCTGGTACCGCGCCTTCGGGCCCTACTGGTGGGCGACCTGGACGATGATCATCTGCAACGGGTTCCTGCCCCATCTCCTCTGGGTCAAGACGATCCGGACCAACCTGACGGCGCTGTTCGTGATCTCGATCTTCGTGAACATCGGGATGTGGTTCGAACGCTACGTCATCATCGTCGTGTCGCTCGCCGGCGAGCCGTACACGCCCTGGGTCAGCGCCGTCTACAACCCGACCTGGGCCGACTGGGGCATCATGGCCGGGAGCTTCGGGTGGTTCTTCATGTGGTTCCTCCTGTTCGTGAAGAACTTCCCAGCCGTCTCGATCTCGGAAGTCAAGGAAGTGCTGCCGCCGCCGCGGCGCGCGCATGCCGGCTCGAGGGCCCACGCATGATCCCTCTGCCCAAGCCCCTGCACGACATCTTCCGGCCGCCGCCCACCGCCGGAGTGCTCGGCGTCTTCACGCATCTCGATGCCACGCTCGAGGCCATCGGGAAGTTGCGCGCCGCGGGCCACACCGACTTCACGGTGTACTCGCCCATCCCACGGCACGAGATCGAAGACGCCCTCGGCCAAGCGGTGAGTCCCGTGCGGATGTTCACGCTCATCGGCGGCATCGCGGGCTGCGCGGTCGGCGCATGGCTCACGCTGTGGATGTCCTACGACTGGCCCCTCGTCGTCGGCGGGAAGCCCATCGGCGCGATCCCGCCCTACGTCGTGATCATGTTCGAAATGACCGTACTGTTCGGGGCGCTCTCGACGATTCTCGGCATCGTGTTCAACGCGGCGTTCGCCGCGCGCCGCCTCGGCACGATCCAATGGGACCCACGGTTCACGAACGACAAGTTCGGCGTCTTCGTGCCCGCCGAGCCCGCCAAGGCCGCCGCCGCGGAAGCGCTGCTCAAGGGCTCCGGGGCCGAGGAAGTGCGCCGTGGGTAGGCGGGGGCTGGGCCTCGCGGGACTCGCGCTCGTGCTCGGCGCGTGCAACCCCGACGACGTGGTGCACAAGGTGGGATGGTTCTCCACGATGCGGCATCAGCGGAACGTCAAGCCGTACGCGCATCCCATTGCGCCCGTGGAGGGAACGGTGCCCGTGACGGGCGGTGAGCTGCCGGTGACCAGGGACAATGCCGATCGCCTCGCCAACCCGCGCACCCGCACCGCCGAGTCATTGAACCACGGGAAGTGGGTGTACGAGACGTACTGCCTGGTGTGCCACGGCGAGCGCGGCCGCGGAGACGGCCCGATTTCGCTGCAGGGCGGTGGGCCCTTCCCGGGCATTCCGTCGCTCGTCGACGCGACGCGGCCGCGCCTCTCGGACGGGTACGTGTACGGCATGGTCGTCGACGCGCAACGCATGGGCCGCGGCCTGATGCCCCGCTACGGGGACAAGGTCCGCGGTACGGACCGCTGGGACGTCGTGAACTACGTCCGGAGTCTGCAGGTGTTGGAGCGCGGCGGGAGGGGCCCGCAGTGAGCGCCGCCCCCCCCTCCCCCCGCCCCGTCGCCACGCGCGCGGATCTCGCGCAGAAGGCGCGCCAGGCCCCCGTACGCCGCTTCACGCTCATCGGCGCTGTGGCCGCGATCATCGGCGGCGTCCTGGTGTTCGCCGGTTTGTCGGGCGCCCACCCGGAGCGCACCTGGTGGGCCTATCACGCGAATTTCCTCTTCTGGGCCGGCCTCGCCCAGGCGATGGTGGTGTTCGCCGCCAGCCAGAAGCTCGCCAAGGGGCACTGGTCCGGCGTGCTGATCCGCTTCGCCGAGGCGGGCGCTGCGTTCACGGCGGTCTCGGTGGTGCTGTTCGTGGGCCTGTTTCTCGGCCGCGCGCACCTCTTCCCCTGGTTGCACGAGCCGCGTCCCGACATCGGCGGCTGGCTGACGACGCGATGGTTCTTCGCCCGCAACGGCGCCATCTTGGTCGCGCTCTCGTGGCTGTCGTGGCGCTTCGTGCGGCACGACATCGCCCCCGACGTGCGCGAGCTCGCCACCGGCCAGACGGTCGACCGCAAGGAAGACGCCACGCGGATCACGCGCGAGGCGGCGATCCTCGTGCTGGCCTACGCGTTCGGCCACAGCCTGCTGGGATACGATCTCGTGATGTCGCTTGCCCATAAATGGGTGAGCAACCTGTACGGCGCGTTTTACTTCATGGGCAGCTTCCTGGCCGCGCTCATGACGCTCGCCATCCTCGGCATCGTGCTGCGACGCCTGATGGGGCTCGACGCGCTCTACTCCGCCAAGCAGCAGCACGACCTCGGCAAGCTCTGCTTCGGGTTCACCGTGTTTTGGGCCTACCTGATGTGGTCCCAGTTCCTCGTCATCTGGTACGGGAACCTCCCCGAGGAGACCTACTTCATCTTCTACCGCCTGTACGGCGCCTGGCGGCCGGTGGGCATCGCTGTGTTCGCCCTGGTGTTCGTGATCCCATTCATCGGGCTCCTCGGCGTGAAGCCGAAGCGGTACGCGCCCACCATGGTGGGGTTCGCCCTCGTGAGCCTCGTCGGGGTCTGGCTGGAGCGCTACCTGGAGGTCGTTCCGTCCTTGAACCACGGCGCCGGTCCGGCGATCGGCGTGCCCGAGGCCGGGGCGACGCTCCTCTTCGGCGGCCTGTTCCTGCTGGCCTGGGCGTGGTTCGCCGCTCGCTATCCGATGATTTCGCCGCGCCTCGCGGCGGATACGCTGGAACGCGAGGGGCACTGAGCGGTACTTATGAAGGTGATTCGACTCGTGGCCGGGTTAGCGGGCGTCGTCGCGTTGGGCGCGGCGCTTGCCTGCGAGAAGGTCGGCATCGAAGGGAATAATTGCCGCGCCAACGGCGCCGACATCGTGATCGACACCCGAGACGCCGGCGCCTTCGATCCGCCGACCATTCAGGTAGCCGTGGGACAAGAGGTCTGCTGGCAGAACCTCGGTACGGTCTCGCACACGATCACCGCCGACGAACCGATCGACTCGATCGACGTCGTGCTTCCCCCCACGTTCATCTACAGCCACGGCTTCGGCATCATCCGCGACTTCAACTATCACTGCACAACGCACGGCGAGACGGGCATCATCAAGGTTCGCTGAGGAGGGCCTATGCGGGTCACCGGTGTCGTGTCAATTGTCGCGATGGTCTTCGCCCTGTCGAGCTGCGGGGACAGCACCGGACCGCGCGGCGGCCACAGCACGACCATCACGGTCCACAACAACTTCTTCAACCCCTCGCCGGACACAGTCGCGGCCGGGCAGATCACGTTTTCATGGGCGTCGGGTCCCCACAATGTGACTTGGGATTCAGGGCCCACGACGCCAAGCCCGATCACCGATCGGTCCTCGGGATCGGTGATGGTGACGGTCGCGCAGGGCACGTACAACTATCATTGCAGCCTCCACCTGGGCATGAACGGCGTCATCGTCGTGCAGTAGTTGGTTAGGTTTGAAGGGTATGACTGACACCCTCGAAGCCTTCCGCCACTTTCGCGAGAAAATGAACGCCGCGATTCTCGAGGCGGGGAACCTCAACATCAACCGGTTCTTCGCGCTCGACACGCGCACCTATGAGGCCGGCGCCCTCCCCACCAAGACCAAGGAGCTGCTCGGCCTCGTCGCCTCGATGGTGCTCCGGTGTGACGATTGCGTCACCTACCATGTGGTCCGCTGCCGCGAGGAGGGCGTCACCCACGCGGAGTTCTTCGACGCGTTCGGGGTCGCCCTGGTCGTGGGAGGATCGATCGTGATCCCTCATCTGCGCCGGGCGGTGGCGCGGCTCGAGGAGCTGCCCGGAAAATGAACGTCTGGCGTGCCTCGGCCGATCTCGCCCGCGCGGGCACCCCGGGCGCGCTCGCCACGGTCGCACGGGTCCGCGGATCCACCCCCGTGCCCGCGGGCACCAAGATGCTCGTCGGCCCCACCGGCCGCCTCGTCGGGACGGTGGGAGGTGGCTGCGTCGAGGCGGACGTGATCGAGGCAGCCTTGGCCGCCGAGCAGCGGCGCCAGCCGGTCATCGTCACCCACCATCTCAACGCCGACCTCGCCGGCGATCTGGGGCTCTCTTGCGGCGGCACGGTGGACATCTTCGTCGAACCCCTGGTCCCGGATGAAGCGTACGTGCGCGTCCTCGAGGCCGCGGCGGAGGCAGAGGCGGGGCTGGTGCGGACCGGCGTCGCGTGGGAGACCGGACCGGTGAAGACCTTCGAGCCGTTGCTGCCCCACGCGCTGCCCGGCGTGGCGGCGATGCTGACGGGCGACGGCAAGTTCGTCGTGGAACGCCTCACGCGGCCGCCGCGCGTCCTCGTGTTCGGAGCCGGTCACGTCGGCGCGGCGATCGCCCGGGCCGCGGCGGCCGCGGGGTTTCGGGTCGTCGTGATCGACGATCGCACCGAGTACGCCGACCCGGCCCGGTTTGCGGACGGCATCGCCGTGATCGCCGCCGGCGTTGACACCGCTCTGGCGCGCTACCCCGTCACGGCCGCGGACGCCGTCGTCATCGCGACGCGGGGCCACCGCGACGACGCGCTGATCCTCGAGCGCATCGCCACGTCACCCGCGAGCTACGTCGGCCTGCTCGGGAGCCGGCGCAAGAAGGCCGTGGTGACGAAAGGGCTCACGGGAGCTGGGGTGCCCGCCCAGGCGCTGAAGCGCGTGCGGGTGCCCGTGGGCCTCGCGATCGGGGCTGTCACGCCCGAGGAGATCGCCGTGAGCGTCGTCGCGGAGCTGATTGCGTGGCGCCGCCGGCCTACGGAATAGGTTCGAGCCGGTCGAGGAGGTCGTGCGGGATCGGCTCTCGCGCCGACCCGAGGTACCGGACGCTCAGCGAACCGATCTGCCGGTAGCTCTTCAGCGCACGAGACCGCTCCTCCGCCGCGGAGGGCCGTCCGTCGAGGAAGCGCTGTTTCTCGTCGGCGATCGTCGTCGTCTCGAAGACCTGCGGCCGGCCCTGTCGATCCTCTCGAAGCACGATCACCCGCCCCGAATCGAGCCGCTGCCGGATCAACACCGCGCGTCCGTCTAGCCGATAGAGCTCGACGGGAAAACCGGGGATCGCGGCGGGACTCGTTCCCAGGATCTCACGCGCCTCCTGCAGGGTGATTTGTCGACCGGATGTCTGGGCCGTGGCGGGCGCGAGCGACCACGCGATGAGGACGGTGAGAATGGCTGGTGAACGGCTTGGCCGAGTCGGCATGCATTCCTCCGGAGGGTGCCGACTAAGGTACCCCGGGCCGCCGGCCTCGTTCGGGTGTGGCGACCGCGCTACGGAAGCGGCTTCAGCAGCTCGAGCAGCTTGTTCAGCGAGTCCGACGTGAGCGGTCCCGCGATCTCGACCCGGAGCGGCCCGATGAACCGCGCCAAGCGCTCCGTGCCGACATAGGCCTGCATTTGGGGCGCCGCCGCGCGCGCCGCCGGAGCTTCCCCCCGCGTCACGACGCCGCGCGCGAGCTCCAGCTGCTCGGCGCGTCGTTGGAACAGCTGAATCACCGTTGCTGAATCGAGCTGCTGCTCCACGAGCACGACGCCGTCGCCTGCGGGACTGCTCCGCATCTCCCGCACCGCGAGCCCGGGAACGCCCACGGGATCGGTTCCGAGCAGCTGGCGCGCCGGCGCACGGCGGATCACCGGCCATTCGGTCGCCACCAGGCGACCGCGCGCCGCCGCGACGTCTGTTTCGCGCTGGACCGCGACCTTGTCGGCGCTCGGTGCCGGCGCGGGGGGCACCGGACGGAGCTCCGGCACCCGGATGGACACTGCTCCGGCTGCCCCGGTCGCCGCGGCGACCGTGTCCTGCCGCACGGCGCCGACGATGATCGCCTTGGCCTCTGTCGCGGCGGCGCGTTGGGGTGTGCGTGGGGCGCTCGGGGCCGGCGTGCGTGCGTGCGCCGGTGCCGCCTCGTTCTCGTCACTCATCGCGACGGCCGGGGCCGAGTCCGCGAGCCCGACCCGTGAGGCGGGCATGGCTCGGAAGGACATCCCGCCGGCGTAGTAACCGAGTCCCAGCGCGAGCACCACCGTGGCCGCCCAGGCGAGCGGCATGCGCAGCCGCCAGACGAGGCGGGGGTGCCGCAGCTGGTGGAGGGGCGGGGGCGCCGCGCGCTCGGGTGGTTGGGCGAGGCCGAGGAGCTGGCTGGCCCGCTCGATGAGGCCGCGCTCCTCATCCAACCGGGCGCGGCAGGCGTCGCACTCGGCGAGGTGCGCGTCGAGCCGCGCCCGCTCCACGGGCGTCAGCTCCCCGTCGAGATAGGCGTGCAGTGCGCCGTCATCCACGTGCGACATGCTCTCCCCCTCCTTCGCGTCCTGCCTCATACGCCTCGACCAACCGCCGCCGCGCCCGCGCCAAGGTCGTGCCGATCGCGCCGCGCGCGAGCCCGGTTTGGCTGGCGATTTCGTCGTACGACATCCCGGCGTCCCAGAGCAGCAGCGCTTCGCGGTCCCGGGGGCTCAGCTGGTCCAGCGCCACGCGGACCATCGTCCGTTGCGCCGCGGCGTCCATCTCCGCTTCCGGCTCGCGCGTATCGGCCGCCGGCTCGCTCTTCAGCAGCGTCAGGTGGCGCCGCTCGCGCGCCGCCCGCCGTGCCTCGTCCCGTGCCATGTTGGCCGCCACGACGAACAGCCACCCCCGCGCGTTCTCGGGTTTATGCACCAGCGCCCGGGCGAACGCCTCCTGGGCGAGGTCCTCCGCGCGCTCGGCGTCCCACACCTTGCGGTACAAGAACCGCACGAGCGCGCGGTAGGTGCTGCGGTAGATGTCGGCCAGATCCTCGGGCATTGCCCCTCAGGAACGGAAGTCGCGCACCAGCGCGTCCAGCTCGCCGGGACGCCACGTGGTCTTACCCTCCGTCCCAATCTTGATGCTCGCGCGCCGTCCGGCCACCAAGACCGCGGGGTCGAGCGCGGCGGCCTGCCTCAGCTCCGGGATGGCGCGCAGCAGGGCGAAATACGCGTCGCTGTAGGCCGCCACCGTCACCAAACGCAGAGAATCCCCATGCCCGAGGTCGGTCCACGTGCTGTCCCGCCAAATGAAGAGCCGGCCGCCCACGCGCTGGGTCGGGTTCACGCCGGAGCGGGCGCGGCGTATCTCATCCATTTCGGCCGGTGACGCGGTGACCGTCACAGCCGCCAGGTTTGCCGCACTCGCCATCCCCTTTTCCTTGTCCGAGCGACTGACGGCGCCGGCGCCGGCCTGGTCACGGGCCGCTGGTGCCGGTGCCCGTATCATCTGCTCTTCCAGCCGCTGCCGCACGACGACGTTCGGCTCCTGCACCAGGTACGCCGTGTATTCGGTGAGGATGCCATAGCGCAGCGCCAGCTGCTTCAGCGCATCCATCAGTTCCTGGTTCTGGCCGCGCAACCGGATCTCGCGCGACAGGGCGCCCGCCTTCCGCGCCGCCCACAGCTGCTCGATGTAGCGCGCGTCTCCGTCCCGGTCGATGAGCGCAGCGTGGAACTGCTCGTCGCGACCGTTGCGCCGGCCGCGCACCGTCACGAACTGCTCGGTGCTCCGCGCGCCGCGGTAGCGCCCGAACACGACCATCTCGTCACCCGCAAACAGGTCGGGCAGGCTGCCCGGCTGGATGTCGTACACCTCGGTGCCCGACGACGCCCCAATGGTGAGATCCGTGAGCACGGGACTGGCGACTTTCGCGGCGAGCACGGCGACGGAGCGCTCGATGTCGCCCCCCGGCTGGATGTACTCGGTGATCCCCCGCGCGCGCTCGGTCAGGCGATCGAGGAGGTACGTGTTCACGTCGTAGCCGATGCCGAAGGAAAAGACGCGGAACCGGCCGCGGCCCTGCTCGGCGCGCTCCGCGATGCGCTCAGGGTTCGTCTCACCGGCCGTCGGTTGGCCGTCCGTCAGGAACACCACGACCCCCAGGGCTTCCTCGGCGGGAGTCTGCGCGAACGCCTCGGCGAGCGCGCCGGCGATGTTCGTGCCGCCCTCGGTCTCGAGGCTGCGGATCCACGCGGCCGCGTCGCGGCGGTTGTCGGGCGTCGCGGCGCTCCATCCTTCCGCGTAACGGCGCACGCCGCCCGCAAACGCGACGACACGGAAACGGTCTTGAACACGGAGCGTGCCGATGAGTTGGGTCAGGGCCGCCTTGGCTTGCGCCAGTTTGTCGCCAGACATGGAACCCGAGACATCGATCACCGCGACGAGGTCCCGCCGCAACGCCGCGGCGTCGGCCGTCGCCCCCGGAGCGAGCAGGAGCATGAAGTACCCGTCCTCCCCTGCGGGATGATCGGTCACGAGCGACAGCCCGACGAGGCCGCGCGCGAGAGGCAGGAGGAGCTCGAAATCCCCTGTCGTCGCGTTGTCAGCGAGCGTGACCTCCATCCGCCCGCCGTCGCGGCTCACGCGCACCTGATGCGTCGGCGAATACGGTTCGCCGAACCGGGCGGCGCTGTCGACCTCGAGGCGGAAGCTCCTGGGGGCCGTCTGCCGGCTGCGGTCGCCGAGGTAGCGGAACCGCCAGGCATCGCCGGCGCGGTCGAGAAGCTGTGTGTATTTCAGCGTGATCTTGCGCGTTTCGCCCGGATTGATGGGGAAGACGCGGGCGCGGATCAGACCCTGTCCGACCAGCTCGATGAGCGCCGGGTCGCGCTTCTGCCGCACGATCGTCTCGTAGATGTTTCGCGCCTGGTTGGCGTCCATCGCCTCACCGCGGAGCTCCTGGTCGCCTTGCCACAAGGAATAGCTCGAGAACACCGCTTCGCCGGGGAGCGGGAAGTGGTACACGCCCTCGTCCATGGCGGGGCCGTTGTTGCGGAACCACTCTTCGACGGTCACGCGGGCGACGCGCCCGCTGACGCTCACCTGGACCGCGCTGCGGAGGCGCTCGATCCGTCCCGTCGGGACGGGCCGGAGGGGAGGCGTGGGCGGCTCGATCCAACCCTGGGCCAGGGAAGTGCCGGGAAGCGTGGCAATCAGAGCGACGGTCCATGCGAGGCTGCGGTGCATCTGGGAGATCCTGTGAGAGACGGGATGAGAGACGGACTCCCCAGGGATAGTTGCACAGAGGCAAGCCCTGAGTGTTCAGAGAAGTTGCGCCGACGGCGAAGCTACGAGTGGCTGCAAGCTTAAAGCTGGCAGCCACTTAGCAA
>DASXUE010000016.1:0-5893 GCA_036505055.1 Gemmatimonadales bacterium | reverse complement strand
CGCCGCCGCATTTTTGGGGGGAGGGCTCGCCGCCGCCGCGGCGTGTTTCTCGGAGCGTGCGGGTGGCCCCGCCCCGACACTCGCTGAGTGCCGCGTGCCCGTCACGGTCATCGACTCGATGCACTTCCTCGTGGCGATCCGGGACTTCGCGTTCCACCCCGATTCGCTCGCCGTGCCGACGGGCGCCACGGTGACGTGGGTGAATTGCGAGGACGTGGGCCAGGAGCCTCACACGACAACGTCCGACACGACCGGCATCTGGGGATCGCCGGACATGAGTCCGGGCGCTCGCTTCTCGCACACGTTCCCGGTGGCAGGGGCGTTCCCATATCACTGCGAGCCCCACCCGTTCATGCAGGCAACCGTCGTCGTGCAATAACCCCAACCGTTGAAGGGAGGGCCGATCCGGATTCCGAAGCTTCGTGCGGTCTAACCTGGGAGGAAGAAGGCAAGGAGGATTGTATGCGAGCAACTCGCATCTTCGCCGTGCTTGCCGCCGTCGCGGCGATAGGTCTGGCGTGTGAGGACGACACCACGGGAATCCCGGCCGGCCTGGAGGTCTTTACCGCGACGCTGAACGGTACCAACGAGGTGCCGGCGCTCCCGACGCCGACCACCGCGACCGGCACAGCGGTCATCACAGTGATGGGGAATCTCATCAGTTGGCGGGTGGACGTCGCCAATCTCAGCAACGTATCGATCGGGCACATTCATTATGGGCCGGTGGACTCGGCGGGAGGGGTGATGATCAACCTCGCGCCGACCCCCGGGGACTACACGACCAGCGAAACCATCGCCCTCGGATCCTTTACGGGAGACACCGTGCTGACCGTGCTCACACACATGCGGAACGGGAAGGCGTATGTGAACATCCACACGAACGACGGCGTCGCGCCTACGAACACCGGCCCGGGAGACTACGCGGGTGGCGAAATTCGGGGGCAGCTCCGCAAGCTTTGAAGAGCCTTCGCGAGGAGGAAACAGCGCGGGGGAGCCGAGGCGGCTCCCCCGTTTTGTACTCAACCCCTGGGGTAAGGACCCTACGGCACGACTCGCACCGTATCCTGCGCCTGCCGCCGCCGCTCCGCGTCCCGCTCCGCCTGCTTGCGCTCCCGCAGCTCCCGCACGTACCGCCGGAAATCGTGGAAGGTCTGGGCGCGGTCGGCCGCGCGCAGAAGATCCGCCCGCATGTCCTGGAGCTGACGCGCCCGCATCTCTTCATCGAAGTTGCCCTGCGGCAGCAGGTTGCCGAGCAGCGCCAGCGCCGCCGTGGGGATCTTGATGCCCGCGATGTGGATGTACTGGGAGTCGATGCCGAATTTCGGCGTCCCCCCTTCCCCACCCACGGTCCACGATGGCCGCTGGCGCTCCCGTTGCACCTGATCGAGCACGACGTTGAGCGAGTCTACCATGGAGCGCAGCCGGCCGACCGCCGCGGAGTCCCGCGCCACCGTGTCGCCATACAGCGCCTCGGCCACCGGCCCGGGCAGCCCCGGGCGCGGGCTCACCCACAGGCGCCCGTCGCCCACCTGCGGCGGCGGCGCGAGAGACGCCTCGGGATTGTAGGCCGGCAGCGCGGGACTCGTATCCGGGGGGGGGGCCGGCGTCGGCGGCGGGGGTTCGGGAGCCCGCCGCGAGGTGGCGATTGGGGAACGGCGCGCCCGGGTATGGCGCGTCCCGGCGAACGGCGGGATCTGGTCTCCCTCGTCGGGCGGCTGCAGCACGATGTAGTCGGTGCGGCGCGGCGCCTGCCAGGGGATCGTGACCGCCAGGATCACCGCCACGACGTGCAGCACCGCCGTGAGAATCCACGCGCGGCCGACCCGCAGGCTCGCTACCCGGCGCTCAAACAGCGGCGAGCACCTTTCCGAGCCGCTCCGCCGCTTCGATCAGACGCGGCGTCTCGACGGTGAGCGCGATCCGGAAGAATCCCTCCGCGCCCACGCCAAACGCGCTCCCGGGCAGCGTCACGACCCCAACCTCCTCGAGCGCGCGTTTCTGAAATGCCGCCGACGGCATTCCTTCCGGCAACGGCACCCACAGGTACATCGTGGCCCGCGGTGTCTCCGCCTCGAAGCCGTTGGCCCGCAGCGCGGGAAGGATCGCGTCGCGCCGCTCCTTGAACTGCGCCGCGTAGCCCGCCGCAAGGCGCTCCGCCTGCTTCAGCACCTCCGCCCCGGCGACCTGGACAGGCAGGAACGCGCCGGTATCCACGTAGTTTTTGACCTTGGCCAGCGCGGCGATCCGGTCCGCGCGCCCGACCGCCCAGCCCAGTCGCCACCCCGTCATGCAGAAGCTCTTCGACAACGAATGAAACTCGACCGCGATCTCCTTGGCGCCGGGGATCTCGAAGATGCTGGGGGCGACGTACCCGTCGAATGTGATCTCGCAGTACGGATTGTCGTACACGAGCAGGATGTCGTGGCGGCGGCACAGCACCACCGTGCGCTCGAGATACTCACGCGACGCCACTGCGGCTGTTGGGTTGTTCGGGTAGTTCAAGTACACGAGCTTGGCCCGCTTCAGCTTGTCGGCGGGAATCTCCTCCAGCTCCAGCAGAAAATCGGTGCGCGGCGTCAGGTCGTAGAGATACGGCTCGGCATCGGCGAGCACCGTACCGCCATGATACACGGCGTACCCAGGCACCGGGACGATCGCGACGTCGCCCGGATCAAGCACCGCAGCCGCGAGGTGCGCGATGCCTTCCTTGGAGCCGAGCAACGGATGCAGCTCGGTGAACGGATCGATGGTGAGCCCGAAGCGGCGCCGCATGTAGTCCACCGCCGCCTCGCGGAACGCCGGCAGCCCCAGCTGGAAGGCGTACCGGCTCATCGCGGGCTCCTGCGCGGCGCGTGCCAGCGCCTCGACCGCCACCCGGGGCGGCGCCAGGTCGGCGTCTCCCGCCCCGACGTCGATCACGTCCACTCCCTGCTGGATCAGCCGGCGCTTGATGGCGGGGAGCTCCGCCATCGGGTAGCTGGGGAGCTGCGCGACACGCTTGCTGAATTGGGACACTCAGCACTCCTTACTCTCGAAATCGCCGATCAGCTGCTCTCGCGCAACCAACCGCTCGCACTTTGCATCGAGCGCGACGTACTCGGCCCGGAATGCGTCGCGGAACCGCCAGAAATCTTCCCGCGTCCGCCACCGGTCGATCGTCAGGTACCGGCCCGGCGCGTCTACGTCCCGCAGCAGCGCCGTGCTCTGGTAGCCCGGGACCCTCCGGAACAGCCGCGCCCAATCGCCCTCGGGTCCATAGGCCCGCTCGAAGGCCTCGACATTCTCCGGTTTGACTTCGAACGACCAGACGATGTGATACACCAATCTAGTCGTCTCGCGGCACGCGGTCCTCCCGGATGGGTCGAAACATCGCCTTGATCACGGCCGTCGCGTCCACGGCGATCAGCAGCCCGTCACGCGGCAGGGCCGCCACGCCCAGCACGATCCCGGCGGGCGGATTCCGGGCCGGGAAAAACTTCGCTCCCGCTTCGCGGATCACCGCCACGTCGCCCGGCTTGTAGCCCACGACGTACACGTCGAGCCGCACCACCTCCGCGGGCACGGCCCCCGCAATGTGCAGCACCAGCTCGAGGTTGGCGAATGCCTGGCGCGCCTGCGCGGCCAGGTCCCCCGGACCCACCAGCCGGCCCATGGAGTCGAGCGCGACCTCGCCCGAGACGTACACCGTCTGGCCCACGCGCACTGCGTGCGTGAAGCCGTCGAGGGCCGCCAGGGTGCCGGGGTTGACGTATCGCGTGTCGGTCGGATCGAATCCCCCACCGCGCATCCCCCGTGGCCCCTCGCCGGGTCCCCCGCCCCCGGAGCCCATCACCGGCGCGCAACCCAGGGAGGCCGCCGCGACGATCAGCGTCGCCCTCCGAAACGATCCGTCTCCGATCCCCATCACCCCTCCTCGTGTCGCAGGACCGCTCTAGTACACCGGCGCCCCGATCCCGTGCTGCGCGAAGAACTCTTCCAGCGTCCGCCGGACGTCGCCCCAGTTGCCGATCGCCGTGGAGGCGGGAGGCAGGCCTTCCCGCATCATGCCGCCGTACCGCTTGGTCACCACCCGCCGGTCCAGCAGGACGACGGCGCCCACATCGGACTTGCTGCGGATGAGGCGGCCGAACCCCTGTTTCAGCTTGAGCGCGGCGAGGGGGACCAGATAATGCGTGAAGCCGTCCACGCCCATCTCACTCAGACGCTCGAGGCGGGCGGCCGTTAGCGGCTCGCTCGGCACCTTGAAGGGCAGCTTGGCGAGAATGAGCACCCGCAACGCACGGCCCGGGACGTCTACCCCTTCCCAGAACGAATCGGTGCCGAGCAGGATGGCGGAGCCCGCTTCGCGGAAACGCCGGAGCAGCTGATCGCGTTGGCCTTCGCCCTGGACGAGCAAGGGCCAGCGCCCCGCGAGCCGTCCCCGGACAGCCTCGGCCGTCCGCCGCAGGGCTCCGTGACTCGTGAACAGCGCGAACATGCCGCCGTCCGAGGCGTGCGCCAGCTCCACCAGGACGCGCGCGACGGCGGCGTCGTGGCCCGGCTCGTCGTCCCGCGGCTCGGGGATGTCGGTCGGGATACCGAACAGGCATTGGGCGGGGAAATCGAACGGCGACGGCAGCACCTCGCGGATCTGGACGCGTGACGGCGGGAGCGCGAGGCCGAGCCGCTCCTCGAGGAAGGTGAACTCCCCACCGGCGGCCAGCGTCGCGCTCGTGAGCACGACCGTCTCCACCCGATCGAACAGGGCGTCCTTCAGGATCGGCGCGAGGTCGAGCGGGACCGCCGCCAGCGTCAGGTTCGGCGTCTTCCTGCCGCGCCGCTCGAGCCAGCGCACCGCCGCGGGTCCGCGGGGCGCCGGATGCAGCGCCGCCTTGAGCGCCTCGGCCGCCGCGTCCAGCCGCCGCACGACGCCCCGCAGCTCGCCGACGAGCTGCGCGCGGCGCTCGGCGGGATCGTCGAGCGACAGGCGGTCGGCGATCGTTTCGACCCCGTCCCGCAGCCGCCCGAAGGCGAGCAGCAGGTTCTCGAGCGCCACCTCGAGGCCTTCCGGCCACACGGGATCGGCGGCAAACGCATCGGTCAGCCGCAGCACCGTTTCGGTCTCCAGCCGTCTGGCGAGGCGTCCGAACAGCTCTTCGGCGCCGCGGCGCGCCGCGCCGAGCGCGTCGACCAACGTCCGCGTCAGGAGGTCCCGACTCGCGGCCGAGAGCAGGTCGTCGCGCGCCGCCAGCTCCGCGGCGAGGGTCGGCAGGAGGCCGCGGCCGTTGCGCTCGAGGCGGGCGAGCAGCCGCTGCACGCCCAGCGCGCTCACCTGAGACCCGAGGTGCTGCGCGGCGACGTCCTCGAGATGATGGGCTTCGTCCAGCACCAGCCGGCGGTACGGCGGCAGGACCGCGGCCTCCTGCCAGTTGTCGGACGCGATCCGCACCGCGAGATCGGACGCGAGCAGGTGGTGATTCACGACGACCACGTCGGCCTCGGCGGCGCGGCGCCGCGCCTGGAACAGGAAGCAGTGCTCGAAGTGCGGGCATTTGAGTCGCGTGCACAGGTCGGACTCGGCCGCTACCGCGTCCCACACTTCGGCGGACGGCTCGTCCGCCAGATCGGCGAGACTGCCGTCGGCGCTGCGCGAGGCCCACGCCGCCAGCGATTCCAGCTCCGCCGCCCGCTCGGCGTCGAACAGCGATTCCTGGCCCGCGCGCGCCTGGTCGAGCCGCGCCAGGCAGAGGTAGTTCCGCCACCCCTTGAGCAGGGCGAAGGTGACCGGCCGCTCCCCCGACGAGAAGGCGCGGGCGAGGATCGGCAGGTCCTTGCCGACGAGCTGCTCCTGCAGGTTGATCGTGTTGGTGGAGACGACGGTGCGCTCGCCGTTGGCCCGCGCCCACTCGAGCGC
>DASXUE010000015.1:0-1754 GCA_036505055.1 Gemmatimonadales bacterium | reverse complement strand
CTGCTCGTCGAGCTGGACGGTCGGGACGAAGGAGCGGTGCAAGCCGAAGCCGACGCCGTAACGACGATCCTGAAGGACGCCGGCGCCCGGGGCGTGCGCAGCGCGAAAAACGAAGCCGAGCGCGAGCGTCTCTGGCAGGGCCGCAAGAAGGCCTTCGGCGCCATGGGGCGCTTGTCGCGCGACCTGGTGGTGCAGGACGCCGTGGTGCCACGCTCCGCGCTCCCCGACGTGCTCGAGACGATCGCGGGCATCGCGGCTCGTCACGGGCTCGTCGTCAGCAACGTGTTTCACGCGGGGGACGGCAACCTCCACCCCAACATCTCGTTCGACGCGACCAACGAAGGCATGCGCGCCCGCGTCGAGGAGGCGAGCGCCGAGATCATGGGTGCCTGCATCGCCGCGGGGGGCACGATCACTGGCGAGCACGGGGTTGGGCTCGATAAGCTGCGCTACATGCCCCTGATCTTCGATGCGGAATCCCTGGGAGCGATGCATGCGGTGCGGCGGGTGTTTGATCCGGAACAGAGGGTAAATCCTGGCAAGGTTGTTCCGTTGCACGCTTGTCGCGAGTGGAGTGGTTGGACTGACCCCGGGCGCAAGCCCGGGGATTGGGGTGATCCCCGGGCTGGCGCCCGGGGTCGGTTAGTCTCATGACCATCCTCGAGAAGGTCACGGCCTTGCTGGGAGAGGGGGCAGTGCTCGAAACCGGCACCGACCGTGTCCCGCGCATCGCCCCGGGATCCCCCGACGCCGTCGCCCTCCTCCTCGGCACCGCGCACCAAGAGGGTTGGCGCGTTCGGATCGAAGGCGCCGGCACCTGGCTCCCGAGCGACGCGCCGGCCGATCTGGCGCTCACCACCCGCCGCTTGGACCGCGTCCCCGCCGTCGAGCCCCAGGACCTGACCGCCACCGCCGAGGCGGGGATCGGGCTCGATCAGCTGCGCCAGCAGCTCGCCGACCGCGGCGCCTGGCTCGCCATTGATCCCCCCGGCCTGGCAGGGAGAACGCTGGGGTCCGTCGTCGCGACCGCGAGCGCGGGGCCGCTGCGCCAGGGATTCGGGCCCGTGAAGGACCATCTGCTCGGCGTCACGTTTGTGACCGGCGACGGGCGCATGGTGCAGAGCGGCGGCCGAGTCATGAAGAACGTCGCCGGCTACGATCTCACGCGACTGCAGGCGGGCGGATTCGGCGCGTTCGGGGTGATCGTCCTGGTGCACCTGCGCCTCAGGGCCCTGCCTCGCGCCGACGTGACGCACGTGCTCGAGGGATCGCGGGACGAGCTCACACCGGTCGCCGAGGAAATCGCGGCGGCGGGGCAGACGCCGGCGGCGTTGGAGCTCGTCTCCCCCGCCCTCGCTCGGCGCGATCGCTGGGTGCTGGCGGTGCGGCTCGTCGGATCGCCGGCGCTCGTCGCCGCCGACGAAGCCGGGCTTGGCCGCTTTGCCAAACTGCGGGCCGAGGAAGCGCACGGCTTTTGGATGCGGCTGGCGGAGGGGTTCGCGGTGCGTCCCGTGACGTTCCGCATCGGCGGAGTGCCGGCGGCGAGCGACGAGCTGCTCGACCTGCTGCAGCATCAGGTCGGCGACGAGTGGATATCGGCCGCTCCCGCCGCGGGCGCCATCCGCTGGAGCGGCGACACGACCGTCGACCGGCTGCAGCGCTTGCGGCGCACCCTGGCGGCCCTCGAGGTGCCTCTCACGCTCGAACGCGCTCCCTGGTCGGTGCGCACCGCCGTCGGACATTTCGGCGCGTAC
>DASXUE010000014.1:0-2951 GCA_036505055.1 Gemmatimonadales bacterium | reverse complement strand
TCGGCTGGTCGGGATACGTGTCGAACAAGTTCCGCACGCCGACTGCCAGGTCCACCTGGCTGAAGTGGTACCCTACTTCGGCGTCGAACAGCGTCTTCGCGCCGTAGTTGTCACGGCAGTTGTCGCAGAATCCCGGCTGCGCCGACGAGAACTTGCCGTAGTACGAGGCGCGGGCGAGCGCATGCAACCGCCCCACCGAGTACTGTCCGGTGAACGTCGCCCGCCAGTCGGGACGCTCCTCGGTGATGCCGATGTAGGTCACGGAATCGATGATGCCCGGCTCCGTCGAGCCGGCCGTATCGAGCGCCGCTGGGAGCGGGTCGACCCGGGTGATCTCGTTCTTCGTGAAGTTCACCGCCCCGGTGAGCTGCAGCACGCCCGTCCCCGCGGCCGCCCGCCAGTCCGCCGTCACGTCCACGCCCTGCGTCCGCGTGTCGAGCCCGTTCGTGAAGTACTGAATCCCCCCGACGTTGGTGAAGCCGTTCGCCGCGAGGATCGCGAGGGTGACACTGTCGTCGAACGTCGCGCCGAGCAGAATGCGATCGTTGATCGTGATGCGAAAGACGTCGGCCGTCAGCGTGAACGCGTCGCTGGGGCTGAAGGCGAACCCGCCGCTCAAGTTGACCGACGTTTCCTCCTTGAGCGGCTTCGCGCCGAGCAGGCGGGCGGCGGAGTCCGCCACCGGGAAGATCCCGACCTGGACCGGAGTGCCGGCGATCACATTGGTGACGACCTTGCTGAAGTTGATCTGGCCCAGGCCCGGCGCGCGGAATCCGGTGCTGCCCGCGGCCCGCAAGGTGAGGCGCGGCGAGGGTTGGTACCGGAGGGCCGCCTTCCCCGTGAACAGAGATCCGAAGTCGCTGTAACGCTCGAACCGCCCCGCCGCGTTCGCCAGGAACCGCGGTGTGAAGTTCGTCTCGAGATCGACATACGCGCCGACGTTCGTGCGGTGCGCGTCCGCCTCGTCGGTGGGCGCGAAGCCCGGAAACACCTGGGAGCCGCCCGTCGCGTCGGTCCCGGCCTGCGTCGTGTCTCCGCCGTCGACGTACGACGCCAGCTCGCCGCGGGTGATGCGGTACGCCTCGCGCCGGAAAGCGAGGCCCAGCGCGACGCTCACGGGCGCCGGCAACCCCAGCCGCACCGACTTGGCGGCGTTCACACCCGCCGCGAGTTCCTCGCGGCGCAGGCGGCCCGCAAAGAACGACGTCTGATTCGGGATGCCCGGGTCGTCGCCGTTCCCGAGAATGCCGTCGTCACCGGGCGCACACGGATTGGCCGGGTCGAGGCACGGGCCGAGCGACGTGTTGAGCGTGTTCCGGAGGTTATACGTGAAATCGTTGTGCCCGAACGAGGCGCCGAGATCCAGCGACCAGCCCCGCGTTACGCCGCGGAATCCGCCGGCGGCGGAGTAGTCGGCCACGTCCGGCGCGAACTCCGGGAGAAAGCCGAGCGGATAGATCTCAGGCCAGTTGCGCTCGCTGCTGGCATAGCGCCGGTACCCCTGCCCCGTCCCCCGCCGGAAACTGTACCCGCCGAAGCTGTACAGCTCAGCCGTGCCTCCGGGGTTCAGAGGCAGGCGGAAGTTGGCCATCGTCAGGACGTCCTTCTCGAGCCCGTCACCCCAATGGTGGTTCGGCTGCGGCACGGGGTTCCGCTTGATGACCACCTGCCCCTCGCTGTTCACCGAATCGGTTAGTCCGGTGCCGGCATCCTCGTACGGATCGGCCCAGGCGCGATTCGTCGGCTGGCGGTCGAGAAACGTCCCGAATAGCGCGAGCGAGCCCCGCCCCACGCCGATGCCCCACCCGCCGCTCACGTCCACGGTCGTCCCGTCGTCGGCGTAGTCCCGCGGGGTGTAGCGCCCCGCCGACGCGTTGAGGAACGGCGTAAACCCGCTTTCCTTCAGGACGACGTTTACCACGCCCGCGATCGCATCCGACCCGTACTGCGCCGACGCGCCGTCGCGCAGCACCTCGATCCGGTCGATCGCGCTCGCGGGGATCGCATTCATGTCCACGCCGCTCGACCCCGCGCCGGTGCCGTAGGCGAACGTGTTGACAACCGCCGTCTGATGCCGCCGCCACCCGTTGACGAGCACCAGCGTGTGGTCGGGGGAAAGCCCGCGCAGCGTGAACGGCCGCACGATGTCGGTCGCGTCCGTGACGCTCTGGTGCGGGAAGTTCACCGACGGCGCGACCGCCTGCAGGATCTGGCTGGTCTCGTTCGTCCCCTGCTGCGCGAGGACCTCCGCCGGGAACACGTCGACCGGCACCGCCAGCTCTTCGGCCGCCGTGTGCCGCGCGCGCGAGCCGACGACGACGTCCACCGGCGAGAGGCTGATGGGCTGCGCCGCGAGCGCGAAGTCGTGTTGCACCGTCGCGCCCGGGCCCACGGTCACACGCGCCGTCTGCGGCACGTAGCCGAGCAGCCGGACCCGGAGCGTGTACGCGCCCGCGGGGACGCCGTGCAGCTCGTAGCGGCCCTGCTCGTCGCTCGAGGCGCGGACCCCGGCGCCCTCCGCCGAGACGAGCGCGCGGGCGAGCGGGGCGCCGGCGGCGTCCGCCACCCGCCCGCGAATCGTTCCGCCCTGCGCCGCAACCGTGGCGGGAACGAGCGCGACGAGCAGCGTGGTGAGTAAACTCTCAGCGCGGCGCATAATCATTCTCCTGTTCGAGGGCGCGGCATTCTAGCTCTGCGCCGCCATATATCGCCCGGAGGCAGGGCCGTCAAGCGACCCCGCGCGCCTCCCGCGCCCGCGCTCAGTGAGTGTGCTCGCCGTGATGGTGGCCGGCGCCCCAAATCACTTCCGGGTCGTCTCCGGCGAACGCCATCACGTGCACCATCCACCCGAGCAGCCGGGGATGGAACCGTCCCCCGACCGCGGCGCACGCTTCCGGCGTCGCGATCGGCGACTGGGGGCCGAACACCGGGCGGCCATCCTTCGTCTCGCG
>DASXUE010000013.1:0-39231 GCA_036505055.1 Gemmatimonadales bacterium | reverse complement strand
GGCTCGGGCACCACGTACGGCTGGACCGACTATCTCACCAAGGTCAGCCCCGAGTGGGCCCAGAAAGTCGGCAAGGGGCCCTCGGTGAACTGGCCGGTGGGCCTGGGGGGACGGGGAAACGAGGGTGTCGCGGCGACGGTCAATCAGACGCCGGGCGCGATCGGGTACGTCGAGCTCGGCTACGCCATGATCAACCGCATGGCGTACGGCCAGGTGAAGAACAGTGCCGGCAAGTTCGTCGCCCCCACCATCGACGCGGTGACGGCGGCGGCGGCCGGGGTTCTGGCGAAGATGGGTCCGACGACTGACTTCCGCGTGTCGCTCACGAACCCCGATGGGGCCGCGGCGTATCCGATCGCCACGATGACGTGGCTGCTCGTCCACAAGAACTACGCGGACGCCGCCAAGGCCAGAGCGCTCGTCCAGTTCATCTGGTGGGCCGAGACCGACGGGCAGGCGATGGCGCCAGACCTGGGCTATGCGCCGGTCCCGACGCAGCTGCGGCCGTGGATCATGGCCCGTCTCAAGACGATCACGGCCGGCGGACGCCCCGCGCTGTAGTCCTCACCCCCTGACCCCCTCTCCGTTCCGGAGAGGGGGGAACGAAACGGGGATCCCTCGTCGCCCCTCTCCCGAAGGGAGAGGGGGCCAGGGGGTGAGAACCCGCGGTGACAATTCCGTTACACCGTTGTGACGGACAGCTCATCCCCCACCGGTAGGTTTTCCCGAGCGATGACCACCCTCCCCACGCTCGCGTCACCCAGGACCGATCGGCCGAGCGGCGGGTCGCGCTGGGACTCGCTGCGGGGCGTCAACGCCAGCGATCGGACGTACAAGGCGGTGCTGACCGCCCTGGCGCTGGCCCTGCCCTTCTTGATCGTTGCGCTATTCGCGCAGCTGTTCGTGAGCGCCCTGCCGGCCATCAAGCGCTTCGGGGTGCCGTTCCTGTGGACCTCCACCTGGGACCCAGTAGCGGAGGTGTACGGCGCCGCCCCGATGATTTTCGGGACGCTGGCGTCGTCGCTCATCGCGCTGCTCATCGCGGTCCCGCTCGCCCTCGGCGTGGCGATCTTCCTGACGGAGTTCGCGCCGCGGCGCCTACGCCAGCCCGTGGCGTTTCTGGTCGAGATGCTGGCCGCGATCCCGAGCGTCGTGTACGGGCTGTGGGGCGTCTTCGTGCTGATTCCGTTCTTGCGGAGCTACGTCGTGCCGCCCCTCAAGGCGGTGCTCGGGTGGACGCCGTTCTTCCAGGGAGTGTTCTACGGGAACTCGCTCCTCGCCGGCGGGATCATCCTCGCCATCATGATCGTGCCATACATCGCGGCGGTGTCGCGCGAGGTGCTCCTCGCCGTTCCTTCCAGCCAGCGGGAAGCGGCGATCGGGATGGGCGCGACGCGGTGGGAGGCGGTCTGGTCGGCGGTGCTTCCCTACGGGCGCGCCGGGCTCATCGGCGCGATCATCCTCGGCCTCGGCCGCGCGCTGGGGGAAACGATGGCGGTCACGATGGTGATTGGGAACCGCCACGACATCAGCCTCTCCGCGTTGCAGCCCGCTTACACGATGGCCGCGGCGATTGCCAACGAGTTCAGCGAAGCGACGACCAATATGTATCTGTCGGCGCTGTTCGAGGTCGGCCTGATCCTCTTCGTCATCACCGTGTTCGTGAACGCGTTCGCCCGGCTGCTCATCTGGCGCGTCGCGCGCGGCGCGGCCGTGGGAAGTAAGGCGCTGTGAGCGCCCGCAGCGTTCGGCGGCGCATCGCGAGCGGCCTGATGACCGGGCTCGTCACCGCGCTGTCGTTCACCGCCGTCCTGGCGCTGGTGCTCATCCTCGCCGACCTGATCGCCAAGGGCGCGTCCTCCATCGACTGGGCGTTTTTCACGAAGACCCCCGTGCCGGCGGGCGAGACCGGGGGCGGGGTCGCCAACGCGATCGTGGGCACCGGGATCATCGTCGGGCTGGCGGCCCTCATCAGCCTGCCGATCGGCATCGGCGCCGGCTTGTACCTCGCGGAGTACGGCTCGGGTCGCCTGGGGTTCCTGGTGCGCTTCGTCGCCGACGTGCTCAACGGCACGCCGTCGATCGTGATCGGGATCTTCGCCTGGACCTGGATGGTCAAGCCGGTGGGACGATTCTCCGCGCTCGCCGGCAGCGCCGCTCTCGCCATCCTGATGATTCCGATGATCGCCCGCACCACGGAAGAGATGGTACGGCTCGTCCCCCACTCGCTGCGCGAGGCGGCGCTGGCGCTCGGCTACCCCCGGTGGCGCACATCGCTGCGCGTCGTGACGCGCACCGCCCTCAGCGGCATCGTGACCGGATGCCTCGTCGGCATCGCCCGCGTGGCGGGGGAGACGGCACCGCTGCTCTTTACGGCACTGGGCAACCTGAACTTCGTCACCAAGGTCACGCAGCCGATGCAGACCCTGTCGCTGCAGATCTACGTGTACGCGACGGGACCGTTCGAGGAGTGGCACCGCCTCGCCTGGGCGGCCGCGCTCGTCCTCATGGGGCTCGTCCTCGTCCTCGGCATCGCGGCCCGCTGGGTCACCCGGCAGCGCTATGGTAGCGTCCGCTAACGTCCGGCTGCGGCTCGAGACGGTGCGCCTCACAGCGCTGTTCAACCGTCACGCGGCCGTGCAGGAGGTGTCCATCCTCTTCCCCGCCCACACCGTGAGCGCGATCATCGGCCCGTCGGGGTGCGGCAAGAGCACCTTCCTCCGCTGCCTGAACCGCATGCACGAGCTGTCGGAGGGCGGTTGGGTCACCGGGAAGGTGCTGCTCGACAACGTGGACATCTACGCGAGCGACGTCAACCCGGTCCAGCTCCGGCGCCAGATCGGGATGGTGTTCCAGCGGCCCACGCCGTTCCCCACCATGTCGATCTACGACAACGTGGTCGCCGGCCTCCGGGTAAACGGCGGCAAGCCCCGCCGCGACCTGGATGACGCGGTGGAGCGCGCCCTCCGCCAAGCGGCGCTATGGGACGAAGTGAAGGACCGGCTCCATACGAGCGCGCTGGCGCTCTCGGGAGGCCAGCAGCAACGTCTTTGCATCGCGCGCGCGGTCGCGCCGGAGCCGGAGATCCTGCTGCTCGACGAGCCCACCGCGTCCCTCGATCCCGCCGGCACCCAACGGATCGAGGAGCTGTGCCACGAGCTGAAGCGCCTCTACACGATCGTCGTCGTTACGCATAACCTGCAGCAAGCGGCGCGCGTGTCGGACTACACGGCTTTCTTCTATATGGGCCGTCTCGTCGAGGTAGGACGCACGAGCGAGCTGTTCACGAAGCCCAAGGTCGAGCAGACGGAAGCGTATATCACGGGCAGGTTCGGGTGAGCACACCCGTGGTCGACGCACTCCAGGGTGGGTTGACCCCGGGCCGGCGGCCCGGGGTTACCACACCGCCGACGCCGGTCTTGGACGCCCGCGACTACAGCTTCTGGTATGGGCCCGCGCAGGCGCTCCACGAGGTCACCTGCCACATCCCGCGGCGCGCGGTGACGGCGCTCATCGGCCCGTCGGGCTGCGGCAAGACGACGTTCCTGCGCTCCGTCAACCGGCTCCACGATCTCACGCCGGGGACGCGCCATACGGGGGACATCCTGCTCGAGGGCGTGTCGGTGTTCGCGCCGGGGACCGACACGGTAGCGCTGCGGCGCCGCGTGGGCATGGTGTTCCAGCGTCCGAATCCGTTCCCCAAGTCGGTCTACGACAACGTGGCATACGGCCCTCGCCTCAACGCGCTGTGCGCCGAGCGTGACGTGCCCGACCGGGTGGAACAGGCCCTCCAGCGAGCCGCGCTCTGGAACGAGGTCAAGGATCGGCTGCGGGAGCCGGGGACCGCTCTGTCGGGTGGCCAGCAGCAGCGCCTCTGCATCGCGCGTACCCTGGCGAACGAGCCGGACCTCCTCCTCATGGACGAGCCCTGCTCGGCGCTCGACCCGATGGCCACTCAGCGCATCGAGGAGCTGATCGTGGAGCTGAAGCGGGCCTATACGATCGTGATCGTCACACATAACATGCAGCAGGCGGCCCGGGTGTCCGACTTCACGGGCTTCTTCTTCCTCGGCCAGCTGGTCGAGTTCGGCCAGACGCAGCAGGTGTTCACGAGGCCCGCGGACGAGCGCACGGAGGCCTACATCACGGGGAGATTCGGATGAGCAGCGAAGCGCACCGGCACTTCCACGACGAGCTCTCGGAGCTCAAGGTCAAGCTGCTCAACATGTCGGGCGACGCGCAGGCGGCGCTCGCCACGGCCGTCGAGGCACTGCTGCAGCGGGACGGCGAACGCGCCCAGCGGGTGATCGCCGGCGACCACGACATCGACGCCCAGGAGCTGGACATCGAGGAAACCGTCATCCGGCTGCTCGCGACGCAGCAGCCGATGGCGCGCGACCTGCGCCTGCTCACGGCCGCCATGAAGATCGCCAACGATCTCGAGCGTGTGGGCGACCACGGCGTGAACATCGCGCAGTCCGCTGAGCGGCTGCTCGAGGCCCGGCCGATCACCCCGGAGCCGGAGCTCATCGAGATGGCGCGCCAGGCGCGTACTATGCTCGCCGACGCGCTCGACGCCTTCGTGCGCGGCGACGCCCAGGCCGGCCGCGCCATTTGCCGCCGCGACGACTCGGTCGATGCCCTGCACCAGTCGATGTTCCGCATCCTGCTCACGCACATGATGGAAGACCCGCACATCATCGGGACTGCCATGGAACTGTTCCTCGTGAGCCGGAACCTGGAGCGCGTCGCGGACCTGGCCACCAACGTCGCCGAGGACGTCGTGTTTCTGGTGGAGGGCAAGACGATCAAGCATCACGCGGAAGAAAAGGCGGTCGAAGGCGGTAAGGGGCGGTAAGGGGCGGTCGGAACGTGCCGACGATCCTGTTCCTGTGTGTGGCGAACGCCGCCCGCAGCCAGATGGCCGAGGGTCTGGCGCGCGCCATGGCGCCTCCCGGCTACCGGTTCCTGAGCGCGGGGTCCGAGCCGGGCCGGTTGAACCCGCTCGCCGTCGCTGTCCTGAAGGAAGAAGGGATCGACATCTCAACGCATCGGGCGAAGGGGCTCGACGCGATCCCGCTCGCCGAGGTCGATACGATCGTCACGCTGTGCGCGGAGGAGGTCTGCCCGGTCGTACCCGGTGGCGTCACGCGCCTGCACTGGCCGCTCCCCGACCCGGTCGACCTCGCCACCTTCCGCGCGGCCAGGGACGAGCTGAAGCGTCGGCTCCCTACCCTATGGACGGCCCCCGGCCCCGCTCACTCGAAGGTGCGATAGCGGTAGTAGCCCGACGGCGCCACCGGCCGCCGCCGCAGCAAGTCGTCCGACGCGAAGAAGCGGATCAGCAGCAACCCGGTGACAAACCCGCCGATGTGCGCGAAGAACGCGACCCCACCCTTCTCGAGCATCGCGAGGCTGCCGAGACCCCCGACCAGCTGCAGCAGCGCCCAGTACCCCAGCATGATGTAGGCGGGGAGGGCGATCGTGGTCACGTAGAAGCCGAGGAAGATCAGCGTGTGCACGCGGACGCGTGGGTAGAGCAGCAGGTACGCACCGAGAACGCCGCTGATCGCCCCCGACGCGCCGACCATCGGCACGCTCGAAGACGGGCTGATCAACACCTGAGTGCCCGCGGCGGCGACGCCGCACAGCAGGTAGAACACGATGAACCGGATGTGCCCCATGGCGTCTTCAATGTTGTTCCCGAAGACCCACAGGAAGAGCATGTTCCCGATCAGGTGAAACCACCCGCCATGCGTGAACATCGACGACAGCACGGTCCAATAGTTCGGGAGGGCGTCGACAACGCAGAACCGTCCCGGGGCGAGCTCCACTCCGGTCCCCGGCCGGGCCGTGCCGAGGACTTCCCCGGGGATCAGGCCGAGGTTGCAGACGGACTGCGCCAGGGCCTCCTGGCTCCCCATCCCCTGCACGAACAGCCAGACCAGCACGTTGGCCGCGATGATACTGACAGTGACGATCGGCGGCAGCTCAGTGGGGTTATCGTCCTTGTAGGGAAACATGACTGGAAGCTCTAGGGGCTAGGGATTGGGGGCTAGCCCCTAGCCCCCAGGCCCTAGTCCCTGTCATAATGGCACCAACTACGGGCATGCCGTTTGCTTGGTGCGACCCACGGTAGCGTCCAAGCATCAATCACCCCAGAAGGAGCCGTTCAGATGGCTGAGAAAATCATCGGGATCGACCTCGGGACCACGAACTCGGTCGTGGCCGTGATGGAAGGTGGCGATCCCGTCGTGATTCCCAACGCCGAGGGCGGTCGCACGACCCCCTCTGTGGTGGCGTTCACCAAGGACGGCGAGCGCCTGGTGGGCCAGGTGGCGAAGCGGCAGGCAGTCACCAACCCGCAGCAGACGGTGTTCTCGATCAAGCGGTTCATGGGTCGCCGGCTGAACGAGGTGACCGAGGAGATCAAGCGGGTCCCGTACAAGGTCGTCGAAGGACCGAACGGCCTCGCCTCGGTGGAGATCCAGGGCAAGCGCTACACGCCGCCCGAGATCTCGGCGATGATCCTCCAGAAAATGAAGCAGACGGCCGAAGACTATCTCGGCCACAGAGTCGAGAAGGCGGTGATCACCGTTCCCGCCTACTTCAACGACTCGCAGCGGCAGGCGACGAAGGACGCCGGTAAGATCGCGGGGCTCGACGTGGTGCGGATCATCAACGAGCCCACCGCGTCCGCGCTGGCCTACGGCCTCGATAAGAAGAAGGAAGAGAAGATCGCGGTGTACGACCTGGGCGGCGGCACCTACGACATCTCGGTGCTGGAGCTGGCCGAGGGCGTGTTCGAGGTGAAGTCGACCAACGGCGACACCCACCTGGGCGGCGACGATTTCGACGGGCGCATCATCGAGTGGCTCGTGGCCGAGTTCAAGCGCGACCAGGGCATCGACCTCTCGAAAGACCCGATGGCGCTGCAGCGGCTCAAGGAAGCGGCCGAGAAGGCCAAGATGGAGCTGTCGACCGTGATGCAGACGGAGATCAACCTGCCGTTCATCACGGCGGACCAGTCAGGACCGAAGCATCTGAATCTGTCGCTGTCGCGCGCCAAGCTCGAGCAGCTCGTCGACGATCTCGTGAAGCGCACGATTCCGCCGATGGAGCAGGCGCTGAAGGACGCCGGGCTCAAGCCGGGCGAAATCGACGAGGTCATCCTGGTCGGCGGCCAGACGCGGATGCCGAAGGTGCAGGAGATCGTGAAGACCTTCTTCGGCAAGGAGCCGCACAAGGGCGTGAACCCCGACGAGGTCGTCGCGATCGGCGCCGCGATTCAGGGCGGTGTGCTGGCGGGCGAGGTGAAGGACGTGCTGCTCCTCGACGTCACCCCGCTGTCGCTCGGAATTGAAACGTTGGGCGGCGTGACGACGGTACTCATCCCGCGGAACACGACCATTCCGACCAAGAAGTCGGAGGTGTTCTCGACCGCGGAGGACAACCAGACGACCGTCGAGATCCACGTGCTCCAGGGCGAGCGCCAGATGGCGGTCGACAACCGGACGATCGGCAAGTTCCAGCTGACGGGAATCCCGCCGGCTCCGCGCGGCGTGCCGCAAGTCGAGGTGACGTTCGACATCGACGCGAACGGCATCCTGCACGTCTCGGCGAAGGACAAAGCCACCGGCAAGGAGCAGAAGATCCGGATCGAGGCGTCGTCCGGGCTCGGTGACAAAGACATCGACAAGATGGTCAAGGATGCAGAGGGGCATGCCGCGGAGGACAAGCGGCGGCGCGAGGAGATCGAGCGCCGCAACCGCCTCGACTCGATGGTGTACGAGGTGGAGAAGAATTCCAAGGAGTGGGTGGATAAGCTCGACGCGGCCCTGAAGACCCGGCTGGACAGCGCGGTGGACGCGGCCAAGAAGGCGCTGCGCGAAGGCCAGACGGAGGCGATCGGCAAGGCGCTCGAGGAGCTGCAGCAGGCATATTCGGCGGCGGGTGCGTCGCTGTACGCGGCGGCCCGTGGAGCGCAGCCCGGCACGGGCGACCAGCCCGCCGGTGAGCCGGCCGGCGCCGGCCCCAAGCAGGAAAACGTGGTCGATGCCGACTACGAGATCGTGGACGAGGACAAAAACAAGAAAGCATAGAGGGAGAACGCAATGTCGGTACGGACGCGCGATTGGCTCAAATTCGGCGCGCTGGTGGCGATGGCCTTCGTCTTCGGGCTGGCCTTCTCCTCGGCGCTGGACCTTCCGAAACGGGGTGACGCCGCCGAGCGGGCGGAGGTCGTCGTACAGAGTGGACCGCTCCGCCAGATCCCCGCGGCCAAGCCGGCCGCCGATCTGGGCGACGCGTTCGCTGCGGTCGCCGAGCATGTGAAACCGGCGGTGGTCTTCGTGAAGTCGGAGCGGCGCGAGCGCACCACCAACCGCCGCCTGCCCCCCGGGTTCGAGGACTTCTTCCAGATCCCGCGCCGCCCGCAAGTCGAACAAGGGACCGGATCGGGGTTCATCGTGTCGCAGGACGGTTACATCCTGACCAACAACCACGTCGTCCAAGGGGCCGACAGGGTCACGGTGCGGCTGCTGGACAACCGCGAGTTCACCGCGCGGCTCGTCGGCACCGATCCCGCGACCGACGTCGCCGTCATCAAGATCGACGCGCGCGGGCTCTCGACCGTCTCCTTCGGCAACTCCGACTCCACCCGCATCGGCGAGTGGGTGCTCGCGATCGGCAACCCGCTCGGTGAAGCGTTTACGTTCACCGTGACGGCGGGGATCGTGAGCGCCAAGGGCCGGCTGCTGCGAGGCCTCCTCGATCAAACCTCGAACTACTCCATTCAGGACTTCCTCCAGACCGACGCGGCGATCAACCCGGGGAACTCGGGGGGACCGCTCGTGAACGTCCACGGCGAAGTCATCGGCATCAACTCGGCGATCGCGAGCGAGACCGGCTACTACGCCGGCTACGGCTTCGCCATCCCGATCAAGCTGGCCGCCACCGTCATGGAGCAGCTGATTCGCACCGGCCACGTCGACCGGGTCGTGATGGGCATCGGGATCCGCGATGCGCGGCCCGCCGACGCCAAGGCGGTCGGGTTGACCGAGATCCGCGGCGTCGTGGTGGAGGACTACACGAGCGACGACTCCCCGGCGAAACGGGCCGGGCTGCTGCCGGGGGACGTCATCGTCGCCGTGGACGGGAAGCCGGTGGACTACGTCGCGCAGCTCCAGCAGCGCGTGGCCTTCAAGAAGCCGGGTGAGCCGGTGGAGGTCACGGTGCTGCGCGAGGGCAGCGCGCGGCACACGTACACAGTCCGCCTGGCGCGTGCGCCGACGGAGGTCTCCGACGCCGATGACGGCAAATCCGGCACGGGCGGGTCAGCGGAAAACGCCTTGGGCCGGTCGCCGGCGGGGGCCACGCTCGGCCTCACGCTCGAGCCGATCACCCAGGAGGACGCCTCGCAGCAGGGCCTCCGCCAGGTGGTCGAGAACGGCGGCGGGTTGGTGGTGATGGAGGTGTCGGCGGACGGGCCCGCCTACCAGAGCCTGTCCGGAGCCCGGGACTCGGGCGGCGCGCTGGACATCATTCTGAAGGTGAACGGCAAGCCGGTGCGCACGCGAGCGGAATTCCGTGCGGCCGTCGCGGCGGTCAAGCACGGGGACATCCTGACCCTGCAAGTGCTGACGCGGCGCTCGCAGGAGCTTTGGAGCGGCCGGATCGTTAGAATCGAAATGCCATAGGAGGAGCGCGGCTGAAGCCGCGGCTCGGCGCTGCCGCTGAAGCGGCGCCGGTTTACGGGCAGCCGCCGAGCCGCGAGTTCACTCGCGGACCCTTGCCGCGAGCATCACCACGGCCGTCGCGAACAGCCAGGCCACGAACAGGGCCTGCGCATAGTAGAGGTTCGGCGAGAACTCGTCGAACCCTACCGCGACGGCCGCGTTCACAAGGGCCACCGCGAAAGCGCTGAACCCGAGCGCGCGCGGATACACGCGGCCGTTCAACACCGCCCACCCGAACACGTACGCCACGAGACCGAGGGTGAACGTCGCGAGCCGCTCGGCCGCGAGCCCCATCGGGTGGAGCATGTCGTAGACGAAGACCGCGTGGGTGCCGGTCAGGCCGGTGTCGGCCGCGCTGTAGGCGCGGGCGAGGTGCCACCCGGCACCCACCATGAACAGGATGTTCAGCGCCCACACAGCGAACGCGAAGGCGCCGAGCAGGACGCCCGCGCGCGCCGGTGCCGAGCCGGGCGTCTCGTGGTGGCGCAGCGCCACCCCCACGAGCCCCACGTACATCAGGGGGAGGCCGAACAGCAGCGCCCAGTGGATCGCCCGCCATTCGGCGTGTGCCGCCACGGTCGCGAGCTGGGCCGCGCCGTCTCCCGTGAGGAGCGGGTGCATCAGCCCCGCGATCCCGAAGAGCAGCGAGCCCAACAGGAGACAGAGGCCGTAGAACAGCGGGCGGCGTGGCACGGGCCTAATCTAGCACGCGCCGCGGCCCGCGGTATATTCCCGGCGTGAACCTCAATCGGATCCTGCGCGAAGGGTTCATCGCAGGCTGCGTCGGGGCGGGCGCCGTCGCGCTCTGGTTTCTCATCGTCGACGCGATCAACGGCCGGCCGTTCTTCACCCCCGCCATGCTCGGCTCGGCGGTCTTCTGGGGCATGCATGATCCGGCCCAGGTCGTGGTCGAGTACTCGCGCATCATCGGGTACACGATGATCCACGTCAGCGCGTTCGTCGTCGTCGGGTGCATCGCGGCCGCGCTCGCGGCGGAAGTGGAAGTCGCGCCGTCGACGCTATTCCTGGTCATTGTCGGTTTCTGCTTCTTCGAGTTCGGCTTCTACGTGCTGGTGGCGATCATCGCCCAGCCCCTGCTGGGCGCCCTGGCCTGGTGGAACGTGGCCATCGGCAACGCCATCGCAGCGCTCGGCATGGGGTACTACCTGTGGCGCGAGCACCCCAAGATCGGCGAAGAGCTCAAGCGGCACCCGCTGGGGGAGACGGTCGAGGGGGAGTAACGACAAACTGCCAAATGTAGAATGTCGAATATCCAATTTCGAAATTCTGCATTCGATATTGGACATTCGACATTTGCTTATCGGTTTTCGCCATAGGCTTCCAGAGGCACCTCCCGCTCCACGTTGCCGCGTTCCTCCCAGGCCGCCCACCGAAACCACACCACCGTCATCGCCAGCCACAGCACGAGCCCTCCCGGTACCCACATCAAGAGCCCGCCGATCTGCTGGTCGGCCAGGACCCCGACGCCCCAGACCCGCGGCGCCGCGGCGTAGAACGGATACAGGACCTGGTCCGACAGCGTGATCAGCGCCCCCGTCACCGACATGGGAATGCCCAAGAGGAAGAGGTAGAGCATCTGCCCTGGATACGACAGCCGCGGTAGCTCGGGGACGGGAGAAAGGATCGGCCACCACATCACGACCGCCGTGGCGAGGAACACCAGGTGCTGGAGGATGTGGAGGTTGTGATGGCGCAGGGCCGCCTCGTAGAAGCGCGGGACGTGCCACAGCACGATGGGCGCGGTGAACAGCGCCGCCGCCACGAGCGGCCGGGTCACGACGCGCGCCACCGTCCTCACCCACCGGGGCCCGAGGACAGGCCGAACGACCCACGCCGGCGTGCCGTAGAGGAGCAGCGGGGGGAAGACAAGCGTCAACACGAGGTGCTGCGCCATGTGGACGCTGAACAGACAACAATCGGACAGGTCGTGCAGCGGGCCATTCAAGGCGACCAGCAGAACGAGCAGCGCTCCGGCGAAGCTTGCAACCTGGCGTCTTGGCGCCTTGAGACCGCCCCAATACACGTAGAGCCCGCCCAGGAGGACGAGCCCTAGCACCACGCTGGGATGGAGCGCCCTCACGCCCCGGTCCGCAGCCGCACCGCTCCGAAGAAGAGGAAGAGCAGCCCGATCATCACGCCCAGCGCGAGCAGCAGCGGCCCGCTGAACAGGAAGGCGAAAAAGGGGTTGTCGAACTTGAGGTGCATGTAGAACAGCACCACGAGCACGAACTTCAGCGCCGACAGAACGAGGAGCAGGGGCACCAGCACGGGCTGGAACGCGGGAACGTAGAAGACGCCCACCTCGATCAGCGTCACCATCACGAGAATGGCGGCGATCCGGAGGTAGGTCCCGGTGGACGCGTGGGCCTGCTCGCTCATGCCGAGGCTCCGTTCATTGAATCAGGTAGACGAGGGTGAAGATGACGATCCATACCACGTCCACGAAGTGCCAGTACAACCCCGCGATCTCGACGGTCACGGACTGCTCGGGGCCCAGCTTCCCGCGCACGGCCTGCGTCCACAGCGTCAGCAGCCAGATCACACCCACCGTGACGTGGGCGCCGTGCGTGCCGGTCAGGACGAAGAACGTCGAGCCGAACAGGTTGGTCGTGAGCCCCAGCCCCTCGTGCACGAACGAGCTGAACTCATACACCTGCCCGCCCAGAAACACGAGGCCGAGCAGCGCGGTGACGAACAGCCACAGCTTCCCCTGCCGCAGGTCGCCGCGCTGGATCGCGGCCAGCGCCAGCACCATCGCGAGGCTCGACATCAGCAGATCGAAGGTGCTGAACGACGTGAACGGGATGTTGAGCACGTCGTGCGGGTAGGGGCCGACGAGGCTCTTCCCCTTGTAGATCAGATAGGTCGAGATCAGCGAGCCGAACAGCAGGCATTCCGAGCCGATGAAGGCCCAGAAGGCCATCTTGCGGTTGTCGAGGCCCATGCTGGTCGCGTGGCTCATGTCAGACGTCTTCACCTTCGAGGGGCTCGTAGGCCCAGCGGTAGATGCCGACGAGGACCACGGCGACTCCGGCGAGCGCGAGCCAGAGCTGGTGCGACAGCGCGGCAACGGCGATCAGGGGCAGCCCCAGGGCCGTGGTCATCGGCCACCAGGAGCCCCCCGGGACGTGGATCGGCTCGTGGTGCTCGGCGCCTTCCGGGATGGCGCGCAGCTGGGACGTAGACCAGCGGGGCAAGCGGCTCGCCACGGTCGGGATGACGTCGAAGTTGTGGACGGGGGGCGGCGAGGGGATCGTCCACTCGAGCGTCGCCCCGCCCCACGGGTCGTTGCCGGCGGTCGCCCCCTTGGTCCGGGTGCGCCACAGGTTCCAGACGAACAGCAGCACCGCGACGCCGATCAGAAACGCCCCCACCGTGGAAATCTGGTTGAAGCGCGTGACGCCGAGCTCGGGGCCGTACGTGTAGATCCGCCGTGGCATGCCGAGCAGCCCGCTGAAGTGCATCGGGAAGAACGCGAGGTTCATGCCGACGAACGTCAGCCAGAAGTGCCACTGGCCGAGGGTCTCGGAGAGCAGGCGCCCGGTCATCTTGGGCCACCAGTAGTACATGCCGGCAAACAGGCCGAGCATCGTGCCGCCGAACAGCACGTAGTGGATGTGGGCGACGACGTAGTAGGTGTCGGTCTGCTGCAGGTCGGCGGGGGGCGAGGCGTGCGTGACGCCGGACAATCCGCCGATGATGAACATCGCGATGAAGCCGAGCGCGAACAGCATGGCGGTGGTGAACCGGAGCTGGCCTCCCCACAGGGTGCCGATCCAGTTGAAGATCTTCACGCCCGTGGGGACCGCGATGAGCATCGTTGTTGCGGAGAACACCGAGTCGGCGATGGGGCCGAGGCCCGCCGAGAACATGTGGTGGCTCCACACGCCCCATCCCATGAACCCGATCAGGACGCCCGAATACACGACGACCGTGTACCCGAAGAGCGGTTTGCGCGAGAACGTCGGCAGGACCTCGGAGACGATCCCCATCGCCGGCAGGATGAGGATGTAAACCTCCGGATGCCCGAACAGCCAAAAGAGGTGCTGCCACAGGATCGGGTCGCCGCCGCCCGCCGGGACAAAGAAATGGGTCCCGAAGAACCGGTCGAACATGAGCAGAACCAGGGCCACGGTGATCACCGGGAAGGCGGTGATCACGAGGAACTGCGTGACCAGCGTCATCCAGGCGAAAGCGGGAAGGCGCATCATCTTCATCCCGGGCGCGCGCAGGTTCAGGATCGTCACGATGAAGTTGAAGCCCGCCGCGAGCGAGGCGATGCCTAGGATCTGGAGACCCAGCACCCAGAAGTCGATGTTCGGCCCCGGCGAGAATTGCCTCGACGTGAGATTGGCGTAGCCGAACCACCCGGCGTCGGGCGCGACGGAGAGCGTGCCGGCGCCGAACAGGGGTCCGGCCACGAAGCTCGCATTCAGGAACAGCCCACCCAGAACGAACACCCAGTAGCTGAACGCGTTGAGCCGGGGGAACGCGACGTCGCGCGCCCCGATTTGCAGGGGGATGATGTAATTGAAGAATGCCGCCGAGAGCGGCATCAGCGCCAAGAAGACCATCGTGGTGCCGTGCATCGTGAACATCTGATTGTAGATCTCGGCGGAGACGCCGATGCCTTCCGGCTTCACGAGCTGCGCGCGGATCACCAGCGCCTCGAGCCCGCCGATCAGGAAGAACGCGAAGGCCGTCCAGAAGTAGAGCAGCCCGATGCGCTTGTGGTCGGTGGTGGTGAGCCAGCTCTTCATCGCAGGCTCTGGAGGTAGGCGACGAGCGCGGCCAGATCGTCATCGGGCAACGGCAGCATCGGCATCAACGAGCCGGGTTTCAGGGACGGCGCGTTCGCGACCCAGCGGCGCAGATTGTCGGCGGTGTTCGGGAACAGGGCGCCGGCGATCGTCGCGCGCCCGCCGACGTGCGTGAGGTTCGGCCCGATCGTCCCGCGGGCCTGCGGGACACCGTCGACCGTGTGGCACGCGATGCAGGCGCCCCGGGCGAAAACCTGGGCGCCGCGCTCGGCGGGCGAGCGCGCGGCGGGCCGCTCCGCGGGCGCGCGCTGCCGCGTCACCCACGCCTGGAACGCGGAATCGGGCTCGACGAACACGCGCAGCCGCATGTTGGCGTGCGAGGCACCGCAGAACTCCGCGCACTGCCCCAGGAACTCGCCGCTCGAATCGGCCTTGAAGGCGATGCGGGTTGTGCGGCCTTGCATGAGGTCGCGCTTCCCCCCGAGCGCGGGCGCCCAAAAGCTGTGGATCACGTCGGCCGAGGTCATCTCGAGCTGGACGGGCATCGCGACCGGCAGGTGCAGCTCGTTCGCCGTCGCGATGCCGAGGTCGGGGTAGCGGTACTCCCACCACCACTGGTGCCCGATCACCTCGACGCGCAGCGCGCCGGCGGGCGCGCCGCCCGCGGTCGTGAAGATCGTGCGCATCGTCGGCACCGCGATGAACACGAGGATGAGTGCCGGGGCGAGCGTCCAGCCGATCTCGAGCGCGGTATGGCCGTGCAAGGCCTTGGGCTGGGGCGCGCCCTCGCGGCGGCGATAGCGGATGATCGTGAACAGCAGCAGGCCCTCGACGATCGTGAACACCAGCACCGCCCACCAGAAGATGCCGGTGAACAGGTGATCAACCGCCGCACTGAAGTCGGATTTTGGGGCGAGTGTGGATTGCGGGAACGGCCCGCCGCACGCGGCGACGACCGACACGAGCACCGTCGTCAGGCAGCGGGGGAAACGTCGACGCGATGGCGGCACGGCACGGGAAAGTAGGCCTGCCCGGCCACAACGTCAACGCATTATCTTGCGCCCTCATGGCCGAATTCACTGACCGCCTGCAGGCCGCCCTCGGCGCGGCGTATCGCATCGAGCGAGAGCTGGGCGGCGGCGGGATGAGCCGCGTGTTTCTCGCCGAGGAGATCCGGCTCGCCCGCCGGGTCGTCGTGAAGGTGCTGCCGCCCGAGCTGGCGGCGGAGATCAACGTCGACCGCTTCAACCGCGAGGTCCAGCTCCTCGCCTCGCTCCAGCATCCGCACATCGTCCCGCTGCTCGCCGCGGGCGGGACGGCGGACGTCCTGTATTACACGATGCCGTTCGTCGAG
Organism: Gemmatimonadales bacterium; assembly: GCA_036505055.1. Taxonomy (GTDB): domain Bacteria; phylum Gemmatimonadota; class Gemmatimonadetes; order Gemmatimonadales; family GWC2-71-9; genus 20CM-2-65-7. Next base: position 23,359 of record DASXUE010000013.1, on the reverse strand, counting down.
GGCGAGCCCTTGCGCACGCGTCTCGCCCGGGACGGCGAGCTGCCCGTGCGCGACGCCGTGCGTATCCTGGCCGACGTCGCCGACGCGCTCGCGTACGCGCACGGCCGCAGCATCGTGCACCGCGACATCAAGCCCGACAACGTCCTCTTGTCCGGGAAGCACGCCTTGGTCGCCGACTTCGGCGTTGCGAAGGCGGTGAGCCAAGCGAAGGGGGGAAGCCAAACCGGCCTCACCTCCGTGGGTGTCTCCCTCGGCACGCCGGCGTACATGGCGCCCGAACAGGCCGCCGGCGACCCGAACATCGATCATCGCGCGGACATCTACGCGTTCGGCGCGATGGCGTACGAGATGCTCACAGGCCGCCCGCCGTTCACGAGCCTCTCACCCCACCAGATGCTGGCGGCGCACATCGCCGACCCGGTCGAGCCGATCACCGACCGGCGCCCCAGCCTGCCCCCCGCCCTGGCCGATCTGGTCATGCGCTGTCTCGAGAAGAACCCCTCCGACCGGCCGCAGACCGCCGCCGAGGTGCAGCAGGTGCTCGAGGCGCTCGGCACGCCGAGCGGGTCACTGGCCGTCACGGCGAGCGCGAGCGCCACCTTGCGCCACGTGCTGCAGCGGCCGCGCAGTCGGCGCATCGCCCTGGGGGTCCTCGCCGCCGTCATCGCGCTCGCCGGGTGGCTGGCGCTCCGCCCCGCCGGCGCCGCGCCGCTCGACCGCAACCGCGTTGCCATCGCGCCGTTCGACGTGCTCGGACCCGAACTCACGCTGTGGCGCGAGGGGCTCGTGGACGTGCTGTCGCGCAGCCTCGACGGCGCGGGACCGCTGCGGACGGTGTCGCCGACGCTCATCGTGCGCCGTTGGAGCGGCCGGGCGGACGCCGCGTCGGCCCAGGCGCTGGGCCGCGCTACCGGGGCGCGGACGGTGGTCTTCGGCGGCCTGGTGGGTGCCGGCGCCGACACCGTGCGGCTCACCGCCACGGTGCTCGACGTCGCGGCGGGCACTCCGCTCGGCGAGATCGAGCTGCGCGAGGCGTCGGCCCGGATGGACCGTCTGGCCGACTCGCTGACGGTGCGCGTGCTGCGGGAGCTGGGCCGCACCCAGGCGATCGGCGTCGTGCGCAGCGCGTCACTCGGCTCCAAGTCCCTGCCGGCGCTGAAAGCGTTCCTCCAGGGCGAGCAGTTCCTGCGGCGCTCGGAGTGGGACTCGGCGCTGGTCCTCTACGAGCGCGCCGTCGGGCTAGACAGCGGGTTCACGCTAGCCTGGAGCCACGCGGGTTTGGCCGCCGGGTGGCAGCACCGAGCCGAGGGCGATTCGATGTACCGCGTGTACCGCCTCGTGGCGGGCCGGCTCAACCACGGGCTTGCGCCGAGGGACAGCTTCGCCGTCCTGGCGGAGTCGCTGACGGCAGTCGTGTGGGCGGGCCCGCAGCAGCTGGCTGGGCGCTGGTGGACGTACGGCCGGCGGGTCGTGGCCACGCTCGACGAAGCGGTGCGGCGCTACCCGAACGATCCGGAGCTGTGGTACATGCTGGGGGACGTGCGCCACCACTTCGGCGCCCTTGCGGGCGCGCCCCCCGGCGCCGCACTCGATGCGTTCGATCGCGCCATCGCGCTCGATTCGACGTTCACGCCGTCGTACGTGCACGCGGTAGGGCTCGCCCTCGCGCGAGACGGGCCCGCGGGAGCGCGCCGCTACGGCGAAGCATTCCTGGCCGCCGGCGCGCTCGGTCGCTCGGCGCAGGACACCCGCATGATCCTGGACCTGCTCGATCCCAAGACACGCCCCGGCGCGATAGCGCGCATCGTAGACAGCAGTCCTCCCGACGCCGTAATCGGCGTGTGGAGGGAGACCAACCGCTGGGTGGATTCCGGCGAAGTGCTCCTTCAGGTTCTGCGCGCCGCCGCCGCACGCGAACAGGCGCAAGGAAAGCCGGCCACCTACGCCGTGTTCGCCCTCCCGGCCGCGCTCGCCGCCCGCGGGCACGTGCGGGAGGCCTACGGTCGCGCCAGCCCGGTCCCCCTCGTCATCGCGCAGCTGATCTTGCTCGGCGCCGTGCCGCCCGATAGCGCCGGCCGACTGGCGGCGGCCTGGGTCTCCCAGCCCGGTCAGGGAGCGATGTTCGCCGCCCCCCTCCTCGCCGCGCGGCGCGATACGACGGCGCTGCTCGGGATGGTGCGCACAATGGACCAGAGGCAGCAGCGACCCCTGCCGCCGCAGGCGCCGCCCGTCGCGCGCGACTTCATCGGATACCTCGCGGCCGTGACCCGGGCCTATCTGACCCTGGCGCGGGGCGACACCGGCGCGGCGCTCCGCCAGTTCGACGCGGTGCCCGACTCCGCGTGTTACGGGACGTGCTCCATCGACGAGCTGGTCCACGCGCAGCTTATGGCAGCGCGCGGACGCCACGCCGAGGCGGCGGCGCTGCTCGACCGCCCGCAAGTGGGATTCCTGCCGCTCCTGCCGCTCGACGTGCTGCGCGCGCTGGAACGAGGCCGCGTGAACGAGCGCCTCGGCAACCGCGACAAGGCGATCGCCGGGTACACGCTGGTGGCGGAGGCGTGGCGGAATGCCGACCCCGAGCTAAACGGCTATGTGGAGGAAGCGCGGGCCGCGCTGGCCCGCCTGACGGGAGAGAAGCGGTCGAGCTGAGCGCTACTGCCCTCCCCCTGGCCCCATCATGGGGCGCGGGGTTTCGGTGATCGCCGACTTGGCGCCGCCGCCGTGCGCCGTGAGCACCATCGTGCCGTCCTTCATCACGACCTTCACCATCCCGAAGTACAGCTCCGGCCGCACCCACGCCTCAGTCTGATCCTTGGGATCGCGGATGTGGATCGCGCGGAACGCCCCCGCGGGCACGGTCACGTTCTCCCAGCCGACGAACTCCATCTCCTGGCAGCGGCGGGTCATCTCGGCGGCGATGTTGGACGCCATGCGCCCGCCCATCATTTGCACCATCTGATCGGGCATCCGGGTCGCGGGGGCGTCGCCGCTCTTCATGATCATCCCGCGGAGGCCGCCCGACAGATAGCCCAGGCCCGGCACGAGCATCTGGATGATCGTCTTGCCCTTTGCCCCCTGCTTCGGATCGACGATAGTCATCTCGTACCAGTAGTAGGTCGCGCCACCCTGGGCTTCGGTGCCGACGATCGCGAACCGCATCGTGGTGCCGTCCGACCGGCCGCCGGTCCAGGCGTAGCTGGCCCACTCGCCGAGGGTCATCGGCCGCTGTTGCAGGTCCCGGCAGATCTTGTCCTTGTCCTGGGCGCGGGCGGCGGCCGGGAGCGCGGCGAGGAGAACGGCGGCGAGCATGAAGGTGGGATGGCGCATGCTATAATGTAGGTGCACGCGACCGTGGCGGAACTGGCAGACGCGCCAGCCTTAGGAGCTGGTGGGGCAACCCGTGGGGGTTCGAGTCCCTCCGGTCGCACGTACGCCGAGGGTTGGACTCCCAGTTAGATTAACGTCAGACATGCCCGACATCCTCGTCAAGAAGACCCGCGCCGAGCCCGGAGAAACCTCCCTGGCGGTGACCGTCCCGCCCGAGAGCGTGCGGGCGGCGGAAGATCGGGCGACGCGCGCCTACCAGCAGCGGGCGCGCCTGCCCGGATTCCGGCAGGGCAAGGCGCCCACGGCGGTGGTGCGGAAGAAGTTCGCCGACGACATCCGCCAGCAGGCGCTGCAGGAGCTGGTGCAGGAGAGCTGGCGGGTGGCGCTGGCGCAAGAAGCGCTCAAGCCGATCGCCGACCCGCACATTCACAACCTCAAGTGGGAAGACGGCGCGCCGGTCACATTCGAGTTTCACGTCGAGGTGAAGCCCGAGCTGACGCTCGCGCGGCTCGGCGGATTCGCGCTGAAGCGCACTGTCCCCGCGGTCACCGAGGCCCAGGTCGACGCCCAGCTGAACGAGCTGCGCGACCAGCGGGCGCCCTGGACGCCGGTCGAGGGGGAGAAGCCGAAGCCTAAGGACCTGGTGCACGTGACGATCGCCACGCGTGAAGCGAGGAGCGACACCGTGAAGGACCCGCAGCCCTACCAGCTCGTGCTGGGCGAGGGGCGGGCGATTCCGGACGTGGAGGAGCGCATCATGGCGCTGCTCCCCGGCGAGTCGGTCGACGCAACGGTACGTTTCCCCGACGATTTCGCGGAAGAGGCGAAGCGGGGACAGACGCGGGACGTGCGCATCACGCTGCACGAGGTGAAGCGGCAAACGCTCCCGGCCCTCGATGACGCCTTCGCGCGCGAGGTGGGCGACTTCGAGTCGCTCGAGGCATTGAAGCGGACGGTCCGCGAGGATCTTCACAAGGAGGCCGAGCGGGAGGCCGACTCGCGGGTGCGGGCGGAGCTGATCGAGCAAATCGTGGCGACGAACGCCGTGACGGCCCCGCGGCCGCTCGTGGAGCGGGCGCTGTACGTGTACGCGCAGGCCTACGGCGTGCCGGAGGACCGGTGGGAGACGTTCGCCAAGGAGTTCCAGCCGGTGGCCGAGGCGCAGGTGCGGCGCGACCTGGTGCTCGACCACGTGATGGAAGCGCACGGCCTGCGCGCGACCGAGGCCGAGCTGGACCAGCGGATCCAGGAGCTGGCGACGCGGCGAGAGATGCCGCCCGAGCAGCTCTACGCGTCGCTGGAGAAGGCCAAGCGGCTCCGCGACGTCGAGCGGAGCATCACCGAGGAGAAGGTGTTCGCCTTCCTCCTCTCGCAGTCCACCGTGGAGCAGACGTGACCCAGAGCCAGATCTACCCGCCCTACATCATCGAGCGCTCGAGCCGGGGCGAGCGCACCTACGACATCTTCAGCCGCCTCCTGATGGACCGGATCGTCTTCCTCGGGACGCCGATCAACGACGATGTCTCCAACATCATCATCGCCCAGCTCTTGTTCCTCGACGCCGACAATCCCGAGCGCGACATCTACCTCTACATCAACTCGCCGGGCGGGCTGGTGTCGTCGGGGATGGCGATCTACGACACGATGCAGTTCCTGCGTGCGCCGGTGAACACGATCTGCATGGGGATGGCTGCGTCGATGGGCTCGTTCCTGCTCACCGCCGGCCGCAAAGGGAAGCGACAGGCGTTGCCGCACGCGCGCATCATGATGCACCAGCCCTCGGGTGGTACGCAGGGAACGGCCTCGGACATCGAGATCCAGGCGCGGGAGATTTTGTACCTGCGCGGGAAGCTCAACGAGCTGTACGCCAAACATACCGGCAAAGCCCTCGAGCAAATCGAGAAAGACATGGACCGCGACCGCTTCATGTCGGCCGAAGAAGCGAAGGAATACGGCCTGATCGACCACGTCATCTCCAACTTCCAGGAGATGGGCGACGGCAAGAAGGCCAAGTGATCCCTTGCGCTGACCCGACCCCCTTCCCATACTAGGAAGCCATGTCTCACGACAAGCACCTGCGCTGCTCCTTCTGCGGCAAGTCCAAGGATTCGGTCCGGAAATTCATTTCCGGTCCGTCCGTGTACATCTGCAATGAGTGCATCGCCCTCTGCAACGAGATTCTGGCGGAGGACGAGGAGCGCGAGGTCGCCGAAGCCATCACGCAGGTCCCCACCCCGGCGGAGATCAAAGAGGTGCTGGACCAGTACGTGATCGGGCAGGAACGGGCCAAGAAGACGCTCGCCGTGGCGGTCTACAACCACTACAAGCGGATCAACTCGCACTCGGGACGCGAGAATGAGGTCGAGCTCGACAAGAGCAACATCCTCCTGCTCGGCCCCACGGGCGTGGGCAAGACCCTGCTGGCGCAGACGCTGGCCCGCATCCTCGACGTTCCCTTCACGATCGCCGACGCGACCACGCTCACCGAGGCGGGGTACGTCGGCGAGGACGTGGAGAACATCCTGGTCCGGCTGCTGCAGTCGGCGGACTTCAACGTCTCCGAGGCCGAGCGGGGCATCGTCTATATCGACGAGATCGACAAGATCGCCCGCAAGTCCGAGAACCCCAGCATCACGCGTGACGTGTCGGGCGAAGGGGTGCAGCAGGCGCTGCTCAAGATCCTGGAGGGGACGGTCGCCAGCGTGCCGCCGCAGGGCGGGCGCAAGCATCCGCAGCAGGAGTATATCCAGGTCAACACGAAGGACATCCTGTTCATTTGCGGCGGCGCCTTCGATGGGCTGGAGAAGATCATCGAGTCGCGCACCGGCCGCCGGCAGATCGGGTTCACCAAGGAAGAGGTCGAGAAGGGCGTAGCCGAAAAGGTCAAGCGCAACCCCTTCGTGGACGTGGAGCCGGACGACCTGCTGCGCTACGGGCTCATCCCGGAGCTCGTGGGCCGGCTACCGGTCGCCGTGCCCCTCGACGCCCTGGACGAGGACGCGCTGGTCCGCATCCTGGTCGAGCCCAAGAACGCGCTGGTGAAACAGTACCAGAAGCTGTTCGAGCTCGAGGACGTCCGCCTGACGATCGAGAAAGAGGCCCTCCGCGCCATCGCCCAGAAAGGGATCAAGCGCGGGACTGGCGCCCGGGGGCTGCGCGCCATTCTCGAAGAGATGATGACGGAGATCATGTTCGAGCTGCCCAGCCGGGACGACGTGCGCGAGGTGGCGATCAACGCCGAGTGCGTCACCGCCGGCCGGGCGCCGTTGCTCGTCACTGAGCGGCCGCGCCAGAAGAAAGAAGCCTGACCGGCCTCCCCCCGCACTACGTCGGCTCGTTTCCCCGAGCCGATGCGCCCCTCGATCCCCCGCTCCCCGAAGTCGCCTTCATCGGTCGCTCCAATGTCGGCAAATCGAGTCTCCTGAACGCGCTGGTCGGCAGCCGGATTGCCAAGACCTCCGGAACCCCCGGCAAGACGCGGATGCTGAACGTCTTCCTGGTATCAGGCGTCGGGAGTCGGGAGCCGGGGAGCCCCCCCCCCAGCTCCCGACTCCTAGCTCCCGGCTCCCATTACTTTCTCGATCTCCCGGGGTACGGCTATGCGCGGGCGGGCAAGGCCGACCGGGCCGCCTTCGGGCGTCTGGTGCGTTACACGCTGGCCCGCGCGCGGCTGGCCGGCGTCGTGTGGCTGCTGGACCTACGCCGCGACCCGTCCGCTGACGACCGGACGATGCAGGACCTGCTCGTCGAGCGAGAGACGCGCGTGCTTGCGGCCCTGACCAAGGGCGACAAGCTTCCGCGGACCGAGCAGCGGCACCGGGCCGAGGAGCTCCGCGCCGCGCTCGAGCTGCCGGAAGATCAGATCGTGGTGACGAGCGCGAAGACGGGGGAGGGCGTCGTGGAGCTTCGCGAAGCGATTGGGGCATTGGTGCAGGACGCCAAGAGGCCATGACGCCACGACGCCACGTTGTGGGCACAATCGTGTGTCTTGGCGTCGTGGCGTCGTGCAATGCGCTCGTCGCCCAGGACACGATCCCCGCCGGGTTCGGGACTCTCAAGCGCGACGAGATCGTGGTCCGCTTCACCACCGGGCAGGTGGAGATCCAAGTCCTCCCGCTCGACGAGCAGGTCATCCGGCTGCTCGCGACCGATACGTACCGCTCCCTCACGCAGCTCGTGCAGAACCGGGGCGACGACATCGCGACTGCCGCCGCGCGCGCCGGCGTCGATCGCCCTACCCTGATCCTCGTCACCTTCTTCGGGCTGGTGCCGCAGGCGCGCTTCACCCCCGAAGAGCTGAACGTCACGAGCCGGGGCCGGCTCTTCCGGCCTGTCGGCATCGTGCCGCTGTCCCCGACCTGGGGCTCGAACCAGCTCGAGGCGCGCCAGCAGGCCGTGGCGATCTATCTCTTCGAAGCGGGGATCAGCTTCCGGGAAAGTCTGAGCGTCAGTTACCAGGGCCTGTCGAACGACTCCTGGGGCCGGTCGGTGCGGGCGCTGGAACGCGAGCGGGCACGGGTCGCCGCACGGGCGCAGGGGCCCCAGGGGCCGTAGGCTGCACGACCCGCCCGTCGAGTTCCGCCGTCCACCCGACGCCAGCGGAATCGACGCAGACGACGCTCACCCCCTCAGGCACCGCGCCCGGCGCCAGCGCGCGATCGCAACCCAGCTCCCACACCGGTCGCGCCCACGCGCCTGCGGCCGCACCGCTCGCCGCCACCACCGTGAGGGACCGCGCGGGCGCGCGATCGGCGGTCGTGCGGACCGATCCGCCCTGCATCTCAACCGCGGCCACCGTGTTCAGCGAGTGCAGCGGATCGGCGATGCCGACCATGCGGCGCGTCGGGCGCCCACCCCGGCTGATCCACACGAAGTGGCCATTCCAATCGAGTAGCGCGCTGTCGACGACGGCTGCGAGCGCGAGCCCTCCGCGATCGAGCGCGTAGCCCGCGCTGAGTCCCGCCGAATCGGGCGCCAGCCCGGCGCCCGCCGCCCCTGCCTTTTGCAGCACCTCATTCCAGGGAGGCGCCGAATCCAAGCGGCGCACCGAATCGAACGCCGCGTCCAGCGCGCTACTCAACGCCGCAGAGTCGGTCCCCTCCCCCCACACCGCCGCGCTGAGCGCGGCGCCGCGCACCTCCTGCACCCGGGCGAGCGAAGGCGTGCCCGAATCGGACCCGCAGGCGAGCGCGGCCACGAGCGCCGCCGCGCCCACGGCCCGCGACACCAGTGCCGCCGTCGAGAGGGCGTCGGCTGCGACCGCCGAACGCGCGACGACCGTGGCCTGTCGCCGCGCCGAGGCCGGGAGCCCGGTGCCGGGGTCCATCACGTGGCCGCGGACGGCGCGCCCGTACCGCACGACGCTGACGCTGTTCGACGACGTGGCGAGCGCCGCGTCGCGCAGCCACCGCTCCGCGAGCACCGCACCGGGCCGCCGCGGGTCGGCGACGGCGACCGGCCACCCGCGGGCGCCCGGCGGCGCGCCCAGGGCGCCGCAGTCGCCGCTCACGTCCACGAACCCGCGGCGAATGCCGCGCGCGCGCAGCACCGCCAGCGCCCGGTCGATCCCGTACCCGACCCCGATGCCGCCGAAGTCGACCTGCGTGTGCGCGCTTGGGAGGAACGCCGTGTCGCCCACGAGGCGCACCTCGGCGGCGCGGACGGCGGCGCGCGCTTCGGCGATCTCGGCGGCGCCCGGCTCGGTGCGGCGTGGGCGGTGGAAGCCCCAGACGCGCATCAGCGGCTCGACGGCGACGTCGAAGGCGCCGCCCGTCGCCCGGCGGAACGCGATCGCCTGCTCGAGGATCGCCCGCAGGTCCGCGTCCACGCGCAGCGGGGCGCGCCCCGCGCGTCGGTTCAGCTCGCACAGATCGCTGGCGTCGTCGAACAATGAGAGGCGGGCCTCGACTCGTCGCAGCTCGGCGAGCGCCGCCGCGCACGCCTCGAGCCCCTCGTCCTCCGAGGAGGCGAACACCATCACGTGTACGGCCTGGCCCATGGCCCACGACCAGCGCTCGACGACGCGCTCGCGCGGCAGCCAGGCCGGGACGAGCCCGGCGGCGAGCACCCCGACGAACTCACGCCGTTCCACGCTCGACCCGATGCAAATCCCGGAGGATGAGATACGACTGGACGTAGAACGTCACGGCAAGGAGCGCGCTCGAAGCCTCGAGCAAGACGCTGAAGCCGGGCGCGACGTATCGCATCAGCCACATAGCCGAGAAAGAGACGAGCAGCGCGCCGAACGGCTCCGCGATGAGAACGCGCTTCCAGCGTTCGGGCACGGAGGCACACAGCGCCACCCCCAGCCCCGTCAGCACGAAGATCGCGGCCATGCTCAGCAGGTGGGTGTGCGTGATCGTCAACATTTCGGTGAAGGATTTGGGGAACTGCATGGCGCCTTCGGTCGCGTCGGGGTTCGCACCGCGATAGCGCGCCGCGACGCCGGCCGGCACCAGGCGGGTCGTGTGCCACACGAAGATCAGCGACGTCGTGTAGCCGACGAGCTGCACGACGGTGACCCAGCGCCCCAACGAGCGCAGGGGAGCGGGCACATCCTTCCAGGTCATCGGATCGCCCCGGTCTGATGCCAGCGGGTCAGGTTGGCGAGCACGCGCTTCACGCCCAGCGTCACCGCGTGAACGCTGATCGTGGCGCCGGAGATGGTGCGGATTTCCCGGCCGACGCGGAGAGAGTCGGCGGCGCTCTTCCCGCGAAACTGCCGCCGCCACGCGTCATACGCCACCTCGCCGCCGTACGGCTCGCGATAGACGAGGACATCCACGTCCTTGAGCCGGTCGCTCGGATCGATCGCCACGAGAAACGTGATCGGCTGATCCTTGCCGATCACGTTCCCGACGGCGGCAAAGCCCAGCAGTGAGTCGCCGCGCGCGACGCGCAGCACCGTGTCCTCGCCGACGGTGAGGACGCTCGTCACCGCGCCAGGGCCGAAGATCCGGCGCACCGACGCGGCCACCTTCTGCGGGGGCGCGGTTTGCGTGGCCTGGCTCAGAACTGGTAGCCGACGCCGAGCCGCAGCGTCTCCCCTTCGCCGGTCCCCGCGACCGTCCGGCGCACCTCGTAGTCGCCCTTGAACACGGTGTTGAACGTCGGCTTGTACGCGAGGCCGAACGTCGTGATGCGCCGCGCAAACCCCTGGTCGCGGGTCGTCCCGGCGGGCACGGCGGCCTGCGTGTCATAGCGCTCGTGTCGCACGAACGCGTTGAGCCGCTGCGACGTCCCGACGCTCAGCAGGCGCAGGACATCGTAGGCACCCTCAATGTAGCCGCCAGTTATCCGGCTGCCCACAGCCGTTCCATAGAGGCCGTTGATCGTGTCGGCGTCACTCACCCCGATCGTCGCGACCACCCCGCGCAGGGCGAACCCGCCACGCTCGTAGCGGACGTCGGCGGAGAGGAGCGCCACGGGGGCGTCGAACGTTCCAGTGCCCAGCAGCGTGTCGGCGCCGGTCGTGCCCCCATACCAGAACGACCCTCCCACCCGCAGGCCGGGCCGCACCCACTCGAGGCGCCCGGTGAGCGAGGGGTTGGCGAATGTGGCCTCCCGCCCCTCCTGGCGGCCGCCGCGAAGCCCGGCGTCGTCCGAGAAGCCGTCGGCCCGCAGGCCGTTCACGAGGTAGAGGCGATAGCCGAGGCCTTCGGCGACCGGGAGGGTGCCCACGATGCCGACGCCGATCTCGCGCCACGTCGTCGGAATGACGTCGTGGTCGAAAGCCGGTCGATCCACGCCATTGAACGTGGGAGGCTCATGGGTTTCATTGACGATGCCGACGGGCGGGAGGACGAGCCCGGTGCGCAGGGTGAGCCGGTCGGACAGGCGGTAGTCGAGGTACGCCTGCTCCAGCGCCACTTCCCCGCCTGCCGATCCCCCCTCGACCTTGGCGTCCTCCACCTCCAGCTCCGAGCGAAAGGCGAGGCGATCATTGAAGGTGTGTGCGAGGTAGACGATGAACCGGCGGAGGTTCACCTCGGCTGGCGTGTTCGGGCGCGAGGGGTTCGTGTAGTGGACTTCACCGTAGCCGCCGACCGTGGTCGATTCCTGGGCAGCGAGCGTGAAGGGGAGCGTGAGGCAGGCGAGGAGGGCGAGCGCAGGGGCGACACGGGGCATCGAGCGAAGCTCCTTAGATTAGTTGAGAATGGTTATCAACAAGGATAGTCGAATATATTTGTCGGGTTTATTTGGGTCAAGTTTGGTGGAGGATGAAAGACCGCCCATGATCGATCTGCTGGCCCGACATCCGCTCCTCCCCGCGACGCTCGCCGTCGTGTTGCTGCTGCTGGCGGTGCTGTGGCGGCTGCGGACGCAGTTGGCCCGGTCGGAGCGGCAGCGCCTCCAGGCCGCCGGCGAGCTCAGCCGCCGCCTGTCCGAGCTCTTTTCCCTGCAGGAGCTGTCGTACGTCCTGTCGGACTCGCTCGAGCTGGATCGCGTCGTCGACCAGGTGGTGCGCTACGCCGTGCGCTTTCTCGACGCCCGCGGGGCGTTGCTGGCGCTCGCCGGCGACACACCGGGCGACCCGCTGCGCGTCGCGGCCGCCGAGGGCACGCTCCTCGGCCTGAAGGGGCGCCACATCCCGGCGGACGATTCCGGTCTCGTGGCCCGCTCGATGGATCGCGAGCGGCTCGAGCTGGTGCGGAACTCGGGTGGCGACCCGACGCGCCTCGTGGACGACGTCCAGGCGGGCTCGGCGGCGGCCGTGCCGCTCCGGGCGCATGGCGCGATCATCGGCACGCTCATCATCGCCGACGCGAGCGCGGGCGTGTTCGCGCCGGAAGACATCCGCCTGCTCTCGACGCTCGCCACCCACGCCGCGGTCGTCATCGCCAACGCACGGTTCTTCGAGATGGTGCGCCACGCCAAGGAGCAGTGGGAGACGGCCTTCGACGCGCTGAGCGAAGGCATCGCGGTGGTGGACGACCAGGGCCGCGTGCGGCGCGCCAACCGGTCACTGGCCGACCTGCTCGGCCAGGCATTGCCGAGCGTCGTCGGCGCGCATCTCTGCGACTCCCTGCTCGGCCAGTCGCACGCGCTGATGGAGCTGCTCGATGCCGCGCGGCGGGGCGACCGCCCCCAGGCCCTCGTCACGCACTCCGACCGGCTCGACCGCACCGTGCGCGTGAACGCCGCCCGCATTCCGACCGCCACCGCCGACCAGAGCGTGGTCGTCCTGGTGGAGGATGTGACGGATCAGCAGGCGATGGAGACGCAGCTCATCCAGAGCGAGAAGCTCGCCGCCGTCGGGCAGCTGGTGTCGGGCGTCGCGCACGAGCTGAACAACCCGCTGACGTCGATCGCCGGACTCTCGGAGTTCCTGCTCGAGCAGAAGGAACTGGGCAAGGGCGACCGCGGGCACCTCAAGGTGATCAACGAGCAGGCCGAGCGCGCGGGGCGGATCGTGCGCAACCTCCTGACGTTCGCGCGCCGCGGGGGCGAGCCCGCCGAGCGCGCACCGGTCGACCTGAACGACGTGATCCAGCGCACCCTCCTCCTGATGGACTACGATCTCAAGCTCAAGGACATCGACGTCGGGCGGGACCTGTCGTCCGCGCTCCCCGAGGTCCTCGGCGATCAGCACGGGCTCCAGCAGGTCGTGCTGAATCTCTTGACCAACGCGGCGCAGGCCGTCGCCGGGAATCCCGCCGGTCGGCCGCGGCGGATTCAGGTGTCCACCTGGTTCGACGACAACGTGCATCTGCGCATCGCCGACACGGGCCCCGGCGTCGGAGACGGGGCGGCGCCCAACCTGTTCACGCCGTTCTTCACGACCAAGGAGCCCGGTGAAGGGACCGGTCTTGGCCTGTCGATCAGCTACTCGATCGTCCAAAGCCACGGCGGGCACATCATTCTGGAGCGCCAGTCGGGCGCGGACGCTGGCGCCGCGTTCCGGGTGGACCTCCCCCCTGCCCCAGCCGGCTTCCAGCGGCCGCCCGCAGCGGTGGAAGCGAAGGTCTCGAGGCAGCCCGTCGCCAGACGGACGATCCTGCTCGTGGACGACGACCCCGCCGTGCGCCGGATGGTAAAGGCGCTGTTCGGGCGGGACGGCCATGTGGTGGAAGTCGCACGGAACCCGCAGCACGCGCTGGAGCTGGCCAAGCGGGGCGGGTTCGACCTGATCATCGCAGACGCGCGCGCCGCCGCCAAAGGCAAGCTGTTTGTGGAGGAGCTGGTGGAGCACCTGCCCGCCCTTCGGGAGCGGACGATCGTCGCGACGGGGGATGTGCGAGCCGCGACGGAGCAGACGTTGACGCGGCTCGGGCTGCGCTACGTGCGCAAGCCTTTCAACCTGCGCGACCTGCGGGACGAGGCGGCGCGCTTGTGGGCGGCGGCCGCGCTGTCGTAGGCCTCCGCGGGCCAGCCGTACGTTCCCAGGTTCACGGCGCCACCCGGGGCGAACCGCACGCCCTCCCGGAGCAGCAGCGCGCGCTGCAGCACGGCGCCATGGTCCTGGCTCGACAGGGAGATCCGCCCCGCCGCGTTGATCACGCGCCACCAGGGCACGTCATTCTCCTCGGGGAGCGCCGACAGCGCCCAGCCGACCGTTCGGGCGGCGCCGGGGCGCCCGGCGAGGCGCGCCACGATCCCGTACGTCGCCACCCGACCCGGCGGGATGTGGCGCACGACGCGATAGATCCGGTGATAGAACGGGTTCACGGCCGCACCGGCAGGCCCCGCGCGGCGAGATAGGCGCGCGCTTCGGGGATCGTCGTCCCGCGAAAGTGGAAGAGGGTGGCGGCCAGGACGCCGTGCGCGCCCGCCTCGAGCGCCGCGGCGAGATGCTCCAGCCGGCCAGCGCCGCCCGAGGCGATCACCGGGATCCGGACCGCCGCCGCCGCCGCCCGCGTGAGCGGCAGGTCGTAGCCGTCCTGGGTCCCGTCGGTGTCCATCGAGGTCAAGAGGATCTCCCCCGCGCCGAGGTCCTCAACTCGCGCCGCCCATTCAACCGCATCCAGTCCGGTCGAGTCGCGTCCGCCGCACACCCGGACTTCCCACCGGTCGTCCCCCCGCTTCGCATCGATCGCGGCGACGACGCATTGCCGCCCGAAGCGGTCGGCGAGGCGGGTCGCCAGCGCCGGCTCGCGGACGAGGGCCGTGTTCACCGCGACCTTGTCCGCGCCCGCCCGCAGCACCGCCGTCGCGTCCTCCACGCTGCGGATCCCGCCGCCCACCGTGAAGGGCACGAAGAGCGCGTCGGCCACTCGCGCCACGAGGTCCGTCAGCGTGGCTCGCGCCTCGTGACTCGCGGTGATATCGAGCAGCACCACCTCGTCGGCGCCGTCGGCGTCGTAGCGCGCCGCCTGCTGCACCGGATCGCCCGCATCCCGCAGCTCTTCGAACCGCACGCCCTTCACCACCCGGCCGTTCGCCACGTCCAAACACGGTATCAGCCGACGCGCTAGCATACCCTCAGCAGGTCGTCCAGCAAGCCTGCGTCGCCACCCCCCAGTATTGACAAAACGTCATCCAGTGCTCTGCGCTCCCGGGGCCAGGCAAAGCGGCGCGCCGCCTCCGCAGGCGTCAACCACTCGGCGCGATCGTGCTCCGCCGAAAGGCGCGGCTCGACGTGCGCTGCGACGAAGGCGGCGAACACCGGAATCATCGCCAGCTCGTCGGTGCGATGCTGATAGAATGCTTCCGTTCTGCTCACGTTGTACAGCCGCTCGGGTGCGAAGCCGGTTTCCTCGCGCAACTCCCGCAGCGACGCGTCCACCGGCGTCTCGCCCGCTTCGATCGTGCCGTGCACGGTCTCCCACGAGCCGGGGCAGCGTCCGTGCGGACCGCGCCGCAACGCCAGCACTTCGAGGGCGGGACCCGCGCCGCGCAGCGCGTACGTATCCACGAAGCGGACGCGGATCTCCGTCACGGCGCCCAGCGCGCGAAGGCGCCGAGCAGCGCGAGCCCGGCCGCCTGCGACTTCTCGGGATGGAATTGGACGCCGAGCACATTGTCCCGTCCCACGACGGTCGCGAACGGCGCTCCGTACTCCGCCTGCGCCAGTGCATCCTCCGCGGAAACGGCGTCGGGGTGATAGCTGTGTACGTGATAGAAGAACGCCGGAGCCAACGCGGGATGCGCGCGGCCCGCGTCCGTCAGCTCGACGCGCGACCAGCCGACGTGCGGGACCGGAAGGTCGGTGCGGAACCGGATCGCCCGCCCACGCAAGAGACCGAGGCCGCGCGCGTCCGGCGCCTCCTCGCTGCCGGCCAGGAACAGCTGCAGCCCGAGGCAGATGCCGAGCACGGGGCGGCCCGCGTGCGCCACCTCGGACACCGCGGCGCCCAGCCCCGTCTCGGCAAGGCGCTGCGCCGCCGGCGCGAAATGGCCGACGCCCGGCACGACGACACGCTCCGCGCGCCGCACCGCGTCGGGGTCGGCCGTCGCGTCCGCCTCCACACCGGCCGCGCGCAGCGCCCGGAGCACGCTGCGCAGGTTCGACGCCCCGTAGTCGACGACCGCGATCATCTACAGCGAACCCTTGGTGGACGGGACGTCTGGGACTCTCGGATCGATGGCCACGGCCGCGCCAAGCGCGCGGGCCGCCGCCTTGAACACCGCCTCGATGGCGTGATGGGCGTTCTGGCCGCGCAGCAGGTCCACGTGCAGCGTAAGCCCGCCGTGCGTCGCCAGAGCGCGGAAGAATTCGGGAGTGAGCGCGACGTCGTAATCGCCCAGCTTCTGCGAGCTCGGTGGGTCGGCGTGATAGGCGAGAAAGGGCCGCCCGCTCACGTCCACCACGACACGGGCGAGGGCGTCGTCGAGGGGCACGGTTGCCTCGCCGTAGCGGCGGATACCGCGGCGATCCCCCAGGGCCCGCGCCAGCGCCTGCCCCAGCACGATCCCCACGTCTTCCACGGTGTGGTGCTGGTCGACGTGCAGGTCCCCCGTCGCATCCACATCGAGGTCCATGAGGGAATGCTTCGCGAGCGCCTCCAGCATGTGGTCGAAGAAACCCACGCCCGTGCGTACGGTCGCGGTGCCGGATCCGTCGAGCGTCACGCGTACGCGAACCGCGGTTTCTTTCGTCTTGCGCGTGACCTCGGCGGTGCGGCTCACGCGAGAATCACCTGCAGGGCGCCGACGACCGCGTCCACGTCCTCGTCGGTCCCCGCCGTGATCCGGAGGCATCCCTCGAGACCCGGTGCCGCCGAAACGTCGCGCACGAGGATCCCATGATGCTCCACCAGGCGCCGGAACACCTCGCCGGCGGGCCGCGCGTCGCAGCGAATGAGGACGAAATTCGCGGCCGACGGGTACGTCGTGATGCCGGCCACCGCGCCTAGACGCCGCAGCAGGAGGTCGCGGGCACGTCGCACCACGCCGACCTGGCGCTCGAACACGTCCCGATGATCGAGGGCCGCGTGCGCCGCGGCGAGCGTGACGACGTTCACATTGTACGGCAGCTTCGCCTTCCCGATCTCGCGCGCGACCGCGGGGTGCGCCAGCGCATACCCGAACCGCAGCCCGGCGAGCGACATCGCCTTGCTGAACGTGCGCAACACGACGAGCCGCGGATGCGCGGCGAGGAGCGGGACGGCGCTCGGACCGCCGAAGTCCTGATACGCTTCATCCACCACCACGAGCGCGTCCGTCTCCGCGAGCAGGCGGTCGGCGGCGCCCTCAGGCAGCGGCGTGCCGGTGGGATTGTTGGGCGAGTTCACCAGGATGACGGCCGCGCGCGCCTCGCGGGCGGCGGCGACCAGCGCGTCGACGTCGAAGACGAATCCCGGCGCGAACGGAACGCCGACGTGGCGCCCACCGTGGACGGCCGCGAGCAAGCGGTAGAGTGGGAACGTCGGCACCGGCGTGACGACCGACGTCCCATCCCCGACGGTTACCGCCAGGATCGTGTGGATCAGCTCGTTGGAACCGTTCCCCACCAGAACCCCGTCGGCCGTCCAGCCGTGGCGCTCGGCGAGCCGGACGAGCAGGTCGGTGGGCTCGAACGCGGGATACCGGTTCCAGGACAGCGCGCTCATCCGTTCGGCCACCGCCCGCTTCACGGCGTCGGGCGCGTCGAACGGGCTTTCGTTCTGGTTCAGCTTCCGGGCGGCGGCAGGCGCCGACAACGCGTAGGCGGTGAGGAGGCGTACCTGCGGCTTGATCAGCGCCAACGCCGCGTCGGCGGGGGAGGGGGGGGGCACTTACCGGCGGCGGCCGAGCACGGCCTCCAGGCGCGCGGACAGCGCCCGGGCCCGGAACGGCTTGGTCAGGAAGTCGTCCGCCCCGAGCTCGAACACGCGAACCTCGTTGTCCTCGTCTCCCTTGGCGGTCAGCACGATCACGGGGATGTTGGCGGTGGAAGGCCGCGAGCGCAGGTGCGACAGCACGCCGTAGCCGTCGAGGCCGGGGAGGTTCAGGTCGAGCACGATGATGTCGGGACCGACGCGGTCGACCTGATCGAGCGCCTGCACGCCGTCCCGCGCCTCGGTCACCACGTAGCCGTCGCGCTCGAGCAGGTCCTTCATCACCTTGCGCAAGCTGTCCTCGTCGTCGACGAGCAGGACCTTCGAGGCCGGGATGCCGTGCGCCCCCGACGAGCGCGGCGGGGCCGGCTCCTCCAGGAGGTCGAAGTGCGTCGACACGGGCTCGGGCGGGACCATGACGGTACCCGGGGCGGGTGTGAAGCGGAGCGGGTCCGCGGTGCCGGAGCGGCGGCCGCCGGCAGTGGTGGGAGCCGCGGCGGTCGGCGCCGCTGCCTCCTCCTGCGGGACATCCACGACCCGCATCAGCTCGTCGATGCTGGACTCGCCCCGCAGCACGTGGGCGAGCCCCGAGTCCCAGAGCGACTTCATCCCCGACGCCTTGGCGCCTTCGGCGATGCGATTCGCCGTCTCGCCGCCCGCGACGCGCCGCTCCACTTCCGGCGTCACCCGCAGCACTTCGATGATCGAAAACCGCCCGCGGTAGCCGGTCATCGCGCAGTCGGGGCAGCCGGCCGCGCGGTACAGCGGCGTCCCCCGCGGAATCCAGCGGTGCAGCTTCTCGGGTGGCGCCTCCATCCACACCTCTTTGCACGTGGGACAGAGCTTGCGCATCAGCCGCTGGGCGATCACGCCCCGCAGCGCCGCCGCGATCTTGTAGGCCTCGACGCCGATGTCGACGAGGCGGGTGACCGCGTTCGCCGCGTCGTTGGTGTGCAACGTCGAGAGCACCAGGTGGCCGGTGAGCGATGCCTGTACGGCGATCTGCGCCGTCTCCTTGTCGCGAATCTCGCCGACCAGGATCACGTTTGGATCCTGCCGCAGGATGGATCGCAGTGCGGACGAGAAGGTCAGGCCCGCCTTCTCCTGCACCTGGACTTGCACGATCCCCTGCATTCGGTACTCCACCGGGTCCTCGACGGTCACGATGTTCACGCCTTCGGTCTGGATCTGGCGGATCATCGAGTAGAGCGTCGTCGTCTTGCCGGACCCAGTCGGGCCGGTGACGAGGATGATGCCCTCCTTATTGGCGAGCAGCGTGTTGATCGCCTCCGACTCTCCCGGATTGAACCCCAGGGACTCGAGCGACTTGACGGTCGCCCGGGAATCGAGGATGCGGATCACGACCTTCTCGCCGAGCGCCGCCGGCAAGGTCGAGACGCGGAGGTCGATCGGCTGGCCGTTCACCGCCACACGCGCGCGCCCGTCCTGCGGGCGCAGCCGGTCGGCGATGTCGAGCGAGGAGATGATCTTGATGCGCGAGATCAGCGGCAGGCCCGCCCCGCGCGGGATCTTCATCACCTGGCGCAGCACGCCGTCGATGCGGTAGCGCACCGCCACCCCACCCTCTTCCGGCTCGACGTGAATGTCGCTCGCGCGGGAGAGGATCCCTTCGGAGATGATCAGGTCCACGAGCCGCACGACAGGCTTCTGGCTCGCGTCCGCCTCCGAGACGCTCAGCTCCTCCGCGTGCGCCTGGTCGGCGAGCGTCTCGAGCCCCGGCGAGCCCTCCATGCCCTCGAGCAGCTTGTCGATCGCTTTCTCCGGCCGGTACAGCTCGTCCAGCTTCTCGGCGATCTTCGACGGCGCAAGCAGCAGGAGCCGGATTTCCCGGGCGGTCGCGAACGCCAGCGCCTTTTCGGCGTCGAGGTCGAAGGGGTTGGCGGTGGCGACTTCGAGGAACGAGTCGGTCAGGCGGATCGGAAGCACCCGGAAGCGGCGTACGAGCTGCTCGGGCACGCCGTCCCTGACCTTCGGGTCGACCTTGGCGACGTCGGCGACCTTGAGGCGAAACCGCGTGGAGAGCTTGTCGATGATTTGCTCGTCGGACGCGACTTTCTGGGCGACGCACATCTCCCACAGCGTGCGGCCGGCCTCGGCCTTCCCCTTGAGGTCCGTGAGGACCTCGGGGGTCAGCAGGCCCTCAAGCGACTGGGCCAGCCATTCGTCGGGGAAGCCGGTCACTGGCATAGGGATGCGTCTCGAAACCTAGTCGCTCGGCGTCTAGGCGCCTAGGCGCCTAGTTTTCAGAGGATTTCCCAAAAATCGCGCGACACGTCGAACGCCATGCGGCCGCGTCGGCTCTGCACTCCATACCCCATCTCGAGGCGGAACACGCCCAGCCATTCGACGCCGATGCCGAGTGTGGCGCGCGCGCCCGGCGTCGCCCGCCATGGGGTGCTCGCCACCGGCTCGTCGGCCCAGCCAGCCGCGGCGTAGGGTGCCAGCGTGATCGTCCCCGGGGTGCGCGCGTACGGCCCCGCTGCGATCCGGATGAAGGGCACCGGGACGCGCCACTCGACATGGGCGAGCGCGGAGCGGCGGCCGCCCCAGACGCGGAAGTCGTCGCCGAGCAGGGTCCCGCGCCCGCCGAGCACGAAGGCACGGTGCCGCGGCAGGCCGCCCGACGCCACGCCGCCCTGCGCGCGCGCGAGGATGCGGGTGCCCGCGAGCGGCAGCAGCAGGTGCGCGGCGGCGGTCGCGCGGCCGTACGCGGACGCGCCGTCGACCTGCCCCGCTTCGACGGTCACCTCGGCCCCCACGTCGCGGCGCACCGCGAATCCCTCGCTGTGCCGCCGCAGCGTCAGCGATCCCACCCACAAGTCGCCCGCCGCCAAGGCGGGGTTGGGACGGAACCGCCCCGTCGCCGGCTCAGCCAGCACGGGGAGCGAGCTGACGCGTTCCCGCGCGGCCGCGAGCCGCCACTCGGCGCGGGCACCCAGCGCGTGGTGCAGGGCGATCCCGGCGCCGGTGGCGAAGTAATAATCACCGTAGTCGTCCCCGAGCTCCTGGGAAGCGAGGGAATTCAGGAGCGGCGCGATCACCGGCTCGTCACCCACGTCCCGCACCTGCCGGTACGCAGCGACCTCAAGCCCCCGGCTCCACGTGAGGGTCAACCCACCCTTCCCGCGCCGGTCCGCAAACCCGTAGCTGCCCAGCGCGCGCAGCTCGAACCGGTCGCCGGGGACGCGCCAGACGAAGCCGGCGCCGGTGACGAGACCCTCCACGCGGTTGGCCCGCACCAGATCACTCAAGCTGCGCACGCCGAGCCGCTGCGCTTTGAGGCCCGAGATCGCGCGCCGCCCGGCGATCCGCCCCACTTCCGCACGCACCGCCTCGAGGTCGTCCTCGCGCGCCGGCTCCGCGACGTCCTGGATGGCCGCGGCGAGGGGGCCGGTCCAGGGGAACGAATCGCGCTGTTCCTTAGGCAGCGCCACGATCTCCTCGCCCGCGAACCAGGCGTCGGCGAGGCCCACGTTGAACGTGTATCCCCCGATCTCCCAGCGGCCGCGAATGATGCCCCGCGCGTCGATTCCGGCGGGGCGCCGGCGGATCTCGACCTCCTGGCGATAGGGTAGCCAATAGCGCCCTTCCCACAGCGCGTTGCCCAGCACGACGCTCACGTCTTCGAGCAACGGATCGAGGTAGGCCCGCGACGTGAAGTTGAACTGCAGGCGGACGAGGTCCGCGGTCTCGACGTCCACGTACAGCGTGCCGACGAGCCGCGGCTGCCCGAAATCCTTGGGGCGGACGAGCAGCGCCGCGACCCGCACCGAACGCTCGGGGAGGGCGAGGGTGACGGTGTCGCCGAGGGCGAAGTCGTACAGCGCCTCGCCGCCGGGCGCGAGGGGATGGGGCACGTCCCGCACCTCGTCGCCCTCCCCCAGGCGGACGAACCGCCCGAAGTTGTTCTGGACGATGCCGAGGTGGTCGCGGTGGTAGTTGATGTCGGTGGGGAGCTCGAGGCGGTCGCGCCAGCCCACGATGCGTTGCTTGCTGAGCCCCGGGGCTTTCCAGTACACTTCCAGCTCCAACTGGTCCGCCTTGATGAGGCGCGGCGGCTCGCTCAGCCCTCCCCCGAATTGATAGAGGAGAAAGACGAAGCCGTGAGCCCGAGCCTGGTAGTCGTGGAGCGTGGAGTCGGCGGCGGCGCGCTCGCGCCGGAGGGTGGCGCGCCGCGCGAGCGCCAGCGCCGGCTCGCTGTTCCAGTCCTGGGCGGCCAGCGGGGTGACGAGAACGGCGAGGCCGCAGGTGAGGGCGAGCACCGGGCGCATCGCCGCGAAATCTAATGAGACCCTCAGATCCCCGCGCCGCTTTCCTCGCCCGCGCCGAGCGCGGCGGCATCGTGCCGGTGGTGCGGGAGGTCGTCCTCGACGCCGACACGCCCGTCGCGGCGCTCGTCAAGGTCGCTCGCCCGCCGTTCGCGTTCCTCCTTGAATCCCTCGTCGGTGGCGAGCGCTGGGCCCGGTACACCTTCCTCGGCACCGAGCCGCGCGAGGCGTGGCGCTACCGGGGGCCCCAGATCGAGCGCTGGACGCCGGCGGAGGGCTGGCGCGGGGCGGGCGAGACCGCTGAGCCCCTCGCTCACCTCGCGCAGCGCATGCGCGAGCTGCCGGGCGCCCCCGTGCCGGGCCTGCCGCGGTTCACCGGCGGAGCCGTCGGGTACGTGGGATACGACGTCGTGCGCACGATCGAGCGCCTCCCCGCGCCGCCGCCCGACACGCTGGGCGTGCCCGACGCCGTTCTGATGATCGCCGACTCGCTCGTCATCCTCGACAACCTCTTCGGGCGGGCCATCGTGATCGCCAACGTCGAGGTGCCGCCCGATGTCGGCGCGGCGCAACGCGTGCGGCTATACGACGCGGCGGAGGAGCGGCTCGACACGCTGATCGGCCGGCTCGGCGGCACGCACACGCTCGCGCCGCTCGCCCTCGACGGCCAGCGCTCCGCCCCACCGCTCGACGCCGAGTCGCGCTATCCACGGGACGCGTTCGAGCGCGACGTCGAGCGGATACGGGCCTACATCGCGGCGGGCGACACGTTCCAGACGGTCCTGTCGCGCCGCCAGGTCGTCGCCGGAGCGGTAGACCCTGTACGGTTGTACCGCTACCTGCGCGCCCTGAATCCCGCCCCTTACCTCTTCTATCTCGCTCTCGACGATCTCGCGGTCGTGGGCAGCTCCCCCGAAGTGCTGGTGCGCGTGGAGGGGGACGAAGTGACGGTCCGTCCGATCGCGGGGACCCGCCCGCGCGGCGCCACCGCGGAAGAGGACGAGGCCCTCTCCGCGGCGCTGCGCGCCGACGCCAAGGAGCTCGCTGAGCACCGCATGCTGGTGGACCTGGGGCGCAACGACGTCGGCCGCGTCGCGCAGTACGGGTCGGTGCGCGTCACCGATCTGCTCGCGATCGAGCGGTACTCGCACGTGCAACATCTCGTGAGCGAGGTGCGCGGCCGGCTGCGGCCCGGGTACGACGCGCTCGACGTGTTCCGGGCCTGCTTCCCCGCCGGGACGGTGACGGGCGCCCCGAAGGTGCGGGCGATGGAGATCATCGACGAGCTGGAGCCGGAGCGGCGCGGGCCGTACGCCGGTGCGGTCGGCTACGTCGGCTGGGGGGCGGCCAGCCTCGACACGGCAATCGCGATTCGCGCCGCCGTCGTCCTCAAGGACCGGGTGGTGATCCAGGCGGGGGCTGGCATCGTCGCGGACTCCGATCCCGCGCGGGAATTCGAGGAGACGGAGGCCAAAGCGCGTGCCGTACTGAACGCGCTGGCCTTGGCGAAAGCGGGCGACTGACCTGGCGTCTTAGCGTCTT
>DASXUE010000012.1:0-26484 GCA_036505055.1 Gemmatimonadales bacterium | reverse complement strand
ACGGCGCGCTGGCTGCCGCCGCAGAAGATCGGCTCGAGCGGCTGGTCCACCGCCTGCATGGCGGCGAAGAAGTTCGGCATCTCCTTCACCCCTTTGGAGCGCTTGCGCCGGTGCAGCACGGCGAGCCGCTCCGGCCCCACGAAGTGCGGCGGGTATACGCAGCAGATCTCGCGGTCGAGCTGGGTGAAGATCATGTCGAGGTGGATCGCCGTCCGCTCGGCGGGGAGGACCACGATCACGACGTCTGTCACGCCGCAGTGCTCGAACGCGAGGTCGCACAGATGATCGAGTGCCGCCGGGCTCGAGCGCTCGCTGAAGCCGAGCACCAGGAGGTCGGGCCGGATCGGGTGCACGTCCCCGCCCTCGAGCGTGTAGTTGTTGCGCTTCTCTTCCGAGCCGTCGTACAGGATCCCCGCGTTCTCGAGCGTCGGGTGGTAGCGAAACAGCGCCTTGATCAGCAGCTCCTCGGTCCAGCGCACACCGTAGCGCATCGACCCGATCACGCCGTGCTCGCCGATCACGATGCCCACGTCGCGCGTGAAAAAGAGGTTCGGCAGAGGCGGCAGCGCGTACCCCACCTCGTTCAGGGCGCGGGCGATGGGGCCCGCCTCCTCCACCGCTCCTTCAACCATCAGGCCGACGAGCTGGTCGGGCGACAACGCCGCGAGCTGCTTGGCGAGCGCGTCCGAGGGCACCACCTCGAGGGCGCGCGTGGTGAGAAACTCGCGCACGTCGGGCCGGGCCGCGAGCTCGGTGAGCAGATCACGCACCTCGTACACGTCGCCGAACCGCTCCAGCACCGCGACCATCCGGCGATGCTCGCGCTGCGCTGTTTCGAGGTCGATGATGTCGTCGTAGAGGTAGTCTTCGCGATTGCCCGGCGTCACGGCGACCAGCTCGCTGCCGGGCGTATGGACGAGAACGGCCCGCAGGGGGCCGATTTCGGACGTGACGTGGACGCGCGGCATGGCTCCGAATCTAACGATTTGCCAACGCGTAACTCAGCGTCTCGAGCTCCAAAGCCATGTTCACGGTTTTGACTTCCACTCCGGCGGGAACGGCGAGGGGCACGGGCGCAAAGTTGAGGATGGCCTTCACGCCGCTCCGCACCAGCCGGTCCACCACGTCCTGCGCCGACTCGGCGGGCGTCGCGACGATCGCGATGTCGATCGGCTCCTTCTTCAGGTCCGGCTCCAGGTGCTTGACGTCGCGCACGAGGAGGCCGTTCCAGCGCGAGCCGATCTTGCGGGCGTCCTGATCGTAGATCGCGACGATGTTGAAGCCGCGCTGGCGGAACCCCTGATACTGGACCAGCGCGCCGCCCATCTTCCCCGCCCCGACGAGCACCACGCGGTAGGGACGTTTCAGTCCGAGGATGCCCTGGATCTTGATGGCGAGCTCGGGGACGGCGTAGCCGAGGCCCCGTTTGCCGAAGGAGCCGAAGAAGGAGAGGTCCTTGCGGACCTGCGCCGACGTGGTGCCGCCGAGCTTGGCGAGCTCTCCCGAGGAGATGGTGGGACGCCCCTGGGTGGTGGCCTGCTCGAGGAAGCGCAGGTAGAGGGAGAGGCGGCGCACCGTGCTGTCGGCGATCTTGCGCATTGTGAATTATTTCACAATTCGCGACTCCAACGCAAGAGCCGAACGAAGTCCCGAGGCGCGAGCGTTTCGGGTCGCGCCGCCGGATCGAGCCCCATCGCGAGCAGCGCCCGGGCCACCTCGGCGGCCGGCCGCGCCGTCACGCCCGCGACGACATTGCGCAGCTGCTTGCGCCGCCGGCCGAAGCACGCCGTCACGAAGCGCCGGAAGGGGACGACCTCGTCGCTGCGCACGAGCGCCTCGGCGTGCGGCGTCAGGCGCACGAGGGCGCTGCGCACCTTGGGGGCGGGGCGAAACGCGCCGGGCGCCACAATGAACAGGCGCTCCACCCGGCACACCGCCTGCACCCCCACCGACAAGCCGCCGTAGGTCCGGCTCCCCGGCGCCGCCGCGGCGCGCTGCGCGACTTCATCCTGCACGAGAAAGACAATGCGCTCGGGGAGAGGGGGCGTGAGCGCTTTCTCGAGTAACGGTGACGTGATGTTGTACGGAATGTTTCCCGCGACCTTGAAAGGAGTCGGGAATCGGGAGTCAGGAGTCGGGGCGGCCCGCACCAATTCGTGCCAATCGACCCGCAACGCATCACCTTCGACGACGGTGAAGCTCCCCCACTCCTGACTCCCAACTCCTGACTCCCGCAGGTCCGCTGCCAACCGGCGATCCTTCTCTATCGCAATCACGCGCAGCCCGCGGGCGAGGAGGACTTCGGTGAGGCTCCCCCGCCCCGACCCGATCTCGATCACGGTCTCGCCCGGCGCGGGGTCGAGCGCGTCTGCGATCCAATTGAGAATGGCGGGGTCGGCCAAGAAGTGCTGGCCGAGACGTTTGTTCGCTCTCAAACCTTGAGCAGCACGATGGTGCGGTCGTCGGCAGCGGGCGCGCCGCCGGTGAAGGCGGCGATGTCGGTGTAGACGGCCTCGACGATCTCGCGGGCGGGCCGGCCCCGCAGGTTGCGGACGTGGCCGAGCACGCGCTCCTCGCCGAAGCGCGTGCCGCGCTCGCTCTGGGCGTCGGTCAAGCCGTCGGTGAAGAGCGCGAGGACGCTTTGGCGGCGCCGCCACGGGACGGTGCGATCCTCGCCGCCGACGCCGAGCCCGAGGGGTGGCCGCGTCGCGTCGAGCCGCATCGGCTCGCCGCCGTCGCCGGGGACGAGGAAGGCATGCGGGTGGCCGGCGTTCGCGTATGCGAGCTGGCCCGCGGCGGGGTCGATCACGGCGTAGAAGAGCGTCATGAACATCTCGGTGCGCGACAATTCGTCGGCCAGCGACCCCTCCATGCGGCGCAGTGCTTCGCTCGGGCTGTCGGCGGTTTCCGCGTGGATGCCCGACGCCGCCATCGCGAGCGCCATGATAAGCGCGGCGCTGAACCCGTGCGTCGACACGTCGCCCAGCATCACGCCGATGCGCTCGCCGTGCAGGCTCAGGAGATTGTAGAAGTCGCCTCCCACCGACTCAGCCTGGAGGCAGCGGGCGGCGACGTCCGCCTTGGCCGCGAGCACGAGGGGCGACGGGAGCAGCTTGAGCTGCAGGTCGTGCGCCAGCTCGAGCTCGCGGTGCATCCGCTGCTGCCCGAGATCCTTCTCCACCAGCCGCGAGTTCTCGATTGCCGCGCCGATCTGGTTCGCGATCGCTGCCACGAGCTTGCGGTCGCCGGCGGTGAACGCATCCGCGCCCTCGCGGTCGGTCAGATTGATGACGCCGATGGGTTTGGGCGGACCGCCGGGCGCCGCATAGACAACGGGCACGGAGAGGAAGGCGCGGCCCCGGTAGTTCCGCCCGTCGGGACACCCCGGGCTCGCGGCGCCGGCGTCGGACGGGTCGTAGCTCACGATGCGCATTTCGCGAAACACGCGAGCGGCGATCGAGCAGGGATCGTCCACCTCGACGGGATCGACTTCCCCCAAGTCCACCCCGCGGGACGCGACGAGCCGCAGCACCTGTGCCTGCGGGTCGAGGACGAGCAAGGTCGCACGCCGGGCCCGCACCACCGTGGACACCTCGCGCAGGATCCGCTCGGCGGCCTGGTCCAGACGGATCGTGTGTCCGAGGATCTCGCTGATCGTGTAGATCAGATCGATCTCCTCGTAGCGCCCCGACAGCTCCGCCGCCACCTGCGCCGCTTCGTGCTCGGCGCCGAGCACCGATCCGACGATCTCGGCCAGGGCGGCCGGCGTCGTGCGGGGGCTGACCCCGTTGCGGACCTCGAGCCACACGCCCGGGACGTCGGGGACGGGCTCGAGTGTGTTGCGCGGGGGTTCCCGCCCCCCGCTCCCCGTTCCCCCCAGCGGTCGCAGCCCCCCCCCCTCCCCGGCGCCGTCGTCGCGCCAGACGCGCAAGGTCGTCCCGGCGAGGCGCTCGAGCGCCGCGAGGAGGCGCTCGAGGCGGGTCACCCCGCTCGCATGGTCAGACAGATGCCGTTCCCCTTCTCGTTGAACGCCACGTCGTCCACCAGGTGGCGGATCACGAACAAGCCGCGCCCGTCCTCACGCTCCAGGTTCTCGGGCCGCGTCGGGTCGGGCCGCAGGGACGTGTCGAACCCGTCGCCGTCGTCGGTGACGTGGATGCGCACGACGTCCCGGCCCAGCTCGACGCGGATGCGGACCACGCGCGCGGGATCCTCGCCCGTGCCGTAGCGAATGGCGTTGGCCAGCGCTTCGGCGAGGGCGGTGCGGAAGTTGAAGCGGAGGCGGCGGGGGGATAGGGTTCCGGCGGGGAGGCGACTCGTCACCAGCTCGACCGCGTCGCCCACGACGCCCAGATCGCTCGGGACGTCGAGCCGCATCTCGAGCGCGGATACGTGGAGGCGCAGCGGCGAGGTCACGTCGGTTAGAAGGCGGCGAGCGCCTCCTCGGCCGTCCGGGTGATCGCGAACAGCGTGTCGAGCTTGGTCAGCTCGAACAGCGTCTGAAGATCCTCGTTGAGGCCGGCGAGCCGCAGCTCCCCGCCCTGCTCGCGGATCTTCTTGGAGAGCGACACCAGGACCCCGAGGCCGGAGGAGTCGATGTAGCCGGTCTTGTTGAAGTCGATGACGAACCGGGTGGCGCCCCCCTCGAGGGCGTCGAGCACCTTCTGCTTCAGCTCCTGGCGGTTGCCGACGATCAGCTGCCCGTCCACACCCACCACCACCGCTCCGCTCTTGTCCTTTTTCAGACTGAAGGTCATCACGCCTCCTGTTGTCCCACCCTGAAGGGTGGGCTCGGCGAGCACTGTCCTTAAGGACAGCGTCGGCCGAGCCCAGGCTTTAGCCTGGGAACCACCCTCACCCACCCCACTGAAGAACAGCCAGGGCTGCCGTGCTCACAATATCGTCGGCCGTCGCGCCGCGCGACAGGTCGGAGATGGGCCGCGCCAGTCCTTGCAACACCGGCCCGAGGGCCGTCCACCCGCCCAGCCGCTGCACCAGCTTGTAGGCGATGTTGCCCGAGTCCAGGTCGGGGAAGACGAGGACGTTGGCCTTGCCGCCGACGGGCGAGCCCGGCGCCTTGCGCGCGGCGACGTCCGCGACGAGGGCCGCGTCGCCCTGCAGCTCTCCGTCGAACGCGAAGTCGGGTGGCGGGGTCCGGCGCCGGAGTGCCTCCACCGCCGCGCGCACCCGATCGATGCGCGGCCCCGCGGCGCTCCCCCGCGTGCCGTACGAGAGCAGCGCGACGACAGGCTCGTCCTCCACGATGCGGCGGCGGTCCCGCGCGGCGGCGACGGCGCTGTCGGCGAGCTGCCCCGGCGTGGGCTCGGGAACGACGGCGCCGTCGGTGAAGGTGAGCACCGCGTCGTCCTGCACCATGTAGAAGGCGCCGCTCACCGTGGTGATGCCCGGCGCGGTGCCCACCGCCCACAGCCCCGCCCGGATCGTGTCGGCGGTCGGGTAGCAGGCGCCGCCGACCATCACGTCCGCCTCACCTACGCCCACGAGGCACGCCCCAAGTGTGAGCGGATGTTGCAGTGCTTCAGTGGCGGCGGTGTCGGTTGGGAAGCGGTCGGGCTTACGGGCGCGGAGGAGGCGAATGCAATCAGGGAGCACGGAGCACGGAGCAGTACGATCCAAGAGCTGCACCCGACCCAGGCCGTCCCGCTCGATGCGTGCTGCCGCCTCCCGCACGCGCGCGTCGTCCCCTTCCGGCAGGACGATGCGAAGCTTCGCGCGCCGCGCCCGTTCGTAGACGCGGCTGAGGAACGTGTTGTCCGCGGCTGAAGCCGCGGCTCGGCGTCTGCCGCTCAAGCGGCGACGACACGCCCGTTCACGGGCAGCCGCCGAGCGGCGAGTTCACTCGCGCCTCATTTCCCGAACTTGCGCTTCAGAGCCTGCTGGACGGCGGGGTGGACCAGCGCGGACACGTCGCCGCCGAAGCGCGCCACCTCGCGCACCAGGCTGGAGCTGAGATAGGTGAGGTCGAAGGCGGGGACGAGGAAGACGGTCTCGATTTCGGGCCCCAGGTTGCGGTTCATCAGGGCCATCTGAAACTCGTACTCGAAGTCGCTCACGGCGCGCAGACCCCGGACAATCACGGCCGCCTTGATCTTCTTCGCAAAGTCGACCAGCAGCCCCTCGAACGATTGCACCTCGACCCGCTTGTCGGTGACGCATTGGCGGATCAACGCGACGCGCTCGTCGAGCGAGAAGAGCTGCTGTTTCGCGACGTTCACCGCCACGGCGACCACCACGCGGTCCACGAAGCCGAGGGACCGTTGGATCAGGTCCTCGTGACCCTTGGTGATCGGGTCGAACGAGCCCGGGTAGATGCCGATGCGGGTCACGGGGCGTACACGAAGGTGACGCCGGTGTCGCCGTAGCGGCGCGTGTCGTCGCCGGGGATGAACCGGTCCGCGGCGTGCTCGATCGCGAACACGCGCGCGAACGGCGTGATCCGGAAAATCGCGACGAGGCGGGCGGCGTGCTCGCCCGCGTAGGGCGGATCGGCGAACGCGACGTCGTATTGGCCCGGCTGCAGCCGCTCGGCGAACCGCACCCCGTCCAGGCGGTGAATCGTCACCCGGTCCTCGACCTTGAGCGTTTTCACGTTGTCCTTGATGGCCGCGAGCGAGGCGCGGTGCACCTCCACGAAATCGGCCGACACCGCGCCGCGCGACAACGCCTCGAGGCCCAAGGCGCCCGAGCCGGCGAACAGGTCGAGCACCCGCGCGCCGCGGACCTGGCGCTGCAGGATGCTGAACCACGCCTCACGCACGCGGTCGGCGGTGGGGCGGACTGTGTCGCCCCTCGGCGTCTTGAGGCGGCGACCTTTGAATTCGCCGGCGATGATCCGAACGAAACCCAACCGGGGGCCTCCTTCATGTGCTCGGCGCCAACGCCGCGACGCGCGCCTGCAGCGTCGCGCGGCCCTGCCATTCGTCGCGCTCCAGCCGGAACGCCACGTCGAGCGGATTCCCGAGCCAGCTGTCCGGCACCAGGTCGGCCCAGCGGAAGCCGATCGCGGGGAGCGCGCCCGACCCGTCGTCGAGGGTGAACCGCAGGTGGTTCGTCCCGACCCGCCGCGCCCCCACCGCGCGGGCCCGCCGCACTCCGAAGACCGGCGCCGGATTGCCGGGGCCGCAGGGCTCGAGGTGCCGGATCAATCGCTCCAGCTCCGAGCTCACGAGGCCCAGCGGCAGCTCCAGGTCTACGCGCTGGCTAGGCGCAAGGTCGTCGGGGCCCAGAAGCTCGCGCGCGACGGCGAGAAACGCAACACGGAATTCCTCGAACCGGTCGCGGCGCATCGTCAGGCCCGCCGCCATGGTGTGGCCGCCGTACTTCTCGAGGTGCGGGCCTACGCGGTGCAACGCGGCGTGCAGATCGAAGCCGGCGATGCTGCGGC
This sequence comes from Gemmatimonadales bacterium, assembly GCA_036505055.1. Lineage (GTDB taxonomy): Bacteria > Gemmatimonadota > Gemmatimonadetes > Gemmatimonadales > GWC2-71-9 > 20CM-2-65-7. The sequence continues at coordinate 19,079 of DASXUE010000012.1, read as the reverse complement.
CCGAGCCCCGCCCCACCTCACCCTCCCACGCGATCAGGAAGGTCGGGCGGCCGTAGCGCTCGACCAGACGCGAGGCGACGATCCCAATCACGCCGGGGTGCCACGCGTCGGCGGCGAGAACGAGGGCGCGGTCGTCCGCCTGGAGCGTCTTGTCCGCTAGCTCGATCGCTTCGTCGAGGATCTGCTGGTCGATCGCTTGGCGGCGGGCGTTCAAGGTCTCGAGGTCGCGCGCCAGCGCCGCCGCCTCTTTCGGGTCCTCCGTGAGCAGCAAGCGCAGCCCGTCGTTCGCATCGCCGATCCGGCCGGCTGCGTTGAGCCGCGGGGCCAGGATGAATCCGACATGTCCCGCGCGCACCGGTTTGCCGGCGAGCCCCGCCGTCTCGACCAGGGCGCGCAACCCCACCCAACGGGACTCGGCCAGCATCTTGAGGCCGTGGCGCACGAGGATGCGGTTCTCCCCTGTGAGGGGGACGACGTCCGCCACCGTGGCGAGGGCCACGTAGTCGAGGAAGTGGAGCGGCAGGTTCTCCGAGAGGCCGAGGGTGCGCACGAGGGCCTGCGCCAGCTTGAAGGCGACGCCCGTACCGCACAGGTCCTTGTCCTCGGAAGGGCAATCGGGGCGGCGGGGGTCGAGCACCGCGCTCGCCGGCGGCAGCACGTCGCCGGGAAGGTGGTGGTCGGTGACGATCACCTCCATGCCGGCCGCGCGCGCTGCGGCGACGGCGTCCACGGCCGTGATCCCGCAATCGCAGGTGACGATGACGCCGGCGCCGACCCGCCGAGCCTCGGCCAGGCCGGCGGGGCCGAAGTCGTAGCCATCGCGCAACCGGTGCGGGACGAATGCGTGGACCGTCGCCCCCGCCTCACGCAGCACGCGGGTCAGCAGCGCCGCCCCGCACTGGCCGTCGACGTCGTAGTCGCCATGCACGAGGATGGGGCGACGGTCCTGCACCGCGCGCGACAGCAGCTCTACGGCGACGCGCATGTCGGCCCAGATCAAGGGATCCGACAAACGCTCGAGGTCAGGGCGGAGGAACGCCTTGGCGTGCTCGGGAGAAGCGAGGCCGCGCTGCACGAGGATCGCGGCGAGAGGCTCGGGGATCCGCAGCTCGGCGGCGAGGGCGCGCGTGGCGTCGGGGTCGGCCTGCGCGGTCAGCGCCCAGCGCGCGGGGATCATTTCTCTCCCTCTCTCGCGTAGAGGAGCACGCCGCAGGCCTCGCAGCCTTCGATCGTCGCGCCGCGCTGGATCAGGGCGCGGCGCTGCGTCGGGACGGCCGTGAAGCAGTTGCCGCACGAGCCGCCGTGCAGCGGGAAGAGCGCCAGCGGCGCCTTGCCGCGCCGGATGCGCTCGTAGCGCTGCAGCAGCGCACTGCCCACCGCCTGCGCGGCCTGCTCGCGGGCGGCGACGGACTGCTCGCGCTCGGCCACGATCGCGTCGCGCCGCCCCGCGAGCGCCTCGCGCGCGGCGGCCTGCGCTTCGCGCAGCTGCTGCAGGGCGCGCTCTGCCTCCGCCGCCTTGCGCTCCGCTTCGGAGACGGCGTCCCCCGAGCGCATGAATTCGGCTTCTTCTTTGGCGAGCACCGAGCGGGCGAGGTCCAGCTCCGCCATGAGGGTCGAGGCTTCCTTCGCGCCTCGCACCCACTCGAGCTTCTGCCGCCGTTGCTCCTGCATCGTGCGGTAGCTCGCGATCTTCCCCTCCAGCTCGCCCTTCCGGTCGAGCGCGGCCTGGATGCCGGCCGTGGCCTGCGCCAGCACGCGCTCGGCGGCCGCGAGCTGCTCGTCCAGCGCGAGCGCCTCCGGCGCGAGCGTCGCCAGCTGCGCGTCGCAGGCGGTCACCGCGATATCCTTCTCCTGCAGCGTCAACAACACTTCAAGTTCCGGGTGCACCCTTCCTCCTTGCCCGCTCGATGATGCCGTAAGTAGGCCGCTTGGCGTTGCGCTCGGCGGCCAGCCGCGTTTTTTCATTGGCCAGTCGTGCTTTCTCGTCCTCGGTGGCGAGCGGGATTTCCCGATTGATCCGCTCGATCGCTCGATCCAACCGCCGCGCCTCGAGCCAGTTCACCGCCTGCTCGAACAGCGCATCGGGGGCGTTCGGTCCCAATCCTTCGGCCTGGAGCGCCTCGTACGCCCGTGCCGCGGCCTCGTCGAGCCGGTCGGGGGCGTTGTCGGCCAGCGCTTCAAAGACGGCGCGGTAGGCCGGGAATTCGATGTCGTCACTGTCCACGGCTTCCGTGACGCGCGCCTTCCACGGTTCGCCCGCAAGCATGAGGAGCAGCAGGGATTTCTCAGCGCTGGACGGCATTAGAGGAGTCGGGAGTCGGGAGCGAGGAGGCGGGGGTGCCGACCCTGACTCCCGACTCCCGACTCCTGCCTCCCGTTCCAAGACATCCTTCCTCACCCCCGCCACCTCAGCGACGCGGGAGATATAGAGCTCGCGAGTGATGGGATCTGCTGCGGCACGGATCGTCGGGAGCAGGCGGTCGAGTGCCCGTCGCCGGCCCGGCAGTGACGCGAAGAAGTTTTTGCGCTCGAGGATCTGGATCTTGCGCTCCAGCACGTCCACCGCGTCCTTGAGCGTCTGCTCGAGGGCGGCCAACCCCTTGGTTTGCACGAGCGTGTCGGGATCTTCGCCCTCCGGCAGCGTTGCGACGCTCACGCGCAGCTTGTGGCGCAGCAGCTCGTCGCCGGCGCGGAAGGTGGCGCGCAGACCGGCGTCGTCCGAGTCGTACAGCAGGATCACCTGAGGCGCGTGGCGCTGCAGCAGCTCCGCCTGGTCTCCGGTGAGCCCGGTGCCGAGGGGCGCGACGACTTCTTCCAGGCCGGCGAGAGTGAGGCGCAGCACGTCGAAGTAGCCCTCGACGAGGATCGCGCGCTCCACCTTGCGCATCGCATGCTTCGCGAGATGCAGGTTGTAGAGCAGCTTTCCCTTGTGGAAGATCGGCGTGTCGGGGGAGTTGAGATACTTCGGCTCTCCGTCCCCCAGGATGCGCCCGCCGAACCCGACGGCGCGGGAGCGCAGATCGTGAATCGGGAAGAGCAGCCGGCCGCGGAAGCGCGGCCTCACCCCCTGCCCCCCTCTCCCCGTCGGGGCGAGGGGGGACGATCCTTGAGCGTCAGGGTTGACGAGCAGCCCCGCCTCGAGCAACACCTCATCCTTTAGCCCCAATCCGTGCATCGCGTCGAGAAAGGCTGTACCCCGCGGGGCGTAGCCCAGGCCCTGCACTGCCGTCGTTTCAGGCGTGATCTGGCGGGAGGCGAGGTATTGCCGGGCCACGTCGGCTTCGGGAGACTCGCGCAGCTGGCGCGCGAACCAATCGGCGGCCGTCGCCACCGCCTGGAACAGGGGCTCGCGCGGATCGGGGCCCTGTGGTCCTCGCTCGGGGATCGTGATCCCCACGCGGCGCGCGACCTCGCGTACCGCGGTCGGATAGTCCATCCCCAGCTTCTTCATGAAGAAGGTGAACACGTCGCCCGCTTCGTGGCAGACGAAGCAGTAGAACATCCCCTTCTTCGGGACCACGGCGAAGTTGCGGTGCTTGCCGCCGTGGAAGGGACAGGGACCGCGGTAATCCGCACCGGTGCGCTTCAGCTCGACGTGTTCGCCGATGATCCCCACGAGGTCGGCGGCCTCGCGCACCTGCTCGATGACGTCGTCTGGAATCACGGGCGGACGGGCGGACGGGCGGACGGACTGTCCACTCGCTCCAGAAGGTCTGACGCGACGACAAGCCGAATGGCGCCGATCTCGACAACGACGCGGCCATCGCTGCGGATTTCGGCGACCACACCCACTTTCCCCTGGCCGGTGCGAACGCTGTCGCCGACCCGCAGGTCGGTCGGACCGCCCGTCTGCCCGTCCGGCCGTCCGCCCGTCTTTTCTATCGCTTCTTCAACCATGCGTCGGGCTTCTCGCGCGGTCGCTTCGCTCACCGCGGCGCGCGCCTGGCCGAGGGCGGCCTCGACGGTCTTGCGGGCCTCGAGGAGGTAGGCGCGGGCGCGCTCGCGGGCGTCCGCGTCCAAACTCTTCTCGCGCGCGCGGAGCGTGTGCTCGCGCTCGGCGATCTCCGCCGCCCGCGCCTCGAGCTTTCCCACGTCCTCGGTGTGAACGGCGTGGGCGGCGTCGAGCGCCTGGGCGCGGGCGTCCACCTCGTGCGCCCGCGCCTCGACGCTGGCGAGCAGCCGGTCGAGGGTGCGCTCGGCGTCGGGCACGGCGCGCTCCGCCTCCGCCAGCACGTCGGGCGAGACGCCGAGCCGGCGCGCGATCGCCAAACCATACGACCGGCCGGGTACGCCCTTCAGCAGCCGATAGGTGGGCGTCAGTGTCTCGGCGTCGAACTGGAGCGACGCGTTGACGATGCCGACGGTCTCGGCGGCGAGCTGCTTCAAGGCGCCGAGATGCGTCGTCGCCAGCGTCACCGCGCGGCGGCGCGTGAGCGCCTTGAGTGTCGCAGAGGCGAGGGCGCCGCCTTCCGCCGGATCGGTGCCGCTGCCGATCTCGTCGAGCAGGACGAGCGAGCGCGCCCCGGCGCGCTCCAGAATGCCGCGCAGCACGGCGACGTGCGCCGAAAAGGTCGAGAGGCTCGCCGCGATCGACTGGCGGTCGCCGATGTCGGCGAAGACTTCGGTAAAGACCGGCAACGACGACTGCGGGCCGATCGGCGGGATGATGCCGCTCTGCGCCATTAGGCAGAGCAGGCCAACCGCCTTGATGAGGACCGTCTTGCCGCCGGTGTTCGGGCCGGAGACCAGGATCGTGAACTCGTCGGGGGCGAGCTCGAGGTCGAAGGGCACCACTGCCTCACCCCCTGGCCCCCTCTCCACTTCGTGGAGAGGGGGAACTAGCAGGGGATGGCGGCCGGCGCGAATGGCGAGCGGCCCCTTCCCCAGTGCCGGCACGAACCCGTTCACCTCCACGGCATACCGCGCCCGGGCGCACAGGTCGTCGAAGGCGATGCACATCTCCCACGCCGCCGCGATCTCGGCGCGGCGGGGGCGCAGCAGGTCGGTCAGCTCGCGCAGCACGCGCAGCACCTCGCGCTGCTCGGCGGCCTCGGCGGCGCGCAGGTCGTTGCCCAGCTCGATCACCTCGGGCGGCTCGACGAACACCGTCGCCCGGGTTGCCGACTCGTCGTGCACGATCCCGCCGACGCGGCTGCGCGCCGTGGTGCGGATCGGGATCACGTAGCGGCCCGCGCGCAGCGTGACGGCGGCATCGGGAGCGCGCTCCGTGGGGTCGAGCGCGCCGAGGATCGCCTCGAGCTTCTGGACGAGCCGCTGGCGCGCGTCGCGCACCCGCTGGCGGGCGCGGGCCAGGTCGCGCGACGCGCCGTCGAGCACCGCGCCGTCGGGGAGGGGGCCGATCGCCTGGCCCAAGCGCGTCTCGATCTCTTTGGGCGGCGGGTCCACCCGGAGCGCGGCGGTGCGCGGCGCGTCGGCGGCCAGGCGCTTCAGGTCGGCGGAGGTGATGCGCGCGGCGGCGAGGGCGACGGTCAGCTCGGCGAGCGCCGGTCCTTCCAGGGCGCTCCCGGGCACGGCGAGCAACTCGAGCGTCGCGGCGATGTCGGGCACCGGCTCGGCGCGGATGCCGTCGTCGGTGAGCAGCAGCGCCGCCAGCTCGGCGACCTGTGCGAGCGCGGCCCGGATCGCGGCCGGATCGGTGCCGGGAGTGCGGCCCGTGACCCGCGCGGCGCCCAGCGGACCGGCGGCGTGCGCCGCCACCCGCGCGAGCGCGGCGGGAAACTCGAGGGTGTCCAGCACGGAGCCCAGGGAGGCTATCCGGCCAGCTCCTCGCGCACGATCTGATTCACGACCTTCCCGTCGGCGCGCCCTTTGAAGCGGGGCATGACTGTCCCCATCACCTTGCCCAGGTCGGTGGCGCCGCCCGCGATCGCCTCGCGCACCGCAGCGCGGATCTCTTCGGGCGGGACTGCCGCGGGGAGGAACTCCTCCAGCATCCGCACTTCCGTCAGCTCCACCGCCGCCCGGTCGGCGCGCTGCGCCTGGTCGTAGTGCTCGGCGGCTTCACGCCGGCGCTTGATGCCGCGGCGCAAGACCTCCACCGCGTCCTCGTCGGAGGCGGGATGGTTGAGCTCGATTTCTCGGTTGCGGAGGTCGGAGAGGATGGTAGAGAGAAGCAGGGTGCGCGCCTGGTCGCGTCGTTTTCTGGCTTCGTTCATCGCGGCGCGCAGCCGCTCCGGCAGGCTCGCCACGATTCAGGCGTAGCGCGGGCGGCGGTTTTTGCGCCGCGCCGCGTTCATCTTGCGCTTGCGGCGCTCGCTCGGCTTCTCGTAGTGGCGGTGCTTCCGCAGGTCCGCCAGGATGCCCGCCTTCTCACACTTCTTCTTGAAGCGCTTCAGCGCCCGCTCAAAGCTCTCGTCATCGTGAATGATGACTTCCGGCATGGCTCCCTGCGTTCCTAACTGTGAAAGATTGCGAAAGTTAGCCCCACGTCCCCCCTCTCCGCAATCGCGGAGAGGGGGTCAGGGGGTGAGGTTACCCCGGCGGCCACTTCATCGCCCGCCCGCCGAGCAGGTGCAGGTGGAGATGAAACACCGTCTGGCCGCCGTCGGGGTTGGTGTTGACCACCACGCGGTACCCCCGCGTCGCGATGCCCTTCTCCGTGGCCAACTCGCGCGCGAACCCCAGCATCTCGCCCAACACCTTGGCGTCCTTCGCGTCGTTCAGCGAGCCGATGTGCGTCGTCGGGATGATCAGCAGGTGGATCGGGGCCTGCGGGTTCGCGTCGGTGAAGGCGAGCATCCCGTTGCCGCGCTTCACGACCTCCGCGGGGATCTCTCCCGCCGCGATCTTGCAGAAGATGCAGCCGCTCACTGCTCGCCTCCTCCCATCCCGAAGGCCCGCCGCAGGTCATCCCACAACCGCCGCCCGCTCCCTTCGGCCGAGGGCGGGGCGCTTTCGATCTGCGCCAGCTGCTCGAGCACCCGGCGCTGCTCCGCCGTCAGTTTCGACGGCGTCCAGACGTGCGTGCGCACGTGCAGGTCGCCGTGGCCGCCCTCCCCCAACCGCGGCAGGCCCTTGCCCCGCAGCCGGTACACGGTGCCGGTCTGCGTACCCGGCTGGACCTTGAGCGTCGCCTGACCGTACGGGGTCGGGACTTCGATCTCGGCGCCGAGCGCGGCCTGCGTGAACGACAGGGGCAGGTCGTACACCAGGTCGTCGCCGTGGCGCTCGAAGCGCGGGTCTTCCTTGATGTCGAGCACCGCAATCAGGTCGCCGGCAGGCCCGTTGCGGGGCCCGGGGACGCCCTGGCCGCGCAGCGTGAGGTAGTGATGGTCCGCCACGCCCGCGGGGACGTCGATCTGCACCGTCTTTTCGGTCTTCACGCGCCCGTCGCCGCCGCAGCGCGGGCAGGGGCTCGGCACCACCGTCCCCTCCCCCGCACAGGTCGGGCAGGGCGAGACGGTGAGAAACTGGCCGAAAATCGACTGCGCGTGGCGCCGCACCTCTCCCGATCCGCCGCAGGTGTCGCAGGTGACGGCGCGCGTCCCCGCCCGCGCGCCGCTCCCCTTGCACTCGGCGCAGACGTCGAGGGTGCGCACGCGCACCGTTTTCGTGGCGCCCGCCGCGACCTCGGCGAGGGTGAGCTTGAGCGCCACCTTCAAGTCCTGCCCGCGGCGGCGGTCTCGTTGGGCGGCCTGGCCTCCGCCGAAAAAGGCGTCAAGCCCGCCGAGCCCGCCGAAGTCCCGCATGAAGACGCTCAGCGCCTCGGACAGGTCGAAGTGCGAGTAGTCGAAGCCACCCCTGCTGGCCCCACCGCGAATGCCCGCCGTCCCATAGCGGTCGTAGGCGGCGCGCTTCTCGGGATCGCGCAGGACCTCGTACGCTTCGGTGATCTGCTTGAACTTTTCCTCGGCGGCCTTGTCGCCGTTGTTGCGGTCGGGATGGTACTCCATCGCGAGCTTGCGGTAGGCCTTCTTGATCTCGGCTTCGCTCGCCCCCTGCGGCACGCCGAGGACGGCGTAGAAGTCTTGCGTGGCGGCCATCTATTCGAGCAGGTCTCCCACCAGCTGTGAGGTGTGGTCCACGAGCGCGGCGATCTTGTCGTACGGCATCCGCGTGGGGCCCATCACGCCGATCACACCCGACAGGGTGCCGAAGCGGTACGACGACGTGACCAGGGTGAACGCGGCGAGCCGCGGGTCGGTGTGCTCGCGGCCGATCGTGATCGTGAGCCCTTCGGCGCCGCGCGCGGCCAGCGCCTCGCGCAGCAGGTCGCGCCGCTCGGTCACGTCGATCAGGTCCTGGAGCCGCTCCTTGGTGGCGAACTCGGGCTGCACCGTGAGCGGTTGCGTGCTGCCCAGCAACACACCCGTGCCGGGAGGGGGCGCATCGAACAGGTCCTCCGCCTCCTGCACGAAGATATTGAGCAGCTCGGTCGAGCCGGGATCGGACACGGCATCCCGCAGGCGCTGGGCGAGGGTGGTGCGGATCTCGCGCAGGGTCAGCCCCGCGAGCCGCTCGTTCAACACGCGCGCCACCTGCCCCACCGCGTCGGCCGCCATCTGCGACGGCACCTCGACGAAGATCGTCCGCACCACGCCGCTCTTCAGCGCCAGCACCAGCAGCAGTCGCTCGGAGGAGACCTGGAGCAGATCGAGCCGCTCGAGCACCGCTTCCTCGATGGACGGGCTCACGGCGACGCCCAGCTCGTTCGTGAGCACCCCCAGCACCTGCGCGGCCCGCGCCAGGATCGCTTCGATGGCGGCCCGCTCCCCCACCAGCTCGTCGCGAATCTGCTCCGATTGCTCGCGCGCGACGCGCGGCGGCTTCATCAGGGAGTCCACGTACACGCGGTACGCCTGGTCGGTGGGAATGCGCCCGGCGGAGGTGTGCGGGTGGTAGAGGTAGCCCTTTTCCTCCAGATCGCTCATGGTATTGCGGATCGTGGCCGGGGAGAGGCCGAGCTGGTGGCGCTTGGAGATAGTCCGGCTGCCCGCCGGCTCGGCGGTCTGCACGTAGGTTTCGATGACGGCCTCGAGCACCTGGCGCTCGCGGTCCGTAAGTGACGCGGTCACGATGGGCTCAACCCCTTTGTGGCAAACAATTTAGCTACAAGCTCATCGAGCCGCAACCAGCCCTCGGGCGTGCACCGCACCCTGCCCCCCTGCTCCACTACCCAGCCCCGCTCCACCCAGGCGGTAAGGGGCGGTAAGGGACGGTAAGGGGCGGTCAAAGACAACCCTTCGGACGTGCGCAACGCGAGATAGACCTGCTCCAGTTCCCGTTGCTCGTCCGTCAGAACCTCTTCCGACTCGACAGGTGACTGGCCGGCGGCGATCGCGCGTCGATAGGCCTCCCACGCAGACAGGTTCCAGCGGCGCGTCCGGCCGTCGAACGAATGAGCAGCGGGACCCAGGCCCAGATAGGGCGATCCCGACCAATACGTCGAATTGTGGCGTGAAATAAACCCGTGAAGTGAAGCGTTGGAGACTTCGTAAAACTCAAAGCCGTCAGCGGCCAGCCGTCTGTGAGCGAACAGGTACTCCTCGGCATAACGCTCTTCGGTCGGTGGGCGTGTCGCGCCTCTCGAAATCCACCGATCGAGGGGAGTTCTCGGCTCCACAGTCAGGCCATACAGAGAGATGTGAGAAGGGAGAAGGGAGATGGCCTGATCCAGATCCCGCGACCAGTCGCGGTGCAGCTCCTCAGGTAGCCCGAAGATCAGGTCGAGCGAGATGTTGTCGATCCCGGCGCCCTTGAGCGCATGCACGGCGGCGCCGATGCGGGCCGAGTCGTGGGAGCGGTGCATCCACTGGAGCACGCGGTCGTCGAACGATTGCGCGCCGAGGGAGACGCGGTTGATGCCGGCGGCGCGCCAAGCGCGGGCCGCGTCCGGAGTGACGTCTTCCGGGTTGGCCTCGAGCGTTACTTCAGCGTGCGGCGTAACGGCGTCTCGCGTGCGGCGTGGATCGGTGAGTTCGTGCAGGACAGTCGAGATCGCTTCGGGCGGAAGCAATGAGGGCGTGCCGCCACCGAAGTAGATGGTCTGAAGGCCGTCCAGCGGAACCGTTGCCACCTCCGTGAGAACAGCGTCGACGTAGTCCAGGACGGGGACGCGTTTGCGGACCGCAATCGAGAAATCACAGTACGAGCAACGGCGCTGGCAGAACGGGACGTGGACGTAGACGTGGCGCACGACCTACAAACTAGCGCGGCGTGCGACGTGCGGCGTGCGGCGTGAACCCTCCCTTGAAACGCCGCACGTAGTCACGCAACACGCCGCACTCTCAGGTGAGCCCAAACACCATCCCCGGCCCCTGCCTCACCAGGCCACGGAGCTCGAGCTCGGTCAACGCCCCCAGCACATCCGCCGCACCGGTGCGCGCCAGGGCGACGAGCGCGTCCACGTGCTGCGGCTCCGTCGTGAGGCGGCTCCACAGGGTGAGCTGGAGGCCGGAGAGGTCGGGCGGCGGGACGCGGGGCGCGGGGGTGGCGAGGGCCAGGGCGGTGTCGGCGAGACCGCCGCCCAGGCCCATGGCCTCGAGGATGTCGGCGGCGCAGAGCGCGGGATGCGCGCCTTGCTGGATCAGCTTGTTGCACCCGACGGAGGTGGGGCTTGTGATCGGGCCCGGCACGGCGAGGATGGCGCGCCCCTGCTCGAGCCCCGCGTCGGCGGTGGAGAACGCGCCCGACTGCACCGCCGCCTCGATCACCACGACGGCCCGCGCCAGGCCGGCGATCAGCCGGTTGCGGCGCGGGAACGAGCCCGCGTGCGGCCGGTCGCCCGGCGGATGCTCCGTGACGAGACAGCCGTGCCGCACCATTCGCTCGTACAGCACCCGGTTCGCCGCCGGATAGATCACGCCGAAGCCGTTCCCCAACACCCCCACGCTCCTGCCGTCCGCATCGAGCGCCGCCGCGTGCGCGATCGCGTCGATGCCGCGCGCCATGCCGCTCACCACCACGGCCCGGCGCGCGACCGCGCCGGCGAGCAGCCGCGCCGCTTCGGCGCCGTAGCTCGTGTGGTTTCGGCTCCCGACGATCGCCACCGCGGGCCGCCGGAGGAGTGAGACGTCGCCCCAGGCGTACAGCACCGCAGGCGGATCGCGCACATCCTCGAGCTGCGGGGGGAATTCGGGGTCGCTCGGCAGCAGCGCGCGGGCGCCGCCTTCCCCGAACTGGGCAAGCCGGGCGAGGAGCCGCTCGCCGTCGGCGGGCGACGCGGCCTTGATCGCCGTCGCCGCCGCGGTGCCGATCCCCGGGAGCGGCGCGAGCGACGCATGCGGCGCCGCGAGCGCCGCCTCCGCCGAGCCGAACGTCCCGACGAGGAGCCGCAGTCGCTGCGAGCCGATCCCCGGCACGAGCGCGAGCGCCAGGTAGGCGGCTACTTCAGGGTCCGCCACAGGGTCTCCAACAGGTCCGCCAGCCCCTGGCGAGTGACGGCGGAGATGGCGAGGACCGGTGCGCCCGCTTCGGGTATCGGGTATCGGGTATCGGGTATCGGGTCTGCACCACCCGGCACCCGGTCCCCGGCACCCGGTACCAAGTCTGTCTTCGTGACCACCACCACGTGCGGCTTGGCGGCGAGGGCGGGCGAGTACAGCGCCACCTCCCGCCGCAGCAGGTCGTACGTCGCCTGGGGATCGGGGCTGTCGGCGGGCACCAGCACCGCGACGGCGCGCGTGCGCTCCACGTGCTGGAGGAAGCGCAGGCCCAGTCCCTTCCCTGCGTGCGCGCCCTCGATGATGCCCGGGATGTCGGCGACGACGAACGACCGGTGGCCCGACAGACCCACCACGCCGAGGTGCGGCTCGAGGGTGGTGAAGGGATAGTCGGCGACCTTGGGTCGCGCCGCCGAAATCACGCTGAGTAGGGTGCTCTTCCCCGCGTTCGGCTCGCCCAACAGGCCGACGTCCGCGATGAGCTTCAGGACCAGCTCGATGCGCCGCTCCTGGCCGTACTCCCCCGGCTCCCACTCGCGCGGCGACTGGTGCGTGGGGGTGGCGAAGTGCTGGTTGCCGCGGCCGCCGCGGCCCCCCTTGGCGACGAGCAACGTCGCGCCCGGCTCGAGCAGCTCGCCCAGCAGCTCGCCCGAGTCGGCGTCGCGCACCTCGGTGCCCGGGGGCACGGGCAGGTAGACGTCGGCGCCCGACTTGCCGGTCATGTTCTTGCCCTTGCCGTGCTGGGCGCGCTCGGCCTTCCAGCGCGTGTGATAGCGGTAGTCCAGGAGGGTAGCGAGATTGGGATCGACCTTCAGGTAGACGCTGCCCCCCACTCCCCCATCACCGCCATCCGGTCCCCCCTTTGGGACGAATTTCTCGCGACGGAAAGAGCTTGCTCCTGAGCCTCCGGCCCCGGCGACGACGTGGACCACGGCGCGATCTATGAACATTGCGGATTGCCGATTGCGGAGGCGTGCGGCGTGCGACGTGCGGCGTGCGGCGTGCGACGTGCGGCGTGCGGCGCAGCACTCGGCGTTCCGCGCGCACGGCGAATCGAAAGCACCGTCTTCGCGACGATGTGTCTCGCATCGTCTCGCAACTGTGCCACCCGCTCCGGCTTCAGCAGTCCGGCTTCGACCGCCAACTCGAGCCAATACTCCGACTCATCCGCTTCTTCTTCAACAATCCCCATTTTGGCGATGAACTCTCTACGAGAGCGGGCACGACAGGCTGCCCGGTAGTTCGCGCCGACGGAGGTTCCAGATCTCATGAGCTGGTCACCGATCACCCAGCCGGCGCGCCTATGAGGCAGCTCTTCAACAAGACGAACGATCGCCAATGCGACCGACTTCGTCAGGTCGTTCAATCGTACAGGCGACACGACCTCGCCTTTCTACGCCGCATGCCGCGCGTCACACGCCGCCCTCGAGGTTTCGAGAGCGCACGTCACTCCACATCTCCCAGAGCTTCAGGGCGCGTTCCTTGGTGAGATCCGCCTCCACCACGGCAAGCACTGCATCCACTTCTTCCCGCGTCGATCCGGTGTTCAGGGCCCCCCGCAGATGGGCATGCAGCTGGCGCGGTGCGTCGAGCATCGCGATCGCCGCCAGCGTGCACAGCTCGCGACGCTTCGCGTCGAGCCCCGGGCGGCCCAGGATCTTCCCGTACGCGTCCACCACCACCAGCGGCTCGATCGCGGGATGCAGCGCCCGCAGATTGAGCAGCAGCTTGTGGTACGTCCGCCCGTACACCTCGGCGCACGCCTCCTTCCCCCGTTGCACCCACCGCTCCCACTCGGCGTGGGCGACCGGTTCCCCCGTCTCCTTGGGCGGCCCGGCCACCGCGCGCCACACCCCGAAGGCCACGAGGGCGAGCGGGTAGCCCACGTTGAGGAAGCTCTGGAGCAGCAGCTCCTCAACCCACGCCGCCGGCACGTTGAGGGCGCGGGCGGCGATCATCCGCTCGCGCAGCGCCGCCTCGTCGCCGGTCGCCGTCGCCGCGGCGATCCGCACGAGCGCAACGGTTTGGGGCTCGAGCCCCGCCTGGCGTTCAGAGTTCACATTACCACTCCGCACCCCGCACGCCGCACTCTTTTCATCGCGACAGCCCCCCATTTACACGCATCTCTCCCACCGTGTCCCCGCGCGAGTTCGTGATCGGCCGCGCCGTGAGCGACGCCGGCTGGGGCTTCAAGCCCAACTCCCCCAGCACCGCGGCCATCGCGAGCGCCGACGCTACGCTGTGGCCGTCCTCGACCTTGAGGGCGACGCCCAGCCCTTCGCGGGTGAGCAGCGCGCTGTACACGCCCTCGGCGCCGACCTTGGTGATCACCCGTCCGGGGTGCGCGCGCATCATGTCGGTACAGGGGCGGCCTTCGCCGGCGATCAGATCTGGATGCACGAGTATGGCTTCGACGATTCGGGACACGGGAAACGAGAAACGGGAAACGTCGGTGCCACCACGTGTCTCGTTTCCCGTTTCCCGCGTCCCGAGTCGAGCATACGCCCCCGCCATATTGCGCAGCGGAAGCGCAAAGCAGGCGACCCCGCACCCATCCACCGCCACTCCGATCCGCTCCACCGGCACCTCCGTCCAGCGGCTCACCGCGGCGAGGCAGCGCTGTTGCACCGGGTGCTCCCGGCGCGTGTAGAACTCGGTGGGCCAGCCGTGGTGCCGCGCGAGCGCCAGCATCCCCGTGTGTTTCCCCGAGCAGTTCGAGTAGACGGCGGTCAGGCGCACGCCGTGGGTCTCGTAGTCCTTCGCGATGGCTTCGGAGAGGGGCCGGTGCGGCCCGCACATCAGGTCCCGCTCCGAGCAGCCGATCTTCCGGAGGAAGTCGCGCACCAGGGCCACCTGCGCCGGCTCGCTCGAGTGCGACGCGCAGGCGAGCGCCAGGTCCTCGCGGCCGAGCCCGAACCGATCGGCCACGCCGTCCTCGACGAGGGGGAGCGCCTGGAACGGCTTCGCCGCCGAGCGCCAGAAGGTGACGAGACCGGGATCGCCGGCGTGGGCGACGAGCTGGCCTGCCCCGTCGACCACGGCGACATGGACGATGTGGCGGGACTCGAGAATCGAGCCGCGGTAGCTCTCGACGAACATGGGGGCGAAGAATAACGGCGGCGCTAGGATAAGGCGACGCTAGGTCAAATCGACGCTAGATTGGGCGACGATGAACGCCCGGGCTCGCCTCCTCCTAGCGTCGCTTCTCTTTAGCGTCGCCCTTTTTAGCGTCGCTTCACTGTATGGCCAGGATGCGTCTCCGTATGTCCCCTTGACCTGGTGGGGCACGCCCTATGTCGAGCACCTCATCGCCCGCGGCCGCATCGCCGATCCGTCGCCGCTGACGCGGCCCTGGCGCGAGGCGGACCTGCTGCGCGCGCTCGAGGCGGCCGACAGCGCCGCGCTCAGCCGCGCCGAGTGGAGCGTGGTGCGGCGGCTCCGCACCGAGCTGACGCACCGCGAGCAGGGCCCCACCGTACGCCTCGGCGTGCACGCCGGCGTCGCGGCCGGCTCCTTCGCCCGCCGCGATCCGCTGCGCGCAGCGGGGACGGGACACGGCACCGTCTCAGGCGGCGTGTCGGTGGCGCTCCGCTTCGGCCCCCTGATCGCCGTGACCCACCCGTACGTGGATACGCGCCTCAAATGGGATCCCGATTACGAAGGCAAGAAGGATCGCGTCATCGCCGGGCGAAACGCCGAAGCCTACGTCAGCGGGCAGTGGCGCTACGGGGAGCTGTTTTTCGGCGCGCTCGATCGGAACTGGGGACCGCCCGCGCTCGAGGGGCTGCTGCTCTCGCCCAGTCCCTACAGCTACGACCACCTGGGCGTGAGCCTGGGGACGACGGGCGTGCGGCTCGAGGGCGTCCTAACTCAGCTCGACGACCTCCCCGACACGAGCGGCGCGCTCAATCACCGCTACTTCGTGGCGCACCGGCTGGTGCTGCGACCCCCCGGGCACACGACCGTCGCGCTGTGGGAGGGCAGCCTGCTCGCCGGGCCGGGTCGTCAGCTCGAGCCGTGGTTCGCGAACATCCTGACGTTGGGCCTGTTGGCGCAATACGACCAGCAAGTGCAGGTGAACAGCCTGCTCGGCATCGATGTCAGCTCGCGCATCGGGCCGACTCAGGTATTCGGCTCCGTGCTGATCGACGACATCCAGATCGATCGCTCGTCGGCGACCGACCGTGAGCCGCCGCAATATGGAGCCACCCTCGGCGCTCAAGGCGCGTTCTCGGGACTCGCCTGGACGGCCGTTTACACACGCGTCGCAAACCTCACCTACCGCACCGACAATCCCGCCGAGGCCGTGATGCGCCGCGGCGTGGGGCTGGCGCGCAATTTCTCGGACTACGATCAGCTCACCCTCCGTGCCTCCCTGCTCACCGCGCACCGCGCACTGCTTACGCCTGAGGTCACCCTGCTGCGCCAGGGCGAGGGCGATTTCCGCCTCCCCTACCCGCCCGTCGCCGCGTATGATTCGACGCCCGGGTTCCTGTCCGGCGTGGTCGAGCGGACGGTGCGACTGGGGCTTGCCGCGCGGTGGGATCGCGGCTCCGTGAGCCTGGCGGGCGACGGCGGGGTGCACCTGATCCATAACGCGAACCACGTCGACGGAGCGAACGAGACGCGGTGGGTGGGGAGCATCGGAGTCACGTATCGGTATCGGAAGGAGAGGTTAGTGCCATGAGATGTGCGGAGTGCGGGGTGCGGCGTGCGGCGTATCAAGGGGAGGTCGCTCGGCGCGCGACGCTCACCGTAAGACCCCGCACGCCGCACGCGGCACGTTGCACGCCGCACTCCGCACGCCGCACGCCACACGCCGCACGCCGCACGCCGCACTCCGCACGCCACACGCCGCACCCCGCACGCCGCACGCCGCACCCCGCACGCCGCACGTTGGGGTTTATTTGACCCGCGACCGCATCGAGGCCCTGCTCCGCAAGATGGCGGCCGCCCGGGTCGTCGTCGTGGGCGACGCGATGCTCGACGTCTATCTCGTGGGCGACGTGGATCGCGTCTCGCCCGAGGCGCCGGTGCCGGTGGTGACGGTCCAGGGCCGGCGGCACGCGCTGGGCGGCGCGGCGAACGTGGCGGCGAACGTCGCCGCGATCGGCGCCGAGTGCCGGCTCGTGGCCGTGATCGGCGACGATCCGCGCGGCGACTCGGTCCGCGCCGAGCTGGTCGGCGCCCGGCTCACCGACCGGCATCTCGTGGTGGCGGGGTCCCGGCCCACGACCTCGAAGACGCGTGTCGTGGCCCGCGGCCAGCAGATGTTGCGCATCGACGAGGAGGTCGAAGAGCCGATCGCCGCCCGCACCGTCGAGCTGCTCGCGGCCGAGCTGGAGCGCGCGATGCAGGACGCCGACGCGCTGCTGATCGAGGATTACAACAAGGGGACGCTCGTGCCCCCGCTGATCGAGCGCGGCCTCGCGCTGGCGCAGAAGCGGGGCGTGCCGGTGGTGGTGGACCCGAAGTACAAGAACTTCTTCGCCTATCGCGGCGCGACGGTGTTCAAGCCGAACCGGCGCGAGCTGGAGCAGGCGATGGGCGCGGCCCTGGATCTCGCCCACCCGGACGCGCTCCCATCGACGCTTGGGAAGCTGGCCGTGGACAATCTCCTGCTGACGCTGGGCCCCGAGGGGATGATGCTCGTGACCAAGGACGGGGAGATCACGCGCATCCCCACGATGGCGCGCGACGTGTACGACGTCTCGGGCGCGGGCGACACCGTCACGGCGTGGGTGGGGACGGCGCTGGCCGCGGGCGCGAGCGTGCGCGAGGCGGCCCATGTCGCCAACTTCGCCGCCGGGATCGAGGTGGGGAAAGCGGGGGTCGCGACGGTGTCGCCCGCCGAAGTGCTCGCCGTGCACGAGCAGTTCTACGATCAGTTGGGTAAGTTGCGGCGAGGGGGACTGCTGTGATGCGGGCCCTTAGCTCAGCGGTTAGAGCAGCGGACTCATAATCCGTAGGTCCCAGGTTCAAATCCTGGAGGGCCCATTTCGGACGGCTGAGCGGCCCGGCGGCCGGACGGCCGGCGAATACCTCAGCAATCCGGAAGCCTATTATCTTTAGTTCGCGTCTATCGATCCGGCCGTCGGGCCGTCAGGCCGTCCCAGTTTCGGGTGGTTAGCTCAGCTGGTTAGAGCGCCGGTCTCACATACCGGAGGTCACAGGTTCGAGTCCTGTACCGCCCATCCCATTGCGGATTGCGGATTGGGGATTGCGGATTGAACTGCCACGTCAAATCCGCAATCCGAAATCCGCAATCCGCAATTTGATTCCATGCAACGCGTGTTGGTGATCAGCCACACCTACGTCGAACCCGCGTACCGCGGCAAGCTCCGGGCCCTCGCGGCGCGCGGGCTCGAGGTGACGGTCGCGGTCCCGCAGCGCTGGCTCGAGCCGTCGCTGCACCGGCCCATCGAGACGGCGTGGGAGCGCCAGGGCGGCCTCGAGGTCTTCCCGATCCCGGCGCGCGCCATCGGCGACCTGGAGCGCGCCCGCTTCGGCCGCCGCCCCCTCGGCGCCCTGCTGCGCGACAAACGCCCCGACCTGCTCCAGATCGAAGAAGAGCCCACCACCGAGCTGACGCGCCAGGTGCTCGCCGCGGCCCGGCGCCTCGGCATCCCCGCGGTCCTGTTCACCGCCCACAACGTGGACCACCGGCTGCCGCTGTTCACGCGCTGGGGGCGGCGCCGCCTGCTGCGCCGGCTCAAGGGGCTCACCGCGGGGAGCGAAGCCGCCGCCGCCCTGGCGCGGCGCGAGGCGCCCGACCTGCCCGTCGCCGTCGTCCCGCAGCTCGGCGTCCCCGTTCCCCATGAGCCGGTACACGCGCACCACGAGGGGCTCGCGATCGGGTTCGTCGGCCGCTTGGTCGCCCGCAAGGGACTCGATAACTTGCTGCAGGCGCTCGCGCTGAACCGGGGCGCGCGCTGGCACCTCACCGTGGCGGGCGACGGGCCCGAGCGCGAACGGCTCGAAGCACTGGCGAGCGAGCTGCGCCTGGCGGCGCGGATCCGCTGGACCGGCGGGCTCCCCGCCGACGCGTTGGCACGCCTCTGGCAGGACATAGACGTGCTGGTGCAGCCGTCGCGCGCGCTTCCCGATTGGCACGAGCCGAACGGCCACGTGCTCGTCGAGGCGATGGCCCAGGAGGTAGCGGTCATCGGCACTGAGAGCGGCGTCATCCCCGAGGTCGTGGGCGACGCCGGCATCGTGGTGCCGCCGGGTGACGTCGTCACGCTCGCCGGCGCGCTCAGCGAGCTGGAAGATCCGGCGGCGAGGAGGACGCTGGCGCTGGCCGGACGGGCAAGAGCGTTGCGGCTATACTCCGATGATGCGGTCGCCGAGAGGACGTTGGAGTTCTGGCGACAGATAGTGACCTAGAAAACCGCTCTCAGAAGACGCCAAGACGCTAAGACGCCTAAGGGGTTGACAGAGAGGAGTTGTGAGTGCCGCACGATCAACCGTTCACAGATAACCACTCAGGCGTCTTGGCATCTTGGCGTCTACTGACCGCGGTGTTCTAGTGCCTCGCGTTTTACTGGTCCCCGATCTCCCCCTGGAACGTTGGCCGTCCATGGACAAGTACGCCCATCGCCTCCACGACTGGCTCGAGAGCACCGAGCCGGGATTCGAGGTGCGGTTGGCGGCCCACATCGGGGCGTTGACGCGCGA
>DASXUE010000011.1:0-23110 GCA_036505055.1 Gemmatimonadales bacterium | reverse complement strand
CTTCCTCAACGTGGAGCCCAGCGGCGTCTTCGATCCGGACCTCGTGGCGCCTGGGTTCGTGCGCCGGTACGCCAAGCGCATCGTGCTCGAGATCACGGAGCGGGCCGCCATCACCGACTTTCCCGCGTTCCGGCAGGCCATCCAGCTGCTCAAGCGCGCGGGGTTCAGGGTGGCGCTCGACGATGTGGGATCGGCCTACGCCGGGCTCCGCGTCGTCTCCGAAATCCGGCCGGACTTCATCAAGCTCGACATGCAGCTCATCCGCGGGGCGGATGCGGATCGGGTGAAGCGGCACCTCATCGGCGCCGTCGCCGATTTCTGCGGTGAAGCCAAGGTGCCCCTGATCGTGGAGGGCGTCGAGACGCGGGCGGAGCTGGACGCCGCGCTGGCGCTGGGGGTGCGCCGGGCGCAGGGCTTCCTGTTCGGCCCCCTGCTGAGCACCCCCGGAAAAGCGCGCGCACCGTGGTGGAACCGCCAGCGAGTCCGTTCGTCGTCCACCTGACGAGGGCGCCGCCCTACCGCCCTACCGCCCTACCGCCCGGCCGCCCGACCGCCTATTTTCCGGCCTCACATATCCCCTACTCGGCGCCCACCTGCGCCGGGTCGCCCACGACCAAAGGGAGGTGGCATGACTCGTCGGTACGAGACGGTCTACATCTTTGACAGTGCGCTGGACGAACCCGCGATCACCGAGAAACTCACGCGCTTCCACGCCCTCCTCACCAAGGACGGCAAGGGCACGGTCAGCAACGTGTCCCACTGGGGCAAGCGCACCATGACCTTCAAGATCAAGAAGAAGGACACCGGCTACTACGTCGTGGCGCAGTTCGAGGCGCCCGGCGACCTGCTGCCCGAGTACGAGCGCGCCGTGAAGCTGGACGAGGGCGTGATCCGCTACCTCGTCGTGCAGGCGGAGCGCGAGCAGCCGAAGCCCGTCGTGGCCGCCGTCATCGCCGCGCCGGAAGAAGAAGAGATCGAGGAGGAGGAAGCATGAGACGCCCCGCCAAGACCTGTCCCGTGTGCGAGTCCGGCGCGCGCGTGCTCGACTACAAGGACGACCGGACCCTCGGCCGCTTTCTCACGGAACGCGGCAAGATTTTGCCGAGCCGGCTGTCGGGCATGTGTGCGCGCCACCAGCGGCAGCTCGCGACGGCGATCAAACGCGCCCGCCAGCTCGCCTTGATCCCGTACATCAAGGGTCACACCGCCTAGCATGCGATGGCGCCTCGTCCTCGGGGTCGTGGCGTTCGTGCTGTGGGCGCCCGCCGGTCTCGTGGGGCTGCCGTGCGCCGCCCTGCTCCTCGCCGCGCCGCACGCGGCCCCGCGGACCCGGCTGCTCGGCGGACTCCTCGCCGGCGTGAGCTTCGGACTCCTCGCCCTCACGAGTCACGGGCGGCTCGCGGGGGTGATTGCGGCCTACGCCGTGCTCACGACGGCGGCGTTCGTCACCGGGGCCCTTCTCGCGCCGGCCGGCTTCCTGCGGCAGGCGCTCCGCGCGATGACAGCGGCAGGAATGGCGACCGCGCTGCTGGTGCGGGAGCTGTGGGGCCCGGGGGGTTGGGATGCGGTGGCGTGGGAGGCGACGCGCCAGGCGGGCGGAGCGATGCGCCTCGTCGTCGCGTACAGCCCCGATGCCTTCGCGTTGTACGAGCCGGTCGTCCGGTTCGTGAGCGCGACCACGCCCGGCATGCTGGTGCTGCAGACCCTCGCCGGCCTCGCGCTCGCGTGGCAGCTGCACACGCAACTCGCCGCCACGCCGCTCGGCCCGCCGCTCGCCCCGTTCCGTGAGTTCCGGCTCGCGGACGGCTGGGTATGGGGGGTGGTCGCCTGGCTCGGCCTGCTGGTCGCGCCGGTGTCGAGCGCGCTCAAGCTGGCCGGCGCCAACATCGGCTTCGTCGTGGGCACGCTGTACGTGCTCCGCGGGGCGGCGGTCGTGGTGGCCTTCGCGCAGGCGATCGGCATTTCCGCCGTCGCCCTCGTGATCGCCGCCAGTGTGGCGGCCGCCCTCGCGCTGCCCCTGCTGTTTCTCGTCCCCGGGCTGTGCACGCTGGGGATCACCGACACGTGGTACGAGTACCGGCGCCGCCTCGCGGCGGGCCGGCCCAACGCAACCTGAGGAAGGCGATGGAAATCATCCTGCGGGAAGACGTGCAGCACCTCGGCAAGGCCGGCGAGGTCGTCAAAGTGAAAGACGGCTACGCCCGCAACTACCTCCTCCCCAAGGGGCTCGCCTATCCGGCGACCGAGGGCAATAAGAAGAAGGTGACGTTCGAGGCCGACCGTGTCGCCAAGCAGCGGGCCGCCGAGAAGGCGGCGGCGGAGACCGAAGCCGGGCGCGTCGCCGGCGTGCAGATCAGCTTCGCCGTGAAGGTGGGCGAGGAGGACAAGCTCTACGGCTCGATCACGGCGAGCGACATCCAGCGCAAGCTGGAGGAGCTGGGCATTCACGTCGACAAGCGCAAGATCGACCTCGCCGAGCCGATCCGCGAGCTCGGCGAGTTCCGCGTGGGCGTCAAGATCCATCCCGACGTCCGGCCCGAAGTCCAGGTCACGGTGGTCAAGGAGTAGCGGCCCCCCCGTGGGCGTAGGCATCGGCTACGTAGACGGCCCGCGGTTCCGCCGCTCGGTGCTCGCGGCGGCGGACTGGGTGGCAGCCGGCCGCGACGAGCTGAATCGCCTCAACGTCTTTCCGGTCCCCGACGGCGACACCGGGACCAACATGTGCCTCACCCTCCGCTCCGTTCTGCTCGACCGATCGATTCAAACCGGCGGTAGCGACGCAACTCGCCGGCTGCGTCTCGGCGTTGTTCATGGCGACGTTCCACAGTTCGCCGAGGCGTTGCGGGCGGAGCTGGTAGCGCGGTGTCAGCCCAAGCGCGAAGACGGAACAAACGCATGACCGGCGCGCTATGAGTAACCGGGGACGGGCTCGCGGCCAACGTCCAACGGAAAGCGCCGACGCCCTGCGCCTCGTGGTCGAAGCCCTGGCGGATCGCAAGGCGGTGGATGCAGTGGTGCTGGACCTGCGCGGGCTCTGCGGCGCGACCGACTACTTCGTGATCGTTTCCGGGACATCCGACGCGCATGTTCGAGGGATGGCGGACCACCTGGTTTCGGCGCTGGCGCCGCACGGTGTGGCCCCGCATCATGTCGAGGGGCTGGCGCAGGGGCGCTGGGTGCTGCTGGATTACGTAGACTTCGTGGTACACGTCTTTCACCCCGAGCTGCGGGCGTTCTACCAGCTCGAGAGACTGTGGAGCGACGCTCCGGTGGTGGCCGCGGGCGACGCGGGCGCGAAAGGATAACGACGCATGCGACGCATTGACGGCACCTTGGCGGCCATCCTGGCGCTCACGACCCTGGGCGCGGGCCCGCTCGCGGCACAGTACTTCGGCCAGAACAAAGTCCAGTATCGCACGTTCGACTTCAAAGTCATCCAGACCGAGCACTTCGAGGTCTACTACTACCCGCAGGAGCGTGCCGCCGCACTCGACGCCGCGCGCATGGCCGAGCGCGGGTACGCCCGCTTGTCGCGCATCCTGCACCACCAGTTTCAGAGCCGCAAACCGATCATCCTCTACGCCTCCCAGTCCGACTTCCAGCAGACGAACGTGACGGACGCCTCGGGCGAGGGGCTGGGCGGCGTCACCGAGTTCTTCAAGCACCGCATGGTGCTGCCGTTCACGGGCTCGTACGCCGAGCTGGAGCACGTGCTGCAGCACGAGATGGTGCACCAGTTCCAGTACGACGTGTACAGCCGGGGCCGCGCGGGCGCCGGCGTCCAAACGCTGATCAGCGTCAACCCGCCCCTCTGGTTCATGGAGGGCATGGCGGAGTACCTCTCCCTCGGCCCGATCGATCCCAACACCGCGATGTGGCTGCGGGACGCGTCGCTCGAGGGGCACCTGCCGACGATCGAAGAGATGACCTACGATCCGCGCGTGTTCCCCTACTACTATGGGCACGCGCTCTGGGCCTACATCGGCGAAAAGTGGGGCGACGAGGTGATCGGCGAGATCCTGCAGGCCTCCGCCACCTCCGGGATCGAGCCCGCGATCAAGCGCGCGCTGGGCCTGTCGCTGGATGACCTGTCGGCCGACTGGCGCGATGCGGTGCAGAGCACGTTCCTGCCGCAGCTCGGCGAGCACTACCGGGCGCGGCGCGTGGCGCAGGCGACCCTCACGCGCAAGCGGTCGCGCGGGCGCATCTTCCTCGCCCCCGCGCTCACCCCCGACGGGCGGGACATCGCCTTCTTCGGCGACCAGGGCGGCTTCTTCGTCGACCTGTGGGTCGCCGATGCCGAGACCGGCCGCGTGAAGCGGCGGCTCGTCAAGTCGACGATCAGCAATAAGTACGAGAGCCTGCGGTTCATCAACTCCGCCGGGACGTACTCCGCCGACGGCCGCTATTTCGCCATCGCCGCCAAGCGCCGGGACCGGGACGACCTCGTCATTCTCGACGTGAAACGCGGCCGCGAGGACCGCCGCATCAAGATCCCGCTCAACGGCCTCATCACGCCCAGCTGGTCCCCCGACGGCCGGCAGCTCGTCTTTACGGGGTTCGACGGTGGGCTGTCCGACCTGTTCATCGTGAACCGCGACGGCACGGGCCTGCGCCGGCTGACGAACGACAAGTACGCCGACCTGCATCCCGCCTGGTCGCCCGACGGCAAGACGATCGCCTTCGCGACCGATCGAGGCTCGGACACCGATTTCGGCGAGCTGCGCTTCGGGGACATGCGCATCGCGCTCTATCACCTCGACACGGGGTCGATCGAGCTGCTGGGCCACATGGACCACGGCAAGAACATCAACCCGGTCTGGGCGCCCGACGGCAAATCGTTGGCGTTCGTGTCGGACCGCACCGGCATCAGCGACGTCTATTTGTACGACTTCGCCGACGGGAGCATCTACCAGCTCACGAACCTGTACACGGGCGTGCAGGGCATCGTCCCGCTGTCGCCGGTGCTGTCGTGGGCGCGTCAGGCCGACCGGCTCGCCTTCGTCTATTACGAGGAAGGCCAGTACAGCGTCTACTCGGTGGACAACCCGCGGTCACTGCGCCGGGAGCGCTATCGCGACACGTCCCCGCCGCCGG
This sequence comes from Gemmatimonadales bacterium, assembly GCA_036505055.1. Classification (GTDB taxonomy): domain Bacteria; phylum Gemmatimonadota; class Gemmatimonadetes; order Gemmatimonadales; family GWC2-71-9; genus 20CM-2-65-7. The sequence continues at coordinate 18,013 of DASXUE010000011.1, read as the reverse complement.
TGATCTCGCTCCTCGCGGCGGCCCCCAACGACGCCGCGCGGCGCCCCACGAGCGCAGTGTCGGACGTCGGCTCAACCGTGTCGGCACCTCTCCCCCAGCCGGCGCGGGCGAACGAGTCCGCGTCGGTGTACCGCGCGCCGGGAGGATTCCGCCCCTCCGCGACGCCGCAGGCGGCCGAGTCCCTCGGGGCGCCGGGCCCCGTCTCGGTGCGCCAGCTCCTCGATTCCGCGGCGCTGGCCCTGCCCGACACGAGTGAGTTCACGCTGAAGCCGTACCACACGCGGTTCACGCCCGATTACGTCGCGCGCCCCACGGTGGGCTACCAGCGTGACAACTTCGGGCGCGGCTTCTTCGGCGGCACCGCCGTCGCGCTGTCCGATATTCTCGGCAACCGCACGATCGTCCTGTCCGCCGCGGTCAACGGGCGGATCAGCGAGGCGCAGTTCCTGGGCGTCTACGTCAACCAGTCGCATCGCCTCAACTGGGCGGCCGGCTACTCGCAGGAACCGTACTACTTCTACGGCGGCTACCAGGACGCGGTCGTGCATACGCCCGGCGGCGCGCCGGCGGACTCGTCCTTCCGGCGGACGTTCGTGATCCGGAGGTTCGTCATCCGCGATCTGTTTACGGAGACGTACTACCCGTTCAGCCGGTTCTCGCGTGTGGAGCTCGGGCTGCACGGCGTGAACATCAGCGACGCAACGCTGGCGCTGTCGGACTATTACGACGGGAATGCCGGAAGCCCCACCTACGGCGCCTACCAGGGCACCCTCGATTCGACGGCCAGCAATCCGGGCATCACGTTCGCCCAGCCGTCGCTGGCGCTGGTCCACGACAACTCCCTGTTCGGCTACGTTGGCCCGTTCGCCGGTTCGCGGTCGCGGTTCCAGGTGTCGCCCACCTTGGGGGACTGGCGCTTCACCGCCACTCTCGCTGACTACCGGCGCTACTTCTACCTCCGCCCGTTCACGCTCGCGGTCCGCGGCATGATGTACGGGCGGTTCGGACGGGACGCCGAGCAGTTCCCGGTCTTCCTGGGCAGCACCGAGCTGATCCGCGGCTATACGGCAGGATCGCTGCGGGACCACGAGTGCGCGGGGTCGTTCAGCGGATGCGCGGAGATCGAGCAGCTGATCGGCTCGAGGATCGCGGTGGGCAACGTCGAGCTTCGCTTCCCGCTGACCCGGAGCCTCGTGCTCGGCTTCCTGCCCGTGGGCTTTCCGCCGATCGAGGGAGCGGTGTTCTATGACGCCGGTGTGGCCTGGACCGCAGGAGACACCCTCAAGTGGTCGCGCACTGACAGCGACCCGTTGTCGGTACGCGCGCCGCTGCGCAGCTGGGGAGGCTCGATCCGCGTCAACATGCTCGGGTACCTCATCCTGCGCCTTGACCTGACCAAGCCGCTGGACCGGCGCTACAACAAGAGCTACTGGACGGTGAGTCTGGGCCCAACGTTCTAACTCCGCGCCGCTAAAACACTTGCAATGGCCTCGCCGGTTGTCTATCTTGTGCGGCGAGGCCATTTGCGCATTGCTCGTCGCTGTTTCCTGCTCGCCGGGCTGACGCTGTGGGGCTGCCGGTCCCAAGCGCCCGCCGACGTATCGTCGCAATCCAAAGCGGCACAAGAGGTTAACCGACAGCCTCGAACCCTGGGGCGCAGCAACGGCGTGGCTATCCGCCTGCCGGCCCAAGGGGGTGCTCCCCGTCTCTACCGCCTTCCACGCCTCACCGAAGTCACCGGCGCCCTCCGCGGCCGCCTTCCCCCCCTCGACCGCGTCGTCGGGCTCGATGCCGAGTCGGAAGTCCTCTTCGTCGCGACCCCCAAAAACGACCTGCTGGGGCTCGACCTGGGGAGCGGGCGTGTGGACACGGTCATGGCGGGAATCGCGCAGGCAGTCCTCGGCCCTGACGGCACGCTCTACGCCGTGGACGCGAAGCGCCGTGTGATGTCCGTGTCGCGCCGGACGCGATTCACCTGGCCGCAGCCTCTCGCGAGCCTGCCGCGCGACTTGTTCGGTTCGAGCGACCAACGCCTGGTCGCGGTGATCCCCCAGGACCCGCCCCGGCTCCTCACCGCCGCCGCCGATCAGCCGCCCACCATTCGCCAGATTGCCGCGGGCGGCGACGTGGCCGCCACCCGGTGGGGCGATCTCGTGGCCATCGCCAGCGACTCGGGCGTCGCCTTGTACGATCCCCTCGGCGGCCGCCCGCCGGCGTTCGTCCGCCTCGTCGACCAGCCGCGGGCGCTGGCCTTCTCGCCGTCCGGGCACCGCATCTACGTGGCGCGGCGCGGCACACTCGGCCTCGCGGTGATCGATCGCTACGAGCGCCGCGAGCTGGACGGCTTGGCCCTCCCCGGTCCCGCCGCCGCGCTGCGCATCGATCCCCTCGGCCGCTGGCTCCTCGCCCGGCCGACCGCCGGAGACTCCGCCTGGATCGTCGATCTTCCGATCAAGCGGCACACTGGAGCGATCGGGACAACGTGGCACGCGGATCTGCCGGCGGTGTCGCCCGACGGCGTCCTCCTGTACCGCAGCGGCGACGACGTGGTGGCCGTGCGGCCCGACTCGATCGCTGAGACGGGCCGGGTAAGGGGCGGGGCGGCCGACTTGTGGGTGCTTTCCACGTGGGCGCCCCGGGGTAGCATCGCGGCTGCCCAGGCAGGGGCTGGAGCGGCCCTCGACACGGCGGGCGTCGAGGGTCCGCTGTACGTGCAAGTCTCAACGTCACAGAACCCCGACTGGTCCGGCCGGCTGGCGCAGGACCTGCAACGCGCCGGCCTCGACGCGCGCGTCCTATCGCCGAAAGGGCCGGAGGACGGTTACCGCGTGGTCCTCGGCCCCTACACGAACCGGGGTCAGGCCGAAGCGATCGGGCGCAAGCTCGGCCGTCCCTTCTGGATCTACCAGCCGGGCCAGTGACCACCCTTCCCTACCGGCAGCTGCCGCTTTCACGGCTTGGCCACCTGATCCCCCCGCTCATCGAGGGGCAGACGCTCGTCGCCCTCGTCCCGACCACTGCCGACCTCGTGTGGGCGGCGAAGGCGGCATGGGACATCGCGCGCATCGCCGCGCGCCGAGAGGGAGGACGGCGGGTTGCGCTGGTCGATCTCTGGATCGAGGAGCCGACCCTGCATCAGACGGTGGGCCTGACGCCGGGCGACGGCATCGTGGATGCCTTCGAGTACGGCGTGTCGCTCAACAAGGCGGCGCGTGAGGTCGATGGCGTCTTCTTCATCGGCGCGGGGTCGTACACGGCGAGCGCGGGCGACCTCTACGCGCACCCCCGTTGGCGGAAATTGCAGGCGGGCTTCCATTCAGAGGGCGCCTTGCTGTTGCTGTTCCTGTCGGCGGCCGGGCTCGCGCGCCTGTCCGCAGTGGCCGACGGCGCGATCGTCCTCGCTCCCGAAGGACTCGACCCCGTGTCCGCGGCCGGCGGGGGGGACATCGGGGCCGCGCTGGAGCGGGGCGTGCCGCTGCTGGGCGTGGCCCGCGACCGCTGGATGCCCAGTGCCAACCCCATGCCACCTCCCGTCTCATTCCACACCGCCGCCGGCGATCCCACCACACCATCACGCCGGCGGCACGTCGTGCGCGCGGTGGCGGTGGCGATCGCCCTCGCTGGAGTCGTGGCGGCGGGTTGGGGGGGCTGGGCGCGGGCGCCTTCCCGCCCCACGCGCCCTCCCCGCCGCCCGGTGGCCGCTGCTGAGTCGACCCGGGCGGGAACCGCTCGTCCGGCTCCGCCCGCGGTAGCCGTCGCGCCTGCCGACACCCTCCCGTGGACGATCCAACTCGCCGCCTACGGCTCCCTCGACAACGCGCTCGCGCACGCGGACCGGTTGGCGGCCAACGGGAAGATCCTGACGCTGGTCACGCCGGTGCCCCAGAGCGGTCGTACGGTGTGGTACCGGGTGCAGGCCGGCTCGTACACGACGCGCGCGGCCGCGGCCGCCGCGCGAGACACGTTGTGGCGCCGGGGGGTGACGCCGCGCGGGATTGGCGATCTGCTGCGCGCGCCCTACTCGTTTGTGCCCCCGGCCGGGCAATCCCTGGAAGCGCTGCGGCGCCGCGGGGTGCCCGCGGTGCGGTGGCCCGCGACCGATCGTCTGCTCGTCGGAGCGTTCCAGAGTCGGGATCAAGCCGCATTCACCGAGGCTGCCCTGAAGCGCGCCGGGGTGCACGCGAATCTCCTCCCACGTGTGGGGACCAGACCATGAGATTGAGCCGTTTGGAGCTGTCCGGCTTCAAGTCATTCGCGGGCGCGGTGGAGCTGCCGTTCGAGCAAGGCGTCACCGCCATCGTGGGCCCGAACGGCTGCGGCAAGTCGAACATCTCCGACGCGGTCCGCTGGGTGCTCGGCGAGCAGTCTCCACGCCTGCTGCGCGGCGGCAAAATGGAAGACGTCATCTTCCAGGGCTCGACCGGACGCCGGCCCGTCAATGTGGCCGAAGTCTCGCTGGTCTTCGACAACTCCGATGGGACGCTGCCGATCGCGTATCAGGAGGTAGTCGTCACGCGGCGCCTCTCTCGCTCGGGCCAGAGCGAGTACCTGCTGAACCGGTCCCCGGTGCGGTTGCGCGACATCCAGGACTTGCTGCGGGGCACCGGGCTGGGCGCCGACGCCGCCGTGGTGATGGAAGCGAAGATGATCGAGGCGTTGCTCTCGGAAAAAGCGGAGGAACGGCGGGCGCTGTTCGAAGAGGCGGCCGGCATCGGCCTGTACCGCGACCGCAAGAAGAGCACGGAGCGGCGGCTGGAGGAGACGGCCGCCGATCTGGCGCGGCTCGAGGACCTGATCAGCGAAGTGCAAACGCAGGTCCGGAGTCTCGCCCGCCAGCGCGGCAAGGCCGAGCGCTACGGCAAGATGGTCGAGGAGCGATTCGGGATCGCGCTCACCCTGGTGCGGCGCGAGCTGGAGGATTTCGACCTGTCCCTCGGCGGCCTGGGCGTGCGGAGCCGGGAGCTGGCGGCGGCGCTGCCCGCGGCCCGGACGCGGCTGGGCGACGCCGAGCGCGCGCGGGAAACGCGAGTGCAGGCGCGCCACACGGCCGAGGCTCGCCGCACCGAAGTGGAGCGCCGGCTCGCCGACGCGCGCCTGGAGGTCGGCCGGCTCGAGAGCGACGTGGCCCTGGCGGCGGAGCGGCTCGGCAACGCGGGCCAGCGGCGTCACAGCGCGGCGGAAGAGCGGGTCCAGGCGGAGCGGCGGGCAGCGCAGGCGGAGCGGGAGCACACGGCCGCTGACGCCGAGCGCGCCGCGGCCGAGCGGGACCTGGCTGCCGTCCAAGGAGAGCTCGGGGCCCGAACCGGGAGTGAGGATGACGTGCGAGGACGGCTCGCCGGCCAGCGCGCGGCGGTGCGGGAGCTGGAGGAGACGCTCCAGCGCCAGGCCGAGGCGGCGCGCGCGCTGGAGGGCGAGCGCGCGGCCCTCGAGCGGGAAGGCACCGAGCTGCGCGAACAGCTGGCGCGGGCGACCGGAGAGCGCCGGATGCGCGAAGCGGGGGCGCACGCCGCCGCCGGCGAGGCCGACGCCACGGCGCAGCGGGCCGCGCGCGAAGCCCAGGCGGCGGTTCGGGCCGTCGAGGCGCTCCAGCTGGCGCGCCGCCGCGTGGCCGCGCTGCAGGAGCAGGAGATGCGCGGGCGCTCGGCCCGGCGTCAGACAGAAGCGGCGCTCGCCCAGGTGACCGCGCGGCGCGACGCGCTGGCGGAGCTCGACCGCGAGCGCGTCGGCCTCGCGCCCGCCGCCCAAGCGCTCCTCAAAGCCCGCGGCGAGGGGCGGTTCGGTGGTGCGGTGGTCGGGCCGCTCGCCGACTTCGTGCGCACCAGCCGGCGCGACGCCGAGTTGGCGGAGCGCCTGCTGGGCGAGTGGCTGCACGCCGTGCTGGTGCGCGACGCGTCCGCGGTCGACGCGGTCCGCGCCTGGCACGCGGAGGCGCAGCCCGGCCCGCTCGTGCTGCTCCCGTGCGTTCCCGGTCCGCGGCTCGCTGCTGACGGCCATCCCCTCAAGGACGAGCTGCGCGTGGACGGTCCCGCGGCCGCGTGGGTGCGCGCGCTGCTCGCCGGCCACGAGGTGCTCGAGGGCGGAAGCGGACGCGCGCTGCGCCGGGCCAACGGCGCTGTCTTCCTCGACGGCGCCGCCGGCAGCGGCGCCGGCAGTGGACCGCTGCAGCGCCGCGCGGAGCTGGAGACGCTGGAGCAGGAGCTGCGCGAGGCCGAGGCGGCGACGGGCCGCGCGCAGGCGACGCTCGATTCGACCGTCACGGAGCTGGCAGCGGCAGAAGCGGCGTTCGCCGAGGCGGGCCGGGCGGCGGAGCTCGCGCGCCACGGCGAGCTCGAAGCGGGGGCGGCGAAGGGTGACGCGGAGCGCGCGGTAATCCACGCTCGTCGTCAGGCCGAGGAGGCCGCGGCGCAGGTGGAGCGGCTCACCCTGCGCCTCGCCGAGGTCGAAGCGCGACTCGGGACGCTGCAGGCGGAGCTCCAGGAACGCGAGCTCGAGCGGGTCCGGGCGGACGAGCGGCTGGGCGCGGAGCGCGCGGGACTCGAGGGGCTGGAGACGCAGCAGGAGGCGGCCCGCGAGCAGCGGGTGCACTGGCAGGTCGAGGCCGCGCAGGTCGAGGCGCGGCTCGCGGCGGCCCGGGAGCGCGCCACGCGGGGCGCGGCCGACGCCGACGAGGCGCGCGGCCAGGCAGCGGCGCGCGCGGACGAGATCGCGCGCATCGAGCACGACAGCGCCGCCCTCACGACTCAGCGGGCTCAGTGGGAAGACGCCCTGCAGGAACGCCGCCTGGCCCTGACGGAGCTCGAGACCGCGGCGCGGGACGCGGAGGCGCACGTGGGTCTGGCCGAAGCGGATCTGGCGCAGGCCGAAGGCGCGCTCGATCAGGCCCGCGCCGCGCTCACCGCTCTGGGCGACGAAGAGCACCGGCTCCAACTCGAGCGCACGGAGGTGGAGGGCCGGAAGCGCGGCCTGGTCGAGCGCGTCGAGACCGAGTGGCGGAAACCGCTGGATCGACTCCTCGCCGAAGCCCCGGAGGTCCCGGGCGACCTCGAGTGGCTGCGGCAGGAGAACGAGCGCTTGCGGGGCGCGATCGATGCGGTGGGCCCGGTGAACGCCCTCGCCGTCGAGGAGCACGCCGACGAGGTCCGGCGCCTCGAGTTCCTCATGACGCAGCGCGACGACCTCGTGGCGGCGCGCAACTCCCTGCAGCAGGCGGCCCGCGAGATCGACCAGACGGCCAAGGCGCTCTTCCTCGATTCGTTCGGTAAGGTGCGCGAGCACTTCCGCACCGTGTTCCAGACGCTGTTCGGCGGCGGGGAATGCGACGTGCGGCTCGCCAACGAGGATGAGCCGCTCGAGAGCGAGATCGAGATTCACGCCGCGCCGCGCGGCAAGCGCACCCAGCGCATCCACCTGCTCTCATCGGGCGAACGGACGCTGGTCGCGGTGTCGCTGCTCTTCGCGATCTTCCTCACCAAGCCGAGCCCGTTCTGCCTGCTGGACGAGGTGGACGCGCCGCTGGACGATGCCAACGTGGGCCGCTACGTGCGGCTGCTCGCTGAGTTCAAGAACCAGACGCAGTTCATCGTGATCACCCACAACCCGCGAACCATGCAGGCGGCTGACGCCGTCTACGGGGTCACGATGCAAGAACCCGGCGTCTCCACGATCGTCGGGGTGCGGCTGGGCCAGATGGAAACGGTCTAGGCGCCGTGCGCCGGCTGCTCTGGCTCGCGCTCCTCCCCGCGAGCCTCGCGGCACAGCGGCCCGCGGTGTCCTCTGCCCTGCCGCGCGTGTGGACGCGCGACACCACGCTGTCCGTCTGGCTCTTCGCCCGGCCGGGGCTTCCACTCGACGACCTCAAGGCGCGGGCGCGCGGCGCGGGCGTGCGCATTCGCACGCACAGCCGCTGGCTCCACGCCGTCAGCGTCGACGCGCCGGGCGCCGCGCTGCGGTTCCTCGCCCAGGATCCCGGGCTGCGGCGCATCCAACCCCTGGGACGCTTTCGGCTGCGCGTCCCTCCATTCCCGACGGCGCCGGCCACTGCCGCAGCCTGCGACTCGGCGGGCGACCCCGTGTACGGCCCCAGCGAGATGCCGTACCGGCAGCTGCACCTCCGGCCACTCACCGATAATGGGGTGAACGGGTCGGGGGTCCGCATCGCGCTTCTCGACGCGGGGTTCAACACGCTGAATCCGGCGTTCGCCGGCGCTACCGTCACGGCGCAGCGCGACTTCGTGTTCGGCGACTCCGTCGTCCGGGACCAGGGGAACGACCAACCGGGCGCCCAGTCGCACGGCACGTCGACCTGGTCGCTGTTCGCCGCCGACGTTCCGGGACGCCTGCTCGGCGTCGCGCGCGGCGCGACCTACCTCCTCGCCAAGACCGAAGACATTCGGTCCGAGATGCGCGTCGAGGAGGACAACTACGTCGCCGCCCTCGAGTGGGCGGACTCGATCGGCGTGGACATCGTTTCGTCGAGCCTCGGGTATCTCGTCTTCGATAATGGATTCAGCTACACGCCGTCGCAGATCAACGGGGACGTGGCGGTGACCACCGTGGCCGCCGACAGCGCCGCCCGGCGCGGGATCCTGGTCGTGACGTCCGCGGGGAACGACGGGCCCGGTTTCCGCACCATCTCGACCCCGGCCGATGGCGACTCCGTCCTCGCCGTCGGGGCCGAAGACTCGCTCGGCACCATCGCGGGGTTCTCGTCCCGCGGGCCGACCGCCGACGGGCGCCTGAAACCCGACTTCACGGCGCCGGGGGTGGCGGTGTGTGTGGTCACCGGAGTCGGGAGTCTGGGACGCCTGAGCGGGACGTCCTTCGCCGCGCCCTTGGTCGCGGCGAGCACCGCGCTCATCAAGCAGCTCTACCCGACGATGGCGCCGATGGCGCTGCGCGACGCCTTCCGCGCCAGCGCGAGGAACCGGACCGCGCCCGATTCCATCCGCGGCTGGGGCCGTCCCGACGTCGCCGCTGCCGCAGTCTTTCCACTCGGTCTCACCCCGCTCGCCCCGACGCCGGGAGGATCTCCGCTCGTCTCCGTCACGCCGACGTTCACTTGGTCCGCGGGCACTGTGCCGGCGTACGCCAAGCCGGTCACGTACCGGATCCGGATCGGGCAGGATTCGACGCTCGCCGCGCCCGTCGTAGACACGACGCTGGTCGACGTCACGTCGTACGACTTGCGCCGCCCGCTGAAGCCGGGGCGCGTCTATTGGCGCGTGTATGCCAGCTCCGCGATCGGCGCCACCGCGAGCACAGGGCGCGTCGGTCCCGTCGCCGTGCCGGTGTGGGCGACGCTCACGTCCCTCAGCGTCCCCGGCGGGGCCGCGACCGACTCCGTTCAGCCGACGTTCACCTGGACGTCCCCCGCGGTCGCGGCGCCGCCGGGACCGTTCACCTACGACCTCTTCATCCAGCGTGTCGCCGACCCGATTCCGCAGTTCAGTGCGGGGGGCCTCTCGAGCACAAGCTTCCGCGTGCCGCAGCCGCTGGAGCGCAACACGACCTACCGCTGGTACCTCGTCGCGCACGTCGGCAGCGACACGAGCCTCGCCCCCAGCGTGGGGCCGTTTCTCGTGCTCGACGGGTCGGTGCCCGCCGCGACGCTGCTCTACCAGAACTTCCCCAATCCGTTTCCCGCATCGGGGCGCGACTCGACGTGCTTCTGGTTCGACCTGGCCACCGGCGGCCTCGTCGAGCTGGCGGTCCTCGATTTGCGGGGCAACCCGGTGCGCCACTTCGTCCCGGGGCCCGACTTTCCGGCCACCTTGTGGGCGGGGCGGTACGGCCGCGGCCAGCCCGGCGGCGGCACCTGCGATCCCCGCCTGATGTGGGACGGCCGCGCGGACGACGGGCGCCGGTTGCCGGCCGGCGTGTATCTCTACAAGCTGAAGGCGCCGGGCACGCTGCTCTTCAAGCGCATCGTCTATCGCGGAGGCTCGCCCTGACCATGGAGCTCGTCACCGTAGGCACCGGGACCGTCGCCCCTTCGGCGCATCGCATCTGCGCCTGCCACTGGGTCGCCCGCGGGGAAGCGCGCGTCCTGCTCGACTGCGGGAACGGCGCGCTGCACCGGCTCGCCGAGTTCGGGCTGCCCTGGCACGAGGTGAGTCACGTGGTGCTGTCCCACTTTCACCCCGATCACTGGGGCGAGCTGCCGATGCTCGTCTACGCGCTGAAGTACGCGACCGTGCCCGCCCGCACCGAGCCGCTGGTGATTCTCGGGCCGCCCGGCGTCGTGCGCTTGTTGCGCACGCTCGGTGAAGGGTACGGCGAGTGGCTGCTCGATCCCGGGTTCCCGATCGGGATCCTCGACGTGCGGGATGGCGAGCCCTTCCCCCTCGGCGCGGATCTGAACCTCGAGACGTTCCCCGTCCCGCACACGACGGAGAGCGTCGCCCTGTCCCTCACGGCGCCGGAGGGCCGGTTGGTGTATACGGGTGACACCGGACCGAGCGGGGAGCTGGCGCGTTGGGCCGGCGGGTGCGACCTGTTGCTGGCGGAATGCTCGCTCCCGGAGGCGATGGCGATGGACATCCATCTGACGCCGGAGCGGGCCGGGGCGCTGGCGCAGGAAGCGGGGGCCAAGCGCCTAGTCTTGACGCACTTCTATCCGCCGGTAGAGACTTCGGACCCGGCCGCATTAGCGGGGACGAAGTTCCGCGGGCCGATCGCGGCGGCGCGGGACGGCGACCGGTTCACCATCGGAGGGAAGTAGTCGTGCTCATCGTCATGCGGCATGGGGCCGCGCCGGAAGAAGTCCAGAAAGTCATCTCCGTCATCGAGGAGATGGGCTACCAGGCACGCCCCATGCCGGGGGTGCAGCGAATCGCCGTCGGCCTCGTCGGCAACGACGGGCGCGTCGACGCCTCCCGGCTCGAGGGACTCCCGGGGGTCCAGGAGGTCATCCACGTCTCGAAGCCGTACAAGCAGGTCAGCCGCGAATGGAAACAAGAGCCGACGGTGGTGCGGCTCGCCGGCGGCGTCACGGTGGGCGGCACCGACGTCGCGGTGATCGCGGGGCCCTGCTCGGTGGAGACGGAGCGGCAGATGATGGAGGCGGCGCGCGCCGTGAAAGAAGCGGGCGCCGTCATCCTCCGCGGCGGTGCGTGGAAGCCGCGCAGCTCGCCCTACGCGTTCCAGGGACTCGGCAAGCCGGGACTCCGGCTTCTCGCCAAGGCACGCGAAGAGACGGGGCTCCTCATCTGCACCGAGGCCATGGACCCCGACGGCGTGGGCTGGGTATCCGAGATGGCCGACATCGTCCAACTCGGCGCCCGGAACATGCAAAATTTCTCGTTGCTCAAAGTCGCGGGGCGGTGCGGCAAGCCGGTGCTGCTGAAGCGCGGCATCAGCGCGACCATCACCGAGCTGCTCCTGTCCGCCGAGTACCTGTTGGCGGAAGGCAACCACGACGTCATCCTATGCGAGCGGGGCGTGCGCGGCTTCGATACGACGACCCGCAACCTCTTCGACCTGACCGCCATTCCCGTGGTGCACAACCTGTCGCACCTGCCCATCATCGCGGACCCGTCGCACGGCACGGGCGTGCGCGACAAGGTGATCCCCATGGCCCGCGCCGCGGTGGCCGCCGGCGCCGACGGGATCATGATCGAGGTGCATCCGAATCCGGAGGAGGCGCTCTCCGACGGCGCGCAGACGCTGTATCCCGACCAATTCGCCCAACTGATGCGCGAAGTGCGGATCATCGCGGAGGCTATCGGCCGGCGCGTGGCGGAACCCGCCGCCGTCGGCGCATGACGCCCGCGCTGCTCCTGGGACTGCTGGCGCTGCAGGCTCTCCAAGATCCTGGGCCGGTCCTCGACCGGGCCTCGGCGGCGTACCAGACCGTCCGCACGCTGTCCGCGGACTTCGTGCAGATCATCACGAACCCGATGCTCGGCACCCCCGACACGACGCGCGGCCGGCTGTACCAGATGCGCCCCAACCACTTCGCCATGCGGTTCACCGTTCCCAAGGGCGACCGCATTGTGGCCGACGGGCGCCGCCTCTGGCTCTACACACCGAGCACCACCCCCGGCCAAGTGATCCGCGCGCCGATTCCCACGAGCGGCTCCACCGGCCCGAACCTGATCGGCCAGTTCGTCGAGCACCCCCGCGAGCGCTACCGAGCGCGGTACCTGCGCGCCGATTCCCTGGCTGACGGGCCGGCGGACGTGATCGCCCTCGTCCCGCAGGGGACCGACCTGCCCTACTCGGAAGCGGTGTTGTGGATTGACCGGGACGACGCGCTGGTACGGCGCATCGATATCGTGGAGACGTCGGGTCAGCGGCGGACGGTGCTGCTCGGCAAGCTCGCGGTCAACCGGGGCGTCCCGGGCCGCGAGTTCATTTTTGCGCCCCCGCCCGGATCACGGGTGGTAGATCAGTAGCGAGGGCGTCGGCCACCTTCGCCGCCGTCGCTTCGTCCATCCCCTGCTTCTGCGCCAGCTCGAGCGCCGCGCGTCCCAACGCGCGGTACAGCTTCGCGTCGTCGATCGCCAGCGTTTCGAGGTGGCGTACGATCGTCGCCGTGTCCGCCCGGGCCACGGGCCCGGTGAGCGCTTCGCGCGGCTCGGCACGGCTCAGGTTCTCGAGGGTGCCGTCCACGAGGGGCCGCAGCGCCGCCCAGGCGTCGGCGTCCGACAGGCCGGCGTGTCGCAGCAACCGTTGGGCGACCGCTTCCACGACGATCAGGTAATTCGACGCGAACACCGCGCCCGCGTGATAGACGGCCTTCGCCTTGGCGGCGATGGGAAAGGGCCGCATCCCCACGTCGCGGGCCAGGCGCTCCGCCGCCTGGACGGCACGGGGCATTCCCTCGACCGCGGCCCACGATCCCTTCAGGCGGTCCGGCGCCCGCTCAGGATCGGCGATCGTCTGGAGCGGGTGCAAGGAGCCGAGGGCGGCCCGGGTCGTCACGAGCGGGCCGAGCGCCTCCTGGCCCTGTACGCCGGAGAGGTGGAGGACGACGTGGCTCTCGGTGACCGCCCGTGTCGCCGCGACCTCCTCGGCGAGGGGCCGGATGGCCTCGTCCCGCACCGCGAGCAGGATCACGCCCGCGCCGGCGATCCAGGAGGCCGAGGGCGCGTCCCCCACGGCCAGGGTAAGCGGCGCCGGCAGCCGCTTCTTGGCTCTCCCGTGGAGCTGGACCGTGTAACCGGCCCGGGCCAGCGCCAGCCCCAGGCCGACGCCCGCCCGACCCGGGCCGATGATCCCGACAGGCGGGGGGGGCGGGGGGGGCGGGGGGGGCCGGTCGGTCACTGATTGCGCAAGGGTGCGCGCGACTGGGCGAGGCTCAGGAGGTCCGCGGGAGACTTGGCGCGCTTCGCCAACGCGAGCGCCTGCTGCACCTGCGTGTCATCGGCGAAACGGCGCCGGAATTCGGCGGAGCGCCCGAAGACGTAACGCGACGCCTCATACGACAACTCCTGCGCGATCAGCGTCCGTGCCCCGGCGATCACCGAGTCGGGCAGCTGCGCGCCCTTCGCCCGGATCCGCCGGACCACCTCATCCACCATGCCGTCGGTCACCGTGAAGTTCGGCGCCGGGAGGCGCTTGCCTTCCTTCAGCTCCAAGGAGTAGGTCGCCAGCACATCGCGGACCGCGGGGATCTTGTCGCCCAAGGCCCGCGTGAACGCACGCTCGGCGGTGCTGGGCGTGTCAGCCGCCACGAACAGATCCGGACGGATGCCGCCGCCGCCATAGACCGTCCGGCCCGCGTCGGTGTGGAACACGAGCGTCGAGTCCAGCTTCGTGGTGTCCTGTCCCCGCTGCGCGGCGAGCACCTGGGCTTCCTGCTCGGCCTCGTTCTTGGTGCGCCGCTGAATGGTGCGGCCGCTCGGCGTGAACCAGCGGGCGGTGGTCAGCTTGAGACCGGACTCCGGCGTGAGGCGCCAGAACGACTGCACCAGCCCCTTCCCGAACGTGGGCGCGCCGACGACGAGGGCCCGGTCGTGGTCCTGCAGCGCCCCGGCGATGATCTCGGTGGCGCTCGCCGAGCCGCCGTTCACCAGCACGACGATCGGCAGACTCGGCCAGCGCTGCGGCTTCGCATCGCGGAACTCACGGGTCGACCCGGGGGCACGGCCGCGCGTTTGCACGACTTCCTTGCCGGGATCGAGGAACAAGTCGGACACGGCCACGCCCTGGTCGAGCAGCCCGCCGGGGTTGCCGCGCATGTCGAACACGAGCGACTTCATCCCTTGTTTCTGCAGCGAGTCCACCGCTTGCTCGACCTCCCGGGCCGAGGTCTCGCTCACTGGGGACAGCGAGATGTAGCCCACGCGGTCGTCCAGCATCATCGCCACCTGGACCGACCGGATGTGAATCGCGGCGCGCGTGAGCTTGAAGACCATCGGTTGGTCGACGCCCGCGCGCCGGATCGTCAGCTCCGCGCCGGTGCCCGCCGGACCGCGCAGCTCCTTCACCGCCTGGTCCTGCTTCCAGCCTTCGGTCGAGCGCCCGTCGAGCGACACGATCCGGTCGCCCGTCTGGACGCCGGCCCGCTCGGCGGGGCCGTCGGGCAGCGGCGCGACCACGGTGATCCACCCGTCGCGCACGTCGATCTGGAGGCCCAGGCCGGTATAGGTGCCCGTCGTCGCCTCGGTGAGCTGGCTCAGGTCCTCGGGCTTCAGGTAAACGGAGTATGGATCGTTGAGCTGATCGAGCATGCCGTCGATCGCCATCTGGTAGAGCTTGCGCTCGTCGATCGAGTCGACGTAGTAGTCGGCAACGTGCGCGAGGACGTCCTCGAACAGGCGCGCCTGTTGATAGACCGAGCCGGCGGGCTCCGTTTCGCGCTGGAGCAGCCACCCGCCGGTCGCCAGCGCGACCACCGTGACGGCGACCACCGCGGATACCTTGTGCCGCATCATGGGACTCCTCGCAATGAAAGTGCGGTCACCGCGGCGACCTCGCGCCACGCGGCGTCCTGCACGGCCTTTTTCGACTGATTCGCATCGAGGTGCACGATGCCGGACCCCTCGGCCCGGCGGTACGCCTCGCGCACCCGCTCGTGAAACGCGTCGTCCTGCCCCTCGAACCGATCCTGCCCCTTGCGCGCCCGCCGCTGCCGCTCCCGCCCGATCGCCACGGGGACGTCCAGCACGAGCGTCAGATCGGGCACGAGGCCCCCGGTCGCCAGCCGCAGCGCGGCTTCGACCTCCGCCTGCGGCAGTCCGCGTCCCGCCACTTGATAGGCGAGCGTGGAGAGATCGTAGCGGTCCGCCAGGACTACCTGGCCCTCATCGAGCGCCGGCCGGATCACCCGGTCGACCACCTCCGCGCGTGCCGCGAGGAACAAGAACAGCTCGGCCGCGGGCGTGATGTCGTGCTTCGATTTCAGCGCCAGCTTCCGCGCGGCCTCGGCCACCGGCGTTCCGCCCGGCTGCCGCACCGTGAGCACCCGACGGCCGTCCGCCAGCAGCTGCGCGGCGAGCCATCGGCTCAGCGTGGACTTCCCCGCCCCCTCCGGCCCTTCGACGACGATGAACACGCCTAGCCGAGCGTGATGATCGGACTCGCCGATCCCTTCTTCATGCCGTCGTAGATGCGGGCGTTGATCTTCGCCATGAACTTCTCGAAGTTGGCCTGAGCCGCGACCATCTGCTGATACACCGGATTCCCCTGCACGCTCTGAAGGGCGCGGTCGTATTGCTCCACCTGCTCCTTGCTGGGCTCCTGGCCCTGCTGCGCCGTCCGTTCGATCTCCTGGGCGAGGCGCTCCGCCTCGGCCAGCACCTTTTGCACCGCGGCGTCTTCGCGCAGCCGGTCGCTGACGCGCTTCAGCACCTTGTACTCCTCGGTCTGGCCCAGCAAGCGGCCCAGCTCCTCGGCCTTGTCGTCGATCACGCATCCTCCCGGGGAAACGCCAGCGCATACCGGGGCCGGCCGAACAGATCCTCGTGAATGCCGATCCGCGCCCACCGGTATTCGTGGGCGAGGGCGCGGACCGCCTCCGCGCGCCGCTCGTCGATCTCCAGCACCAGCACGCCAGCCGGCTCGAGCAGCGCCGCCGCGCCGGCGAACAGCGCCCGCGTGGCCGCCAACCCGTCTCCGCCGCTCACGAGGGCCTCCCGCGGCTCGAACTGCCGCACCGACGGCGCCAGCGCCTCGTACTCGGCCTCGGTGAGATAGGGCGGGTTCGACACGATAACGCGGCAGCGCTCGCCCGCCAACGGCTGGAGCAGGTCTCCCTCACGAATCTCAACCGGCGTGCGGGGCTGCACGCCCGCTACGTTCTCCCGGGCGAGCGCGGCAGCGGCGGTCGAGCGCTCGACGGCGATGACGCGGTCGAACGACCCCTCGGTGGCCAAGGCCAGCGCGATGCAGCCGCATCCGGTCCCGATATCGGCCGCCACGCCACCATGCGCGTGGCGCAGCGCCAGGTCGACCAGGCCCTCGGTCTCGGGGCGCGGAATGAGCGCGCGCGGGTCGATCTTCAGGTCGAGCGAGCGGAATCCAGTGCGTCCAGTCGCGTACGGGAATGGGGCGCCACCTTCGAGCAGAGCCAGGGCGGCCTGGAATCTCTCGACCATCGCCGGCGGCTTCGGTTCGTCGCGGCGCAGCCAGGCTTCACCTGGCGTCAGACCCAACACGGCCGCCCAGACCGCCGTCGTTGTTTCTTGACCGCCGCCCTTGCCGCTTGACCGCGCGTCAGGCACTGAGGCGTTCCTTCTCCCCCGCTGATCTGAGCGCGGCGATGAGGTCGTCGATCTTGCCGTCCAGCACGTCGGCGAGGCTGTGCACGCTGTAATGGATGCGGTGGTCGGTGACGCGGTTCTGGGGAAAATTGTACGTGCGGATTTTCGCGGAGCGGTCCCCCGTGCCCACCATCGCGCGCCGGTCCCGGGCGCGCGCCGCCTCTTGCTCGGCCACCATCCGGTCGAGCAGCCGCGACCGCAGGATTTCGAGCGCCTTGATCTTGTTCTGCAGCTGCGATTTCTGGTCCTGGCACTTCACCTCGAGGCCGGTGGGCAGGTGCGTCACCCGTACGGCGCTGTCGGTGGTGTTGACGCTCTGGCCACCGGGCCCGCCCGAGCGGAACACATCGATGCGCAGGTCTTTGTCTTCGATCTTGACGTCGACCTCCTCGGCTTCGGGGAGGACCGCCACCGTGGCCGCGGAGGTGTGGATCCGGCCCTGGGCTTCGGTGGCGGGCACACGCTGCACGCGGTGCACGCCCGACTCGTAGCGCAGCGTGCCGTACGCCTTGGGCCCGCGCGCGGCGAAGACCGCTTCCTTCACCCCGCCGGCGTTCCCCTGCGAGAGATCGAGGATCTCCACCTTCCAGCCGCGCCGTTCGCTGAACCGCGTGTACATGCGGAACAGGTCGGCGGCGAAGAGGGCGGCCTCGTCGCCGCCCGTGCCGGCGCGGATCTCCACGATGGCATCGCGGTCGTCGAAGGGGTCGGCGGGGGTGAGCAGCTCGGTCAGCGTGGCCTCGAGCCGCGCGATGTCGGGCCGGAGCCGCTCGACGTCGGCGCGCGCGAGCTGCGCGAGCTCGGGGTCCTTGTCCTGCAGGACCTCGCGCGCCTGGGCCAGCTCGGCCTCGAGGCGCTCGAGCTTCTGGTGCGTCTGGCGGATCGTGTCGAGCCGCGAGTGCTCGCGGCCCAGCTGCTTCAGTTTGGCCGGATTCCGCGCGGTGTCGGGGTCGGCCAGCTGCCGGGCGACCTCCTCCGCCCGCGCGAGCGCCTGGCGGAGTCGGGCCTCCACAGGATCAGCTCCCCTTGGTCCCCGCGCCTGTCCCGTACTTCTGGCGGAAGCGCTCCACACGCCCGGCGGTGTCCACCAGCTTCTGCTTGCCGGTGAAGTAGGGGTGGCACCGAGCGCAGATCTCGACGTGGATCACAGGGACCGTCGAGCGCGTCACGAAGGTGTTGCCGCACGCGCACTGCACGGTGGCGCGCCGATAATTGGGGTGTATCCCGGGTTTCACTGCTCGCATCCTTGCCTGAAAGTCCGAATCAACGCGAAGTGCGGAAATATAATGGGGACAGGAAGTTGGGGG
>DASXUE010000010.1:0-53758 GCA_036505055.1 Gemmatimonadales bacterium | reverse complement strand
GGGCTGGTCGGCGAACCGGTGCACCCGCGCGGCGCCGGCGGTGACGAGCAGGGTATCGACCGCCGGTCGCGATCCGGCCCGCTCCAGGCGGAACTCGTGGAGACCGGCCGGCAGCTGGAACTGCGTGCCGCTTTGGGCCGTGCCGTCGATCCACAGCGTTGCGCCAGTGGGCAGGTCGACCAGGGTCACGTTCCCCTGCAGCGTGGGCTGCGTTGCCTCAGGGCCCGGCCTGCCCGTGCGCTGGCTCCACCACAGCGCGCCGGCGACGAGTCCGGCTGCCGCCAGGGCGGAGAGGCCGCCCGTCACGAGCCAGCCCCGACCGGGGCGCGCCGCACGCGAGGGCGCGCTGGTCACGCGGCGGCGGAGGGACCAGCCCCGCGGAAGTCGAACCGTGGAATCCTGTGTCGGCCCCGCCAGGGCGCGGATGAGCGCGTTCACCGACGGGAACCGCGCGCCCGGATCCTTGGCCAGCGCGCGTTCGACGGCATCATAGGCGTGTCCCGGCAGCCCCGGCTGGATGTCCTTGAGCGGGGGGGGCGGCTCAGTACAGTGCTTTTGCAGCAGATCGACCACCGTCCTGCTGTCGAACGGCACCCGCCCGCAAAGCATCTGGTACGCCATGACGCCCACCGAGTACTGGTCAGAAGCGCCCGTCAGCGTTTCACCCCGGCATTGCTCGGGGGACATGTAGAAGGGTGTGCCGAGGATCGCCTCGGACCGTGCCACGGTCCCGCCGGCGCCGTCCTTCGCGATGCCGAAATCCATCACGATGACGTGGCCGCGCGGGTCCAGCATGACGTTGGCCGGCTTGACGTCCCGGTGAATCACGTGGCGCTGGTGGGCGTAGTCCAGCGCGTCGGCGATCCGCTCCAGGATCGTGATCGTCGCAGGCAGCGGGAGGGTTTTGCGTTCCAGGAGCACTTCCGCCAGCGACCGGCCTTCCAGGTACTTCATCGTGTACCAGAACACCCTCCCGCCGGGCGCGACGCGATAAACGGGGACGATGCTCGGGTGCTCGAGCGCGGCCGCCGTCCGCGCTTCGCGCCGGAAGCGGCCGATCACGCCTTTCCCGTACGTGAGGTGCGGCGGCAGGACTTTCATGGCCACGTCGCGTGCCAGGGATTTTTCCCTGGCCAGGTAGACGACGCCCATGCCGCCGTGCCCGATCTCGCGCAGGATCTCGTACTCCCCCGCCGTCTCCGCCCGGATGAGCAGCTCGAGCTCGCGCGCGCCCGCCTCGTCGAGCTCGTCCGCCGCCGGTGTGCGCAGCGTGGCGTCCGGCATGAGGGCCCCGCAGCTCGAGCAAAAACGGCTGTCGTCGGCGATCGGCGTGTGACAGCGAAAGCAGTTCATGGGCCTCGGCGGAGGCGGGACGCGCGCGGTGGTCTCCTCCCGCCCCGACAATTTAGTTGATGTCAAAGGGAACGCTCGTTCCCACGGCAAGGATGCCGGCGGTATCGTTGGCCGTGAGCCGGTAGCCGGTCCCCATCCTGCTGACGCTCAGATCCGTGAACGTGGCGATCCCGTTCACCACCGTCATCGTGACCGTTCCTCTGAGTTGGGCACCGCCGGTGCCGCCCGCCAGGAAGAGGATGACGGAGCCCGAATACCCCCGGGCGATGTTGCCGAAGCCATCCTGGACCGCGACCTGGACGGGTGGTGTGATCGCGGCGTTCACCGCGGTCGTGGTCGGCTGGACCACGAAGGCCAGCACGGCCGGGTTCGTGATGTCGAAAGTGCCGCTGGTGCCGGACGCCAGGCCACCCGACGTGGCGGTGAGCGTATAGCCCGTCCCCGCCTTGTCGATGGTCAAGGTCGAGAACGTGGCGACGCCGCCGACGGCGGCCACGGTCAGCGTCCCGCCTAGCGTGCCGATGCTTGGGTTCGTGCCAATCGCCACGGTGACGGAGCCCGCGAAGCCGGGGGCGGTGTTGCCGAATGCATCCTGCGCCGTCACCTGCACCGCCGGTGTGATCGCGGTGTTCTTCGGGGTCCGGCGCGGTTGGACGGTGAAGGCGAGCTGGGTAGCCGCCCCGGGCGTGATCCCGAAGGTCACACTCGTGGCGCTCGTCAGGCCGCTCGCGGCCGCGCTGAGCGCGTAGCCGGCGGTCGCCTTGTCGATGCTCAGATCGGTGAAGGTGGCTACGCCGTTCGCGGCGTTCCTACTGGACATTCCCATCAGCGTTCCACCGGCGGGGTTCGAACCCAGTGCCACCGTGATCAGGGTCGTGGCGCTGGTGACCGTGTTACCGAACGCGTCCTGGATCGCGACCTCGACGGCCGGGCTGATCGCCGCGCCGGCCACCGCCGAACTGGGCTGGGCGGTGAAGGAGAGCCGCGCGGCCGCTCCCGCGTTGACGTTGAATGAGGCGCTGGTGGTGACCGGCAGGCCGCTCGCCGTGGCGGCTAGCGTGTACCCCGCGCCCGCCTTCTCTATGCTCAAGTCCGGGAAAGTCACGATCCCGTTCACGGCGTTCTGGACCAGAGTGCCGGCGAGCGTTCCGCCGCCAGGGTTCGTCGCGATCGCCACCGTGACCACCGTCGTGGCGCCCGCGACGGTGTTCCCATAGGCGTCCTGTACGCTGACTTGAACCGCCGGGCTGACGGCGACGCCCGCGGTGGTGGTGCTCGGTTGCCCCGTGAAGATCAGCTGGGCCGCCGGTCCCGGGGTGATGCCGAACGCCGCACTCGCCGCGCTCGCCAACCCGCTCGCCGCCGCGGCCAGCGTGTAACCCGTCCCCGTCTTATCGATGCTCAAGTCGGAGAACGTGGCGACCCCATTCACCGTGCTGTTGGTGAGGGTCCCCGTCAGGATGCCCGCGCCAGGGTTGGTGCCGACCGTCACGGTCACAGCGGCACTGGCGCCGGTGACGGTGTTGCCGTACGCGTCCTGGATCGCGACCTGGACGGCCGGGCTGATTGCGGCGCGTGCGGGCGTGGTGCTCGGCTGCCCCGTGAAGCCGAGGCGCGCCGCCGCACCCGGCGTGATCGCGAAGCCGGCGCTCGTGGCACCCGTGACGCCACTCGCCGTGGCCGTCACGGTGTAGCCCGTGCCCACCTTCTCAAGGCTCAAGTCCGGGAACGTGGCGACGCCGTTGACTGCGTTTTGCTGCGTCGTCCCGGCGAGCGTCGCACCGCCGGGGTTCGACCCGATGGCCACCGTGATCAAGGTCGTGGCGCCGGTGACGATGTTGCCCGATGCATCTTGGACCGCCACGCGAACGGCGGGCGCTAGCGGGGCGCCCGCAGCCGCGCTGGGGGGCTGCACCACGAAGACCAGCCTTGCCGTGGTGGAGGATGTAATGCTGAACCCGGTGCTGGTCGCGCTGGCCAGCCCGCTGGCTGCCGCCGTGAGCGTGTAACCCGTGCCGGCCCTGTCGATGCTCAGGTCGAAGAACGACGCGACTCCATTCACGGCGCTCTTCGTCACCGTACCCGCGAGCGTCCCGCCCCCGGGGTTCGCACCGATCGCCACGGTGACGGAGGTGGTGGCGCTGCTGACCGTGTTCCCGAGGGCATCCTGCACCGTCACCTGCACCCCGGGCGTGAGCGCGGTCCCCGCCGTCGCGGCGCTGGGTTGCACGCTGAAGGCAAGCTTCGCGGGCGCACCGACCACGATGTCGAATCCGGCGCTGGTGGCTCCGGTGAGCCCCGGCGCCTCGGCTGTGAGGGCGTAGCCCGAGCCGGCCCTGTCGATGCTCAGATCGGAGAACAGGGCCACACCGCCGACCGCCACCACCGTCGAGTTCCCGGACAGCGCCGCCCCTGCGGTGCCTGTACCGGTTGCCAGGCGCACGGTCACGTCCCCCGTGTAGCCCGCCACCGTGTTGCCCAGGGCGTCGTGCGCCGTGACGCGCACGGCCGGCGCGAGCGTCGCGCCGGCGATCGCCGTCGCCGGCTGCACCGAGAACGTGAGTTTCGCTGCGGCGCCCGGCGTGATGTTGAACGTGGCGCTGCTGGCGCCGCCGAGCCCAGTGGCCGCGGCGGTGAACGTGTAGCCCGAGCCCGCCTTGTCGATGCTCAGGTCGATGAACGTGGCCACGCCCCGCGCGGCGGTCGCCGCCAGCGTTCCGCTGAGCGTGGCGCCGACGCTCCCCGTGCCGCTGGTGATTGCCAGCGTGACGGTTCCCGCAAACGTCGTGTCGGGGTTGCCGAGGCCGTCCTGCACGGCCACCTGGACCGACGGACTCATGATGCTCCCCGCCGCGGTGGCGCCCGGCTGCCCGGCAAAGGCGAGCTTGTTGGGCGCCCCGACGGTGACGTCGAACCCTGCGCTCGTCGCCCCGGCGAGCCCCGCCGCCGCCGCCGTCAGCGTGTAGCCCGTGCCGGCTCTATCAATACTCAAGGTCGACAGCACGGCGACGCCCGCTCCCGCCGTGACCGTGGTGGTCCCGCTGAGCGTCGCGCCCGGTGTGCCGGTGCCACCCGTGATCGCCACGGTGACGCTCGTCCCCGAGCTGGCCACGATATTGCCAAGGGCATCCTGCACCGCCACGCGTGCCGCGGGCGCGAGCGCACTCCCCGCCTGCACGGTGCTTGGCTGCCCCGTGAACGCCAACCGGGCGGCGACGCCGGGCGTGATGTGGAACGTCGTGCTGCTCGCGTCTGTCAGGCCGCTCGCCGTAGCCGTCAACGTGTAGTCGGTTCCGGCCTTGGCAATGCTGATGTCCGAAAACAGGGCCGTGCCCCCGACGGCCGACACCGTCTTGGTACCGGCCAGCGTGGCGCCCGCCGTTCCCGTGCCGCCGGTGATCGTCAAGGTGATGCTGGACGTCGCACTGGTGACCACGTTTCCCAGGGCGTCTTGAACCGTGACCTCCACCGCGGGGGACAGGGGCGAGCCGGCCTCTGCCGTGCGCGGTTGGCCGGTGAAGGTGACCCGGGCCGGGATGCCGGGGGTGATGCTGAACGCCCCACTCGTCGCCCCCACGAGCCCGCTCGCCGTCGCGGTGAGGCTGTACCCGCTCGCCGCTTTATCGACGCTCAGGTCGGTAAAGGACGCGACGCCCAGGGCGGCAGGCGCCGTCGTCGCCCCCAGCAGCGTGGCGTTCGGGTTGCCGGTCCCGCCGGAGATGGCCACCGTCACGCTTCCGGTGAAGGCGGTGGCCGTGTTGCCGAACGCGTCGAGGACCGCCACCCGGACGGTGGGCGAGAGCGCTGCACCGGCCATAGTCGTTCCAGGTTGGCCGATGAAGGCGAGCTTCACCGCCGCCCCCGGCACGATGCTGAACGCGCTGCTCGTCGCGCCCGCGAGTCCACTCGCGGCGGCGGTGAGGGTGTAGCCGCTCGCGGCCTTGTCGAGGGTCAAGCCCGTGAACGTCGCCACCCCCGCCGACGCG
The DNA here is from genome assembly GCA_036505055.1 of Gemmatimonadales bacterium. Classification (GTDB taxonomy): domain Bacteria; phylum Gemmatimonadota; class Gemmatimonadetes; order Gemmatimonadales; family GWC2-71-9; genus 20CM-2-65-7. The sequence continues at coordinate 48,419 of DASXUE010000010.1, read as the reverse complement.
GGAACAGTCGTCGCTCCGCCGAGGGTGGCGCCGGGATCCCCGGTCCCGGTCGTGACGGCGACGGACACATTGCCCGTGAACGCCGTGACCGTGTTGCCGAAGGCGTCCTGCACCGCGACCCGCACCGCGGGGGAGATGCCCTGGCCGGCGGGCGTCGTGACGGGCTGCACGCTGAAGGCGAGCTTAGCAGGTGCGTTAGCGGTCACGTCGAAGGCCGCGCTCCCCGCGCTGGCCAGCCCGGCCGCTGTCGCGGTGAGGGTATACCCGCTCCCTACGCTGTCGATGCTCAGGTCCGCGAAGGTCGCGACGCCGTTCACCGCGCTCCTGACCGTCGTCCCTGAGAGCCTCACGCCGTTCGCGTTTGCTCCCATCGTCATGGTGATAACGGTGCTGGCGGTTGTCACTGTGTTGCCCGCGGCGTCCTGCACGGTCACCTGCACGCCGGGGCTGATCGCCTGGCCCGCGACGGTTACGCTGGGCTGCACGCTGAAGGCGAGCCTCGTTGCAGCAGCGGTGACGTCGAACCCGGCGCTGCCGGAGCCGGCGAGACCGGCGGCGGTGGCCACGAGCGTGTAGCCACTCCCTACCTTGTCGATGCTCAGGTCCGCAAAGGTGGCGACACCAGCGACGGCACTGCGGCTCACCATTCCTGCCAGCGTCCCGCCGGCCGGGTTGGCGCCGAGGGCCATGGTGATCAGGTTCGTCGCCGTGGTGACCGTGTTCCCCAGGTTGTCCTGCACCGCCACCTCGACGCTCGGCTTGATCATGCTGTCGGCTGCGGCAGGACGCGGCTGGACTCTGAAGGCCAGCCGTACGGCGGGACCGGGTGTGACGTCGAACGGGGCGCTCGTCGCCTGGGCGAGGCCGTTTGTCGCGGCGATCAGCGCATAACCGCCCCCCGTCTTGGCGATGCTCAGGTCCGAGAAGATGGCGACGCCGTTCACGGCGCTCACGGTCGTGCTCCCCGCCAGCACTCCGCCGCTGGGATTGGCGGCGAGCGCGAGCGTGATCTGCGGCGCCGCAGCCGGAACGGTATTGCCAAACTGATCCTGGACCGCCACCTGGACGGCCGGAGCGATGGTCCGGCCGGCCACCGTGGTCGTCGGCTGGACCGCGAACGCGAGCCGCGTGGCGAGACCGGAGGAGATATTGAAGGGCGTGCTCACGGCGCCGGCGAGTCCGGACGCCGCGGCGGTAAGCGTGTACCCCGTCCCCGCTTTGTCGATGCTGACGTCGGAGAACGTGGCGATCCCGTTCACCGCCGTGCGGGTGGTGGCGCCGGCGAGGGTGCCACCGCCGACGTTCGTGCCGATCGCAATCGTGATCGTGGCCCCGGCGGTGCCGACCGTGTTCCCGAAGGCGTCCTGCACGGTAACCTGTACGGCCGGCGTGATCGGACTGCCGGCCGTCGTCGTGCCGGGGGAAGCGGGGGGGGACACGTTGAAGGCGAGCTGACTGGCAGGTCCCGGGGTGACGTCGAAACCGACAGTGGTAGCACCCGCAAGGCCGCCGGCGGACGCGGTGAGGGTGTAGCCGCTCGCCGCCTTATCGACGATCAGGTCGGAGAACGTCGCGACACCGCCTACGACGCTCCTGCTCGCGGTGCCCCCGAGGGTGCCGCCGGCGGGGTTGGCGCCCAGTGCCAGCGTCACGAGGCTCGTCGCCGAGGCGACGATGTTCCCGAGCGAATCGCGCACCGCCACCTGCACGGCGGGGGCGAGCGCGCTGCCGGCCGCGGCGGGGCCCGGCTGCACCGTGAAGGCGAGCTGGGTCGCCACCTGGCTGACGGTCGCGACCGTCGTGTCCGCCACCGAGTCGACCACGGCGATGACCAACACGCTGCCGTTGGCGACGGCGGTCGCGAGCCCGGTCGCCGGCCCGACCGAGACGATCCCGGGATTGCTCGAGCTCCACGCCACCGGCGCCTGAGCGACGAGACTGTCCCGGCGATCCCACGCGGTCGCGGCGAACTGGCGCGTTTCGGTGAGCGCGCGGAACGTCGTCGGATCCGGGATCGCCGACACCCGCACGGCACGCTGGCGGACCGTGACCACCAGGTTGATGCGGGAGGTGTCGACCCTCGCGCGCACGGTGTCGGTGCCGTTGGCCTTGGCCACCAGCGCGCCGCGGACCGCGTCCAGGGTCACCGCGCCACCCGAAGAGACGAGCTCGAAGATCGGGCTGATGGCGGCCGAGTCTGCCGCGTCGAGCGCCCAGCCATCGGCGTCGAGGTAGCCTGGTCGAACGAGCAGGGTATCGCCGAGAGAGCGCAACGAGTCGGCGGTCTTCACAAGCGTCAGTCGGCTGATGATGACGCGCACAGGGAAGGTGGTATCCGGGGGCGTAGCGCCGGTGGCCCCGCTAGCCAGCACCGCGTGAATCGTCGCCACGCCTCGGCGGCGGGCGGTCAGCCGACCAGCGGAATCCACGACGACGACCGTCGTGTCGCGGCTCTCGAAGCGGATTCGCGGCGCGCTCGACCACACACCGTCGCCCTGCACGGTCACGGCCGGGGTCATCGTGGCGCCCACGGCGAGCAGGGTGGTGTCGGCGGGGAGCGCGAAGGCGATCAGTTGTGTGGTCGAAGGTTCCTGCGGCAGGAAGCAGGTGCTCAGCACGAGCACGACCGGGAGCAAGGATAAAACCCGGGCGGGATGTTGCCAGACAGTATGCGTGCAGCCAGGATGATCCATCGCCCACCGCGGCGGCCAGGGCACAAAGCCATCCGACACCAGCACGCCGGGGCGAAGGCCTTCGCGACGGGCGCTGAGGTTGGTGCGAACCCCGGGGTGGGCGCTCACCGGGTCTCGACAGTGGCGTCGAAGCTACAATGCTGACGAGCTCACGCCCGTGATAGCGGTCACTCGCCAGCCCGTGCGTTGCGTCGTGCGCTTCCACGCGCGGGCGCGTGTCGGCCGTCACAATCAGCCGTTTGGCGGCTACTTGACCGAAGTCCATATCGCGATTAGAGTTCCCGCCCTATGTCCTACGCCATTTTCACCACCGGCGGCCAGCAGTTCCGCGCCGAAGAAGGTGTCACGATCAAAGTGCCCCTGCTCGCGGCGGAGCCGGGGAGCAAGGTGACGTTCGACCGCGTCCTGCTTGCGTCCGACGGGAAGCACATCGAGACGGGGACGCCGACGGTGAAGGGCGCCAAGGTCACGGCGGAGGTGGTGCGCCACGGCAAGGGCAAGAAGGTCCGCATCTACCGGTTCGCGCGCCGCACCGGTTATCGCCGCCACGGCGGGCACCGGCAGGACTTCACCGAAGTCAAGATCGCCGACGTGCACGTCGGCTGAGGTCGGAACTCCATGGCTCACAAGAAAGGCGTCGGCTCCTCCCGCAACGGCCGGGACTCCAACCCGAAATACCTCGGCGTGAAGCGCTTCGGCGGCGAGTTCGTGACGGCGGGGAGCATCATCGTCATCCAGCGCGGCACCAAGTTCCACCCGGGCAAGAACGTGCGCCGCGCGGCCAACGACAGCCTCTTTTCGGTGGTCGATGGCCACGTGAAGTTCGAGCACAAGGACAAGAAGCGGCAGCGCGTGTCGGTGTACCCGAAGGGGTGACGGTCAGGGGCGGTCGAGGGCGGACAGGGGCGGTCGGGGGCGCTTAACCCCGACCGCCCCTCTTCTTTTGACCGCCTCCGTCCGCCCCTGACCGCCCTAGTATTTTGGCGGCAGCGTTTTGTACCGCTCGAACAGCTCGGTCTGCCGGCTCCGCAGCGGAATCTCGTTGCCGCGAATGAAGACGTGCTCCACCCCGGTCGAGAACTCGAACGGATCGCCGGTCCACACGACGACGTTCGCCACTTTCCCGGCCTCGAGCGACCCGTACCGATCGGCCACGCCGAACACCTCGGCGGGCGCCAGGGTTACGGCGCGCAGCGCCTGGTCCCACGTCATGCCGTAGGCCACCGCGTTCCCCGCCTGCTGGCGCAGATTACGGGCGTTGTGCGTGTCATTCTCCAGCAGCACGACCTTCACGCCCGCTTTCGCCAGTAGCCCGGCGTTCTCGTAGCGCACGCCGAGCGCGTCGTACGATGGGATGTTGTCGAGCGGCTGCACCAGCACCGGCACCCCCGCCGCGGCGATCTTGTCCGCGATCTGCCACCCCTCCTCGGCGCCGGCGAGGACCAGGCGCAGCTTGTACTCCCGGGCGATCCGCAGCGCGGTCTCGATGTCGCTGCGCCGGTTCGCGATGACGACGAGGGGAAGCTGGCCCCGCAGCACGGGCATCAGCGCGTCGAGGTCCGCCGGCCCCGCCGCCAGGGGCTGCATCTGGGCGCGGTTGTAGTCCGCGCGGCGGCGCGAGTACTCGAGCGCGTCCGTGAACACGCGGCGCAGCCGCGCCGCTGCGCCCGCGCGCGACCCGCCGCCCTCGTCCTTGCTCTGCTCGGAGAGGGTCGCGAGGATCGCCGTCGGCGACTTCACGACCATCGCTTCCACCGTGGCACCGTCCAGGTCGATCATCACGCCCTGCCCGGCGATGAGCTGACCCTGGGGCCAGGTGAACGCGGTCGTGATCCCTTCGATCCGCGTCACGGGGAAGAGCGCGGACGCCGGGTTGATGCCCTCAGCCACATTGAATGACGCCGCGACCTCGCTCGTCCGCTGGAAGGCTTCGTTCGTGCCCTGGACGGCGTTGATCTCGGTCAGCCCCAGGTTGCCCCCCGATTCGATGAGTCCGGGGGTGACCCATTTTCCGGCGGCGTCGATCCGCGTCGCGCCGGCAGGAACCGCCACGTTCGCGCCCACCGCGGCGATCCGGTTCCCCTGAATTAGGACGGTGGCGTTCTCGATCTTGGGCCCCGACACGGGATAGACCGTGCCGCCCGTGATGGCGATGGTTTGAGCAAGGAGGAAGGCGATCATGGGCGTCCCACCGTGAAGTCCGTGTGCGGCTGGTGCGCCGGGTCGTTCCGGTCGTACACCAGCCAGCCGTCGTTGTAGACCTGGAGCGCGCGGGCGTACACCGAGAAGGGATCGGCCGACCACAGGACCACGTCGGCCATCTTCCCCGGCTCGAGCGTCCCCACGATGGAATCGATGCCCAGCACCCACGCGGGGTTGGCGGTGATCCAGCGTAGCGTCTGGTCGCGCGTGATCTGGATTCCGGCGCGGCGTCCGTAGTACATCGCCTTGGACGCCTCCTGGTTCAGCCGCTGAATCCCCGACTCAGAATCCGAGTGGATCACGGGACGGCCCCCCGCCTGTTGGACGAGCGCGGCATTCTCGTGGATCCCGTCCATCGCTTCTTCCTTGAATCCCCACCAGTCCGCCCAGATCGACACCGCCGTGCCCTCGCGCGCCAGAATGTCGGCGATCTTGTAGGCCTCCACGGCGTGATGGAACGAGCGGATCTTGAAGCCGAATTCGTGCGCGAGATCGATCATCTGCACCATCTCGTCCGCCCGGTAGCAATGGTTCTGGACGTAGATGTTGCCGCGCAGCACTTCGGCGAGGCTCTCGAGCTTGAGGTCCCGCTGCGGCGCGTCGCCCTGATGATCCTTGTTCCACTTGTCCCAGCGCCGCCGGTACTGCTCCGCCTGGATGAAGGCGGCGCGGTACCCTGCCATGTTGCCCATCCGCGTGGACGGGCCGCGAGTCGCATACACCCGCTTCGGGTTTTCACCGCACGCCATCTTCAGTCCGTAGCGCGCGCCGGGAAACTTCATTTCCTGCGCGGTGCGTGCCGGAACGAGCTTCAGCACCGCGCTCCGCCCACCGATCAGGTTCGCCGAGCCGGGGAGCGCCTGCAGCGTCGTGATGCCGCCGGCGATCGCGAGGGGAATGTCGGGGTCCTGCGGCCAGAACGAGTGCTCCGCCCACACTTCGGCCGTCACCGGATTCGTCGCCTCGTTCCCGTCGGACTCCGCCTGGGTGCCCGGGGCGGCGTACACGCCGAGGTGGGAGTGGGTATCGATGATCCCGGGGGTCACCCACTTGCCCGTCCCGTCCACCACGACGGCGTCGGCGGGCGCCTGGACCGCTGTACCGACCTGGACGATGCGGCCGTCCTTGAAGAGGATGGACCCGTTGGCGATCTCCTGGCCCGTCGCAGTCATGATCGTCGCGTTGCGAATCAGGACCGGCGGGTTCGGGTGCCGCTGATAGGTCGACGGGTACTGCGGCCGGTCGATGCTGCTCGAGTCCTGGCCTCGAGCCGTCGTGGACGCCGCCGCGGCCTGTGCAGCAGCAGGTTGAGGAGCGCCGACGCCGCGCGCCCCCGCGGAGGCGCAGCCCATCGCGAGAACGGCAGCGGACAACGCTGCCAGTATGAATTTGACCGCCGCATTTGTCTCTTGACCGTCGCCATTGCTTCTTGACCGCCGCTTTTTCATCTTGACCGCCGCCTTTTTGATCATTTCACGAGTTGGAACACGAGGGGTGCGCCCACCGGAGCGATCCGCAGCAGCCGCCGCGGCGACTCCGTGCTGACGTGCATCACGACGGGGATCTGCATCCCCGACAGCTCCAGCCGATAGGCGTTGAACTTGCCGGCGGGCACCGTGATGTCCTCCACACCCGCGACCTTGACGGTGAGCGTCTTGGTCACGCCTTCACCCGATGAAAAGACGCTCAGGTTGAACGACTTGCCCTCCGCCAGGGCGAGCGCGGGGATCAGGACGTTCAGCGCGTTGTCATCCACGAGGCCAGGGACCGCCGCGGCATCTACGTCGGTGCTGCGCGGCGTGCCCGATCCTTGAGGAGCGAGCGCCGTCCCGACCACCCGGCCTCCCGCGTACGTCAGATGAATCTCGGAGCGCTGCGCCTGTACGGTCCCGGTCTGGTCGGTCCGCCGCATCGCCAAGTCGGCACCGTTGATCACGACGGTGGTCTGCTGCTGCACCATGGCGCCGAGGGTCGTCGACTCGGTGTAGACGACGGAGTCGGGCGCCACCTGCACCGTGGTGACTTGGGTGCCAAACGGTTTCCCCTGAAGGATGGCCTCGAAGCTATCGCGCCGGGCCACGATCTGCGCCCGGTCGAATTCCACCGGGCCGGCCACCGGATGCAGCGTCGCGGGATCGATCGGCTTGCCGTCGATATCGACGAGGCGCACGGGCGCGATCGCCTTGAGCTGATCGTAAATCGCGGTCGCGTCCCCGACGACGACGATCGTGAGCCCGGTGGTGTGGTAGGTGCGGCGGGCCGCCGACCGCGCCCGCAACGGCGTCACGGCGGCGAGGCGCTCCCGATAGCTCCGCAGGTACCCGGGCGGCAGGCCCAGGAGGCGGGCCGATGTCACCACCTGGGCGATCTGCCCGGGCGTCTCGATCGTCAACGGGAACGAGCCGATCAGGAAGCCCTTCGCGGCCGCCAGCTCGCTGTCGGGCATGACTTCCGTCCGGATCCGAGCCACCTGCCGGAGCATCTCCGCGAGGGCGCTGTCGGTCACGGCGGTGCGGCCCTCGAACGTCGCCTGCCAATGTCCCATGCCGCGGTAGCGTTGCAGCGAGGCGTAGGACCCGTACGTCCAGCTCTTTTGCTCCCGGAGGATCAGGAACAGCCGTGCGTCGGCCCCGCCGCCCAGGACCTGAGTCGCGAGGCGGGCCGCGTAGTACCCGGTGTCGGTGGGCACGAAGGTCGTGTTGCCGAGCACGACGTTGGACTGCACGGAGCCCGGCCGGTGCACGAGGACGATGTCCGTCCGCGCCTTAACGGGTACGGGCGGCGGCGGCGGCGTGGGAGCCGGCGCCCCGCGCCACGTGCCGAACGCTTTCACGGCGAGCGCCCGCGCCCGCGCCAGGGTGATGTCCCCCGCGACGACGAGCAGTGCACCGGCTGGGCGCAGGCGGCGCCCGATGAAGATCACGACGTCGGAACGCGTGATAGCCCGGTAGGAAGCCGGACTGGTGCTCCGCCCGTACGGATGCCGGCCGTAGATCTCACGGGCGAAGACACGCGCCGCGACGTTCTCCGGCTGCGACAGCTCGACCTCGAGCGACGAGAGGTAGCGGGTGCGCGCCAGCTCCAGCTCCTCCGGGGGCAAGGTGGGGCGCCTGGTAACGTCCCCCAGCAGGCTGAACGCCAGCTCGGCCTGGTCGCTCAGGACGTCCGCCGACACGGTCAGGAAATCCTGCGTCGAGGTGGCGCTCAGCGTTCCGCCCACGCCCTCGATCGTGGCGGCGATCTGCTCGGCGGTGCGGTCGGGCGTTCCCTTCGTAAGCACCTCAGCCACGAGCGCCGAGAGCCCTTCCTTCCCGACAGGATCGTAGGCGCTTCCCGCCCGGAAGCTGAGGCCCAAGGAGAGCACCGGCTGCTCGTGGTTCTCGACGAGCAGCAGCGTCATCCCGTTCGGCAGCGCCGCTTCCTGGAAGGGCGGGAACTGCGCCGGGCGCAGCGGCGCGGGGGCGGGGGGCCGCGTGGGGAAATCTTGGGCGGACAGACGGGCAGACGGGCAGACGGACGCGAGCGCTGCCGCTCCTAGCATCGCCACTCGTGCAACGTGGCGTTTTGGCGTCTTGGCGTTAGGCGTCATGGCGTCTGCCCTCCCGGTCCGGCCCTGACAATCACCAGCGTCAGGTTCGCCGGAGCGAAGTACGTTGTCGCCACTCGCTTCAAGTCCTCCGCCGTGACCGCCAGCAAGCGGTCCAGATCGGTGTTGATCTCATCCAGCGATTCGTGAAACACGCGATAGTGGTGCAGCTCCTCGGCCTTGCCGATGGTCGTCTCACGATTGTTGATGAACCCGGCCCGCAGGATGTTCTTGGCCTTGGCCAGCTCCTCGGGGGTGACGCCGTTGGCGCGGATGCTGTCGAGCTGCTGGCCGATGAGGCTGTCGAGGCGGTCGGCACCGACACCCTGATTGACGATGCCGTACGCCACGAACACCCCCGGTCCGTTGCGGGACCCGTTGGGGCTGAGCAGGCTGCCCGTGCCGACCGCGGCTTTCTCGCGCCGCACCACCGCCACGTTGAGGCGCGAGCTCTCCCCCTGGCCGAGGATCAAGTTCAGCAGCTCGAGGGCCGGGGTGTCGCGGTGCCGGTGCTCGGGGATCCGGTAGAAGCGCAAGACCGCGTCGAGGTTGGCCTGGCCGTCGTGCACCTCGCGCCGCGCCGCGCCGGCGCCCCCCCCCGGGCGCCAGTCGCAGCGCGCGGGCTCGGCCGCGGCGTGGCTCGGGATCCCGGCGTAGTACTCGTTCACGAGCCGGCGCAGCTCCGCCGGCACAAAGTCGCCGACCACGACCAACGTGGCGTTGTTCGGGGCGTAGTAGGTGTCGAAAAACGCCTGCACGTCGGGCAGCTTCGCGGCGTTCAGGTCATCCATCGACCCGATCACCGTGTGGGCGTAGGCGAAGCAGGACGCGCTGTCGAACGGCCAGGTCATCCCGTCGTTGAAGGCCGCCGCGTAGGGCCGGTTGTCAACGCCGAGGCGGCGCTCTTCTTTTACCGTCTCACGCTGGTTCTCGAAGTTCTCCTGCGTGATCGCGAGCGAGCGCATCCGGTCGGCCTCGAGCCACAGGGCCAGGTTCAAGCGGTTGGACGGCAGGGTCTCGAAGTAGTTCGTGCGGTCTTCCTGGGTGCTGCCGTTCAGCGTGCCGCCGCCCCGCTGGATCAGCTGGAAATGCTCGGCCTTCTTCACGTGTGCGGACCCCTGGAACATCATGTGCTCGAACAGGTGCGCGAACCCCGATCGGCCGGGGCGCTCGTTGCGCGAGCCAACATGGTACCAGACGTCCACCGACACGAGCGGCGTCGAATGGTCCTCCGAATAGATCACCTGCAGGCCGTTGGGAAGCGTGAACTGCTCGTACGCGACCCGGCCGGCCTGCGCGGCCACCGTGGCCGGTAGGAGGGCGAGGAGTGCAAGGGAAGACCTACGCATGAGAACGGGGCTCCATGGTCAGGGCTGAGCGAGCTCGAAGCTGAAACGGCCATCGAGCGATTGGCCTTTGACGACGCGGCGCGGCTCCGTCCGCGTCACGTAGATACGAAATGCCGCGCCCCGCACCGGCATCGCCGCGAAAGCGCCGGCGGGGACCGTCACGGTGCGCACGGGTTCCGCGACGAGCGTGAGGGTCATGAGCGAGTCGTCGAACTCGTCGTAGGCGCGACCCGTCGCGGAATCCCCGGGGGCGAGAACCGCGACCGCCGCCGCGAGCAGACCGTAGTCGGACCAGACCGTGCCCGGCGGCAGCGCGCGCCGCACTGGCCGGCTCACGATCCGTCCGTCCCGGGTGCCGGCGCGGCGCGTACCTTCGACGTGCCCGCCGCGCACGGTGAGGTCGTGCTCGACCAGCACCGTGTCGGACTGCGGATCGAACATCGAGATGCGGTGAAATGTCGCGACCGGAGCCCCGCTCTTGCGATCCATCACCACGCGCAGGGTCTCCGCCTCGGCGGGACGCAGCTCGGAGGTGGCCGTGAACACGAGCTGGTCGTTTTGGACCGCGTATTGCCACACCGCCTGTCCGCGCTCCTCACCGTTCAGATAGAAGACGAACGAGTCCCGCGCGGCCGGCAGCGCCGCCAGGTCGAACCGCAGCGGCTTCGCCGTCTGCGCGGCGGCCGGGACGGTCGTGCTACCGAGCAGGAAACAGAGCCAGCGCATTGCGCTCCAAGATCGCGTTCCGGTGGGCGTCGCTCAGGGGGAGCGCCAGGAACTGGTCGATGTTCTGCCGCAGATCCTTCACCCCCGGGCTGGGCCAATCGGTTCCCCACAGCACCCGGTCGGCGATCTCGGCGAGGCGGGGAAAGTACTCCAGCAATTTGGCGGGCGGAATGCCGGACACATCCAGCCTGACGTTCCCATGACGTCGCAAGATGAAAAAGGCCTCTTCCATATAGAGGGGGCGGCCGCCGTGCGCCATCACCAGCTGTAGCTCCGGGAAGTCGATGGCGACGTCGTCCAGCTCCATCGGATTGCCGTACTTGGACCGGGCGCCCGGGAAGATCGACGTCCCCGTATGGACCATCACGGGCAACCCTCGCTCCTCGCAGCGCCCGTAGATCGCGCCCAGCGCCGCCAGGCCTTCGGTGTAGGCGTTGGCGGCAAAGCATTGATGGGGGGGATGAATCTTGAGCAGCCGGATGCCCATGTCGATCAGCCGGTCCACGTCTCCGGCGGCGTCCTTCGTGAACCGGGCGTGGACCCCGCCATAAGGGAGCAGCCGCTCGGGGTTCGCCTGCGCGTACTTGGCGGCGAAGCTGTTGGTCGAGTCGCCGAACCCCATCACGTCGGGGCTGGGATAGTTCACCAGGCCCACCCGCCACACCCCGCTGCGATCCATGACCTCGAGGAGCGCCTGCGGGTCGTCCATCAGCGACTTGAGCAGGTCCCAGTGCGCTTCCTTGCCTTTGCGCATGGCGTCTTGGACGGCAGGCTTGAGGTCGCGCCAGGGCTGGATGTGGACGTGGACGTCGGTGATACGGGTCAGTCGCTCCAGGTGTAGAACCCCCTCCCCGTCTTCTTCCCCAACTCCCCCTTCTTCACCTTCTCCCGGAGAATCTTGGGCGGCTCGTACTGCGGCTGCTTGAGGGTCGCGTGCAGGTACTCCGCGATCGCGAGGCGGACGTCGAGTCCCACCAGATCGGTGAGCTTCAAGGGACCCATCGGATGGTTGTAGCCCAGTTCCATCGCCTTGTCGATGTCCTCGGGCGTAGCGACGCGCTGCTCCAGCATGCGCATGGCCTCGAGCCCCAGCACGACGCCGAGACGGCTCGAGGCGAAGCCGGGGGAGTCGCGCACGACGATGGGCTCTTTGCCCAGGCGGTGTGCGAACGCCACGCCCCATTCCGCGGCGTGCGTCGCCGCGCGGCCGTGCGTCACCACCTCCACGAGATGCATCGCGTGCACCGGATTGAAGAAATGCAAGCCGATCAGACGGCCGGGCTCCTTGAGAGCCGCCGCGATCTGCCCGACGGAGAGCGACGACGTGTTCGAGGCGAGGAGCGCTCCCGCAGGGGCCAGCCGCTCGATCTCCGCAAAGAGGCGTTGCTTGACGATGAGGTCCTCGACCACGGCCTCGATCACGACCTCGGCGTCGGACACCGCACGCTCGAGCACCGGCTCGGTGCGCAGGCGCTCTTGCACCCCCGCTCGGTCGGTCTCGGTGAGCTTGCCGCGTTTCAGTCCGCCGGCGAGCAACGTCTCGATCTTGCCGGCGGCGTCTGCCAGAGCCTCGGCCCGACTGTCGGTCAACGTCACCTCGCAGCCCGCGAGCGCGGCGACGTAGGCGATCCCGTGGCCCATCGTTCCCGCGCCCACCACCGCGATGCGTGTCATGCGGCTCCCCGCCGGTGCCCGTCGACCGCGCGCCGGGCGCGCTCGGGGAAATTCGTGCAGATGCCGTCCACGCCCCAGCCCACGAGGCGCGTCATCTCGGCGGGATCGTCCACGGTCCACACGAACGCTTGCACGCCAGCAGCGTGCGCCGTGCGCACCAGCGGCTCGGCCGCCCCACTCCGGTCCTGCCACAGAATCGAGGCGCGCGTATGCTGCACGGCGTCCAGAGTGAAGGCGCCACGGCGGAGCGCCGGCCGCCGCTCGGCGAGTCGCTGCACGATCGCCTCATCGAAACCGTGCACCGCATAGCCGGTGGGATTGGGTCCGCGGTCGAGCGTCTCGAGGAGTCGTTCGTCCCAGCGCGGCGCGAGGGATTTGACCTCGACGAATACCTCGAGCGGGGGAGGGATCGCGGCCAGCGCTTGGGACAGCGTGGGGACCGGCTCGCCGTTCTGGAGCCGCAGCGCGGCGATCGTCCGAGCGCTCGAGCGCGCGATGGAACGGCCGTCGACCGTCTCATCGTGGTGCACGAACAGCTCGCCGTCCGCGCTGGCATGGACGTCGAGCTCGACGCCGTCGGCGCCCTGGGGCGCCGCCGCGCGGAACGCGGCGAGCGAGTTCTCGAGCTCGGTGCCCGAGGCGCCGCGGTGCGCGATCACGAGCGCCTTCACTGCTGCAGGCTGTCTGCCTTCTTCGGCTCGATCCAGTCCGGCTCCTTCTCGATGTCGTGCACCAGCTGGATGTCCGCGGGGCGGGGCAGCACCGAGGCCAGGTAATCCTTGTACTGCTCGGGCGACAGCGGGACACCCCCTACGGTGTGCGGCTGATGGGCGTACATGCCGATCTTGCGGTTGAACGTGAGGTCGGGGACCTCGAGCTGCCGGTCGCGGTCGGGGATGAACATGTTCAGCCGGTCCACGAGCTTCACGATCTCCTGGCGGTACAGGCCGCGCGACATCTCGTTGAGGTGCGACTTGTCGGGCTCGATCGGGTTCTCGCGCTCGTCGTAACGGCCTTTCAGGCCCCACACGTATGCCCAGTGCGCCGACGAGGAGCCGTCGGTGCCGAACAGATCGAACGCCGTCGGGATCCACTTGTAGAAGAAGCGCTGGATCACCTCGGGCGGCATCTTGCCGGCCTTCACGATCCGCAGCAAGCCGTTGTTGCCGGTCCCCAGGTGGAACGACTCCTCCTTCAGCATCGGTCCCATCGAGCGTGACAGCGGATCGAACGCCGAGACGGACAGCATCTTCAGCTGGAACTTCCCGTCGCGATCGATGAACTGCGTGTACGTGAAGAAGTCGAGCCAGTTGTCCACGATTTCGTTGAACGAGCCCAACAGCCGCTCCCCCTCGTCGGCGCGGCGCTCGAGCAGCTTGGCCGCCTCCCGCTTCCCCTCGTCCCCGAAGTGGGTGCACAGCAGGTACGACATTTGCCAGCCGTGGCGCATTTCCTCGGTCATGACGCGCTGCAGCGAGAGCAGGTCGTAGTCGGAGGGCGCGTGCTGGAGCAGATTGCGCTGCTGCTCGACGGACGCGAATTCGGTGTCGCCCTGGTACACGATCAGGTTGAGGAGCGCGTCCCGGATTCGCTGGTCGGGGATGTGCATGATCGTCGGCCACTTGAGCTGGCCCTTGTAGTGCCCGAACTCGATGTGCGGCACCTCGGGCTCGCTGAACTTCGCCTCGAAGTTGAAGCTCCGGAGCTGCTCCTGCTCCAGCCCGATCGAATCCTGCCAGTAGCGGAAGTAGTCGATCCAGTCATCGAAGTTGTGGAGTTTGCGCACCATCATCGGCTCCGTATCAGATGTTGGGCTTCCGGCGTTTGGAACAGCGCGGTCTGCTGCTCGATCTCGAGGTCGAGCATCGCGGCGAGCGAGCTGGTCTCGGAGCGATACAGCGCTTCCTTGGCGTTCCGCACGGCGACGGGCGACATGCCCGCCCACCGCTCGGCGAGCGCTTTGGTGTCGGCGCCGAGCTGCGCGTGCGGCACGACCCGATCGAAGAGGCCCAGCTGCGCGGCCTCCGCCGCCGGCACCATCCGCGCGCTCCACACCAGCTCGAGGGCTTGCGAGATCCCGACGAGGCGGGGGAGGAAGAAGGTCCCGCCCCAGTCGGGCACGAGGCCGAGCTTGTGGAACACCTGGCCGATCGACGCCTGGTCCGAGGCGACGCGGTAGTCGCAGGCGAGGGCGAGATTCGCGCCCCCACCCGCCGCCGGACCGTTCACCGCGGCGAGCACGGGCTTGGGCGCCGAGCGCACGAGCAGAGCGATTTCCTTCCCCGCGGCGACCAGGGCGGGGCCCTCAGTGGCCAAGACGCTCAGGTCGGCGCCGGCGCAAAACGCCCGCCCCGCGCCCGTCACCACCATCGCGCGCACCGCGTCCGCCTGAGCGAGCATGCGCAACGCCTCGATAAGGTCGGCGCAGGCCTGCTGGTCGAAGGCGTTCAGCTTCTCCGGACGGTTCAGCGTGACGGTGCCGACCGCGTTCGCGATCTCGACGAGCACGCGCTCGTAGGCCGCCATCAGACCCGCTCCACGATCATGGCGATCCCTTGGCCGACGCCGATGCACATGGTGCATAAACCGTAACGCGAATTCGTACGAATTAAGGCGTGTACGAGCGTCGTCAAAAGCTTGGCTCCCGTGCAGCCGAGGGGGTGGCCGAGGGCGATCCCGCCGCCGTAGATGTTGACCTTTTCGGGATCGAGCCTGAGATCGCGGATACACGCGATTGCCTGGGCGGCGAAGGCTTCGTTCAGCTCGATGAGATCGATCTCGTCGATCTTCAAGCCCGCGCGCTTGAGCGCCTTTTGTGTCGCCGGTATCGGTCCCAGCCCCATGCAGCTCGGATCTACGCCAGCGACCGCGGTCGCGACGACTCGTGCGAGCGGCCTGTCGGCTTTCGATGTGACCAGCAGCGCCGCCGCGCCGTCGTTGATACCACTCGAGCTCGCCGCGGTCACCGTACCGTCCTTCTTGAACGCCGGCTTGAGCTTCCCGACCGCCTCGAGCGTGGTCGCGGCGCGCGGGTACTCGTCCTTGGTGAAGAGTGAGCCGTCGGGGAGGGATACCGGGACCAGCTCGTCGGTGAAGACGCAATCCTTGAGGGCCCGCTCGGCGCGCCGCTGGCTCTCCACCGCGAACGCATCCTGCTCGGCGCGGCCGATCTTGTACCGCTCGGCCACCACCTCCGCGGTCTCGCCCAGCGCGATCGTCCATTCCTTCTTGAGACGCGGGTTCGTGAAGCGCCACCCGACCGTTGTATCAGCGGTCTCGGGCGTCTTGCGGCTCCACGGCTCGCCCGACTTGAGCGTGACGGTGGGCGCCCGCGTCATGTTTTCGACGCCGCCCGCGATGAACGTCTCCCCCTCGCCCGCCTTGATCGCCTGCGCCGCGCTGGCCACGGCCTGGAGTCCCGACCCGCACAAGCGATTGACGGTCTGGCCCGGCACCTCGACCGGCAGTCCCGCGAGGAGCAGCGCCATCCGCGCCACGTTGCGGTTGTCCTCGCCCGCCTGGTTCGTACAGCCGAAGATCACGTCGTCGATCGCCGCGGGGTCGACGCCCGAGCGGAGGGCGACGGCCTTGATCGGCACGGCCGCGAGGTCATCGGCCCGGACTGATGCCAGCGATCCGCCGTGCTTACCGACCGGTGTGCGGAGCGCCGCACAGATCAGCGCATCACGCATCTCGCATCCCGCATCTCGTCACAGCTGCACCCAGACCGTCTTGGTTTCCAGATAACCGTCCAGCGCTTCGCGGCCGAGATCCCGGCCGAAGCCCGACGCCTTGAACCCGCCGAACGGCGCGCCCGAGTCATAGAAGTTGTAGGAGTTGATCCAGACCGTGCCGGCCCGGATGGCCTTGGCCGCGCGATGCGCCTTCTGGATGTCCTTCGTCCAGATGCCCGCCGCGAGCCCGTACATCGTCTCGTTTGCGAGCCGGACGCCCTGCTCGAAATCGTCGAACGTCAGCACCGCCAGGACGGGGCCGAAGATCTCCTCCCGGGCGATCGTCATCTCGGGGCGCACGCCGTCGAACACCGTCGCCTCGACGAAGTAGCCCTTCCCGTTCGGCTTCACGGCCTTGCCGCCGGCCACGAGCTGGGCGCCTTCGTCCACCCCCTTCTTGATGTAGGAGAGGACCGTCTCCTGCTGTTTCTTCGAGACGAGCGCGCCCAGCCGGGTGTTCTTGTCGAGCGGGTCGCCGGGGACGAGTTTCTTTGCGCCCTCGGCAAGCTGTGAGACCACAAGCTCGTGCACCGCCTTCTCGACGAGCAGGCGCGAGCCGGCGGCGCAGACCTCGCCCTTCCCGTAGAAGATCCCCGTCTGCGCTCCACGCACCGCGGCCTTGAGGTCGGCGTCGGCGAAAATGACGTTCGGGCTCTTGCCGCCCAGCTCGAGCGTGACGCGTTTGTTCGTGTCGGCCGCCAGCTTCATGATTTGCCGGCCGACCTCGGTCGAGCCGGTGAACGCGATCTTGTCGACGTCGGGATGGCGCACCAGCGCCGCCCCAGCGGTCGATCCGCCCCCCGACACCACATTGAACGCCCCCGGCGGAAATCCCGCCTCGAGCACCAGCTCGGCGAAGAGCAGGGCGGTGAGGGGCGTCTCCGACGCGGGCTTCAGGATCATGGTGCAGCCGGCGGCGAGCGCCGGCGCAATCTTCCAGCTGGCGATGTTGAGCGGGAAGTTCCACGGGACGATCGCCCCGACGACGCCGATCGGCTCCCGCAGGGTGTACGTCAAGAACGGGCCCTCGACCGGCAACGTGTCCCCGACGATCTTGTCGGCCCACCCGGCGTAGTAGCGCAGGGTGTTGACGGTCATCGTCAGCTCGATCTTGGATTCGAACAGCGTCTTGCCGTTTTGCGCCGTTTCGAGCTTGGCGAATTCGTCCAGGCGGGCCTCCAGCAGGTCAGCCGCCTTGTACAGCATCCGGCCGCGCTTGCGTGCCGACAGGTCCCGCCACGCCGCGGATTCAAAGCACGCCTTCGCCGCGGCTACGGCCGCATCCACGTCGGCCGCGTCCCCCGCCGCCACCTCGGCCAGCACTTCCTCCGTCGCGGGATTCACGACCGGGAAGCGCTTCCCGGACCCGGCGGCGCGCCACTCGTTGGCTACGAAGAGGTCGGTTCGCACCGGGTCACTTTCCTCGGAACTCGGCCACGCGCTTCTCCTGGTTCGCCGCGATACCTTCCTTCGCGTCCTCGCTCTGGAACAGCTGCTGCTGCAGCTCGCGCTCGATCGCGAGCGCCGACTCGAAGGGCACCTCCGCGCCCGATTGCACGGCGCGCTTGATCAGGCCCACGGCCTTCGATGCCTTGTGGGGCGGGCAGAACTGTCTGGCGTACAGCAGGACCTGCTCCCAGAAGTCCTTGGCGGGGAAGACCTCGTTCACGAGGCCGATTTCCTTCGCGCGGTCGAACGAGAACAGCTCGCCTTTCACCATCAGCTCGATCGACAGCGGCTTGCCGAGAATGCGCGCCATGCGCTGCGTGCCGCCCGTGCCGGGGAGCACGCCCAGGTTCACCTCGGGAAGCCCGATCTTCCCGGCGTTCTCCTTGGCGATCCGGATGTCGCACGCCATCGCGATCTCGAGCCCGCCACCCACGGTGTGCCCGTTGAGCGCCGCGATGGTGAGCTTGGGCGTCTGCTCGAGCCGGTTCAGGGTCTCGTTGGCGTGGAGGCAGAAGAAGTACTTGAACCGCGGCGTGACCGTGTTGAGCATGCCGATGTTCGCGCCCGCCGAGAAGAACTTGTCGCCGTGGCCGCGCAGCACGATCACGTGCACCGCGTCGTCGAAGCGAGCCCGGAGAATCGCTTCGTCGAGCTGGCGCATCATCTCGTAGGTGTACGTGTTCGCCGGGGGGTCGTCGAGCTCGAGGATCGCCAGCCCGCCCTCGGCGTGGTACTGAATGAGTGTCTTGATCTGAGGTTCAGTTAACGTGGCCATGGGTCACCTTTGCCTCCGGAGCCTCGACGAACCCGCCGAGGAAGATGCGCGCGATGAGATCCGCCAGCCGGCGTGGATCGATCTCGCCGGCGGGGTCGTACCAGTTGTAGATCCAGTTCATCATACCGAAGAGCACGTACGCTGCCGCGCTGCGCTCCACGGGAGCGTCGTCGGGCGCGGCCTCACGGAGCAGCGCCTCGAGCAGGTTCACGTAGCGCCGCTTGGTGGCCTGCACTTTCCGCAGCGGCTCGTGCGACAGGACCTTCATCTCCGCCATGTGCTGCGCAAAGAAGGTCACGTGGTGCCGGATGAACGCCTGCAGTCGCTCGGTCGGATCGCTCGCCGCCGCGACCGCCCGTTGCGCCCCCTCCAGCACGCGCGTGAAGCAGCGCTCCTGAATGAGGGCGAGCAGGTCTTCTTTCCCGTCGACGTAGTAGTACATCCCGGCGAGGGACATGCCGCTCGCGGCGGCCAGGTCCCGCATGGTGGTGGAGTGATAGCCCTTCTCGGCGAACACCCGAGCGGCCTGGGCGAGGAGATGGTCGAGGCGTTCGTCGTAGGGGCGCATGGGTTCGAACAAGCGTTCGAATCCGGAAGCTAGCCCCCCCTTAATATCCACGCAACTCCCACGTCTATCTCGCCGGAGCCCATGGCCCAACCCCAACCGGTCGCTCCCCCCCCACCGCCCGACGCGGCGCTGATTGCCGCGTGGCAGGGCGGCGACGAGCGGGCGGCGGCCGACCTGGTCCGGCGTCATGCGCGGGCGTTGGCTCGGTTTCTCACGGCCGCTGGGGCGCCGGAAGCGGATCTCGACGACCTGGTGCAGGAGACGTTCATCCGGGCGTTTCGAGCGGTGGGCCGGTTCCGCGGGCAGTGTCAGTTCCGGACGTGGCTGCTGACGATCGGGGGCAACGCGCTCAAGGACCATGGCCGCCGGGTGTCGCGGCACAAGGTAGTGCCGCTGGACGAGGGACTGCAGGCGCGGGACGGCGATCCGCACGAGCGGGCGGAAGCGGGGGAGGCCGAGGCGCGGCTCGCCGCGGGCGTACAGCAGCTGCCGCGGCTGCAGCGTGAAGTTTTCCTGTTGCGGGCGCAGCAGGGCTTCGAGTACGCCGAGATCGCCGGCGCACTGGACACGACGGAAGGGGCGGCCCGGGTGCATTACCATCATGCCGTACGACGTCTCAAGGAGCTGATGCGATGAAAGAGGACGCCATGTTGCACGACGCCAAGCTGCAGGAAGCGGCTCAGCGCCTGGGATCGGCGGCGGCGGACAAGCTCGACCTCGAGCGCATCGCGACCACGGTGGTCGAACGCCTGCGCGAGCCCGAGGCCCGCCCGGCGTGGGTCCCGCCAGCATGGCTGCGCGTCGCAGCAGTGCTCGTCGTGCTCGTCGGCGGCGGTCTGGTGCTGCGGCACGTGCGCAGCCCCACGACGGCACACGGCGCGCACTTCGTCACGGATGACCTGACCGACCTGTCGGCTGATCAGCTGCGAGAAGTGCTCAACACGCTGGACGAGACCCTGGATTCGGTCGGCACGACGCCCCCGGAATCGGGGTTCGACGATCTGGACGCGCAGCAGCTGCGGGCCGTGTTGCGCTCCCTGGAAGGATGAACCGATGACTCCGATCTGGTTGGCGTTGACCCTGGCCGTAGCGCAGCAACCCGCCGCGCCTCCTCCTCCCGACACGGGCGAGGCGGGCCGGCTGCGCCGGCAAATCGAAGAGCGCTTTGCGCAGCGGGTGCAGCAGGACCTCCGCCTGACGCCCGACCAGGCGGCGAAGCTGCGCGGCACCCAGGAGCGGTTCGGGGAGCGGCGCCGCACGCTGATGCGCCAGCAGTTCGAGCGCCGCCGCGCGATGGACGGCCAGATGCAGCCCGGCATCGCCGCCAACCCCGACAGCGTGAAGAAGCTGATGGACGGGCTCCAGGCCGGACGGATGGAGATGGTCCGGATCGAGCAAGAGGAGGACCGCGACATGGCGGGCTACCTGACGCCGGTGCAGCGCGCGCGCTACCAGCAGATGCGCGAGCATCTCATGCAGCGGTTGAACGAGATGCGCCAGGAGCGGCAGGGAAGGGAACGACGCGCGCCCGGTATGCGGCCCGGCGGGCGACGACCGGGGCGGCGGCCGATCTAGCAGTCGGTCCAGGACGGTCAAAGACGGTCAAGGATGCAGATTCCTCGACCGCCTTTGGCCGTCTTGGACCGTCTTAGACCGGCTTCAGCTCTTCGAGAGCTGCTCGCAGCGACCGAGCAGGCTCGGATCCTCCATGGCCACGCCGGCGCCATTCAAGAAGTTGAACCAGATCCACGGATTGCCGCCCACGCCGCCTTGGGAGGGCTGCTTGTTGAAGCGCACGTCGTGGCCCGGCGGAATGAGCTGCACCGTCACGACGTTGTCCGCCGTCGCGCGATGCGGGCCGTCCACCGGATTGTCGTTGTTCTGGAAGATCAGCACCGCATCGAGCCCGGCCGCCACGTAGAGATCGCCATCCATCGTGATGTACGGTCCGGGGCTGTTCTGGCAGTCGGCGACCGCGATCGTCGCCAACGCGCGCGCCGCGCTCCCAAAGTCGGCGCCGGTGTTGTTCGTCAGCCCTTGGACGCAGCGGCCGAGATACACCTCACCCGTCAGCGCCCGCCCGTTGCCGTCCTCGAGCTGGATCCAAATGAAGGGGTTGCCCCCGACGCCGCCCAGCACGGGCTGCTTCGGAAGCGTGATGGTTTCCCCGGCGGGCACGACCGTCAGGTCGACGTGCGCCTCGTCGGTGAACGTGTGCGTCCCCTTCGCGTTGTTCGTGAACATCATGCGGGTCCCCAAGCCGCCCAACGACAGCCCGCCTTCGACCGTGATGTAGGGTCCGGGCGAGTTGTCGCAGCCCGTCACGGCCGTCGTGACGGCGGCGCGCACCGGCATCTCGAACGAGCGCGTCACCTGCACCGTCCCGCTGCCGGCCGCGGTGGCCGCCGTGATGTCGGGATTCGTCCCGTTCTCGCGGCACGCGGCGAGCGCCGCGGCGAGAGCCAGGGAGGAGAGTGCGAATCGGTTCATTGTCCGAATCTCCCGTTGGAGGACCGGGTCCATCCCGGCCCACGGGCCGTCGGGCAAGCCGTGTGCCGCGCCACGCCGGTTGCATGCCGCAACCAATGACGGCCAGCCGCCGCGCCCGCGCGACGTTTCGGCGCGCGGGCGCGGCCACACGATGTCGGGTCTGGCGTCTGTCGCGAGGGTGCTACGAGGCGGACGCCGCGGCGGCGTCCTGGCGCAGCTGCTCCTGCTTCCGGACCAGCGCTGTCACCTTCACGAGGTAGTACGTGAGGACGAGCTGGGTCAACGCGAGCGGATTCGAGCGCCGCTCGGCCGTACCGTCCATGAACAGACCCAGGCGATCCGAGCGGAGGTGGCGGGCCGTGGGCATGTGTCTCCACATGCGCTGCTCGATCGCTTGGGTGGCCGCGTCGCTGAGCGCGCCGCTGATCTCGAGGCAGTCGGTGCCCTCGGCGCCGCGGTGCAGCTGCACGAGCGGCCCCTCCGCCGCAGCCGCCGCCCGGACCGCGTCCTCCAGATCGGGGAGCGGGATGGGATGCCGCAGCAGGATACGCACCGTGAGGCGGGCGCTGTCCTTCGTGGTCGCGTAGTCGGGACCGGGCACGAAGGCGATGACGATGTCCGCCTTGTCCCGCTGCGGCATGACGTACGCCTCCGAGTCGTGCCGGCGATCTTCGAGCTGCTGCAGCACCTCGGCGCGTGTGTAGCCGCGTTTCGACGTGTCCCGCTTGATCTTCCAGTCGATCCGCAATTCGGGGTCCGGGTCGAGGAACACCGACACGTCCCAGTGCTCGCGCAGCGCCGGCGTGTACAGTGCATGCAGCCCGTGCACCAGCACGATGTCGCGCGGCGTCGCGAATTCCGGAGGCCCAAACGTCCCGTCCGAGTGGTCGTAGACGGGTTTGAAGATCGTCTCGCCCCGCCGCAGCAAGCGGATGTGCTGCCCGATCAGATCGAGATGGTTGGCGTCGGGGTGGAGTGCCGTGATCGCCTGCTTGGCGCGGCCCACCCGATCGAGCGAGTGGTAGTCGTCCAGGCAGACGTCGGTCACGCGGTCGGCCCCGAGAATGGTCACGCAGCCGTTCGAGAGCGTCGATTTGCCGGCACCCGAATCGCCCACGATGCACAGCATGATGGCGCGCTTAGGGGTCATCGAACACCCGGCTCTGGCGGACGTCCGCCGCGTCGATGCGGGCCAGCTCGTCCTTGGAGACCTGCCCGCCGGTCGCGATCAGCCGATTCGCCTGGCGCAGCTTGATCCGATCAATCGCGTTGCGCACGCTGCGCGCGTTGGCGAAGTGAGGCTGGCGCATCCGGCGCACGAGATACTCGCGGAACGCCTCGCGCGACGCATCATCGAAGCGGTACTGCTGGCGCTGCACCATCAGCTCGGCGATCGCCATCAGCTCGTCGAGCGTGTAGTCCTGGAAATCGAGGTGATGGCCCACACGCGAGTGAAAGCCCGGATTCGACTGAAAGAACGTGTCCATCCGCTCCTTGTAGCCGGCCAGGATCACGACCAGATCGTCCCGCTGGTTCTCCATGGACTGGAGCAGCATCTCGATCGCTTCCTGGCCGTAGTCGCGCTCGTTCTCCGGACGGTACAGGTAGTACGCCTCGTCGATGAAGAGCACGCCCCCCATGGCGCGCTTGATGAGCTCCTTGGTCTTGGGCGCCGTGTGCCCGACGTACTGACCGACCAGGTCGTCGCGCGTCGCGACCACCAAATGGCCCTTCCGCACGTACCCCAGCTGGTGAAGGATCTTCGCGAGCCGCAGGGCGACCGTGGTCTTGCCCGTCCCCGGCTTCCCGGTGAACGACATGTGCAGCGTGGGGCGGTCGGTCGTAAGGCCCTGTTCCTCGCGCAGGCGCGCGACGAGCAGTAAGGCGGCGATCTCGCGGATCCGCGTCTTGACGCCCGCGAGCCCCACCAGCTCGGCGTCCAACTCCTCGAGCACCTGCTCGATGTTCGAAGCGCGGTAAGCGGCGTCCAGGTCCACGGCGGGTGCCGGTGCGACGGTCGTCCTCGGCTCGCTCACTCTTCGTAGCGCTCCCCGACGGGTTTCTCGGTGGCATACGCATGCAGCGTGTACTTCACCTGCCGGTCGGCGAACTCCTGGCGGTCGAGCCGGAAGCCGGGCTCCACAGGCGGGCGGTTCACGAGAAAGCTGAGCCCGACGGTCTGGCGCCCATAGCGACGATCGTAGCCGTTCACCTTGATGTAGCGGTTCGGGAACGCCTTCCGGCAGGCGTTGACCTCGAGCAGGATGCCCGCCGGGTCCTTCAGGTCGAACATCGGCAAGCCCCACATGTCCCAATACACGTTGCGCGGGTGCGGGTCATCGGTGTGCTCGACGGAAAGGGCCCAGTCGTTGTCGAGACAATACTGGATCTGCGCCCGGATCTGCTCGTCGGTCAGATCGGGGAGGTACGAGAACGTGCCCTGAGTGAGACGCATCGGTGTTCTCCTGTGGGCTCAGACGGTCAGCGTGACCGCGGCGTCCGGCACGTCCGTCGATTCGAAGTTGAAGGTGATGTCCTTCCACACCTCGAGCGCTTTCCGCAGCGAGGGCGACCAGCGAGCGGCGCGGGCCAGAATCTCCGGGCCCTCGTTGAAGTAGTCCTTTCCTTCATTTCGTGCCTGGATCATCGCCTCGACCGCCACGCGGTTGGCCGTGGCCCCCTCCGCGATCCCGTCGGGGTGGCCGATGGTCCCGCCTCCAAATTGGAGCACGACGTCCTCGCCGAGGTAGTGGAGCAGCTGGTGCATCTGCCCGGCGTGGATGCCGCCCGACGCGACCGGCATCGTGCCGGGCATCGACGCCCAGTCCTGCTCGAAGTACAGGCCGAGGGCGGGATCGGCGTCGATCTTGTCGGCGAGCAGCGTGCGGTAGTAGCCGCGGATCGCGTTGGGGTCCCCCTCGAGCTTGCCGACCACCGTGCCCGCGTGGATGTGATCCACGCCGGCGAGGCGCATCCACTTGGCGATCACCCGGAAGTTGACGCCGTGCGTCTTCTGGCGCGTGTAGGTGCCGTGGCCGGCGCGGTGCAGGTGCAGGATGAGCCCATTCTTCCGCGCCCACTTCGACATCGATTGGATGGCCGTGTACCCGATCGTCAGGTCGATCATGATGATCACGCTGCCGATCGCCTTGGCGAACTCGGCGCGCTCGTACATGTCCTCCATGGTCGCGCCGGTCACGTTCATGTAGTGGCCCTTGATCTCACCCGTCTCCGCCATGGACCGAGCCACGCCCTCCATGCTGAAGAGGAACCGGTCGCGCCACCGCATGAACGGCTGGCTGTTGATGTTCTCGTCGTCTTTGGTGAAGTCGAGACCGCCGCGCAGCGCTTCGTACACGACGCGGCCGTAGTTGCGCGCGGAGAGACCGAGCTTCGGCTTGACGGTCGCGCCCAGGAGGGGACGGCCGTACTTGTTGAGATACTCGCGCTCCATCACCACGCCGTGCGGCGGCCCCTGAAACGTCTTCACGTAGTGGGGGGGGATGCGCATGTCCTCGAGCCGGAGCGACTTCAGCGCCTTGAACCCGAAGACGTTCCCGATGATCGACGAGGTCAGATTCGCGATCGACCCTTCTTCGAACAGATCGAGGTTGTAGGCGATGTAGGCGATGTATTGGTCCGAGCCGGGAACCGGCTCGACCTTGTAGCACTTGGCCTGGTAGTTCTCATAGGCGGTGAGCCGGTCGGTCCAGACGACGGTCCACGTCGCGGTGGACGACTCGCCCGCCACGGCGGCAGCAGCCTCGTCGGCGTCGATGCCTTCCTGGGGGACGAGCCGGAAAGCGCAGAGGATGTCGGAGTCTTTGGGGACGTAGTCGGGCTGGTAGTAGCCCATTTCCTTGTAGGGCGTGACGCCGGCGGACCAGCGGCTCTTCCCCTTGGGGTTGTTGTTACCGGAGCCGGCCATGGAGGTCCTCCGAGTATGTGAATTCTTTCACAAGTATGGCACAAGCATACCCCGCGGGACGGGCACCGCAAACAGGCGTTCGGGTGGGCGGAGCAGCCCGTTCGGACGGGGAGCCCGTCCCTCGGGGAAGGCTAGCGCGTGGAACGGGGGACCGCTACGGCGCGCTCCGGGCCAGGCGCGCGCGCAGGGGCGGGTAGAACTGGGTGAACACCTGGTCGTGCCCCGCCTCCTTCGCATGGCAGGAATAGCAGCTCGCCACCGAGGGGATCCGCGTGGCCGTGCGCGTGCTGTCGCCGAATCCGTAAAAGCCCCATCCGGTCGAGTCGACACCGGCCTTTTTCAGATGGATCTCGATGCCGGGGTCCTGCTCGCCCTCGTAGAAGCCCGCGCGCGCCGGCGTGGCCTTGCGCGAAGGTTCGTAGAAAGCGAGCACGAACATCGTCCCCTCGGGGAACGCGCCCGTCCGCACCAGCTCCCGGTACGCCCAGGGCTGCATGTAGACGTTGTGGAACATCCCGGGGCCCTGCTGCGCCGTGGTGGCGGATGGAGGCGGCGGCTCGTTGTACGAGAGCCCCGTGGAGGCGCCGACCATGACCCAGGCCTCCCACCCTTCGGGGCGAATCAACGCGCCGTCCTGGGTGAAGCGGGGGACCTGATCCCGGGGGGGCGTAGCCTGGCGGGCTTGAAACGCCCAGGCGCCCAGCAGCAGGACGCCGAGAGCGGGAAGGATCGCGACGCGGGGACTCAGGTGCACGCGCTTGCTCCGTGACCGGGACGTGCCGAACAGTACCCCGCCGCCCACCCCGCCGCCACCGACCTGACAAGACCTTGACCGCTATATTTCGCCGCGCGCCCGAGTGGCGGAATGGCAGACGCAGGGGACTCAAAATCCCCCGAGGGCAACCTCATGAGGGTTCGACTCCCTCCTTGGGCATTCTTGCAATTCAACAACTTCGCTCAGTCGGGTTCGTGCCACCGGAACGAGTCGCGCGCGCGGTAGAGGATTTCACCGCGCGTACTGGTGATCGTGATTAAGGCGCTCAAGACCGGCGCGTCGAGCCGGCTCGTCACGAAGCGTGAGGTGAACCGCCCCTCGATTGTGACCATGCCGACCCGATCGAGCTCGCAGCGCAGGCGTAGGGCATCGCGTCCAATCCGCGCCTCCTCGCACCCCGCCTCCTGTCGCGTCCCGACACGCGAGAACGTGACATAGGGGTCCGGCCGCAGCGTGAGCCGAGTGAATCGCCGATCGGCGACGGTGAACTCGTAGCTCGGCTCATAGTAGCCCTCGGCCTCGGACTGGAGGGCCCGTGGCGGGGCCGGTGCCGCCTCCGGCTGCGCGGTGATCGTCGGGGCCGGCGCCCCAAGGCGCAGAATGACATACGCCGCCGCACCTACGAGCGAGACCAGGACGACGATGGCGACCGCGCGGCGACGTCCACGGATGACTCCCCAGAGCCGCTGGAGCATCGCCGAGAGATGTTGCAGGATCGCCTGGAGACGTTGACCAATTGCCGCTCGTGCAACGCCCTCCTGGCGTGGCGCGACCTCCTCCGTCGGAGCGCCGTCGAGCGGTGGGGCCGGCGCGGTCGGTGAGAAGTCAGGCGGCGGCGGCGGGAAACCCCGGGGTGGACCAGACGGGGGTGGAATGACAACCCGGGGCGGCGCGACAGGCGGGCGTGGAGCGACCGCCTGGCGTGGCCGGACCATTCTGACGTACCCGGGTTTCCGGAACAGTCGGGCCCAGAGCGCGAGCACCAGCGCCGCGCCCAATGCCCCTGCCGCGGCCGGCACGAGGTCTCGCAGGCGGCAGTGTCCCGCCCCCCTCAGGGTCATGCCCTCGGCGATCTCGACGAGGGCGCCGACGAGGAGGGTTGCCAGGAAAGCCCAGACGACGCGCGCCTTGGTCCTCCGGACCTGCACCCACGACATCCAGCAAAAACCGGCGAACAGAGCGATGTGCGCGTAGTCCTCGAGCGAGCGCACCACCACCTGCATCGCGGGGATGAGCTGCTCGCACTTCGGCGCGTGCACTCGCCAGTGGGTTTGCGCGGGAAAGTAGAGGAGACCGAGGACGACAAACGCCAAGTACGCCCAGCGTTTGCCGCGCAGGGAGATAATGGCGAGGAGGGCGAGGACGGCCGCCCCGACGCGAACCTCCAAAAGCGACATGCGCGTATAAGCTACGCGTTCGGCAACCGCAGCGCGCTCTTCAGCGCCTCCAGCGCCGCCGCCCGAGCCTTGGCGAGGGCACCCTCCGCCGGCTGCCCCGCACCAACCTCGAACGGTCGCCACATCGCGTCCGACCAACCGATCGCAAACGTGCCCCGGCACCGCCGGCAGCGCATCACCGCTGCCCCCTCGTCGAGACGCTGGCGATCGCTGCAGCTGGGACACACGCCGTAACGCATCCCGCTCACATACGTGCTGTTAGGAGGCTTGGGCACCACCGACCACGTCGGCGGCCGGATAGGCAGGACCTGGAGCATCCCGCGAGAAAAACGAAGGTGCTGCCGGTTGACCTCGAGGACGGCGCGGTCTGCGTTGAGCCGGACCACGCGGTACCAGGCGCCCCGGCGGAGCGGGGCATTGGTGCGGGCTCGTACGCGGGCCCAACAATGCGGCATCGGGTGCGCCCTCCGGGCGCTGGGGTCGTGGTCAGCGGCCGCCAGGGCGCAGCCTGTCAACGTGTGACCCGTCAGCATGGCGACGCCCGGCCCCGTCGGGCTGTGACGCGCCGCACGACCCCCGCGGCCATTTGACGAAACAGCCGAGGACGCTCACCTTCGGCCCATGACAACGAGCGCCTTCGCGACCGCCCGGCCCAACGCGCTGCAGCTCGTGCTGGGCTTCGTGACCAACTTCTTCGACACCCTGGGCATCGGGTCGTTCGCAACGACCACCGCGGTCTTCAAAGCGCGGCGCATGGTTGCCGACGAACTGATTCCCGGGACCCTGAACGTAGGGCACACCGCGCCGACGATCACGCAGGCGATCATCTTCGTCACCACGATCGCGGTGGACCGGCTCACGCTCGTGCTGCTGATCACCGCCTCGGTGGTCGGGGCATGGATCGGCGCCGGGATCGTCAGCGGCTGGGACCGGCGTCGCATTCAGCGCGGCGTGGCGATCGCGTTGGCAGTCACCGGAATCCTGATGCTGCTCCGCATGGTGGGCGCCTTCCCTCCGGGTGGTGACTCCCTCGGCCTGAGCGGTGTTCTTCTTGTGGTCGGCGTGATCGGCAACTTCGCGCTTGGCGCCCTGATGACGCTGGGGATTGGCCTGTACGCGCCGTGCATGGCCATGGTCAGCCTCCTCGGCATGAACCCCACAACCGCCTTCCCGATCATGATGGGGTCGTGCGCGTTCCTGATGCCCGTGGCGAGTGCCCGCTTCATGGGGACTGGCCGCTACGACCGCCAAGCGGCGTGGGGGCTCGCGATCGGGGGGGTACCGGCGGTGCTGCTCGCCGCATTCGTCGTCAAGTCGCTGCCGCTCGATGCCGTGCGGGTGCTGGTGATTGTGGTCATTACCTACACGGCCATTCGCATGTGGCGGGATTCGCGTCGTTGACGAATCGCGGACACCGTGCAAGAATAGAAGAGTTCGTGGTCCAGAGCGCCCGAGGACGCGTATGCCGGCAGTGCAGTGGGCCAGACTGAAGGCTGACGTCGATTACCACATCCGCCGTGGCGCGTGGTACCGCGTGGTGCAGTTGACCCCCCGCGACGTCACCCTCGACGTGAGGGGCAAGCACGTCGCCATTCCCCGAGCCGCCGTCGAAATCGTTCCGGAACCGCCGCTCCGCTGGACGGTCGTGCCGCGGCCCCGGAACTCCGTGCGCCTGCCCCAGGGGTGGGGCGCCGAATACGCCGTGTGTCCCGGGTGCCGCGAGCGCGCGCATCTGATCGACCGGCCGGTGTCGCTCCGCTGTCCCAAATGCAACGGCCTGTACGACGTCGCCTGGAACGAACCCTACCTCACGATGCAGATCCACTAGCTGACCGGTAGAACCTCCCGTAGGCTACGAGCGCCCGGGCGACGCCTTTGTCCACCTCGCCGGCGATGTACGCCGGCAGCTGGCCCACCTTGCCGCGCACCGCCGCCGCGCCGCCCGGGGTGGCACCGGTCTTGAGGCCGCGATACGCATCGGTGAGGCCGGCGCCCAGCGCTTCCAGTACCCACGGCTTGGTCTCGACCGTCGCCTTCGTCACCGCCACCGCCCGCACCGCCCCCGCCGGATCGAACCCGACGGCGACCTCCACCGGGCCATGGGGCGTATCGACGCGCACGAAGACGAGCGCGCCGACGCCTGCGCCATCCTGTTTGGCGGTATAGAACGTGAGGACGCCGTCGGCGGGGCTCCAATCGACGGCCTCGTGGAGCGTGTGTGCGTCGCGCTCGCTGAGGTGCACCTCGCGCGCGAAGAACGCGTCGGCGCCCGGAGCGAGCTGCCGGACCGCATCGGGACGCGACAGGAGGATGACGGTCGGAGTGATATGCAGAAGCGCCGCGGCCACCGCGGCGCGTAAAGTCCAGATCATGAGGCTACTCCTTTCCGATCGAACCACATCTGGCGGATCGCGATCGCCGTCACCGCAACGTAGCCGAGCCCCATCGCCCAGCCTCCAACCACGGTGAGCACCGCGAAGCCCGACGCGGCGAATTTGGTGAGCCACATTCCGGCGAAATCGAGCCACGGCGCCGCGAACAGCAGCGTGATCAAGCCGACCTGCCAGCCCGCGGGCAGCGTGAGGCCGAGCACCACGAGCGACAGCGCCGCGGCAATCACCCCATACATCGGCACGTGCACGTGCGTGTCCTGGACCAGGAGATCCAGGTCCACCACGTGCCGATCGCCCTCGGCGAACTGGGTCATGCTCATCGGATGCTCGACCACGACCGTCGAGTCCGGAGGCATGCGCATGCCCATGTCCGGACCGGCGTACGTTTGGGCGACGTGGGCGGGGGTGAAGCCCGCGTACAACGCCACCATCCACGCGCCGAACAGATACGACAGGCCGAAGGTGGCGAGCAGGCAGGTGACGAGCCATTTCACCCGTGGGTCCGCCCGGCGCAGCTCGTAGGACATCGTCGCTCCTAGAAGAGGTAGACGAGCTCGACCACGGCCCGTGTGTTGGTTCGTTGCAAAGCCCCGGTGGCGTCCTCGAAGAACGGCACGTCGGCCCGGTCGAGCCGCAGCGCGGCCCGAATCCCGACCTGGGGCAGATGGAACGTGGTGTGCTCGATGTTGCTGAAGATCCCTTCCTGCGCGCTCGAGAAGACCCAAATCGGTCCCGCAGTGAGCGACTGGAGCGTCGTACCGACGCCGAGCCCGCCGTCGCCGTCGTCCAGGTACTCGTAGCGCGCCGCGACGCCCCAGGTGGACCCGATGCGCGCGAACCCCGTCGCGGCGACGCCGGTCCACGCGAGCGACGTGCTCGGGACCTCTCGTTCGCTGCCGAAGTTCATCTCGGCCCCGACGATCACGCGGCCGCGCTGCAGCGTCACGTCACTCGAGATGAGCGAGCGCGGATGCCCCTCAGTGCTGTCCCGCTCGGCGCCGTACACGCCGGTCACGGCCACGGTCAGTCCGGGCTGCGCGATCCACTGCCCCCGGAGCAAGGCCGTCTTGTCGCGGTTCGCGTCCACCTCCGCGTTCCAACCGTTCGTGGCCGCGGCGGTCAGCTCGAACGTGGGTGAGGCCGTGAGCCGCACGACCGCACCGCTGAGTTTGACGGGGCGGGCCAGCTCGAATGTGAACGAGCCGGTCGGCAGAAAGTTCAACGGCTCATCGTCGCGCTCGATCCCGATGGGCGCGTCGAACCGCCCGAACGAGAACGTCCACCGGTTCGCCGAGTGCGGCGTCCAGCTGACGATGAGGTTGTCGATTTCCGTTTCGGTGGCGCCATCTTCCAGCGCGGTCGTCAGCTGCCCGAAGAAGTACGCATCGCCGGCGGGCTTGAAGAGGCTCAACGCCAGCTTCCCGGCGGTGAACGAGTTGCTCCGGGCCGCGCGATCGAAATCGAGCCGTCCGACGGCGAAGCCGCTGACGGTGACGGCGGCCGGTTCCGCAAAGGTCACGGGGCGGTCCTGCGCGGCGGCACTCGCCGCCACGGCGCAGGACAGCGCGCCGATGAGCGCACTGCGCATGAGAATCCTCCGAGCGATTGTGAAGAACGAACTACGCCGCGCGTGTTAGCCGAGCGGATTCGGAGGAGGCGGAGTCGGAGCCTGGATGAACGAGGGGACGGGAGACGGCGGAGGAGGGAAGGGTACGAACTGGGGTGCGGTCGCCACAAACGAGACGCTGACCGCCGGCGCCGGCGCCGCCGGCGCGACGAGGACCTCGTGACTTCCCGTCATCTCGTCGCAGAAGCACGGCGTGCCGGGCGGCAGCTCATGGTTGTGACCGGCGTGCGCGCCGCTCGCCGCATGGTGATGCCAGCAGGCGGCGAGCGCCTGCACCGTGACGCCACCCGGCCCGCCGGCGAGCCACGCGCTGGCCGACACGAGGAGGATGGGCAAGAGTGATTTCGGTCGCGTCACAGCGTTGAGTCTACGCGGCGGCCCGGCCGTTCGGCAAGTGCGGCTGCTTCCCGTTTGTAACCGGCATGGGTAGACTGTCGCTCCATGCCCACCACGACTGAGGGAGCGCGAATCGACTATCGGGATGGCCGCTGGGTGGTCCCCGATCGACCCATCATCCCGTTCATCGAAGGCGACGGCACCGGCGCGGACATCTGGCGCGCCGCGGTGCGCGTTTTCGACGCCGCCGTGGCGGCCGCCTTTGGGGGCAAGCGCCGGGTCACCTGGCGCGAGGTCCTCGCGGGCGAGAAGGCGTTCAAGACGACCGGGAGCTGGCTGCCCGACGAGACCATCGAAGTGATCCGCGAGTACCGCGTCGCCATCAAGGGCCCCCTCACGACCCCCGTAGGCGGCGGGATCCGGTCGCTCAACGTCGCCTTGCGCCAGCTCCTCGATCTGTACGCCTGCATCCGGCCGGTCCGCTGGTTCCGCGGGGTCCCGGCGCCGGTGAAGGAGCCGCACAAGCTGGACTTCGTGATCTTCCGCGAGAACATCGAAGACGTCTACGCCGGGATCGAGTACCAGGCGGACAGCGACCAGGCGAACCGGTTGCGCGACTTCCTCTCCCGGGAGTTCGGTGCGCGGATCCGCGAGCACAGCGCGATCGGCATCAAGCCGATGTCCAAGTTCGGCTCCCAGCGTCTGGTCGTGAAGGCCATCCAGTACGCGCTCGACGCCGGCCGGCCCTCCGTCACAATCGTGCACAAGGGCAACATCATGAAGTTCACGGAGGGCGCCTTCCGGGATTGGGGCTACGAGATTGCGAAAGAGAAATTCGGCGCGCGGACGATCCTGGAGAGCGATGCAGGAAGGGGGAAGGGGGAAGGGGGACGGGTCCTCATCAAGGACCGCATCGCCGATGCCATGTTCCAGCAGCTCCTGCTCCGTCCCGACGAGTACTCCGTGCTCGCCACCCCGAACCTGAACGGCGACTACCTGTCGGACGCCTGCGCCGCCCAGGTGGGCGGCCTGGGCATGGCGCCGGGCGCCAACGTAGGCGACGGGTATGCCGTCTTCGAGGCGACGCACGGGACGGCCCCCAAATACGCCGGGCAGGACAAGGTGAATCCAGGGAGCGTGATCCTGTCGGGGGCCATGATGTTCGAGGAAATAGGCTGGAAAGACGCGGCCGCCGCGATCATCCACGGCATTGAAGGAGCGATCGGCGCCGGGCGCGTCACCTACGATCTCGCGCGCCACATGCCCCTGGCCACCGAGGTATCGACGTCCGCCTTCGCCGACGCCATAATCCACCACCTCAAATGAACAGCGCTATCGCCGCAAAGCCCCTCGCCCAGGTGGAGACCCCGCTGCTTGCCGTCGCCGTCCCCCAGGGCGCCTCCTTCCCCGGCTCCCTCGCCGACCTGGACCGGGCGGCGGGAGGCATCCTCACGCGGGCGTTCACGAGCGGGGATTTCAAGGGCAAGCGCGACGAGGCGCTGCTGCTCTACGGCGGCGGCAAGGCGCAGCGCATCCTGCTCGTCGGCGTCGGCAAAGCAACCGAGGTGACGCGGGCCACCCTGCGGCGCGCAGCGTCCGTCGCCGCCCGCCGCGCTCGCGGACTCGGCACCAAGACGTTCGCGATCGCGGTCGCGCACGAGGCGCGGGGCGGCGTCGGAGCGGGTGAGCTGGGGCAGGTGACCGTCGAGGGAGCGGCGCAGGGCGGTTGGCAGTTTACCGAGCTGAAGCAGCCGGGTGATGATCCGAAGCCGCCGCTGGAGGAGGTGGAGCTCGTCGTCGAGCCCGCCGATGCGGCGGACGCCGAGCGGGGCCGGAAGGTGGGGGACGCCGTCGCGGCCGGGCACCGATTGACCCGCACGCTCCAGATGCAGCCCGGCAACGTGTGCACGCCCACGTACCTCGCCGACCAGGCCACGCAGCTGGCCAAGACCCACGGCTTCGGCATTACGGTGCTCGACCGCGCGCAACTAAAGAAGGAAGGGATGGGGGCGCTGCTCGCCGTGGCGCAAGGCTCCGAGCAGGAGCCCCGGTTCATCGCCCTCGAATACCGCGGTGGCGGCGACCGGCCGCCGATCGTGCTCGTGGGCAAAGGCGTCACATTCGATTCGGGGGGGATCTCGATCAAGCCGGCGCAGAACATGGAGGACATGAAGTTCGACATGTCGGGCGCCGCAGCCGTGTTGGGCACGTTCGAGGCCGTGGGGCGGCTGAAACCGAAGCTCAATGTGGTGGGCCTGATTCCCTCCACGGAGAACCTCCCATCGGGCACGGCGGTAAAACCGGGGGACGTGGTGAAGAGCCACCTCGGCAAAACCATCGAGATCAT
The DNA here is from genome assembly GCA_036505055.1 of Gemmatimonadales bacterium. Taxonomy (GTDB): domain Bacteria; phylum Gemmatimonadota; class Gemmatimonadetes; order Gemmatimonadales; family GWC2-71-9; genus 20CM-2-65-7. Next base: position 14,370 of record DASXUE010000010.1, on the reverse strand, counting down.
CAACACCGATGCCGAGGGGCGCCTCATCCTGTGCGACGCGCTCTCCTACGCGCGCCGCTACAAGCCCGCCGCCGTCCTCGACGCCGCCACGCTCACGGGCGCGGTCGTCGTGGCGCTGGGCCATCACGCCATCGGGATCATGGGCAACGATGACGCGCTCGTCGCCGAAGTGCGGGACGCGGGCGAGCGCGCGGGAGAGCGCTGTTGGCCCCTGCCGCTGTGGGACGAGTACCGCGACCTCGTGAAGTCGGAGATCGCGGACGTACGGAACTCCGGGGGACGCTCGGCCGGCACGATCGCCGGCGGGTGGTTCCTGCGCGAGTTCGTGGACGGCTTCCCCTGGGTGCATCTGGATATCGCCGGGACGGCCTACACCGAGGGCGACAGCCCCTCGCACTCGAAGGGCCCGACGGCGGTGGGCGTGCGCCTGTTCACCGAATTCCTCCTCAAGCGCGCGGGCGCGTGATCCGCGCGGGCCTCCTCGTCGCGGTCCTTGTGGGGACCGCGGCGGCGGGCGCCGCGGCCCAAGCCGACACGACCGCGCGCCGCGACACCACCGCGCGGGACAGCACGAAACGCGACACCGCCACCGCGCTGCTGCCCACGCTCCCCCGGGCGATCGCGTCCGGCCCCCAACCACTCGGCGCGCGCTACGTGTTCACCGCCGACTCGCTGCTCTTCGGCGACGTCCGTACGTTGAGCGACCTCCTGGGCCGCATCCCGGGTGTGTACGTCGCGCGCGGCGGCTGGTTCGGGCAGGCGGAGCCGATCGTCTTCGGCGGGCGCGGCCCGCTGGCGGTGGAGGTCTACTGGGACGGCGTCCCCTACCTCCCGGTCGGACGCGACTCGGTCTACCTCGATCCGGCGCGGATCCCGCTGGCGCCGCTCGAGCGGGTGGACGTGCTCGTGCTCCCCGCAGCCCTGCGCGTCTACCTCGTCACCTCGCGCCCCCGGTCCACCCAGGCCGTCACCCAGGTCGGCGTCGCGACCGGCGACGCGGACATCGCAGGCTACCGCGCTGGCTACGCGGCGCGCACGCGCGGCGGCCTCGGCCTGTCGCTGCTCGCCGACTGGAATCACTTGCGCGGCAGCGGCGCCGGCATCACGACGTTCGACAACACCGACTATTGGATGAAGGCAGAGTACGTGCCGCCGGGCGGGCGGCTGGGCGCGTCGTTTCAGATTCTCAGCTCCTCGTGGCGGCGGGCCGGCGCGACGGGCACCGTGGACCCGTGGCGCATGCTGCGCCGCGACGAGGGGCTCCGCTTTTTCGCCGCCGCGCGTAGCGACGGGCTCGGGCCCCGCCTCACCGGCAGCATCGGCAGCACCCTGGCCGAGAAAGACACGGCCATCCCGCGGCGGTCGTTCCGCCAGGCGACGCTCGAGGCGAGCCAGACCTGGCCCCGCGCGAGCGTCACCCTCGCGGGGCGGTTCGGATTCCGCGGCGCGCCGACGGACGTCGAGGCCCGCGCCGGCTGGATCCCCGTGCCCGGCCTCACGCTCGCGGGGTCGCGCCGGCACGCGACCTACTCCGGCGGCCGCTCGGGGGATCGCGCGAATCTGACCGCCGGCGTCGCCCTGCCGCTCGGCGTCTCCGTGCGCGGGGAGGTCGCGTGGATGCGGGACGTGCAGGCGCCGTTCGTCGGGAGCGACTCCGTCCAGGAAGCGACCGACGCGGCCGCGTGGGTGCGCTTCGATCATCCCCGCGTCTCGTTCGAGGTCGGGAGGGGCCGGCGCGATCCCTTCGTCCCGCTCGCCTTCGCCGCGGGGATCAGGCCGGTGGCGCAGCTCGACTCCACGCCGCGGACCGACTTTCTCGCGGCGCACGCGACGCTGCATCCCCTCGCGGGCTTCACGCTCTCCGGGTGGTACTTCGATCCGATCTCGGGCGGGGGAAGCTTCGAGCCGCCGCACCATGCCCGGGTGTCGGCCACCTTCTATTCGAAGTTCTGGCGGGTGTTCCCGAGCGGCGCGTTCGCGCTGCGTGGCGAATTCGCCGTCGAGTCCTGGAGCCGGTGGACCCTGGGAGGCCGCGACAGCGGCGGCGCGCCGCGCGCCCTGGGGGGGGCGACGTTCGTCGAGACGAACATCGAGATGCAGCTCGTCGGCGTCACGTTCTTCTGGATCCGCCACAACCTCTACGGGATGCGCACCGGGTACGTCGCAGGCCTGGGCTATCCCAGGAGCGTGCAGATCTACGGGGCGCGCTGGTTCTTCAGCAATTAGGCCTTCGCCCGACTACATTTAACCGCTGTGCCGCGAAGCATGACGGGCTTCGGCTCGGCTGAGGCCCCGGTCCTCGGGGGACGGCTGCGGATCGACATCCGCACCGTCAACCACCGCTATTTCAACCCGCAGCTCAAGCTGCCCGCCGAGCTGGCCGGGGTCGAGGGCGAGCTGCGGGAGCGCCTGCGCCAGATGCTCGAGCGGGGGCATGTGGCGGTGACGGCGCGCTGGGTGGAGCCCCCCGTGCAGGACGGCGGCGTCGCCGTGGACTTGGCGCGCGCCCGGCAGATAGTGGCGGCGGCACAGGAGCTGAAGAAGAAGCTCAAGCTCAAGGGCGACGTGGACCTCGCGTTCGTGGCGCGCCAGCCCGATGTCTTGAGCGCGCACAACGGCGGTGACGCGTCCGCCGCGTGGCCCGACGTGCGGCCCATCGCGGAGCAGGCCGCGCGCGACGTGCTCGCGATGCGGGAGCGGGAGGGACTGGCGCTCGCCCGAGAGCTGGCGGGGCGGCTCGATGCCCTCGAAGCGGGCGCGCGGACGGTCGAGCAGCGCGCCCCGGAGCGGCTGCGCGCGGAGCACGCCCGGCTGAAGCAGGCGGTGGCCGAGCTGGCAGCGGGCGTGCAGGTAGACGAGCAGCGGCTGGCGCTCGAGATCGCCCTGCTGGCCGACAAGGTGGACATCACGGAAGAGCTGGTCCGGTTCCGGACCCACGTGGTGGCGTGCCGCCAGGCGCTGGCATCGGCCGACGCGGTGGGGAAGCAACTCGGCTTCCTGGCGCAGGAGCTGCTGCGCGAGGTGAACACGATGGGCTCGAAAGCGAACGACGCGGGCGTCACGCAGGCCGTGATCGCGATGAAGGGCGAGCTGGAGAAGTTCCGGGAGCAGCTGGAGAACCTGGAGTGAGGCCGGGGCCGTTCGTCGTGGTCCTGTCCGCGCCTTCGGGAGCGGGAAAGACGACCCTCGCGCAGGCGCTCGTACGGAAGCGGGACGACGTGGGCTTCTCGGTCTCGGCGACTACGCGAGCGCCCCGGCGGGGCGAGCGAGACGGCGAGGCGTACCACTTCATCAGTCGCGCGGAATTTGCGAAGCGCCGGCGGCGCGGGGACTTCCTGGAGTGCGCCGAATACGCCGGCGAGTGGTACGGCACTCTGAAGCGGGAAGTCCAGCGGGTGCACCGCCTCAGGCGTCACGTGTTGCTCGACATCGACATCGAGGGAGCGAGACAGGTCCGGCGGACCTACGACCCGTCGCGGACCATCAGCATCTTCGTGTTACCGCCGAGTCCAAGCGCGCTGGTCGAGCGCCTGCGCCGGCGCCGGAGCGAATCACGCGGGTCGCTCAGCCAGCGACTGGAGCGCGCGATCGAGGAGTTGCGGGAAGCGGAGTCGTTCGATTACATCGTCGTCAATGACGTGCTGCGTGTGGCCGTGGCGCAGCTGAGCAGCGTCCTGGATGCCGAGGAGCTGCGGACCGCCCGGCACCTGGACCTGAAGAAACAGCTAGACCGGCTGTCGACGTTTCTGAAGCGGCGCGTGAAGGCGCTTCGGATCACCCCAAAAACGACAAGGGCCGCCACATGAGGATCATCACCCCGTCGGAAGTCGCCAACCAGACCCAGAACAAGTACCTGGGCGTGCTGGTCGCGGCCAAGTTCGCACGCTTCGTCAACGACTTCCCGCGGGACCGCTCGGTCGCGTGGGAGCAAAAGCTCACCACCCGCGCGATGGACGAGCTGGTGCGGGGCCACCTCCAGTACCGGCTGGTGCGGCGGCGGCGCCAGGAGGCCTGATGCCCTTCTCCGGCCGTCACGTCGTCCTCGGCGTGTCGGGCGGGATCGCCTGCTACAAGAGCTGCACCCTCGCCCGTCGGCTCACCGAAGCCGGCGCCGCGGTGGATGTGGTGCTGACGGCCTCGGCCGCCGAGTTCGTGCGGCCGGTGACCTTCGAAGCGCTGACCGGGCGCCCGGTCCTGACCTCCCTGTGGGAGCGGGATCGGGCGCTCGCGCACATCGGCCTCGCCAAGCAGCCCGATCTGATCATCGTGGCGCCGGCGACGGCCCACCTGCTCGCGCGGGCCGCGATGGGCATGGCCGATGATCTCCTGACGGCGCTGCTGCTCGCGCGCGATGGGCAGGTGCTCATCGCACCCGCGATGAACGACGCGATGTTCGCCCATCCGGCCACCACCGCGAACCTGCGCGTGCTCTCGAAACGCGGCTGGCAATTCGTCGGCCCCGAGGTCGGCGCCCTGGCCGAAGGACCGAGCGAGCGGCCGGGCCGGATGAGCGAGCCCGAGGCGATTCTCGCGGCGGCGGCGCGGCTGCTCGACCGCGCGGGGAAGTGGGCGGGGAAACGCGTGGTCGTGACCGCGGGACCGACGCGCGAGCATCTCGACCCCGTGCGTGTGTTGACCAACCCCTCGAGCGGGTTGATGGGCTACGCGCTCGCGGAGGCGGTGTACCAGCGAGGCGCGGAAGTCGTGCTGGTTACCGGCCCCACGACGCTGATGCCCCCCGGAGGTGTCGCGACGCACCGCGTGGAGACGACGGAGGAAATGCAGCGCGCGCTGCAGGCCATGGTCAAGCAGGCCGACGCACTCATCATGGCCGCGGCGCCCGCCGACTACCGGCCCAAATCCGCCGCGCGCACCAAACAGCCGCGGGGCAACGGCGCCTGGACGCTCGAGCTCGAGCCGACGCCGGACATCCTCACGTCGCTCAAGCGCCCGAAGCGCTGTCTCATGGTGGGATTCGCCCTCGAGACCGGCGGGGACGGACTAGCCAGCGCACGGCGCAAGCTGCAAGATAAGGCCCTCGACTTCGTGGTCTTGAACGACGCGCTCGAGCCCGGCGCGGGATTCGAGGTCACGACGAATCGCGTGACCGTCCTCGGCAAGGACGGCCGGCAGGTAGAGCTACCGCTCCTGTCGAAGCGCGACGTGGCCGAACGCATTCTCGACCTCGTAGAAGAGGCCCTTTGACTGACGGCCGGGCTCTGGCGAAGACGTATCTCGAACAGCAGCGGCTCCTGGGCGGAGATGCGGTCGTACTGCCGGGAAGCGAGATGCGGGATGCGGGATACGTGGTGCCCGCGGCACCCGCACCCACGCATCCCGCATCCCCCATCCCGCATCCCGACCTTCCGCCGGCTGGCCTCACGTTCGATCCTCCGAGCGGCGACTTGTTCGCGAGCGATCCCGTGCAGCAGGCGGCGACGCTCGCCGACGTCGCCACGCTCGTGGCCGCGTGCACCAAGTGCAAGCTGTGCGAGAGCCGGACCAACACCGTGCCCGGGGAGGGGCCGGGCGACGCGCGGCTGGTGGTGGTGGGTGAGGGGCCGGGCCGGACGGAAGACGAGACCGGCCGTCCCTTTGTCGGCAAGGCCGGGGAGCTGCTCACGAAGATCCTCGGGGCGATAGATTTCCCGCGTGAGCAGGTGTTCATTTGCAACGTCGTGAAATGCCGGCCGCCGGACAACCGTTTGCCGCAGTATGACGAAATCGCCGCGTGCGTCCCGTATCTCTTTCGCCAGCTCGAGCTGCTGCAACCGAAGGTGATCCTGGCGATGGGAGGGACGGCGGCGCAGACGCTGCTCAACACCAAGCAGTCCCTCGGCGCGCTGCGGAACCAGGTGCACCGGTTCCGCGGAATGCCGGTGATCGTCACGTACCACCCCGCCGCCCTGCTGCGGAACCCCAACTGGAAAAGGCCGACCTGGGATGACGTCCGTATCGCCCGCCGTCTCCTCGACAGCTGATCGCGAGTTCGCCGGCCGCCAAGCTCCCTGGAGCAACGAGGCGGAGCAGGCGGTGCTCGGCGCGATGCTGCTCGACCAGGACGCGGCCCTCAAGGCGGCCGAGGTCCTGGACGACACGATGTTCTACCGGGAGGGCCACCGCCTGCTGTACCGGGCGATGGTGGCCCTCACCGAGCGCGGCGACGTCATCGACCCCGTCACGCTACGCGAGGAGCTGTCCCGCCGCGGCGATCTCGACCGGGCGGGCGGGATGGAATACCTCGCCTCCCTCATCGACGTCGTGCCGACCGCCGCCAACATCGACTACCACGCGAAGATCGTTCGCGACAAGGCGGTGCTCCGACGCCTCGTGGACGCCGCCACAGGGATCATTCACGATATCTATGAGGGCCACGCGAACGTTGCCGACGTGCTCGACAGTGCCGAGCAGCGCGTTTTCCAGGTTGTCCAATTCCGAAGGGCCGAGGAATTCATAAGGATCAAGGAGCTCATCTGGCCCACCATGGAGCGGATTGAGAAGCTCCACGGCAAAGGAAGTGCGATCACGGGCGTACCGAGCGGGTTCTCAGATCTCGACGAGAAGACAGCGGGCTTCCAAAAGAGTGACCTGATCATCCTTGCTGCACGGCCCTCCATGGGAAAAACCGCTTTCGCCCTGAACGTGGTGCAGCACGCGGCTATCCAAGCCCAGATGAAGGTCGCCTTCTTTTCTCTCGAGATGTCGAAAGACCAGGTCGTCCAGCGTTTGCTCTGCTCGGAGGGGTATGTTGACGCCCATCGCCTACGCATAGGGCAGCTACACGATGAGGACTATGTGAAGCTGGCAAGGGCAGCTGGTTTCCTCAGTTCGGCGCAGATCTGGATCGATGACAGCGCGGCGTTGTCCCCGCTGGCTGTTCGATCCAAGGCTCGCCGCCTAAAAGCTGAACACGATATCGACCTGATCGTCCTCGACTACCTCCAACTGATGCAAGGGCCCTCAGAGATAGAGAACCGCACGCAGGAGATCTCGTACATCTCCAGATCGCTAAAGGGTCTCGCCAAGGAACTCGACGTTCCTGTAATGGCCCTTTCGCAATTGTCACGCGCGCCGGAGCAGCGGGGCGGTGAGCACCGACGGCCGCAGTTGGCCGACCTCAGGGAATCAGGTGCAATCGAACAGGATGCGGACGTGGTGCTCTTTATCTATCGCGAAGAGATGTACGCAGTACCAACGCCGGACGGGAAGAAACTGGACAAGGATGGGAATGACATCGAGCGCAAGGCCGAGCTGATTATCGGCAAGCAGCGAAACGGTCCCACCGGTACGGTCTCTCTGAACTTTGAGAAGCGTTACACGCGGTTCGTGAACCCGACGGCGCGACAGGCACCCCCAGAGGCCGTGAGTGTCTAAAGGGCACTCCGTGTTTCGCTGCACCGAGTGCGGCGCCGAGCAGCCGAAGTGGGGCGGCCGCTGCGACAGCTGCGGGGCGTGGAATACGCTGGTCGAAGAGGCCGTCGGGCGGTCGGGCGGACGGGCGGTCGGCCACAGCGCCGCGCCGTCCGGCAGTCCGCCGGTCCGCCTGTCCGCCGTGGGCGGCGGGGCGGTCGCGCGCTGGCGCACCGGATTGGCGGAATTCGATTTCGTGCTCGGGGGGGGAATCGTCCCCGGGTCCGTCGTGCTGGTGGGGGGCGAGCCCGGCATCGGCAAATCCACGCTGCTGCTCCAGTGCGCGGCGCGGCTCGAGCGCGCGGGCGTCCCCACCCTGTACGTCTCCGGGGAAGAATCCCCCGACCAGATCCGGATGCGCGCCGACCGTCTCGCCGACGACGCGGGGGCCGTGCACGTCCTCGGCGAAACCCGGCTCGAGGCCATCACGCACCACGCGGCGACACTGGGCGCGCGCGTCGTGTTCGTGGACTCGATTCAGACCACGTACACCGACGCCCTCGAGGGCGCGCCCGGCAACGTCGGCCAGGTGCGCGAGTGCGCCGCCCACCTGATGCGCTTCGCCAAGGAGGCCGGGCCGGCGGTCTTCCTCGTCGGCCACGTGACGAAGGGGGGCGGCATCGCGGGGCCCCGCACGCTCGAGCACATCGTGGACACCGTCCTCTACTTCGAGGGCGAGGCGACGCTCGACCATCGCATCCTGCGCGCCGTCAAGAACCGCTTCGGCTCGGTCGACGAGATCGGCGTCTTCCAGATGACGGGCGCGGGCCTCGCGCCCGTGCCCGATCCCGCGGCCGCCTTCCTCGCCGGCCGCCACAGCGGCGTCGCCGGCTCGGCGGTCACCGCGCTCATGGAAGGCACGCGCCCGATGTTGGTCGAGATTCAGGCGCTCGCGTCGAAGCCGGGATTCGGCACGCCGCAGCGGGTCGCTACCGGCCTCGACCAGCGGCGGCTCGCCGTGCTGCTCGCGGTGCTCGAGCGCCGCGGCGGCCTCCCCGTCTCGGGGCTCGATGTGTTCGTCAACGTCACGGGGGGTGTGCGGCTGGTCGAGCCGTCGACCGACCTCGCCGTGGTCGCCGCACTGGTCTCGAGCGTGCACGATCGACCGATCCCCGCGGATGCCGTCTTTCTCGGCGAAGTCGGCCTGGGCGGTGAGGTCCGGCCCGTGGCCGGCGTCGAGCGCCGCCTCGCGGAGGCGGGCCGCCAGGGGTTCCGGCGCGCGTTCCTCTCGGCCCGCTCGCGCGTGGCGCCCGCGGGCCTGGACGTCGTGGGGCTGGAGGGAATCGGTGAGCTCGCCCGCCGCCTCGCCGCCTGACGTGGGGGTGGTGGTGGTGGCGGCCGGGGTCGGCGTGCGCGCCGGGCCGGGTGAGCCCAAGCAGTTCCGGCCCATCCTCGGCGTCCCCATGCTGCTGCGCGCGCTGCGCCCCTTCACATCGCATCCCCAGGTGACGCACGTGGTCGTGGCGCTGCCGCCGGGATACGCTGAGCGGCCCCCCGACTGGCTGGGGAAGCTGCGCGGCGAACGCCTGGCGCTCGTGCCGGGCGGCGCCGAGCGGGCGGAGTCCGTGCGGGCCGGGTTGCGCGCACTGCCGCCAGGCGCCGCCGTCGTTCTGGTGCACGACGCGGCCCGGCCCTTTGTCGGACGCGAGACGATCGACGCGGTCATCGACCGGGCTCGGGGCGGCGTCGGCGCCGTCGCCGCGGTCCCGGTCAGCGACACCGTCAAAGAAGTCGTCGAGGAGAGGCGGATCACGAAAACGGTCGAGAGAAACCACCTCTGGCGGGCGCAGACGCCTCAGGGGTTTCCGCGCGCAATGATCGATCAGGCGTACGCCGGCCTGCGTCAGAACGGGCCCGTGCCGACCGATGACGCCGAAGTGTGCGAGCGGGCGGGATTCCCGGTCGAGGTCGTGGCGGATTCGGCGCATAATCTGAAGGTCACGACGGCGGACGACTTTCGGATCGCCGAGGCGTTGGCCCGTGAGCTGCGGTGAACCCCCTCCCGTTTCGCACCGAGGCGGAGGTGTCGGCCGCCATCCCGCGAACCGTAACACACCTGCGGGGCGGGGGCCTGCTCGCCTACCCCACGGAGACGGTGTACGGCCTCGGCTCGCGCGTGCTGGAAGCGGACGTGGCCGCGCTGGCGGCGTTGAAGGGCCGGCGCGCCGGGAAACCGTTTCTCCTGCTGATCAGCGACCGCGGGATGGCGGAGGCGCACGGGTTGGCGTTCAACGCGTCGGCCGGTGCCCTAGCGCGGGCGTTCTGGCCCGGCCCGCTGACCCTCGTGCTCCCCGGCGGCTCCGGCCGCCTCCCCGATTTGCTGCGCGGCCCGGAGGGCGGGATCGCGGTTCGCTGGACCTCGCACGCGAGCATCGCGCGCCTGGTCGCGGCGCTGGGCGAGCCGCTCACCTCGACCTCCGCCAACCTACCCGGGAGTCAGCCGGCACCCGGTGCCGCCGCCATCGTGCGGGACTTCGCGCAGCCGGTGCGATCGGGCCGGCTGCTGGTTCTCGACGGCGGTGTGCTGGGCAACCGGCCACCCTCGACCGTGGTTGACTGCACGCAGCCGGCGGCGCGATTGATCCGCGAAGGGGCGGTGAGCGCGGGCGAGCTGCGCCGCGCCGTGGGGCATCTCGCGCCATGAGCCGGACGATCAGCAACGTCCTGCTCGTCTGCACCGGCAACATCTGCCGCAGTCCTCTCGCCGAGGCGTTGCTGATGCGCGCGTTGAAGGACCGCACCATGGACGGCGTGACGGTCGGCTCGGCGGGCACGGGGGCGTGGGACGGCGCGCCCGCGTCGGAAGGCGCGTATCTCGTCGGCTTGGAGCGCGGGCTGGACCTGTCGGGACACCGGGCCCGGCTGCTCACGCGCGAGCTGGTGGAGCAGGCGGATCTGATCCTCACGATGGCGCGGCACCATCGGGCCCGCGTGGACGAGCTGGGCGGCGAGGGCCGGGTCTTCGTGCTGGGCGAATACGCGGGACGCGAGGGCGACGAGGCGGAAGTAAGCGATCCCTTCGGCGGCGACCTCGACGTGTACCGCGATACGTGCGCCGAGCTCGAGGCCCTGGTGGCCGCGGTGGCGGAGCGGCTCGCGACGGAAGGGCAGCGTGGAGACCGGCGCTAGCACGCGCCTCCTCGCCATCCTCGGCGATCCGGTAGCGCACTCGTTGTCGCCGGCGATGCACAACGCCGCCTGCCGCGCCCTCGGCATCGACGCGCAGTACCTGGCGCTGCACGTCCCGGCGCCTGCGCTCGGGACGGTGCTCCAGGCTCTGGCGGCCACGGGCGGGGCGGGAAACGTGACGGTCCCGCACAAGGAGGCGGTGGAACGATCCGTCGCGCGGAAAACGGATGTCTGCGCCCGGGCCGGCGCGTGTAATACGTTCTGGACCGAGGACGGCGCGCTGGTCGGCGACAACACCGACGTGGCCGGCATCGGGGCGGCGCTGAGCGCGCTTGGACAAAACGGGGGCAAGGGCGGCCGCTGGCTGGTCATCGGCACCGGGGGATCGGCGCGCGCGGTCGCGATCGCGGCGGTCGATGCGGGGGCCGCGTTGTGGGTCCGGTCCCGCCATCCCGACCGCGCGCGCCAGTTCGCGCAGTGGGCCGCCGGCGCCGGCGCGCGCGTCGAGCCGGCGCATGGGCCGACGAAGGTGGACGCCGTGATCAACGCGACCCCCCTCGGATTGGCGGAGGGCGATCCGCTCCCCATCGATCCCAAAGACCTGCCGGGAGTTCGTGTGGCGCTCGACCTGGTGTACGCTCGCGGGGAGACGCGGTGGGTGCGCATGCTGCGCGCCCGCGGCGTCGCCGCGGCGGACGGGCGCGACGTCCTGGTGCACCAGGGCGCCGCGGCCTTCTCCCGTTTCTTCCCCGGCTTCGTCGCGCCGGTCGAGGTCATGCGCGCGGCGGTCGAGCGCGCGCTGCGTGCCTAGCACCCTGCAGGGACTGACCCGGTTGCTGCTGCCGGCGGAGTGCCTCCTCTGCCACAGCCTCCTCACCGCTCGCGACGCCGACCGCATCGTGTGCCCCGTGTGCCGGCACCGCTGGCGTCCCGTCCAGCCCCCTTGGTGCGCGCGTTGCGGCCAGCCCGAGCCCCACTTCGGACCGTGCCGGTTGTGCGCCGCTTGGCCCCCGGCGCTCGGCACCGTGCGCTCGGCGGTGTGGCTCGGCGACGGGGCGCGGGACGCCGTCCACGCGCTCAAGTACCGCGCCTTGCCGCGAATCGCCGACGATCTCGCCGACGCGATGGTGCGCTTGCTCCCGGCTCCTGGCTCCGATTCCCCCCCGTTCTTGGTCCCCATCCCCCTGGCGCCCCGGCGCCAGCGGGAGCGGGGCTACAACCAGAGCGAGGCGCTCGCCGCCGCCCTGGGCCGCCGCTGGCGCGTGCCGGTGGCCCGCGGCCTGCTCGAGCGGGTGCGCGAAACGGCGACGCAGACCACGTTGACACCGGAGACTCGGCTGGCGAATGTGGCGGGCGCCTTCGGAATGTCCAATGTAGAATTCCCAATGCTCAATGATCATTGGGAGTTAGACATTGAGCATTCTACATTCGTTATTGTCGATGACGTCTTTACAACGGGTGCCACGATAGCGGAAGCAGCCAGGGCACTACAGCAAGCGGGCGCGCGCACGATTCATGGCGTCACCTTCGGCCGCGCGGTCATTCCGGATTTCACCTAGGAGCGGATGCCATGGGTGTGCGGGTGGGGATCAATGGGTTCGGGCGCATCGGGCGCAACGTGGTGCGGGCGGCGGCGCTCGCCAAGCAGTCGGACCTCGACTTCGTCGCGGTCAACGACATCACCGACACCAAGACGCTGGCTCACCTGCTCAAGTACGACTCCGTGCACGGCCGCTTCCCCGGCACGGTGGAGGCCAAGGGCGACGCCCTCGTCGTCAACGGCCGCGAGGTCAAGGTTTCGGCCATCAAGGAGCCGGAAAAGCTCCCCTGGAAGGATCTGGGCGTGGAGCTGGTGCTCGAGAGCACGGGGCGCTTCACCGACCGTGACGCGGCCGCCAAGCACCTCACCGCCGGAGCGAAGAAGGTCGTGATCTCGGCGCCCGCCAAGGGCGAGGACATCACGATCGTGATGGGCGTGAACCACGAGAAGTACGACCCCGCCAAGCACCACGTCATTTCCAACGCCTCATGCACGACGAACTGCCTCGTGCCCGTCGTGAAGGTCGTGATGGACACCTGGGGCTTCAAGCACGGCTTCATGACCACCGTGCACAGCTACACGAACGACCAGCAGATCCTCGACCTGCCCCACAAGGACCTGCGCCGCGCCCGCGCGGCGGCGTTGAGCATCATCCCGACGACGACCGGGGCGGCCAAGGCGACCGCTCTGGTGCTTCCCGAACTGAAAGGAAGGATCGACGGCGTGTCGCTGCGCGTGCCCACGCCCGACGTGTCGATCGTCGATCTCACCGCCGAGGTCGAGAAGAAGACCACGATCGAGGAGGTGAACGCCGCCTTCAAGCGGGCGGCGCAGGGCGCGCTCAAGGGGATCCTCGACGTGAGCGACGAGCCCCTCGTCTCGGTCGACTACATCGGGAGCCTCTACTCGAGCGTGGTGGATGCGATGTCCACCAACGTGATCGACGGCACGCTGGTGCACGTCTCGTCGTGGTACGACAACGAGATGGGGTACTCGGCGCGTTGCGTCGACCTGCTGGCGCACATCGGGCGCAGGAAGTGAGCAAGCGGAGCCTGCGCGACTTGCCGGGGGAAGCGCTCGACGGCCGGCGCGCGCTGGTGCGCGTGGACTTCAACGTGCCGCTGGCGGAGGGCGGGGCCGTGGCCGATAATACGCGCCTCCGCGCCGCGCTTCCAACGATTGCGTACCTCAGAGAGAAGGGCTCGCGCGTCGTCCTCTTATCGCACCTGGGACGCCCCAAGGGGGCCCCCGATCCGAAGTACTCGCTGCGTCTGGTCGTGCACGAGCTCGAGCGGCTGCTCGGCGCGCCCCTCGAGTTCATTCCCGATCCCGCGGCCGGCGTTCCGGCCACGCGTCGCCTCCCGCGCGGTGGCGTGGCGCTGGTCGAGAACACCCGCTTCTGGCCCGGCGAGGAGGCGAACGACCCCGAGCTGGCCAAGGTATTCGCCGCGCTCGGCGACTTCTACGTGAACGACGCCTTCGGCTCCGCGCACCGCGCGCACGCATCGACCGAGGGCGTCGCGCACATTCTGAAGCCCGCGGTCGCCGGCTTCCTGATGGAGAAGGAATTGACGTACCTCGGCGAGGCGCTGCACCGGCCCAAGCGCCCGTTCGTGGCGGTGGTTGGGGGCGCGAAGATCTCGGGGAAGATCGACGTGCTCGAGGCGCTGCTGCCGCGCGTCGACGAGATCCTCATCGGCGGCGCCATGGCGTGCACGTTCCTCGTCGCGATGGGGCTTTCGGTGGGCAGCTCGCTGGTCGAGACCGATCGCGTCGCCATGGCGAAGACGCTGCTCGAGCGTAGCGGCAAGAAACTCATCCTGCCGCGCGGCGCGGTCGTGGCCCCGTCTCTCGATCAGGGCGCCGAGCGCAAAGAGGTCCCCGTCGACGCGATCCCGCATGGCTGGGCGATCTACGACATCGACGAGAAGACGCGCCACGACTTCCGTGCCCGGCTGCTCCACGCCAAGACGATCATCTGGAATGGGCCGATGGGCGTGTTCGAGACGCCGCCCTTCGACGCCGGGACCCGCGCCGTCGCGCAGGCGCTCGTGGACGCGGGCGCCAAGGGCGCGGTGACGGTGGTCGGGGGCGGGGACTCCGCGGCCGCCGTCGCCGGGCTCGAGGACAAGATCACGCACATCTCGACGGGAGGCGGTGCCACCCTCGAGTTTCTCGAGGGGAAGGTCCTGCCCGGCGTCGCGGCCCTGGAGGACGCGTGAGACCACTGCTCTTCGCCGCCAATTGGAAGATGCACATCGGGCCGCGCGACGCCCGCGAGTATCTCGCCA
>DASXUE010000009.1:0-2012 GCA_036505055.1 Gemmatimonadales bacterium | reverse complement strand
CCTGCCAGCCCTCTGGGCGTGACTTTTACTCGAGTCACGGAGTGACTCGAGTAAAAGTCGAACACGAGCGTGCTCGTGTTCGATCGCGTGGGGGGGTCGCGGGGCTCCAACCGGATCGCGCGAAGCGCCACCATACCCCCGGGGGGTCTGCGTGTGGATCCTGAATCGTGGAGCCGATTCTACGTCGTAGCGGGGGGCTCCTGCAGCTGCTGCACGTGCGCGATACCCCCCTGGTCCTAGCTTTGCTCTAGCCGGCTAGAGCCGAGCACCTCGCTCCACTCCGAGGGCCACGGGGCCGTGGGTGGGAGCGTCGGGATGAGGGTGATCCCGTGCGTGTCGGCGAGCTGCCGCCACTGCGGGGCCGTGAGGTAGGTCTTGCCGCGCGACTCGATCAGCTCGCGCGCAGCGGTCCAAAACTTCCACAGCGTCTCCGGGGGAGCGCTGATATCGACGAGGAGCCCTTCCTCGCTCAGCGAGCCGGCGAGGCGGGCGTCCGTCCCCATCTGCCAATGGATGATCCCCTCGTCCTCCTCGAGGGCGTAGAGGGTCATTTCGATGCACGCGGTCTGACAGGCCGCGGCGAAGGTCCCGGCCGGCGTCTGCCGCCGGTCCTCGATCCACTGTTTCATCGCCTGCGCGGCGGGGATGCCGACCTGCTCGGCGTACTCGTTCCCCGTGAGGAACGCGGGCGTGCCCGGGGCCGCCCAGGCGGCGGCCTCCGGGATCGCGACGCCGTCGGCCGCGAGCGTCTCGACGGTGAAGGCGTCCAGGGCGAGCGGGGCCGCGAAGCGGTCCTCCGTCGCCTGGGCGAAGGTGTCCTGCCAGGCGTAGCCGCGCAGGAACCGATAGACGGTGTCCATGGCCGCGGTGTACCCGGCCATGGTGAGGAGCACGGTGTCGTCGTCGAACTCCTCCGGGCGCGACAGGATCGCGGGCGCGCTGGCGAGCACCAGGCTCGCCTGGCGCGTGACGAGCAGCTCGCCGGGGCTTCGCCGCCCGAGCGGCTCATTGAAGATCGCCGCGTACTTTCCCAGGAGCGGCTGGGCGTTGACCCGCACGTCCGTGCCCTGGGAGAAGAGTGCGGCCGAGTGGGCCGCCTCGCTCAGCGTGCCGACGAGCCCGCCGAAGCTCACGCCCACCCCAAAGAGTGAGTCCGTGACCTGCACGGCCTCGATGAGGTTACTGAACCGGGGCAGCCGACCGATCGCGCGCGGCAGGTAGCCGAACCGCCCGAGCCGTCCGCCCGGGGAGATTCGCATGAGCCGCCAGGTTTCCTCCTTGGGCGGCCGTTTGAATCCCGCCGCGGGCACGCCGCGGCGCAGCAGGTCGAGGCCCTGGAACGAGGGCCGACGCTTGCCGAACAGCGCGAGCTGGGCGGCCTCCGCGACGGCGTCGCGGACGCCGCCGCAGAGCAGCGCGTAGAGCGGCGTCGCCGTCTGCCCGAGAAACGAGAGCAGGTTGAGCAGATCGCTCACCGTGAGGATGAGCCCGAGCCCGGGGATAAACCGCGCACCGATGCGCGCGAGAAACGGCGCGCTCCGCAGCAGGGCGCGGAGCCCGACCCGTTCGAGGGCGGGCGTGAGCCGCTCGAACGTCCAGAGCGCGAGGTGGCCGAGCGCCGACACCGTCGCGGTGAAATCCTGGACGTTGTCCAGCGCGGTGAGGATTTGTTGCCACCCGCCCAAGTAGCCTGGCGTCGCCGAGTTGGCCATGGCGCGCACGCGCTCGCGGCGACGGTCCAGCTCGTGCACGACGTCCGGCGCCAGGTTGGGCGCGCGGCGATCCCGCCGCGCCGACCAGTACTCGGTGCGCCAGCCGTCGGTGATGGGCATGCGCGGGGTGAGGTGAATGACGTCGTCCCACCCCGGCACGCTGACCGTTCGCGGCGCGCCGGGCACCAGCGTGAGGGAGTGCCGACGTCGCAGCTCTTGCTCCGCGACGTCGGGATGGAGCAGCCGCACCCCGTCGACGAACCGCTCGTACTCCTCGGTGAAGAGTCCGCCGACGGTTTG
>DASXUE010000008.1:0-79757 GCA_036505055.1 Gemmatimonadales bacterium | reverse complement strand
GGTTCTCGGTGAGCACCGAGTAAGCCAGAGACAGAGTGTCCTTGGGCGTCAGCACCTCGTCGGTCGTCGCGTTCTGGATGTCGCCGTCGATGCGCAGTTTGGGGCGCTCCCCCGCCACGATGTGCAGGTCGGATGCGTCCTTTTCAATCATCTCCTCGAGCAGCGCTCGGAGGTTTATCGGCATCGCTCGGTCTCCCTTAGCCGGCCGCGGTTTCCTTGACGACTTCTTCCAGCGTGGTCACACCCTTCTTGACCTTGACCATCCCGTCCATGCGCAGCGTCAGCATCCCTTCCCCGACGGCGATGTCGCGCAGCTCTTCGGTCGAGGCGCCCTTCAGGATGCCGCGCCGGAGGGGGCTCGTGCACGCCATCACTTCGTACAGCCCCTGCCGGCCCTTGTAGCCCGTGTCATTGCACGTCTCGCAGCCGGCGCCCTTGAAGAACGGGCCGACCTTCCGGTCGATCCCGAAGGCGTGCATTTCCTCGTCCGAATAGTTGTGCTCCTGCTTGCAGCCCGAGCAGATGCGCCGTACCAGCCGCTGCGCCACGATCAGGTTGACGGCGCTCGCCACGTTGAACGGCTCGATCCCCATGTCCACCATGCGCGTGATCGTCGACGGCGCGTCGTTCGTATGCAGCGTCGAGAGCACGAGGTGGCCCGTGAGCGCCGCCTTGATCGCGATCGACCCCGTCTCCAGGTCGCGGATCTCGCCCACCATGATGATGTTCGGGTCCTGGCGCAGGAACGCCTTCAGCGCCGCGGCGAACGTCATCCCCACCTCGTTCCGGACGAGCACCTGATTGATCCCCATCAGGTTGTACTCGACCGGGTCCTCGGCGGTCATGATGTTCACGTCGATCTGGTTGATCCGCGACAGCGCCGAGTACAGCGTCGTCGTCTTGCCGGAGCCCGTCGGGCCCGTGACCAACACCATCCCGTACGGATTCAGGATCGCCTTGAGGAGATCGGCCTCCGACTTGGGCTCGAAGCCGAACGTCTTGAGGTCGAGGGTCAGATTGCCCTTGTCGAGGATCCGGAGCACGATCTTTTCCCCGAACAGCACGGGGAGCGTCGAGACGCGGAAGTCGATGACCCGCGCGCCCATCTTGAGCTTGATCCGCCCGTCCTGCGGCACGCGCCGCTCGGCGATGTTCAGCTGCGCCATGATCTTGACGCGCGAGGTGAGCGCCGCCCGCATCTTCACCGGGGGTTTCATGACCTCGTGCAGCGCTCCGTCCACGCGGTAGCGCACCCGCATCTCGTGCTCGAACGGCTCGATATGGATGTCGGAGGCGCCGCGTTTCACGGCGTCGGTGAGCAGCCCGTTGATGAGCTTCACAACGGGAGCGTCATCAGCGAGATCCTGCGCCTTGACGTCCTCGTCCTGTTGATCCTCGACGACCTCCAGGTCGTCGGCCGCCTCGACGCTCTTGAGCAGGCTCTGGAGCTGCGCGTCGGACTGCTGGTAGTAGCGGTCGATCGCGTTGCGCAGGGTGTACTCCCCCGCGATCACCGGGAAGATGTCGCACCGGGTGATGAACTTGATGTCCTCGATCGCCGTCACGTTGTTCGGGTCGGCGATCGCCACGGTGAGGGTCCGCCCCTCCCGCTTGAGCGGCAGGACGGTGTGCTTGGTCGCGATATCGGGGGGGATCAGCTTCAGGATCTTAGGGTCGACTTCGAAGCGGGACAGGTCCACCGCCGGCATCCGGTACTGCCGGGCCAGCATCTTGGTGACCTCGGTCTCCTCGATAAAGCCGAGCTTCACCAGGGTGTAGCCCAGGCGCATCCCGGAGCTTTTCTGCTCCTGGAGGGCCTTTTTGAGCTGTTCCAGGGTGATCAGCCCCTCGCGAACGAGGATGTCGCCCAGTTTGTCGGGGGTGGCCGCTGCCGTCGCCGTACGCAACTCGTTGGAATTGAAGCATCTAAAGTATTTCCCGGGGGGGGTCGGGTCAAGGCTGGACGACGTACGGCCGGATGGCGTCAAGTAATTTGGCACCGACGCCGGGCACGCTGTCGAGGCGTGCGAGACTGCCAAATGGACCGTGCTCGGTGCGCCACGCGACGATACGTTGCGCCAGCGCTGGACCGATGCGCGGGAGTCGGGTGATCTCGGTCACGTCGGCGCGGTCCAGATCGATCCGCTCACCCGGTTGGAGCGGACGCGCGAGACTCGCGGCCCGGCGCGCGGTCTCCTGCAGGCCGGCGGCGGGAGGAGCGGTGGACTCGAGGCGGACATCGCCGGGCGACGCCGTGGGAGAGGGAGACACGACGAAGCGGACGGCGGCGCCGGCGAGGGCGAGACAGGCGAGCAGGAGAGCGGCGCGGCGGTCGTCCATGGCGCCAACATACCGTGCGCCCTCCGAATGGCGGCACCGAAAAAACGCGGACGTGCACTACGAGGACGGCGGTCAAACGCTTGACCGCCGCCTCTTATTGCCTCACCAGCGCGACGGCTACATCACCAACTATCTGCAAGCTCGCCGCGCTCACCTTGTCGGTCGTGTCTTCGGTCGTATGCCAGTACGGATAGTCGAAGTCCACCACATCGATCGCGTGGATGCCCGCCTGCTGCAGCGCGACATGGTCGTCGGTGAGGGTGTGCCGCACCGTGGGCACGAAGGTGCGGCTGTACCTGAGACCGGCGGCGGCGTCCCACACCCGCTTCACAACTTCCGGCGCGAAGGCGACGGAGTTGCTCTCCTGATAGATCTGCAGGTCCTTGTCGCCCACCATGTCGAACAGCACGGCAAAGAGGGGCTGGTACCCGGGTGGCTGGTGGGCGGCGAAGTAGCGGGAGCCGATCAAGACCTCGTTCGAGTCGGCGAAGTCCCCGTAGTCCTCCCCGTCCACGAACAGCAGGTCCACGCCGAGCGTGGGAGGCTTCTTCTTCAGGGCATCGGCGACGCCGAGCAAGACGGCCACGCCCGAGGCGCCGTCGTTCGCTCCCGGCACGGGCAGGCGCCGCTGGCCCAGATTCTGGCTCTGGTCGGCGTGGGGCCTGGTGTCCCAATGCGCGAGAAACAGCACCCGCTCGGCCGCCGCGGTGCGGAAGCGGGCGAAGAAGTTCCGCATGCGGATCGTGTCGCCCTGCCGCGTGACGTGCCGGATTTCCTGGACGATCACGGTGTCGGCACGGGCCCGCAGCTCGGCGAGCAGCCAGTCGCCCATCTTGACGTGGCCAGGCGTCCCCGGGATCCGGGGACCGAACGCCATCTGCCGTTCCACGTAGGTGAACGCCGTGCGGCCGTCGAACTCGCGCGGGGGCGTGCCGCTCCCGCAGGCGAGCAGCAGGGCGAGGCCGGCGCCGGCCGCCAGCACCGCGCGCCTCATCGCAGCTGCCCCACGCTGGTCTGCAGCTGCACGAACGCCGTGATCACGAGCTGAGACGTACGCCGATTCGCCTGCCGCTCGTCGTTCAAGATGTACGCCATCGAGAGTCCCGCGCTCATGTTGGGGGTGGGGTCCGTATCCATGGTAAGCTGGGCGGTGGCCTGCCGGCTGTCCACGAAGGGGACGCATTGCTCCTGGCCGGCGCTGCGGAGGCACTTCCGGTTTTCCAGAACGCCGTAGGTGCCGGTGGTCCGGATGAGCGGCCGTCGCACCCGGCCCACGGGCGAGCGAAACGTGAAAGCCACGACGGCGTTCTGCTGGCCGCCGTCGGTGCGAAACACGTTACCCGCGGCGACTTGATCGGAGCGCGTGGTCCGGGCGTCGAAGCTGGTGAGGACCCCGCCGGCCCAGGTGAGGGAAAACGACGGGCTGGCGGAGCGCTCGGTAGTGCGGCTCGTGGACACGCCCGTGACCGACCCGAACGTCGGCTGCTCGCTCGACGTTTCCGAGCGCCGGTACCCCAGCTGCGCCGTCACGCTGGACAGCACCCGTCCGAGGGTGCGTCGCGACGGTGCGAACGACCAGGCGAGGGTGCCGCTGGGCCAGTCCTGGGTGCGGCTGCGAATGGGGATCTGTTGTTCGGAGCGGAGCGCCCAGGCGACGCCGCGCGTACTGCGGAACGTCGCGTTGACGCGCAAGCCGAGGATCAGCGCCGCCGTCCCCCCGGCGCTCAGGGTCTGATTCTCGAGGGCGGAGCCCGCCAGCAGGGTCCCCGTGCGCCGGAAGGCGTCCATCCCGCCGAGGGCGAGCTGGTAGCCGAAGGGCGGCAAGTCGCCCGCGCGATTGAAGCTCGAGCGCCGCTCGCGCGTATACGAGAAATCCAGGTTCGTGATCCGGCCGATCCAGCGCACGACGCCGGCGGAGTCGCCGAAGGCGGCCTGTGCGAGCCGGCGCGGGTCGAGCTGGGTGCCGGTTTCGAGGCGGCGGGTGTTGCTGAAGGCCGCCGGCACGTGGAAGGCGCCGGCCGTATCCCCCTGCTCCCGCACCGGCTGGCGCGCGTTCGCATCGCGGGTGGCGGCGAACGAGGAGGTGAACGAGGCCCGCGGCCGGATCCACGCCGCGAGGCGCGGCGTCACGCTCGCCAGCGTGGCGAGCGTGCGCTGCGTCTCGATGCCGATATCCTGTCCGAATAGCGACGCGCTCCCCTGGCGAAGCAGGCGCCCGATGGTCGTCGAGTCGCCGTAGTCGCGCAAATCGCGCGTCGAGGCGGCATCGACGCGGAGCTGCACGCCCGTGACCGGCAGCAGGTCCACCGAAGCCGAGTTGCGCCACAGCCGCGTGCGCGACACGGCCGGCGCCTGCGTGTCTCCTGGACGGGGCACCGGCACGTCGTAGGTGAAGCGGGTGGCGTCGGCGCCCGTGAAGCCGGAGCGCAGGCGAAGCCCGGAGGGATTGATCCGGACGCGGCGTCCCCAGAGGCGCACCGCGGTGGGCCCGGGCGTGAGGCTGTAATCGACGTTGAGCCCGAAGCTCGAGGCGCTCGCCTGGGAGAGCTCGGCGCGCGCGTCGCCGCCGGCGTACGTGCCGGAGATGGCGACCGGGTCGAGCAGCCACCGGCCCAGCCGCCCCACCGATCGCTGCACGCGCCGGAGGACGACGCTGTAGCTCGTCGCCGACGTGCGCGGCGTGCGGAGGCCGGCGATGGCGTCGCCGCGGAGATCGGTGCCGCTCAGGTAGAACGGGTCGCTCGCCGTCTCCGTGTGCCGGACCGTCAGGGGGGCGGCGAGCCCCCACGCCCTGGGGAGGAACCGGTCGAGGCGGAGCGTTCCACCCACGCTGGCGGCATTGTCGGCGACGTACGAGGGATCGTCGCCGAGCTGACGGAACTGGGCGTCCCGGCGCGACAGGCTCACGGCGACGTCCGCGACGTCGGAGGCGGACAGACTGACGTCCAGCGCCGCGGCCACGCCGGCGTCCTCGACGACATCGCTGAGCCGGATATCGTCCACCCACACTTCCGCCTGGTCCACGAACACGTGGTCGTTGACGCGCCAGATGCCGGCCGCGATTTCCTGGACGCGGGCGAGGTTGGGAGGGGCAGTGGCCGGGTCGCGTACGTGGACGATGTAGGGTCCGTCGCACATGACGAACGAGGAGTCGGGAATCACGAGTGTGGAGTCGGGGCAGCCGGGGTACACCCGCGCGCTGTCGCCCCGCAGCCACGCCTGCTCGATCTGCGCGCGCAACCGCAGCCAGCGCGCGAAATCCACGACGACCTCCGGCTCCCACGACGCGGTGCGCGCTGGTATGTGATAGAGGTAGAAGTTGTCCTGGTCCTTGCCGGCTTTGACCAGGAACTCGAGATCGCCGTCCTCCCACCCCGGCCCGCGGCCCCGCGCCCACACGCGGAGCTTCCGGTACTTGAGGAAGTTCTTGTCGCCCTCGGTGCTGAAGCGGAGGTAGGCTTCCGCGCGCTCCCCGCGCGCGAGGCCGCGCGCGAGCAGCCGGAGCGAGCGCTCGTTGATCTGCGTCGCGCCGAGCTGCAATCCGGCGTCACGCCGTCCCGCCTGATCGGTGACCCCGGGCGGCGGCGTGTACCCCAGGTCGCGGTTCTCGGTGCTGACCACGGACGCCACCACCTCGCCGACACCCGTTCCGCGGTCGCCGCCGAGCCCGGGGAGCGGCGTGTCGGCGCGCTTCACCCACGAGCTGCCGACGAGCTGCACGCGCGACAGGGCGAAGTACACCTGCGGATCGGGCTGGCCCGGCGCCACGGTGATCGGCGTGACGATCGTGATCCGCAGCGCCTGCACCTGGCGCAGGTTGGGTTCCCCGATCTTGAGCGAGTCGGTGCGGAACGGGATACGGTAGAGCCGCCACGTCGCGCTCCCACCCGCGGGATCCGGCTCCCGGCCGCCGTCGCGCACGTAGTAGCGCTCGTCGCCGATCGGGAACACGTAGCGCACAAAGTCTTCCGCCGTCTTGACGCCGGTGAGCGAATCGAGCGCGAAGTCGCCGTCCTGATCCTCCGTGTCCACGGAGCCGTTGTGGCGGCCGCAGCGGGAACGGAGGTCGCCAAAGGCGTAGGGGACCAGCTGCCCGTGCTCCGTGGCGCTGCACACGGGAAGCGTGTCGATCACCACGCCGCGCGTGGCGTCCTTGATGCCGTCCACGACTCGATCGGACAGAATCCCCTCGTCGTTGAGCGTCGCACTCCACGTCTTGGTGATCGGGTCGCGCTCGGTGTCGAGCCGCCCCCGGCCCGCCTGGCGGATACCGTAGTACGTCGTGTCTCCTCCTGCGTCGACGGTGAAGGAGTCCGGCTCGAACGCGAGCGCATCTTCGAACACGGAGCCGAAGTCGAACAGGACCGCGGTGCTTTGGGCCTTGGCGACGCGCGCGGCGTCCTCCCACACCCAGAACTCCAGGAACTCGACGCGCGACAGGTCGATCCCGGTGGGCGAGAGCGTCTGCGTGATCGAGCGCCACCGCGGCGCGTTCTGAGCCGGGCGCACCCAGTTGGGGAGGCCGAGATTCGCCGAGCCGGGCCGATTGTTCGCGAGGCCGAGGACCGTGTCGGGCTTGAGCATCAGCCAGAGGACCGGCTCGGCCGCCTGCGTCTGCCCGGCGAACCGGAGGGTCGGATCGATTTCGTCGGGCTGGAACTGGATGGGCTCGAAATGGTTGTTGCGCACGTTGTACGGCAGCCCCTGCCAGGTGAGGAACGCCGCATTGGTCGAGTCGAAGGCCGGCAGCCCGTCCAGGTACGGCTCGGCGCCGCGCACCGACGTCGGGCTGCTGCCCCAGTGCCACGCGGCTTCTCCCAGTGGAATGAAGCGGCCGGTCTCCGTCTCGAACTCCTCGAGGTAGGCCTGCCCAAACCGGTTGGGACTCGGCTTCGACACCGCGACTTCGGCGGCCACGTTCACGAACGACGGGGCGTCGGCCCGGACCCCGGGGAGGGCGTCGGTGAGACGCGTGAGCCACTCGGGTTGGAAGCGGAGCGCGGTCGAGAGGCCGCCGATGAAGCTCGAGGAGGGCTCGAAGCCGAGGGGTGGGCGGTTGAACGCGCTCTGCTCCTTCTGGAACAGTCCCGTGAAGTTCAGCTGGCCCGCGGTGCCCAGGTCGTAGCGCGCGGCCAGGCCGTAGATGGACGTCGGGGCGATGGAAAACGCGGCGCGCTCCTCGAACTGCGCGCGGACCTGCGCGACGCCGCCCTGAAACAGGGAGTCGGGGTTCGTGAACGTCACCTGGCCGGTCGTGTAGTCGATCGTGTAGTCCGTGCCGCGCGCCAGCAACGTGTTGCGGACATAGACCCGCTCACTGCCCTCGCGGATCTGAAAGCTGTTGAGCGCCAGCTGTCCCCGTTCGGCGGAGGCGGAGGCCTCGGCATGCAGGCGCAGCGCGAAGACGGACGGCGGACCCTGGGTGGCCAGATACGCCCGGGGCGTGCGGTACAGAGAGTCATTGCGCTCGGCGGGCGCGAGCCGGACCGAGTCGGCGAAGGGCGTCAGGTGCGGCAGGATCACGAAGTAATCCCGCACCGGCGCGCCCTGGCCCGGGTCGCGCGCGCGGGGAAAGAGCCGGTTGTACTGGTCGAACCGGTTCGGGTCGTTCTCGAGCGACAGTCCGAGGAGGCGGAGGTAGGTTTCGCCGGTCGTCGGGGAGCGCTCGCGCCGGTTCACGGTCAGCGCCAGGTCGACTGATTCCCGCTCGGTCTCACTGCCTCCGACGCGATACGCGCTGCGGATCTCGAATCGGAACGACGGCGTCGCGGCGGTGACGCCGAGCTTGGGGTCGTAGACGAGCCGCAACGTGTCGACGACGTTCGTATCGGGGTTCGCGGCGACGGGAAATGTGCCGACCGAGTCGGTGCCGCTCGCGGTGATGTACGAGACGGCCAGGTAGTCGCTCTGGTCGAGACGGTTGGCGAGGGCGAACCAGGCGCCGCTCGGGTCGACGTAGTAGTCGCGCCCCTCGAGCAGGATCTCCCACTGGAACGGCCCCTCCCGCTGCGCGAGGCAATTCACAGCCGCCCCCCCCCCTCCACCCGTCGCTCCGCAGGCCACGGCCCGCACGCCGCCCGCGTTCTGGTTGGTGCTCGATCCCGGGCTGACGGCGCGCCGCCGGTAGACATGCAGGTTGCCGACGGTAAGCGAATCCGGCCGAGCGGCCTGATCCAAGGCCAGCACGTCCACCGCCGGGTACCCGGCCAAGGCCGCGGGGTCCACGACGAAGAAGAAGCGGCCCTGCTCGTAGTCCAGGTCGCGGGATTCGCGGTCGATCGGCTGGCTGGTGACGTCGCCCACCGTGTAGAACCGATCCTTGACGACGTTGCCCTTCTGCTGCGCGAAGATGCCGCGGACCTCGAGCGGCCCCACCTGGGCGATCGCCTGAACCCCGAAGTTATTCGCCGGGATTGCCGCGCTGATGAAGCGGGAGGGGGGCGCTTGGAACGTGACGTTGCCGGCCTCGACGCGCCGCAGGATCTCGTCCTCCAGGCCTTCGTACCACACCTGCAGGTTATTGTTGGCGTCGAACTCGCGCTGGCTGTCGAAATCCACGTTGATGTGCAGCCGCTGGCCGACGACGCCGGCGGTGCGGATCGCGTACTGCGGGTTCGGGCTGATCGTGGGGAAGCCGGTGTTGCAGCCCGACAGGGCGCGGAGCCGCTCCTCCGAGGTGCAGCGCAGGTTCTTGAACCGGTCGGCCTTCAGCTCGAACCGCACGTTGAGCTGCATGCCGAGGTCGGCGTAGGGACCGAGCAGACCCTGGCGGCCCGCCGCCGCAAAACCGCGGGAAGGGAGCTGCTCGGGCGCCGCCGGCTCGCCCGGCGCGGCCGCGGCAAGGGGGGGGAGGGGGAGCGTCGCGACGCCGAGTGGTCCCGCCGCGCGGCGCCGCGCCAGCACCGCGTCGAGCCACGCCGCGGCGATGAGCGCGGGCGGCACGCGCGACCCCAACCGGCCGCCGGGGGCGAGCGCGGGATTGCGCGGCACGGGCAGCGCCGGGGCGTCGAAGCGCGCCCGGATGGACGGCTCCTGCCCGTAGGCCTGGGGTACGACGAGCGTGAAGAGGAGACAGCCGATCACTTGTAGAGCTTTGGAGCGGCGAATATAATGGCGCGACCAACTGTGCGCATCCTCAGCCGCTACATCCTCCGGCAGCACCTTCCTCCGCTGGGCTTCGCGCTCGCGGCTCTCACGTGCGCGATGCTCGTCAACCAGGTCGCCAAGCAGTTCGGCAACCTCGTGGGCAAAGGGCTCCCCTGGAGCGTCATCCTCGAGGTGTTCGTGCTGGCGATCCCGTTCATCGTGGCAATGACGCTGCCGATGGCGGTGCTCGTCGCGGTGCTCTACGCCTTCAGCCATTTGGCGGCGGACAACGAGATCACGGCGATGAAGGCGAGCGGCATCAGCGTGGGGCGCCTGCTCGCGCCGGTGCTCGGCGGCGCGGGGCTCGTCGGCGCGGTCGCGCTGGCGTGGAACGACCAGCTGCTGCCGCGGTCGAATCACCTGTTGCGGACTCTGCTCGTCGACATCCAGCGCAAGAAGCCGACCTTTCAACTGAAAGAACAGGTGATCAACGAGGTGGTGGCGGGGCAGTTTTTCCTGCGCGCCGCGCGCATCGACCCGGCCTCGAATCGGCTCAAGGATGTGACGATTTACGACCTGGAGGACCCCGAGCGGCGCCGTATCATCACCGCCGACTCCGGCAGCATGGCTTATACCCCCGGCGGCCGGGATTTGTACCTGACCCTGCTCGAGGGAGAGATCCAGGAAGTGCAGCGGGCCGAGCCGAGCCAGTTCAACCGCACCTTCTACCGCACCAACCGGATTCGGGTGGCGGGCATCGGCAACACGTTCGAGCACTCGGGGAGCGATACCTATCGGGGGGACCGGGAGATGACGATCTGCGCGATGCGCCAGGTCGTGGCCCAGGCCCGCCAGGAGGCCGAGCGCGCGCGCCGCGTGGCGAAGAACGCGGTCGCCGTGGACCTGCGCCGCCTGATTCAGCTCGAGCCGATCCCGCCCGAGGTCCCGGAGCCGACGCCCGCGGACCCAGGGGCCGGGGCGGGTCTCTACTGCGGCCTGACAGCGGCGCTGGGCCGCTGGCTCGCGCCCAGCGAGGCGGAGGCTGCGGTGGTCCAGGCGCCGCGGCAGACGCCCACGGTGGTCACGGCCGGGGCCACGTTGGGCGTCGAGCAGCAGCTGCGCGGCGCGCGGCAACGGGCGGCGATCTACGAAGTGGAGATCCAGAAGAAGCTCGCGATCTCCGCGGCGTGTCTGATCTTCGCGCTGCTGGGCGTGCCGCTGGCGATTCGCTTCCCGCGCGGCGGCGTGGGTCTCGTGATCGGCACGAGCCTGGCCGTGTTCTCGGTCTACTACATGGGGCTGATCGGCGGCGAGGAGCTGGGCGACCGGCTCATCGTGTCACCCTTCCTGGCGATGTGGACGCCGAACCTATTGTTCACCGCCCTGGGGCTCGGGCTCCTCTGGTCGGTGCGGCGCGAGGGCAGCACGGCGCACGGGGGGGATTGGGACGACCTGAAGCGCGCCCTGACCAAATGATTGCGATGAACACCCTCGACCGCTACGTGCTGCGCGAGTGGCTGCGCGTCTGTCTCGTCACGCTGGTCGGATTCCCCGTGCTCGTGATCCTGATCGACCTGACCGACAACCTCGACAAGTATCTGAGCCGCGGCGTCACGAAGGGAGCGGTCGCCCTGTCGTACGTCTACGACCTGCCCGAGAAGATGTTCTTGGTGCTGCCCGTGGCGGTGTTGTTCGCGACCGTGTTCACGGTGGGGGCCCTGGGGCGCCACGCGGAGCTGACGGCGGCGAAGGCCTCGGGCATTTCGTTTCACCGGCTGGTGCGGCCCCTGTTCTTCGCGGCCGCGGCGGCGTTCGTGCTGGGCCTGGTGCTGGGCGAGCTGGCGCCGGTCGTGACGACGCGCCGCCTCGAGCTGTTGGGCGAGCGCCAGATTCGCTCAACGTCGGCGCGCTACAATTTCGTGTACCGTGCGGACGGCGGCTGGGTATATGCGATCCGCTCGCTCGACCTTTCCGCCCGGGAGATGCGCGATCTGATTCTCGAGCGCGAGGGGACGGGGGCGGCGTACCCCACGATCCTGCTGGCGGCGCAGCGCGCCGCCTTCCGCGACACCACCCGCCAATGGACGCTGCACGGCGGCGCGCTGCGCTACCTGCTCGGGCCGGGCGAGGAGTTTGCCTTCGAGTTCGACTCGCTCTCCACGCGGCTCGTGCGCGAGCGGCCGCAGGACCTCTTGGCCGAGCCGAAGGCGCCGGAAGAGATGCGCTACGCGGAGCTGGGGCGTTACATCGACGCACTCGCGCGGAGCGGGTCGGACGCCAAGAAGTTGCGGGTGGAGCGGGCGCTGAAGATCGCCATTCCCTTTATTTGCGTACTGATCGCGCTGTTCGGCGCCCCGCTCGCGATCTCGACGCCGCGCTCGGGGCCCGCCTGGGGCGTGGCGGTGAGTCTCGCGACCACGTTCACGGTGCTGTTGATGTTCCAGCTATCGAAGGCGGTGGGGGCCGGGGGAGCGCTGCCGCCCGCGCTCGCGGCGTGGGTGCCGAACATCCTCGTCGCTGTCGCGGCCGTGTATCTGTTGCGTAAAGCGCAGACGTAGCGCGTTCTTGACGGGGGTCCGCCCGCGGACCAGTTTTGAGCGTCTGCAATGGGCGACCGTTCACCCTACCCGTTCCTGGTGTTGATGAGGAGAGATCCCACTATGCGCTGGATGGTTCGTGTGCCGCAGGCCTTCGCGGCGGCGGCGGCGTTCTCGATGTTCGCGGCTGGCGTGGCCGGCGCCCAGGGCGTCACCACGGGCGCCATCACTGGCAAGATCACGGACGAGCAGGGGCAGCCCGTCAGCGCCGCCGAAGTGCAGGTCACGCACCGCGGCACGGGCTACGCGACGGCCACGCGCACCCGCGCGAACGGGCTGTTTCTCGTCCAGGGCCTCGAGTCGGGTGGCCCGTACACGGTCACGGTGCGCGCCATCGGGCACCAGCAGTACGTGCGCGACGGGATCGTCGTCAAGCTCTCCGAGGCGACGCGGGTCGACGCGCAGCTCGTGGCCCAGGCGGTGGAGCTGACCGCGGTCACCATCCCCGGGGCGGCCACAGCGGACTTTTCGCCGACGCGCCAAGGGGTGGGTACGCAGATCTCGGATACGCTGGTCAGCCGCATGCCCACGTTCAGCCGTGACTTCATCGACCAGCTCAAACTGTCGCCCCAGGTGGTGTACCCCGCCAGCGGCGCGGCCAGCGGCGCCGGCGCCTACAACCGGTACAACACGATCACGATCGACGGGGCCAACCAGAGCGAACGCTTCAATCTGGGCGCCACGAACGGCGTGCCGGGCGGCAGCGCCAACGGGAAGATCGTCTCGCTGGACGCGGTCAAAGAGTTCCGCGTGATGTTCACGCCCACCGACGTGCGGCAGGGCAACTTTGCCGGTATGCTGGTGAACGCCGTGACCAAGAGCGGCACGAACGAGTATCATGGCGGTGGCGTCTTTACCTACCGGAACAACGAGGATCTGCTCGGATTGAAGCTCGTGGGCCAGCAGCTCCGGCTTCAGCAGTTGCAGGTTAAGCAGTACGGGTTCCACGCCGGCGGCCCGATCATCCGCGACCGGCTGCACTTCTTTGTCGCGCCCGAGTGGCAGGAGCGCGTGCAGCCGGCCTCCGGAGCGTATTACCGCGGGGGCCTGCCGTCCCCTGCCCCCGACGATCCGCTCATACCGCTCGATAGTATCACGCGCATCGCCGCCGCCATGCAGACGCGCGGCTTCGACGTGGGGAGCTCGGGCCCGGTAGACAACGAGACGCCGCTGGCGAACCTGTTCGGCCGGCTCGACTTCCAGATCTCGCCCGTACACCGCTTCGTGGTGCGCCAGATCATCAACCACGCCGACCAGGACGAGTTCTCCCGCAACGTGACGAACGTCTTCACCGCCGATCCACTGACCCAAAACTCCGGATTCCGGCTCAATACGAACGCATTCATTACCAAGGCAAGGAACAACTCGACTACCGCGCAGCTCTACTCCAACCTCTCGAGCGGCATGTCGAACGAGCTGATCGTCGGCTACAGCACGATCAACTACGAGCGCATCGTGCCGGTGCAAGCGCCTGAGGTCACCGTCGGCGTGCTCGTCAGCGGCGTCCGGCGCTCAGTGACGTTCGGCACGGAGCAGTTCTCCCCGGGCAACCTCCTCGACCAAAAGATCCTCGAAGTCGTGGACAACGTCACGATTCCGATGGGCGCGCACACGGTCACCGTTGGCGGACGGCTCGATCGCACGCACATCTTCAACAATTTCGCCCAGGGTTCCTACGGCGTGTACAAGTTCTTCAACACCGACAGCTTGATCGCCGGTCGACCCGCCGGCTACGCGGTGGGCTACCCGAACAGCCGGAACGCCGCAGACATTCCGGCGGACTTTCACGTCGGCGTGTACAGCGTGTATGGTCAGGACCAGTGGTCGGTGAACGACCGGTTGACGGTGACCGCCGGCCTACGCGCCGACATCCCCGGTTTCCCGGACACGCCTCCCGAGAATGACACGCTCTTCGTCAAGCTCGATTCCGCCTCCGCGGGGGCGTTCACGGTTCGCACCGACGCGACCCCAAAGACGCGCGCGCTCTTCTCACCCAGGATCGGGTTCAACTACGATCCGACCGGTGACCAGCTGAACCAGATCCGCGGCAGCCTCGGGATCTACACGGGACCGCCGCCCTACATCCTCCTCGGAAACGCCTACGCCAACACCGGGCTCGGCCTCGTGCGGCTCAGCTGCACGACGCCGGCGACGGTTCCGGTGTTCACCATGGATGTGGCATCGCTCCCCACGTCCTGCGCCGGGTTGCCGGCGCCGGGACCGGGCCAGGCGGGGACGCTCGGCGTCAACGTGAACGACCCGAACTTCAAATTCCCGCAATTCTTCGGGATCTCGGCTGGGTTCGACCGGCAGTTGCCGCACAACACCGTGCTCACGGTCGAGGCGTTGTACCGGAAGGCAATCAACGGCGTTCTGGTCCGGGACGCCAACCTGAAGGGCCCGCGCCTCGTCGGCGGCGTGCCGTACACCGACCGGGACGGCCGCGTCCTCTACGCCGACACGATCAGCGCGACGGGCGCCGTTACGAACACCGGCCAGCGTTGGCTCACCTCGCTCCGGGGCGTGAACTTCACCGAGGGCATCATCGAGGCTACGAACCAGTCCGAGGACTTCAACTACTCGATCTCGACGCAGCTCCACCGGCGCTTTTCGGACCGTTTCGAGGGAACGCTGGCCTACACCTACATGAAGTCCGAGGACGTCCAGAGCCTCACATCGGACCGGGCGATCTCGAACTTCCGCTTCGGCCGTCAGCTCGCGACCGACCACGACAATCTTCAGACCACGACGTCCAACTTTTCAAGGCCGCACCGGATCCTCGCCTACGGGACCTACACGCTGCCGTGGCGCGGCACCACCACCGACATCACCCTGTACTACGAAGGCACCTCCGGCGTCCCCTTCGTGTACGTGACGAGCGGCGACCTGAACGGCGATGGCGTCAACGGTAACGACCCGATCTATGTGCCCCGTCACGCCACCGACGCGAGCGAAATCCAGATCGGCACCGGCACTGGGAGCGCGTTCGTCCAAAACGTCGTCGCGGCGCAAGCCTTCGATCGGTTCATCGATTCGCAGGACTGCCTGGTCCACCAGCGTGGCCGGATCATGGAGCGCAACAGCTGCCGGACACCCTTCCAGCACCGGCTCGACCTGTCCGTGCGGCAGTCGATTCCCCAAATCCGGGGCCAGCAGCTCTCGCTGCAGCTCGACTTCTTCAACCTCATGAACTTCTTGAACAAGAACTGGGGAGAAATCAGGCTGCCGACGCTCAGCGCGACGAACAACAATCAGTCGGCCCTGATCCAGACCGGCCGCAACCCCGGGCCGCTGAGCCAGTCGATCCCCACATTCACGTTCGACACGCGCCTGTACCAGTTCGACAACACGAAGCCGAACTTCGGCGCCCCGCAGCCGTTCTCGAGCCGGGCGACCCAGACGAGCAACTACCAAATCCAGTTGTCGGTCCGCTATTCGTTCTGAGCGGGACGCCGGTATGTGAAACGACGACGGGGGTGCGGATGGTCCGCACCCCCGTTGCCTTTAGGAAACGCTACCGGTACCGCAGCCAGAGGTAGTAGGCGGGAATCCCACTCACGATGATGCCGATGTCGATCGCGAACGCCGTGGTCTCGGACACGAGATAGTTGCCGAGCAATAGCACCGCGCCAAGCAGAAAGACAAGCGGCACCACGGGGTAGCCCCAGGTGCGATAGGGCCGCTCGAGCTCGGGGCGCCGGCGCCGCAGCACGAACACGCCGGCGACGGCGAGCGCGTAGAACGGCCAGATGCCGATGATGAACTGGTCCGCCAACTCGGTGAACGTCCGGATCAGAATGAAGACGACGCCCATGACCACCATGAGCACGACCGCCCCGGTCGGCGCCGACGTGCGGGGATCCACGCGCGCGATCGCGCTCGGGAGGAGACGGTCTTCGGCCGCCGCGAAGAAGATCCGGGGCGCGGTCATCATCGAGCCGTTCAACGTCCCGAAGGTGCTGATCGCGATCGCCGCCGAGACGATCACCACCCCGGCGGGCCCGATCACGAGCCGCGCCACGTCCGCCGCCACCAGCTCCGCGTGTTTCATCTCCTGGATCGGAATGAGATAGAGGTAGACGAGGTTCGCGGCGAGATAGAGCACGACGATCGTCGCCGTGCCGATGAATAACGCCCGCGGCAGCGTGCGCTGCGGGTCCTTCACCTCGCCTCCGACGAACGCGAGATCGGCCCACCCATCGTAGGCCCACAAGATCGCCACCATCGCGAGCAGGAAGGGCGAGAGCCCCACCGCGGCCCGCTGGGCGAGCATGCCCCCCGAGGAAGCGGTCGCCGAGCTGCCGAGGGCGAAGCCGATCAGCACGAGCAACGCCAGGGCGCCGACTTTGAGCGCGGTGCTCAGGTTCTGGAGGATCGCGCCCCGGTGGATCCCGAGGTAGTTCACGCCACCCACGAGCACGATATAGCCGGCCCCGAGCAGCTGCTCGGCCCGGATGTTGCCGAGCACCATGCCGGCGGGGTCGAGGCCGAGGGTGCGCAGGGTGTACGCCGAGGCGGTGATCCCGATCGCGCCGAACGCGCCCGGGCGGATCACCCATAGCTCCGCCCAAACGAAGAGGAATGCCGGGAGCGGGCCGAACGCCTCCCGCACGAACACGTACACGCCGCCCGAGCGCGGGAAGGCCGCCGCCAGCTCCGAGTACGTGAGCGCGCCGCACAGGACGACGGCGCCGCCCACCACCCAAGCGAGGAGAAAGAGGGGCACGTCGTCGACCCGCTGGGCGACGCCGGCCGGTGTGCGGAAGATGCCGCTCCCGATCGTCGAGCCGACGAGCACGGCCACGGCGCTCCACAGCCCCAGCCGGCGAGTCAGCCGCTCGCCCCAACGATCCGCTTGAGGTGCAGTCATGAGGTTCGGGAATATAGCGAAGAGCGGATCCTTCGCCCTACTCACCTTTTTTGTTGCTTCAGACGCCCGCCGGCTTGTCATCCTGAGCGCCGAAGGCGCGAAGGACCTGCTTTCGCTCGGGCGCGTACCCCAAGCAGGTCCTTCGCGCGCGCGCGTTCCGCGCGCTCGCTCAGGATGACAAGGCGCTCGCTCCGCGAAAGAGAATAGGAAGAGAAAGGGGGGTTGGGATGCAGGCGCGCGAGCGACGGATCTGCCTTAGATTCCCCGCCCCATGAACCGACGCTACGCTCTTCTCGCCTGGTCCGCCGCGGTCTCTACCTACCTCCTCATCGTCCTCGGCGCCGTCGTGCGCATCACGGGCTCCGGACTCGGCTGCGGCGATCACTGGCCACTCTGCAACGGCCGGCTCTTCCCTCCTCTCGACGACATCGGCACGGTGATCGAATGGAGCCATCGGCTCGTGGCCGCGCTCGTCTCCGTCCTCGTCGCGGCGCTGGCTGGCTACGCTGTGTGGCTGCGCCGCCTCGACCGCCTTCGACCGCCCCCGACCGCCCCCGACCGCCCGGGGAGGCTGGCATTCGTCGCGCTCGCATTGCTCATCCTGCAGGTGGGGTTGGGGGCGGTTACCGTGAAGCTCGAGCTGCCGGCGTGGACGGTGATCCTGCACCTGGGGACGGCGATGTTGCTGCTCGCATCGCTGCTCGTCGCGGCCTCACCCCCTGACCCCCTCTCCACTTCGCGGAGAGGGGGAACGCAAGGCGTGCTTCTCGCGCTCGCGTTCCTGACCGTCCTGCTCGGCGCCCTCACGGCCAATCTCGGCGCCGCAGCGGCCTGCACGGGGTTCCCGCTGTGCAACGGTACCGTGTGGCCGTCAGGCCCCGGTGCAGGGCTCGCCGTGATCCAGTGGATCCACCGGCTGCTCGCGTATTCGCTCGCGGCGTACGTGATCTGGTGGGCGGTTCGGTCGAAACGGCGTGGGGCGTGGGGCGTGGTGGCCCTGGTGACGCTGCAGGTCATCGTGGGCGCCGCCACGGTGCTCCTGGGCCTGCCGCCGGGCCTCCAGGCGGCCCACGTGGCAGTGGGAGCGGCGGTGTGGGCGGGGGTGGTCTTGACGGGGGGGGGACGCTGAAAAACGAAGCGCCCGCGGCTGGAATGCCGCGGGCGCCTCGACGATCAGACTCAACCGGTCACGGCAGTCCGCTGAACCGTACGCGGAGAATGTCCTTCGTCACGCCAATCGGCTCGAAGTAGTTGAGCCACAGGTACCACGTCGCACCCGGCGGGATCTTGACGTTCGACACCTCGGGGTTGCTAAGCGTCGCTCCACCTCCGGTGGTCACGCTGGTGCACGTGACGTTGCGGCACCAGAGAATGTCGACGTCCGAGCCGCTGAACCAGTCGAGCTGCACCCTGGCGAACAGGGTGTCGACCCCCGATGGATTCGCCACGCGGAAGAAGTCGTCGCAGTCATCCCCCGGATCCGTGTTCGCGCCCCCGGAACAGGTGCCCGACTCGATGATGTAGTAGTCGCCGTTCGCGGTAATCGACGGTGCCGTGCTCGGGTCGTTGTTTGTCGCATCGTACTTGTCGTCGAGAGAGGCCGTGGTCGCCGTGAAGTTGGACCTGTACGCGATCTGCGTCGGCCCGACGCTCGTCATCAGGAGCGGCACCGTGCTCGTCGTTCCGATACCGGGTACGATCGCTTTCACCGAGTCGGCGGTGAGGCCGGAGAGGAACGTCCGGAGGCCATTGTAGGTGAACCGCGTGTCGGCGTCGAAGACGGCACCCGCCCCACGAGTGTACTTGATGCTATCACCGGGAGCACCCGTCGTGGCCGACGCCGTGCCGGCGAACGTCCCCGGCGCAACGACGAACGTGCGCCCGAATGTCACGCCGGCTTCGGGGCTGCCCACACCGACCACCTCGACGCGCACCTGCCCCGGCGCCTTGCCCGACACGTCTCCCGTCGCGGTGACCGACGCGACATTGGCGTCCGTCGACGACCAGGTCGGCGCCGGAAGGCCCGCCAGCGGGTTCCCGAGCGCGTCGAAGTAGGTGGCGATGAACGTGACGGTCGAACCCGACTGCACGGTGTCCGGCCCGGTGATTGAGATGCGCGCGGGGAACGTCGCGACCCGCATGGTGTCCGACAGGCCGCTGCTCTGGGCCACGACGCAGGTGGTGCCGTAGGCGAGGCCCTTGAGGAAGAACGCCGTGATCGGCAGCGGCGCGGCCGGGGTCGGGGCGACACTAGCGATGCCCGCCGTGCAGCTGGACGGGATCAATACGGTGATCGGAACGGGGAGCGGATTGTTCTGCCCGTCCCGGACCACCGCCGTCACCTTGACCGAGTCTCGAATGACGACCTCGCGGTAGTCGAACTCGAGGGTCAGGAGCGCGGGGCCGCCGCGCAGCGTTGACGTGGGGTCGTCTTTGCACGAGACCGCCAAGCCCAGGGCGGCGGCGACGCCCAGCAATCCGTAGATACCTCGATGCATGTGAACCTCGCTTGATGGTCTCACTCGATGACTCAAAACCGCTCCACCTCGACCACGCTCTCCGGCCCCAACAGCTCCTGCCAGTTCGGCCGGCTGGGCTCCCGGCGATCATCCGTCCAGATCAACGCGTAGTTCCCGAACAGCGTCTGGTCGAGGAACACGTACTTGAGCGCCCGGCCTCGCGCGTACTTCCACACTTCGAACGGCCGGCTATTGCCCGCCTGCGGGCGGCTCAGCACCTCATCGGGCGGCCCGTACTTGATGAAGATCCGACCGCGGTCCGTTCGCCACCCGGGGATCTCCGCGGCGCCGCCCTCGCGATAGCGGCGGTTCGCCTCGGCGATCCGCGCGTAAAAATCCTCCTGCATCTCGTTGCGCGGCGTCCCGGGCGTCGGATCGCGCTTCTGCCAGAACAACCGCAGCCAGCGCCGCTTCCCGTCTCCCGTGAGGCCGGTGTAGCTCCCCTGCTCGTCCGCCGTCATCACGTAGACGAGCGGGAGATACAACGTGTCCAGCTGCGCCTCGGCCATCCCCGCGAACACGTCGCGCACGGCCGCCACTTCCGCGATCGCGGCCTCGGTCTCGAACCCGGCCATGCGGAACGACCCCGACCGCACCACCGAATCTCTCCCCGCGGCCACCACCTCGAGGCGATACTCCCCCGGCGGCAACCCCGCGAGGTCGACCATCCCCTGCGTCACACCGCCCCCGGCCGCGAGCGGGATGCGCTCACCCGCGGTGGCCACGAGCTGCGCGCCCTGCGCCGTCTTCACGCGCACCGCCACCGTCACCGTCTCGGCGCGCGCCGGATACAGCTCCAGGTAGTAGCCCAGCCGCGCCTGCTGCGGTGTCAGCACCGGCCGGGCGGACGCCTGGAGCAGCAACGTCCCCTTCCGGATCTCCCCGCCGCTCGCCGCCACGTCCGCCGCGCCCGTCGCCTGCCGGATACCGGTCGCGAGCAGCACGTCGGACGCCGCCGGCGGTCCCGCGTACGCATCCACTTCGCCGCGCTGCCGAGCCACCCGCCCCGTCGCCGAATCCGTGACGGCGACGTCGATCGTGTACCGGCCCGGGCGCGCCGCGAAACTGAAGTGCTCCACGGCCGAGCCGCGCGCCAGGCTCAGGAGGCGGGCCGGGACCGTCTGCATCCACGACTGCGCCAGCAGCTCCAAGCCCCCCGTGTCCCGCACCGTCACGGCGATGCGGTACGCCGCGGCCCCGCCTGAGCCCGGCGTGACCGGATCGAGCAGCGCGAAGGGGACCTGGCAGAACGCGTCCACCACGGTTTGCGCCCCGGCGGACCGGAAGAAACGAACCGCGACGAGCTCGAGGCTGACCCCATCGGCTGGCGCCTGCGTGAATGCCAGCATCACCAGCAACGTCTTCACAACGGTACGGCCAACCCGTCTCCTACCAACCGAGACTGAAACTGACGTAGTTCGTCGAGCCGAGGATGCCCATGTTCCGCCAGGCGTAGTCGAACCCCAGTTTGACGTTGCCCTTCCCGTACGCGATCCCGCCGCCCAGGGCCATCCCATCGCCCGTAAAGCTGCCGCTCGATTCCTGCGAAGTGAATCCGGCGGCGGAGCCGACGTCGAACTCGTTGTCGGGTTGGATCGTGTAGCTGCCCCGCGCAGCGACGGAGAAGCCCGAGTTGCCGAGGTTCTGGAGCGACCATTCCAGCCCCGCGCTGGCACCCGGCTTCGTGTTGTTGGGTTGGGTGAACTCGGACAAGACGGTCACGCGGTTCATCCCCTGTGCGAGCACGTCGAGCGCGACGCTGACGCGGAACATCACCGGGAGGCCGAACTCCTTGGTCTGGAAGCTCGCCGGCTGTGCTTCGCGCGGCACCGGCACGGTGCCAATCGGCGGCGGCGGCACGACGCCGGTTTCCGTGCCCGTGCCTTGATGTTGCAGCGTCGAGCCGAGGTTTTGGATCACGAACGACGCGCGGATGGGCCGCTGCCCCACCATCGCGTGGAAGTTGGTGCCGAAATCCACCGCGAACGCGCCGGCGGACGTCTCTCCCAACTTGTCGTTGATGAATTTGAGCGTGACCCCCGCCGAGAAGCGGTCGGAGAAGTTCTGGCCGTAGGTGCCGGCCACGAATGTCTCGCTGACCGAGTAGACGCGGCCGTCGCCATCGGGGTTGGCGATGTCGTACACCGGCTGCTCGCCGAACCCGAACGAGCCGACGCTCACGCCGAAGGCGCGCGAGCCCCCGCCCATCGGGAAGGCGATCCCGGCCCACGTGTAGCGCGTGTCGGCCAGATACCCGACGGTCGACACCAGGGCGGCGGGCCGCGCGAGCTGGGCGAGGCCGCCGGGGTTGTAGTACAGGGCCGTCACGTCGGTGGCGAGGGCGGCAAACGCGCCGCCCAGCGCCGCACCCCGGCCCCCCGCGCCGAGGAGCAGGAACTCCGCGGCCGTGGTGCCGTACGCCGTATTGTCGGACCGATCGACGACCTGCGCAGCCGCGGGAGCGGTAAACGCCGCCGTAAGCGCGATCGCCGTCAAGCCGCGAGTCAGTGAATTTCTCATGGCGCTCTCCCTTACTGCGCGTAGTTGACGACGGTGAACCGGCCGACCTTGGAGGCGCCGGACGCGGCCTCGACGTGATAGAAGTACACGCCGGATGCCACGAACTGGTTGTTGCGGTTGCGGAGGTTCCACGTCGCCTCTCCGCCGCCGCTCTCGTCGTTGTGGTTCAGGACCGCGACCAGGATGCCGCTCACCGAGTAGATCCGGATGATCGCCTGCCTCGGCAAGTTCACGAACTTCAGCACCTTCGTCGTGGGCGTGATCTCGAGGTCGTTCGTCACGTAGTACGGATCGGGCACCGTGTGAACCCGCTGCAGATCGGCCGCGGTGCTCGGAACGAACGACGTGGTCTGCGTGATGCTGAAGATCACGCGCAGACCCGGAATCGCCGGGGTGCCCGGCGCCGCGCCGTAGCTGTAGCCTCCCGGGTTCGTGCCCCCGGGGTTGCTGGTGGCGTTCACCGTGCCGGCGTAGCTGCGCAGCGTCCACTTCGTGCCGCTCGTGGGCGGCGTGCCGCCGGTCAGCTGGAAGATGAAGGCCTGGCCGTTGATGTACATGCCGAACCCTGTGCCCGTCGTCGGCATGGTCGCCAGCGTGCCGGCGGTTCCCGTGGCGGAGGTCGACACCGACATGATCACCGGCTGCGCCACGAGCAGCGCGCGGTTACCCGGCCCGGGGTCAGTGCCGGCGCAGAAGGTGAGGTTGTCGTTCGACTGCGCCACGCCCTCGAGCCGATCGAAGTCGCGCCAGTCGATCTTGCCGTTCCCGTTGGCGTCTCCGATGAACCCGTAGCTGCCGTCGGGCTGGTTGCGGAACGGCACGTTCACACGGTCGGTCACGTCGCGCACTGACGCGATCGTCCCTGCGGCGCCCCACGTCACCTCGATGTCGGCCTGGCGGCCCATCATCGCGAAGAAGTACGCCTGGCACTGCATGACCGTCCGCATCGTGTTGCCGTTCGCGTCGCCGAAGTCGGGCGTGTACGCCTGGCCCCCGGGCGCCACCGGATCGGCGTCGATGTGGCTCAGCGGTGCGAAGATTGAGTCCACGCCCGTGAGGTGGCCGGCGCGCACGCCGTACGCCGGGTCATTCACCGACTCATCCGCTCCCTCGAACCAACGGGAGCCGCCCGGCGAGTATCCGATCGAGCTGCCGGTAGCGCTCGGCCGGAGGCGCCGGCTCTGTTGCCCCTCGTGAGACGAGTACAGGATGTAGTGGCTCAGCGTGACGCCCACTGCGGCGCTGAAGCGCGAGAACCCATTCGGGATGCCGAACCGCGCCTGGGAGGCTGAATCGGCGCTTACGGGGAACGCGCCCAACGTGCCGCTGCCGTCGTCGACCTCGCTCCCGCCGAAACCATCCCAAATCGGCCAGTGGACCGGCGTGCGGAACGATTGGCGCGTCGCGCCGCGCTGGAAGGTGACGAAGTACTCGGCGCAGATCCCCTGCAGGTTTTCGAACTCGCCATTAGCGCCGCACTGGAGGTCCGCACCGGTGCGCGCCCTGACCGAATCGATCGTCATCGACAGCGAAAGCGACGGCAACAGCTGGTCCACCAGCGGGGCAAACGTCGCCGCGATCTGGGAGACGGCGCTGGGCGGCGGCGGGCCGGTGAACCGGCCGGTCCCCGTGTCGATGGTCCACGCGCGGTTCGGATTGAGCCGCACCGTGTCGTCGCCGAACACGCCGAACGTGAGCTGGGCCGGCACGAGGTTCGTCGCGATCTTGCGGGGCGTCGTCTGCTTGGTGATGCGCGGCGACTCGAGCGAGCTCGGGCCGGAGGCGAACGAATTCACATCGAACGCCGTCACCGCGTAGTAGTAGGTGAACGAGTTCCGCACGGTGGCGTCCTGGTACACGAACGTCACACCGTTGTTGCTCAGCGGCGGGAAGCCTGAGCCGTCGCCCGTGACCGCCGTATCGGCGTGGAGGACGAGGATGTCGCCGTTGGCGAGCTGTACCCTGGCGGTGCCGGGCGGGACCGGGTTCACCTGGACGATGTCACCGGTGACCGCGTGCTCCACCCCCTTGACTGTATCGGGAAA
The DNA here is from genome assembly GCA_036505055.1 of Gemmatimonadales bacterium. Taxonomy (GTDB): domain Bacteria; phylum Gemmatimonadota; class Gemmatimonadetes; order Gemmatimonadales; family GWC2-71-9; genus 20CM-2-65-7. Next base: position 55,780 of record DASXUE010000008.1, on the reverse strand, counting down.
CAGCTGCTGCCCGGGGAGCGTGTCGTTGGCATCGGGACAGTCGGTCTGGATGGCGAGCTCAGGCGCGCACCGCCCCGGATACACGAACGCGCCGGTGTAGTCGATGAACGATGTACCTTCGTAATCGAACTGCGCGATCAACTGGAGCTGGCTCGACGTGCGGCCCCGGTAGATGCGATAGCCTTCGACGTCGAACTCGCGGAAGTTCGCGTCGTACAACGACGAGGTCGGGTCGGCCGCCAGAGAGAAGAACGGATCGCCATCGGTTTCCGTGGCGCTCGCCCGCCAGACGACCGTCACCTGATTGTCCCCCGGCACGAGATAGAACGGCGGTGGCGCCGGAGCGAACGGCAGCAGGAACTTGTTGTCGAACACCGTCTGCGCCACGAACGCCTTGGCGAGCAGCGACCGCGGCACTGTGGTCACTTCGTTCTGCTGAATCGACCCGTCGCCGCTCGTGTCGCTGGCGCTGACCCAACCGGCCGCGCGCTCGAGCGGGCGTACCGCGCCGGGGTCCAGAAACACCGAATCGCCGGACGGCGGAATACCGGGCTTGAAGTCCCCACCGATCGACGACGCGATCGCGGACGCGACCGGCGCGGCGTGCACGTACGCGACCACGATCGTCTGCGATTGACCCGGGGCCAACGTGAGCGGTCCCGACGACTGGTAGAACCGCGTGTCCGACGCGGCTTGATCGAGGAAGCACAGGTGCTTGGTGAGCTGGGTGCCCTGGAAGGTACAGGGGTTGTCGCCGGCCGCGGGGAGCACGTTGCCCGACAGGTAGCGCCACAGCTGGATGACGCCGACGGGGTCGGGGAAGGCGGTGGCCGAGTTCCGCGTGTTGGAGAACATCGTGAGGCCGACCTGGTTGCCGGACCCGTCGGTCGGGCTCTTCAGGTACTTCACCCCGACGAACCCCGGCGCCTTCGCGAACGTCGGCGCCGTGAAGATCTCGTCCGGGAACGACCAGTCCGGCTCGCGGAAGTCCGACTTATAGGCGAGGCCCATGTTGAAGGGCAGGATGGCCGACGAGTAGTTGCTGCCGGCGTTGCCGACATCGGGGTCCATCGCGAACGCGGCGTACATGTTGCTGATCGTGTAGCCGGCGTCGGGAATGTTGACGTTGAAGACGGCCTCGTTCCGGTTCTGGAACTCGGTGCCGACCGCCGCGATCTGCGTCTTGATGGCCGGATCGAGTTTGTCGTACACCGAATCATCCTTCGCCGTCACGTTGTAGAACGTGAAGACGAAGTAGATGATGTCCTCGTTGCCGGTCGGGTAGTTCCACCCCATCGCGCGCTCTTCCACCAGCACGCCCATGGGATGGGTGCGGCCCGACAGGAACGCCGGGTTGCCGTCCCACGCACGGACCCAGAGGTCCTGCTGGGAGATCCCGATCAGGCCGGCGGCAGCCTGCTGGACGAGTACCGGATGGTAGATGCTGGTATCCCGGACGTAGGCGCCGATCGGCCACACGGCCGCGTCACCCGGATCGAGGGTGTTGAAGACGAGGGTGCGGGGATCGCCCGCCACCTGGGTGCCGCGGGCGTCGAAGAAATACGCTCCGACGGTGTCGCCGGCCCAGGGGAAGGTCGCTTTGCCGCCGCCCGCCGTCGACGGGATCGTGCCGGCGATCTGGAGCCCGGAGTTGAAGATGTACTGGTCCGGCGTGCCCTTGGGCCAGAAGCCGCCGCCCAACACCGGTGAGTTTGTGGGGTCGACGCACAGCTCGCCGAGGTTATTGATGCCGCAGAAGACGCGGTTCACGTTGATGACGGCGTTGGTCACCGCGAACAGGTTCGCGGCGCGACGCCGGCCCGGCCGCTCGGGACCGGGCCCGGCCGCGAGCGTCGCGGCCGTGGTCGCCGAGAGGAGCGTCAGGGCGATGGAAGCCCGTGCCGCGCGACTAAACCAGGTTGAACGCATGATCATCCCTCGAGTGTAGAGAGACCGAGCGGCGGCGCCCCGAGTGTTCGGGACGCCGCCGATCCCCGGCTGCCTAGAAGTTCACTTCGACGCCGACGCGGATGTTCCGCGGCGGGCCGTACTGGAACTGCGCGCCGTTGAACGCGTTGAAGTAGGCGTTCAGGGCGTTGGTCTGCTCGGCCAGCGTGTACGTCCCATTGCCGTTGCCGAACCGCGCTTCCGCACGGGACAAGAGCACACAGTTCGCCGGGTTCTTCCACGAGCCGCATCCCGAGAGGTCGATGGCGTCGCCCCCGCGCAGCGCGTTGTTGTCGGACGCCTCCTGCTTCATGCTGGCGAACTCGGGGGACAGCGTCTGCGTCCGGAACGCCGCGTTGACGACGTCCCCGGTCTCCACGTAAATCGCCGTGACGTTCTTGAAATTGAAGACGTTGCGGACGTCGGCGTACGCCGTGATGTCGGTCCCGCCGATCTTGATCCCCTTGTTGATCCGCAGGTCGATGTTCTTGGTCCAGGGCATCGTGGCGGAGTTCACCGCGCCGAGCGTGGACCCGATCAACCCGAACCCCTGGCGCGGCGCCAGGGTGCCCGCGCCGTTGTTGAGCTGCCGCGTGTACGGCTGGCCGCTCACCACGCGGAACGCCGCGAACACGCTCACGTCCTGCAGCGCGGTGCCGAGCGGCGTGCCCTTCTGCCAATCCGCCGGCAGCGTCAGCGCCACCGAGCCCACGATGTTGTGCGTGCGGTTGTCGTCGATGGGCAGGATCGCCTGCGGCGGCGGCACCCGCGACCCGGTGACCTGCGAGATCTGCCGCGACGTCGTGCGCAGGTACGAGAACGGATCGGAGCCCGTCCCCTTGGCCAGCTGGAACGTGTAGCCGGCGGAGGCGTTGACGTAGTTGCCCACGCGCCGATCGAACTTGATGTCGACGCCGCGCACGTTCCCGAAGTCCGAGTTCGTCAGGACGTTCAGGTTCGTCGTGTCGCCCGGGTTGAGCGGGTCGGCGTAGGGCAGGATGCGCGCCGCGTAGTCGGACACCTTGTCCTTGTTGTACGCCGACACGTCGAGCACCATGTCCTGGTTGAACGCGTGCCGCACCCCGAACTCGAACTGAATGCTCTTCCCGAACTGGAGGTCCCGGCCGAAGATGTCGTTCGTGTTCGTGAAGTCCAGGTCGTTGTTGATGCCCTGGAGCAGCGTGGTGAATTCGGGCGTCTGCACCTGGTGCGAATACGACAGGCGGAAGCCCGTGTTCTCCGTCACCGGGAAGGACACGCGCAGCCGCGGCGAGATCGTCGAGTGCCCGATGCTGGGCGTGAACACACGCGAGATCGACGCCGCCAGCGAGTCGGGGTTCGTCCGGGCCTGCGGGCTCCACGCCGGGTTCGTATAGATGCGGCCCGGGGTGTTCGCGAACAGGGCCTTGCTGTCGTAGTAGTCATACCGGACGCCGAGCTCGAGCACCACGTCGCCCAGATCGAGCCGGTCCGACCCGAAGAGTCCGTACTTGACCGGGCTCAGCACGTACGCATCCATGAACGCCTGGCGCAGGTACGACGAGCTCCAGTACGCCAGGTCGGTCTTGATGAAGTCGCCGCCGAACTGGAAGCGGTTGAACCGGTTCGCCTGGAAATCGGCGAAGGCGCGCCCGCTGTACCGCGTTTCCTGATACAGGAGCGCGTTGACGTCCATCCCCTGGGTCCGCCAGCCGCCGGCCACGAGCCCGTAGGGATTCATCCGGTAGGGCTGGGCGTTGCGCAGATCCTCCCGGTTCAGGAGCGGAACCCGGCTGCCAGAGTTCGTCCGGATGTTGTCGATGATCGTCTGGGTGATCGGGAACGGGAAGTTGTTGAACCCGGCGAACTGGATCGTGCCGAGCTCGAGGCCCATCGCGGGGCTGCGCGAGTCGACCTCGTACGTCGGGTCGAGCGCGCCAATGATCTGGTTGTCCTGCTGCCGCGAGAAGTTGACGTTCAGCGACAGCGCGCGCTCCGCGCCCCGGATGAACGTGTGGTTCGCGTCGAGCGTGAGATTGCGGCTCCAGTTGTGGAAGCCGCGGTAGCTCGCCGGATCGCCGATCGCCGCGCCGGGCCAGAACCGCCCCTGCACGCCACTCGCCAGGCCCGAGAGCGCGACGCGCGAGCCCTGGCCGTAGGTGTACTGCAGCTTGCCCTGCAGCGATGCCGTGGTCTGCCAGTTCATCGGGAAGCGGCGTCCCTGGCACTCGATGCCGTAGTTGTCCGCGGCGTTGCACTCCCCCGTGTACTGGACGAACTGGGGAATCACGACCTGGGTCTGGTTCTTGTTGGCGTCGGGGACCAGCACCGTCGTGTCGACACCGCCCCACACGTAGGTCGGGTTCTTGTCCTGCCCGAAGCCGTCGATGCCGCCGATGTTGTCGCCGGTGGTGAGCTGCCCCTGGAGGACGCTCGACAGGAAGAAGGTGAGGTTGGTCACCTTCGGGACCGGTCCGCCGAAGCTCGCCTCGAACCGGTTGAACCCGTTGCTCACGGAGTTCCCGAAAGGCTCGTCGGAGGCGTACGACGCCGATCCGGCGTAACTCTGGCCGCCTGCCTTGGTCGTGAAGGAGATGACGCCCGACTGCGCATCGGCAAACTCGACGCCGAGCGCGCCCGTGGTCACCGACGCCTCTTCGACGGCGTTGGTGCCGATGGTCACGCGCTGCGAGCCCGTGACCGTGGAGCGTACGGGCGCGCCGTCGATGTAGACGTTCGCCTCGCCGGGCCGGCCGCCGCGGATCGACACGCCCGCGTTGGCGCCCGACTCGACCACGCCCGGTTGGATGCCGATGATGGAGCGCACGTCGTCGATCGGCAGGTCGCGGACCAGGTCGCCGTTGATGATCGACTTCGACGACACCTGGTCGCGTGGCACGATGGGGTTCGCCGCGGCCGTCACGGTCACGCCGGTCAACACGACCGCCGACGACTGCATCTTGACGTCGGCCGTCGCGGTCTGGCCGCCCTGCACGCGCACGCCGCGCAGCTCCGCCGGAGCGTAGCCGATAAACTGCCCGCGGACGGTGTACGTGCCGACGGGCACGTTATTGATGAAGTAGTAGCCTTTGTCGTTGCTGATCGCGCCGAACGACGTCCCGACGATGAACACCTGCGCGTTCGCGATCGGCACGCCGGCCTGGTCCGACACCGTGCCTTCGATCTTGCCCGTCGTCTGCTGCGCCGCGAGCGGCGACGTCACGATCACCAGCGCGATCGCGAAGCCGACGCCCAGCGCGAGGAACCGACCGAAAGCGCTCCTCACACGATGTGTCATGGATACGTCCTCCAAAGGCGTGGATGCGCGTGGATTACCGGACAGAAACTGTAAGGTTGACACGGCACCTCCCCCGGTGTGTTCGAGCCGATGGACACGATTCGATCCGCTATTTTGGTAAGCTGCGCCGCCGCCACAACGACGTCAAGTCGAACTCACGTCGTCAGTACCGGGCGGGCATGTCCGCATCGGTGGACAGGACTGCTCGACGACGGCGGCGAAAATGTCGCGCGTGGGCGCACCACGCAAGCCCCCCTCCAATCCGCTCCCTTAGACGAGCAACAGCTCCTCCTGAGGCCCGGCGGGGGTCACCTCGGGACCGGTTTCGTGTAGAAACACGTTGATTTCACTCCGCATCCCGAACCGCCCGGCGAGGTAGATCCCCGGCTCAACGGAAAACCCCACTCCCGGCAGCAGGACACGGTCGTCCGCCGTCTCGAAGTTATCGATGTGAGGACCGGACCCGTGCAAGTCCCTGTCGATGGAATGCCCCGTGCGGTGGACGAAATGCTCCCCGTAGCCGGCAGACCGGATGACCCCGCGAGCCGCGTCGTCCAGCTCGGCACCCGTCACGCGGCCCGTTCCCCCCGCCCAGTGCTCGCGCAGCCGATCCACCGCCGCATCGCGCGCCGCGCGCACCGTGTCCCACACCCTCCGCACCTCGGCGTCGGGCGCGCGGCCCGCGAACGCCATCCAGGTCTGGTCGGCGAACACCGCGCCCCGCGCCGGCCCCGCCCAGAGATCGAGCAACAGCACCTCGCCGGCCTGCAGGCGGCGATCGGCGCCCTCCCGCGGCTCGTAATGCGGATTCGCGGCGTTCGCCTGGAAGCCGACGATCGGCGGATGGTCGGTGTAGAGGCCGGCCCGCGCGAATCCCTCCATGACGCGGCGCTGCACCGCCGTCTCGCGCACCTCCGCGCCGCGGGCGGTCTCGCGGCCGGCCCAACGCAGGGCATCCTGCGCGATGTCGGCCAACGCCAGCGCGGCGCGCCGGTGGCCGTCGAGCTCGGCCGCCGACCAGCGCGCGGCGAATCGCGTGACGAGCGACGCCGACGGCACGATGCGCGCGCCGAACCCCTCGAGCAGCTGCACCACACCGTGCGGTACGCGGTCGAGATAGGGCACACCGTCCCTCGGTGACACCTCCATCGCGAGCGTCTTCCCGGCGACCAGGGGCTCGAGCTGGGCATGCAGCTCGCGCCAAGCGGCGTACGGGCGCACCTCGCCCGGGAAACCGGCGAATGACGCCAGCTCGATGCGGTGCGCGACGACCACCGGCGCACCCGCGCGCGGCAGCAGCGCGAAGAAGCGCCGCGTCCCCATCCCCTCGATGCCGAGCACGCGCGTCGCGACCGGGTTCACGCCGTGGAAATCGTAGAGCAGCCACCCGTCCGCGCCGATGTCGGCCAGCATCGCGCCGAGCGCCGGGAAGTCGAATTGCGCGAGGGGAGGCATCAGTGATGCCTCGGGTCGGGGGGCGCGGCGCGCCACTCGCACCGCTCCCCGCCGGCCGCCCGGCACGTCGTGTGGAGCATGGCGCCCTCGTAACCCACGAGCAGCCGCAGCAGCTCGGCCAGCGCGGCCCCGTAGAAGCCGCAGGCGGTGCCGTCCGGCGTGGCGTTGATGGCGATCGGATCGGGCACGCGGGCGACGGGGAGGTGCTGCTCGCGCGCCAAGTCGGCGCCGAGCACGGCGCGGGCAGCGCGGCGCGCCGCGGAGAACCTGAAGAGCCGGGTGAGCGCGAACAGGCGCCGCACGGCGCGCCGCGCCGCCCGCCGCCCCGCGTCGGCGAACACCAGGTCCGCGTCGGGCCGCCGGCCCACCAGACGCAGCAGCGCCTCCACATGCCCCGAATCCACCCGCGCGTCGCGGCGCACCAGCTGCTCGTACTCGGCGAGCTGCATGGCGACGGTCGGCGAGAGCCCCAGCCGCTTGGCGAGCAGCTCTTCAGCGAACTCGGTCAGGCCGTCTTCGACCGGCGTGTCGAGGTTCTTGACCGCCTCGAGGACGGCGAGGGGGACGATGCTGTGCACCACGGAGCGCGAAACCTAGCACCCCATTGCGGAACCCGGGAGCCCGCGTCAGCCTTCATGCACACATGGCCTCCCCGCCCCCCTCTCCGCCCTCGCCCCCCTCCCCGCCTCCCGCGCCGGTCGACGAAAAGCGGGAGAGCTTCGAGCGCGAGGCGCTGGTCCACCTCGATGCGCTGTACCGCGTGGCGCTGCGGCTCACGGGGAACGCGGCCGATGCCGACGACCTGGTCCAGGAAACGATGCTCAAGGCCTACCGGGCCTGGCACCAGTACGAGAAGGGCACCAACGCCAAGGGGTGGCTGCTCACGATCCTGCGGCACGCCTTTATTAATGAATACCGCCGCCGCACCCGCCACCCCGAAACCGTGGACGTGGACACCATCGAGCCGTTCGCGGTGTTCAGTGAGATACAGGACGACGACCCCCAGGGCGCCTTCTTCGACCGCATCGTGGACGACGAGGTGCTCAAGGCCATCGACCAGCTCCCGGAAGCGTTCCGGGAGACCCTGGTCCTGAGCGACGTCGAGGGGATGTCGTACCAGGAGATCGCCAAGATCCTCGAGATCCCCGTGGGCACGGTGAAATCGCGCCTGTTCCGGGCACGGCAGCTGCTGCAGGGGCGGCTCTATAGGTACGCCGTCGACAACGGCTACATCAAAGGAAGTCCGGCATGAACTGTCGCGAGTGCGTCGAGCACCTTTACGAATTCCTCGACCGGGAGGTCACGCCCGACCTCGAGCGGGACATTCGCCAACACCTGGAAGAATGCCCGCCTTGCGGGGAGCAGTTCGACTTCGAAGCGTTGTTCCTCAAGTTCTTGCGCGTGCGGTGCCGGGCCCAGGGCGCCCCGCCGGAGCTGAAACGCCGGCTGATGCGGGAGCTGTTCGGCGAGTGAAGTGGCTGACCCCGGGCGGCGCGGGGGCGGCGCTGGCCGTCGGGGCAGCGACCGTTTGGGGGCTGGGTTGGCGAGGCTTCGTCTTGCTCCTCGCTTTTTTTGTTTCTGGGAGTCTCCTGACCAAAGGTGGGGGCCAACGCAACGCGCGCCAGGTCGTGGCCAACGGGGGCGTCGCGGCGGTGGCGGCGCTGTTCGGCGCCTGGCCGATCGCGGCGGGCGCGCTCGCCGCCGCCGCCGCCGACACGTGGGCGACGGAGATCGGCGCATTCTCTCCCACACCGCCGCGCCTGATCACGAGCGGAGCCCCGGTGCCCCGCGGCACCCACGGTGGTATCACACCGCTGGGAACGGCGGGTGGCGTCCTCGGGGCGGTGGTCCTTGGCGGCCTTGCGGCGTTTCTTGAACCCCGGGCCGCCGGCCCGGGGTTAGCCCACCCTGGTTGGACCGGAGCGGTGGTCGCTGGCGCCGGCGTCGTGGGCATGTTGGTCGACTCGTTGCTGGGCGCCACGCTTCAAGGACCCGATGACGCATGGCTGGACAACGACGGCGTAAATCTCGCGACGACGCTCGCCGGGGCAGGAGTCGCCGCCGCCGGATGGCGGCTCTGTTGCTAGCATGACGTCCTGGGACGCCGTCGTCGTCGGCGCCGGTCCCGCCGGTTCCGCCACCGCGCTGCTCCTCGCCCGCGCCGGTGCGCGGGTCCTCCTCCTCGAGCGCGCGCGGTTTCCGCGTGACAAACCGTGCTCGGAGTACCTGAGTCCCGAGTCCACGCGCGTCCTCGAACGGCTGGGCCATGGTGTGGTGGACGCCGTGGCGGCCGCATCGCCCGCGCGCCTCCGCGGCATGAAGGTCGTGGCACCGAGCGGCGCGGCGATGATCGGACGGTTCGGCGGACGGACCAGCTTCGCGCTGCCGCGCACGCGGTTCGACGCGATCCTGCTCGACGCGGCGCGGGCCGCGGGAGCGGACGTGCGGGAAGGGGTGAAGGTCGAGGAGCTGGTCTACGATCACGGTGCGGTGGCTGGAGTCGTCGCGCGAGATGCGGGATACGGGATGCGGGATGCGCATCGCGCTCGAGTCGTCGTGGGCGCTGACGGGCTCCGGTCGGTCGTGGCCAGGCGGCTGGGAGGCATCCGCACCTCCCCACCGCGCCGCGTCGCATTCACGGCGCACGTCGCCGACGTCGCGGGCGTCGAGAGCCTGGGCGAGATGCACGTCGGGCGCGGCGGGTACGTCGGGCTCGGCCCGATCGGCGAGGGTGTGACGACGGTCGCGCTGGTCCTGCCGCTCGAGGCGGTGCGGCGTCGTGGGCCGCCCAAGTTCTTCGAAGCGCTCGACCGGTTCCCGGCGTTGGCGGGGCGATTCGACCCGCGCCGGATGGTGCGGCAGGTGATGGCCACGGGCCCCTTCGCTCAGTGGTCGCGCCGCCCGGTGGCGCGGGGAGGAGGGGCGCTGCTGGTTGGGGATGCCGCGGACTTTTTCGATCCCTTCACCGGCCAGGGGATCTACAGCGCGTTGCGCGGCGCCGAGCTGGCGGCGGAATGCTTGCTGCCCGCCCTGGCCGACGGCGGTGCCGAGCCGATCCCGGCGGCGGCGCTGCGGCCGTACGCGCGCGCGCGTCGCCGCGAGTTCGCCGGCAAGTGGCTGCTCGAGCGGCTAATCGCGCTGGGCGTCGGGTGGCCGGCGCTCGCCGAGCGCGTCGTGGGCCGGCTGGCGCGCCGGCCCGAGCTCGCAGACCTGCTCGTGGGCGCGACCGGCAACATCGTGCCCGCGCGCGCAGTCCTGACGCCCCGCGTTCTCGGCCGGCTGATCTGGTGAACGCGCCCGATACGCTGGTGCCGGGCGTCCCGCCCGCCGAGTTCCGCCAGCTCCTCGGGCGCTTCGCCAGCGGCGTCACGGTGCTGACCACCCGCACGCCCGCCGGCGAGCCGATCGGGATGACCGCCAGCTCGGTCGCCTCCGTTTCGCTCCGCCCGCCCCTCGTACTCGTCTCGGTAGACAAGGCCCACGACATGCACCCCGCGCTCTCGGCGGCGTCCCATTTCGTGCTGAACGTGCTGGCGGCGAACCAAGAGGCGCTGTCGCGGCGATTCGCCGAGCTCGAAACCGGCCGGTTCGACGGCGTTGGATACCGCGCGAGCAAGCAGGGCATCGCCGTCCTCGACGGGGTCGTCGCGCACATCGAGTGCGAAAAGCAGCAGGCGGTGCCGGCCGGTGACCACACGGTCTTCTTGGGATTGGTGGTGGGGGGGGCCGTCACCGACCGGCGGCCGCTCTTGTACTACCGGAGCGGGTATGCGGACCTGCAGGAGTGACAACCCCGGGCCAGCGGCCCGGGGTCAGCCCACCCGGGGCGAGTTTGAGAACCGTTGACCGCATGCATGTTCGAGCGTCGCTCGAGTGCGTCTTCGCCGCCGCGAGCGCCGTCGAGCGCTGGCCCGCCATCCTGCCGCACTACCGTTGGGTCCGCCGGGGCGAGGGGAATCTCGTGGAGATGGCCGCGTGGCGGCCGTTTGGGCCGCTCAAGTATCCGACGTGGTGGGTGTCGGAGATGACGCAAGACCCGGCCGCCGGTGAGATCCGCTATCGCCATGTGCGGGGTATCACGCGGGGCATGGACGTGATCTGGCGGGTGGCTCCGGAAGGAGACGGCGTGGCGGTCGAGATCGTACACACCTGGGACGGCCCCGCGTGGCCGCTCGTCGGCGGGCTCGCGGCGCGGCTCGTCATCGGTCCCGTGTTCATCCACGGGATCGCGTCGCGCACGCTTGCTGGGATCAAGCGGGCAGTAGAGGAAGGGGCGGCGTGAGCGACGCGGCGCGGCGGGTGGTGATCACCGGCGTGGGCGCAGTCACCCCGATCGGCACGGCGGCCGATGGGCTCTGGGCCGGCCTCGCCGCCCGAGCCTCCGCGGTGCGCGAGATATCGCGGTTCGATCCCACACCCTTCCGCAGCCGCATCGCCGCCGAGATTCCCGATTTCCGGCCGCAGGACCACCTGGAGGCGAAGCGCGCGCGGCGGCTCGACCGGTTCTCGCAGCTGGCCGTGGCGAGCGCGCGGCTGGCGCTCGCCGACGCGGAGGTCGATGCCCGGCGCGAGGACGGGGACCGGGTCGGCGCGATGATGGGATCGGCGCTGGGCGGCGTGGCGTACGCCGAGGCCCAGGTCCCGAAGTATCTAGCCGACGGCCCGCGGGGACTGGATGCCGGCCTGGCGCTGGCGGTGTTCGCGGGCGCGGCGAGCTGCAACATCGCGATCGAGTTCGGGTTCACGGGCCCGAACGCGACGAACGCCATGAGCTGCGCCTCGGGGACGATCGCGGTCGGCGAGGCCTTTCACGTGATCCGCGACGGCCGGGCCGACGTGATGCTGGCGGGCGGGGCCGAGGCGCCGCTCGCCCCGCTGACCTTCGCCGCGTTCAGCAACATCCGGGCGATGAGCACGCGCAACGACGATCCGGCGCGCGCCTCGCGCCCGTTCGACGTGAGCCGCGACGGCTTCGTCATGGGTGAGGGGGCCGCCGTGCTCGTGCTCGAAGAGCGCGGCCGGGCCCTCGCGCGGGGCGCACCGATCTACGCGGAGGTCGTCGGGCACGCCTACACGAACGACGCCTACCACATGACCGCGCCGCGGCCCGATGGGCGGCAGGCCGCCCGCGCGATGCGGCTGGCGCTCGCCGACGGCGGCGTCGGGGCGGCGGAAGTCGGGTACATCAACGCGCACGGGTCCTCGACGCCGCTCAACGACACGACCGAGACGGCGGCGATCAAGCAGGTGTTCGGCGACCACGCGTACCGGCTGACGGTGAGCGGCACGAAGGGCTACTACGGCCACGCGCTCGGGGCGAGCGGGGCGATCGAAGCGGCGATCTGCGCGCTGGCCATCGCGCGCGGATGGCTGCCCCCCACCCTGAACCTGGAGCAGCCCGATCCCGCCTGCGATCTCGACTGCCTCCCCGGGGAGGGGCGGGCCGCCCGGCCGGACGCGGTCGTCTCGAACTCGTTCGGGTTCGGCGGGATCAATGCGTCGCTGGTGTTGCGGCCCGCCACCGGCGACCGGTAGATTGCCCCCGCCTTCACTCTCCGGAGCAGACTCGTGAATCTCAAGGACCTGCGTCCGCTGGTCGCCGAATGCGTCGCGACGGCCCTGTTCGTCTTCCTCGGTGCCGGCAGCGTCGTCGCCAACGCGGCATCCAACAACGCGCTCGGTACGGTCGGGGTCGCGGCCGCGCACGGCGTCGGGATGGCGGTGCTCGTCACGATGACGATGAGCATCTCGGGGGCGCACCTGAACCCCGCGGTCTCGTTCGGCCTCTGGGTGGCGCAGAAGATCGACGGCCTCACCCTGGGCAAGTACATCTCGGCGCAGCTCGCGGGCGCGGTGGTCGGCGCCCTGCTCGTGAAGGCGTTCTTCCCGGGCGGCGCGGCCCGCGTCACGTCGCTCGGCACCCCGCAGCTCTCCGGCACCCTCGGCCTGTTCGACGGCATCGCGATCGAGGCGGTGCTCACGTTCTTCCTCGTGAGCGCGGTGTTCGGCACCGCGGTGTCGTCGCAGGCACCCAAAGTCGGTGGGTTCGGGATCGGGCTGGCGATCTTCGTGTGCGCTCTGACGGGCGGGGCGCTCACCGGTGCGGCGATGAATCCCGCGCGCGCGCTCGGTCCGGCCATCGTGGCGTGGGAGTGGCACGCCCACGCCGTCTACTGGATCGGTCCGGCCCTCGGCGCACTCGCGGCCGGCGCGTTGTGGAAGGCCATCCTCCTCCCGCGCGACGCCACCGACATCGCGTGAGGGTTACAGCCGCTCGGCGGCGTCCGGCGCGAAGTACGACACGATGATGTCGGCGCCGGCCCGCCGGATGGCGGTCAGGGTCTCCCACATCGCCCGCTCGCCATCCAGCATGCCGCGCTCCGCGGCGGCGCGAATCATCGCATACTCCCCGCTCACCTGATACGCCGCCAGCGGCGAGCCGAATTCCTCCTTGGCGCGCCGGATGAGATCGAGACAGGGTAGCGCCGGCTTCACCATCACGATGTCGGCCCCTTCGTCCACGTCGAGTCGGATCTCCCGCATCGCCTCGTCGCCGTTCGCCGGCTGCATCTGGTAGGTCTGCCGGTCGCCGAATTGCGGCGTCGAGCCGGCCGCCTCGCGGAAGGGACCGTAGAACGCCGAGGCGAACTTGGCGGCGTACGACATGATCGGCAGGTGGGAGAAGCCGGCGGCGTCGAGCGCCTTGCGGATCGCCGCGACGCGCCCGTCCATCATGTCGCTGGGTGCGACGAGATCGACCCCCGCCCGCGCCTGCGTGACCGCCACCTTCCCCAGCAGATAGGCCGACGCGTCGTTGTCGACGTCGCCGTCCCGAATCACGCCGCAGTGACCGTGGTCGGTGTACTCGCAGAGACACACATCGCCGATGACGAGCAGCTGCGGGACCGCGCGCTTCACGGCGCGGATCGCCTGCTGCACGATTCCCTGCTCGTCGTAGGCTTCCGAGCCGGTAGCGTCCTTCGCGGCGGGGATACCGAAGAGGATGATACCGCCGAGGCCCAGCTTCGCGGCGCGCTCTGCGTCCTTCACGAGCTCGTCCGGCGACACCTGCGCTACTCCGGGCATCGCCGGCACCGGCCGGCGCTCCCCTTCCCCATGCATCACGAAGAGGGGCCACACGAGCTCAGAGGGCGCGAGGTGCGTCTCCTGCACCAGCCGGCGCAGCGCCGGCGTGCGGCGCAGGCGCCGCATGCGGCGGATCGGGAATTGGGCGGGGCTCATCGCGCGAGTAAGCTCGCCGCCCCCTCGGCCTCGAGCAAGCGGGCCACCACCTCGCCCGCTGCCTCCGGCCGGTCGAGATCGATGTCGCCCGAGGCGGTGAGCTGAACGGACCCGTCCGACGCCGTTACCCGGCCGTACAACCTGCTCCCTGCTCCGTGCTCCCTCCGTTCGACGTAGGCCGCGACGGGAGCCTGGCACCCGCCGCCGAGCGCCGCCAGGACGGTGCGCTCCGCGGCCACGGCGCGCGCGCTGGCCGCGTCGGCCAACGGACGCAGGGCGTCCCGCGTCCGCGCATCGTCCGCGCGGATCTCGAGCCCCAACGCTCCCTGCCCGGGCGCCGGCATCACCTCGAAGGGATCCACCGGGGCCGCCCGCCCGTCCAGCTCGAGGCGGGCGAGGCCCGCGAGCGCGAGCAGGGCGGCGTCGAGTCCCTCGCCCGCTTCCACCTTGCGGACCCGCGTCGGCACGTTGCCGCGGAGAGGCACGACTTCGACGTCGGGGCGGAGGTAGCGCAGCTGCGTGACCCGGCGCAGGCTGGAGGTGCCGACCCGCGCTCCCGGTGGGAGCTGCGGCAGGGATGTGACGCCGCGGTCGGTCGCCACGAGGGCCTCGCGGGGGTCGTGCCGCGCCGGCACGGCGCCGAGCGCCAGGCCGGGGGGGAGCTGGGTCGGGAGATCTTTCAGCGAATGCACCGCGACGTCTATGCGCCCGCCCAAGAGGGCGTCCTCGATTTCCTTGGTGAAGAACCCCTTCCCTTCGAGCTCGTGGAGGGGCCGATCCACCTCCGCGTCGCCGCGCGTTTTGATGACGACGATCTCCGCCGCGACGCCGTGCTCGGCGAGCCGGGCCTGGACCCAGTCCGCCTGCCATCGGGCGAGCCGGCTGCCGCGGGTGCCGAGCTTCACGCGAACCGCCGTACCAACGCGTCCACGATGCCGGAGACGGTGTGCGGCTCCGCCTCGAGCACGTCGGCGAGGCCGAGGTCGCGCGCCGTGCGCGCGGTGATGGGCCCGATCACGGCGGCCACGAACCGGCCGGACCGTGCGGCGTCGGGGCCCACGAGGTCGACGAAGTGCCGCACCGTGGATGAGGACGTAAACGTGACGGCGTCGATCGCACCCGTGGGGACGTCGGGCCGGGCGGCGACGGTGCGGTACACGGGGATCGCTTCGACCACCGCACCGTGCGCTCTGAGGCCGACGGCGACGGCGTCCCGTCCCTCCACAGCTCCGGGGATGAGTATCCGGCTGCCGGCGAGGCCGCCGTGAGCGGCGAGCGTCTCGGCCAGAGCCTCGCCCACGAATTCGTCGGGGACGAGCTGGGGCGTCACGCCCCGGGCGGCCAGCGCGGCCGCAGTCGCCGTACCGATCGCCGCGACGGCGGTGCGCCCGAAGGCGCCGGCGGCCGCGCAGTCGCAGACGATTTGCACGGCGTTCTGGCTGGTGAACACGACCCATCGGTAGGCGGCGAGGTTGCCGAGCGCGGTGCGGAGGGCGCCGAGATCCTCGAGCGGCTCGATGCGGATGACGGGCGCGAGCACGACGTCGGCGCCGAGAGCCTCGAGGGCCCGGACGAGGTCGCCCGCCTGCTCTCGCGCGCGCGTGACCACGATGCGGCGCCCCGCCAGTGCCCGTCCCATGCGCCGTTGCAATCTCACCGGCGCCGCATCCATTATCAAGCAATGCTCCGCTCCCTGCGCGCCGCGCTCGCCCGCTTCTGCGTACGCCGGGCCGCCGCCTGCCAGCGGCACGCGCCCGAGCGCGCCCTGGCCTGGCTCCGCCTGGGGTGCAGCCTCACGCCCGCCTTCGGCGAGGCGTACGCCGCGCTCGTGCATTTGTCCCGCGCGCGCGAAGACCGCTGGGGTGCGGTGGAGGCCGCGCGCGAGGCCAGCGTGCGCTTCCCCGACAACCCGGACGCCTGGATGCTGCTCGGCGAGGCGCTGCAGATGGTGTTCCGGCAGCAGGAGGCGTTGGGGGCGTTCGAGCAGGCGCTGGCCCTCGAGGAGCGTGCCGACGCCGCCATGGCCGCAGGGGAACTGTACCGGCGGGCGGGGCATTGGTCCGACGCGGCGGCGCGTTTCGCGCGCGCCTACGCCGCCGGGGGCGGCGCGGAAGCACTGTGGCAGAATGCTGGGGCCCTGTTCCAGGCGGGCGACCACGGTGCCGCGGAGGAGGCGTTGAACCTGTGGGCCACCCAGGTGCCCGGCGGCCACGACCGGCTGGCCGAAGCGCGAGCGCAGCTCCGCGCTAAGGCTTGAGCGTGCGGCGGTACAGCAGGAAGGCGTAGGTCACGAGGATCACCGCGGCGGTGATGTAGGCCGCCACCATGAAACCGCTGTTTTGAGGCATTCCTTCAGGCATGCGCCCCCCCTGATTCTGCGCTCTCGCGCAGCACCGCCAGTGCGTAGCGCTGGGTCACGAAGCCGACGTACAGCAGCGTAAACACCCCGAATGAGAAGAGCAGCGTCACGAGCATCGAGCCGGGGAGCGACGGCGCGCTGGGTTTCAGCACGATGGGCTGCGGGTGCAGGGTACGAAAGAAGTAGACGCTCAGGTGGATGAACGGCAGCAGCACGAGCCCGCAGATTCCCAGCACGGCGGAGTAGCGGGCCCGCAGCCCGCGGTCCGTCACCGCGCCGCGCAGCAGCAGGTATCCCAGGAACAAGAGGAAGAGGAAGAGGGTCAGGGTCAGGCGCGCGTCCCAGGTCCACCACGTTCCCCAGATCGGTTTGCCCCACAGGGGCCCGGTGGTCAGCATGACGCACGAGAATGCGGTGCCCACCTCCGCCGAGGCTTCCCCGAAGCGGTCGAACCGGGGGTCTTTGAGCAGCAGGTAGAGGATGCCGGCGATCCCGACGAGGCCCATGGCGAGCATGGCGCACCACGCCGAGGGGACGTGGATGTAGAAAATCTTCTGAGCCGCCCCTTGCGCCCGCTCGATGGGCGTGAACGCGAGGGCACGGACGTAGACCGCCGCCAGCAGCGCCAGCGCGACGGCGGTGATCCAGCGTCCCGTCTTGAGCAGCGTCATTCGTTGACCGTCGCCGGAAAGAGGAGGAACGCCACGACGATGAATGCGAGGTCGAAGGCCGCCAGCAACTTAAGCCAGCCCCCGATCTCGCTCAAGGGACGGCCGGCCAGCAGCGCCCCGGTGGCGAGCACCGCCCAAATGAGCGGTGGAATCATGAACGGCAAGAGCAGGACGGGGAGCAGCAGCTCGGCGAACCTCGTGCGCGCCGTCATCGCGCTGAACAAGGTTCCCACGGCGACGAACCCGACGGTGGCCAGCGCGATCACTCCGGCGAGCGGCACCAGTACCGGCAGCACGCGGACGTTGAAGAACAGCGCGAACAGCGGCAACCCCACGCACTCGACCGCCGCAACGAACGCGAGGTTGGCGAGCAGCTTGCCGAGATAGATGCTCGCCCGGTGCACCGGGGCGAGCAGTAGCCCGTCCAACGCCTGGTTCTCGAGCTCGAGCTGAAAGGCGCGGTTGAGCGCCAGCATCGCGGCGAACGTGAACGTGACCCACAGAATGCTGGGCGCCAGGTCCACGGCCGCCACGGCCGTTGGATCGCGGCCGAAATTGAAGACCACGAGAACTAGGACGGTGAAGACCACCGCGGAAAGGATCGCGGTGCGAGACCGGAACTCGACGAGCAGGTCCTTGCGGGCGAGGCGCCACGCGTGCCGCAGCAGGCTATCCACCGGTCACCGCCGCCCGGTACGCATCCGCGATCGCGTCCGCGCCGCGGCCGGCGCGCGGCTCGAGGCGCACGAACCGGCCGGCCCGCATGAACGCCACGTCCGTCGCGAGTTCGGTCCCTTCTTCCACGTTGTGTGTCACGAGCACGGTCGCCCGGCCGCCCGCCGCCTGCTCGGCGAGCAGGCGCCGGAACGCCTCGGCGGCGGTCCGGTCGAGCCCCGTGAACGGCTCGTCGAGCAAGAGCACGCGGGGGTCGTGGATCAACGCGCGGGCGATCGCCACCCGCTGCACGAGGCCACGGGACAGGGCGCGCACCGGGCGATCGCGATGCGCGTCGAGGCCGAGACGCGTCAGAATCCCCGCCGCGGGGGCGACGTCGTACAGCGACGCCCAGAACCGCAGGTTCTCCCACACGGTGAGCTGCCCGTACAGCTGCGGCTGGTGGCCGATCCATCCCACCGCCCGGCGCCCGCCCTCGATCCGGGCGTGCCCGGCCTGCGGCTGAATCAGCCCCGCCAGCACCTTGAGGAGCGTGGTCTTGCCCGCGCCGTTCGGCCCGAACACCGCGAGCGTCCGCCCGGGCTGGAGCGTGAACGAGACGTCGTCGAGCGCCCGAACGGGTCCGAATGCGTGCCGCAGGCCCTCAGCCAGCAGCATCGATCGCGGCCGCGAGCTCGTTCAGATCGTACGGCTTGACCAGGTAGCTCGAGTGCCCGAGGTCGAGCACGTTCATCAACGGCTCCATGCTCACGTACGCGGTGGTGACGACCACGGGGATGGCAGGGTGGGTTTCGCGGATGCGCTGCAGCAGCGCGATGCCGTCGGTATCGGGGAGACGCATGTCCAGGACGAGGACGTTGGGATCGAACTCGGTGAGGCGTTTCAAGGCCTCGGCGCCGTCTCCGGCGAAGGCCATCGTGTAACGACCGTCGTAAAACCGCTGGTAGGAGCTGCGGAGCGCGGCCTCGTCCTCGACGAACAGGACTTTGCGAAGTGGCGGGGTCATTGACCGCCCCAATATAGGGCCCCCCTCAGGGCACGGTCAGGCCACGCCGCTCTCGAGCTCGAACAGGTCGTCCAGCTTGGTCAGCACCAGCAGGAACCGCAGCTCCTCGTTGGCGCCCCGCAGGCACACCGTCTGGCGGCGCTCCGCCGCGCGGCGTTGCACGAGCATCAGGGCGCCCAGGCCCGCGCTGTCCACGTGACGCGTGCCGGACAGATCGATGACCAGGCGGCCCGCCCCCTCCTCGAGCTGCTCCAGTAGCTCGGAGGCAGAGCGGCGGAAGGCCGTCCGCGACTCGAGACTGAGCCGCTCCGGCGCCGCCATGACCTTCTCGCTCGGACGCGTCGACATCATCACAGTGGTCTCCACAGGCTTTGGTGACATGGGTTGCTCGGCGAGTGCAAATGCCACTCCGATGCCACCATCCCTAAGCTGCGGTGCGTCAAGCGGTTGTCAAAGGACGCGTGACCGTCCTCACCTGTGGCGCTGCCGCAGAGCGAGCGGCGGGGCGCAACTTGCCAGAGTTGCCCCTTTCCTTATATCTCACGCGTCATAACCACGACCGACCGTCCGGGAGCTGGCCAGGAGGCAAGTCACATGGCACGCGGGACCAAAGCGCAGGAATTCACCGACGTCAGCGAAGCGCAGATTGCCGTGCATTGGAAGGAAGAGGAGTACTACCATCCTCTCGAGAAATTCAAGGCACAAGCGAACATGCGCGACCCGCACATTCTCGAAAAGTTCGGTCTCGACAAGTTTCCAGACTGTTTCAAGGAATACGCGGCGATGCTGACCTGGTTCGAGCCGTATCGCACGGTGCTCGACACCAGCGACGCGCCGTTCTGGAAATGGTTCGTGGGCGGCAAGATCAATGCGTGCTACAACTGCGTGGACCGCCACCTGGAGAAGCATGGAACCAAGGCCGCCTTCATCTTCGTCCCGGAGCCGGAGAAAGAAGCGGATGTCGCCATCACGTATCAAGAGCTGTATGGGCGCGTAGGTGAGATGGCGGCGCTGCTCCGCGGCCTCGGACTCCAGGCAGGGGACCGCATCACGTTCCACATGCCCATGGTTCCGGAGCTTCCGATCACGATGCTGGCGTGCGCGCGATTGGGCATCATCCATTCGCAGGTCTTCGGCGGGTTCAGCGGTCAAGCGTGCGGGTCGCGCATTCAGGATTCGGGCAGCCGGGTGCTGGTCACGATGGACAGCTACTGGCGGAATGGTACGCTCGTCGATCACAAAGCGAACGCCGACATCGCGGTGCGGGCGGCGAAGGAGTTGGGGCAGGACGTCGACAAGGTCTTGGTGTGGCAGCGGTATCCGGGCACGTATTCCGCCAAGACCCCGATGGTGTCAGGTCGCGATGTCTTCGTGAACGACCTGCTCAAGGAGTACCAAGGTCGAAAGGTGGAGCCGGTGGCCCTGCCGTCGGAGGGACCGTTGTTCTTGATGTACTCGAGCGGCACCACGGGCAAGCCGAAGGGCGCGCAGCACAGTATTGCCGGGTATCTGGCCTACGTGACCGCCACGTCCAAGTGGATTCTCGACATTCATCCAGAAGACGTCTACTGGTGCATGGCGGACATCGGCTGGATCACCGGGCATTCGTACATCGTCTACGGGCCCCTGGCGAACGCGGCGACGAGCGTCCTGTACGAAGGCGTCCCGACGTTTCCTGACGCGGGGCGGCCGTGGCGCATAGCCGAGCGGTTGGGTGTGAACATCTTCCACACCGCGCCCACGGCGATTCGTATGCTGCGGAAGCTCGGTCCCCAGGAGCCGCGCAAGTACAAGTACCAGTTCAAGTCGATGACGACGGTGGGGGAGCCGATCGAGCCCGAGGCGTGGCGCTGGTATTACGACGAGGTCGGCAAGCGCGAGGCCGTGATCACCGACACGTGGTGGCTGACCGAGACCGGCGGCTTTCTCGGCACCACTGTGCCGGCGATCCATCCGATGAAACCGGGCAGTTGCGGTCCCGGCGCCCCCGGGATCCATCCGATCATTTACGACGAGACGGGCGCAGAAGTCCCTAAGGGTTCCGGCAGGGCGGGCAACATCTGTATCCGCAACCCATGGCCGGGCATCATGCAGACGATCTGGGGCGACCGCGATCGCTACGTCAAGACCTATTTCTCCAAGTACAACAAGAATCCCAAGAGCAAGGACTGGCGTGACTGGCCCTTCATGTGCGGCGATGGCGCGGTGCAGGCGGCCGATGGGTACTATCGCATCCTGGGGCGCATCGACGACGTGATCAACGTGGCCGGGCACCGCCTCGGCACCAAGGAGATCGAATCGGCCTGTCTCACGGTTCCGGAAGTCGCCGAGGCCGCCGTCGTCCCCGTTCAGGACGAGGTCAAGGGACGCGTTCCCGAAGTGTATATCGCGGTCAAGCCTGGCGTGCAACCGAGCCAGCAGGTGAGCGACCGCGTGGTCAAGGCCATCGAAGAAGTGATCGGCAAGATCGCCCGGCCCAAGCACGTGTACATCGTCCCGGACATGCCCAAGACGCGCTCCGGGAAGATCATGCGCCGCGTGCTCGCGGCCATCTCGAATCGCCGAGATGTCGGCGACGTGACGACGCTCGCGAATCCGGATGTGGTCGAGCAAGTCCGCGCCATGGTTCAAGGCAAAGAAACGATCACAACGCAAGACGCATTGCCGGAGGACATCGCGAAGTTCGGGGAAGTCGAATGAGGCGGTCAAGGGCGGTCAGAGGCGCTCAGAGGCGGACCGGGGCGGTCTCGACACCGCTCACCGCCCCTGACCGCCCCGCAGTCCCGCCAGCGCCACCCCCCAAATCACCGTCATGACCAGGGCCGAGCCCACGCACCACCGGCAGATCGCGTGGATCACGAACAGCTCGACGTAGGTGAGCCACAGCGTGAACGCGAATCCGGCGGTCGCGAGGCCGGCGAGGAGCAGCGTCGGACCGCGGCGGCCCAGCCACGCCGGCTGCAGCCCCACCAGCGCCACGACGAGCAACACCGCGTACCCCACAACGCCGTAGAACGCGACCGGCACGCCCAACACGACGGCCCACGGGCTCAGTTGCACCGTCTCGCATCCTCCGGTGCCGCACTTCAGCTCGCCCGCGACGCCGATCTTGTACAGCCAGAGGTAGAGCGCGATGAAGAACCCTACGAGCGCGAGCAGCGCGATCGTCTGGCGGTACCGCGTCACTGCCGGTGGGCGGTGAGGCTGTCGACGAGGGCCTTGAACCCGTCGGAGGTGCTGTGCCCGGCGTACTCTCTGGCGCCGACGTAGAACGTCGGGGTGCCGTTGACGCCGCGCTGCTCCCCCTCCTGGCGGCTGAACTCGATCCGCGAGGCGTAGCGGCCGCTCTCCATGCAGGCGTCGTAGCGCGCGAGATCCACGCCCACCGCCCGCGCCAAATCGCGAAACAGACCCGAGGGGTCCCTCCCGGTCTGGGCCCACCCGTGGTTGGAAAAGAGCTGATCGTGCATCTCCCAGAATTTCCCCTGCTCCCCGGCGCACTGCGCCGCGTGGGCGGAGAAGCGGGAGTACCGATGGCTGGGAAGGGGGTAGTCGCGGTAGCGCCAACGCACCTTGCCGGTGGCAATCAGCTGCTCGCGGATCGTCGGCATTTGGACCGTGGCGAAGCTGGCGCAGGCGGGGCACTCGAAGTCTCCGTACTCGGTGACCTCCACCGGCGCGTTGTCCGAGCCCATGGTGTATCCGCGGAACCCGTCGTCGACGACCGCCACGGGCGCCCCCGCGGCGGCACGCGACGCGGCCGGCTGCGCCCGCACCAGGTAGAACACGCTCGCGCCCCCGACGACGGCCACCGCCCCCAACGCCATGTAGAACCGGTTCATTCTTCCGTGCCCCGTCTCCAAGGTTCGTCATCGTCGGGCTCGTCGAGCCCGAGATCGTCGAGGCGCCCCTGCGCCTCCTCCACAATCCGCCGGCTCTCGGCGACTTCCGGCGTATCGTAGGTGCTGCGCACTTCGTAATGAAACAGCTCGCTGCGGGCGTTTCCCAACAGCTTCTGCAGCTCGGGCGCCGCGTCCAACAAGCGGCCGGCCCGGTCCAGCTCCTGAATCCGCTCTGCCAGCGCCCGGAGCAGCGCAACGAGGCGCTGCGCGCGATCGGGGCCGTACACTTCGTCACTCATGGCAACCTCCCGGAGGGGCGGGAACCCGCGCCCCCCGCCGTGGCATTATATCACACAACCGATTATTTTGCGGCGCCGTTCCACCAACGTCCGCCGCCCGAGAGGAGCCCCACAGCATGGCCAAAAAGCGTAGTGAGCCCCGGAAGTTCGCGACCCCGACCAGCTTCGAGCAGGCGCGAGACGAGCTGTTCTCTCACATCCTCCGCTGCGGCGTGCTGGAAGCGAATACCGAGCACCAAAAGGAATGGTTCGACGACACGATGCTGTACCTCGCCGACCGCTATCACGACCTGACCGAAACCGAGCTGGGCGAGCTCCGCGTGTTGGGCGAGCGCTACTGCCGCCCCGTCGTGGCGCGCGCCGCCCCCGTCGGCGTGGACGCCTAGCGCCACCAGCGGGGGAAGCGGCGCGCCCGCCAACCGGCGGCCGCGCGGACCCCGCCCGCGAGACCCAGCTCAGCGTACCACCCCGCGCGCCCACCCGGCGCGCGCTCGAGCCCCAGCACCACCGCGAGATACCCCTCGCCGGGCGTCCCCCGGCGGCCGGCGACCGCCAATCCGATGCCGCCGTAGAGGCCCGTCCCCCCGCGCGCCGCGGGCGTGACCAGAAACTGCGCCGTCAGCTGCCCGCGGGCCGCCGCGCGCCCATCCTCCGTCCCCGCGGCCACCGCGAGCGCGACCCGCGTCTGTCCGCCGGGCCGCCATGCGAGGCCGAGCTCCGCTCCCACCAACGTATGGCGGCGCGCCACGGCGGCGAGCCCCAAGCCGGCCTCCACCGCGCTGAGCCGCTGGCTCCACGCGTGGGACGCAAGCCCGGCGAGCGCCGCGCCCGCGAGCAGCGCACTACGAAACCGTGACGTCGTAGCTGATTCGGATGTCGGGTGCGAGTGACGCGATGACCGAACAGTACTTCTCGAGCGAGAGGTCGATCGCGCGGCGTGCTTTGCCTTCGTCGGCGCCCTCCCCCCGGACCGCGAACTGGAACGCGATGGCGGTGTAGCGCCGTGGCTGCGTCTCGCGCCGGGTGCCCCGCACCGATACGTCGAGCGATGCGAGCCGGACGCGCTGCTTCTGCAGGATCAGGACGACGTCCGACGCCGTGCACGTGGCCGCCGCCAACAGGAGGAGCTCGACCGGCGACGTGGCGGCCTTCGCGTCCCCGTCCACCAGGATCGCCGGCCGGCCCGCGGCTCCGCCCTCGAACCGGAGCCCCTCACCGGTCCACCGCATCCCGATCTCGGCGATCGGCTCCGCCATCTCAGTTCCCCCGTCGCGTGGTGAGGCCCACGTAGAAGCGGTGGCGGCGCATCAGATCCATGCCGTGATACTCGAGCAGCCAGTTGAACGTCGACCGGTACCGCAGCTCGAACCCGAACACCAGGTTCACCCAGAGGCCGGGGCAACCGGCATCCGATCCGCACCCCTCGCGGCCCGCGATGCTGGCGCCGAGCCCGACGTAGGGAACCGCGACTTCCTCGTCCTCGGTGAAGCGCCACAGCGTCTCGAGGCTCCCGACGTACGAGTTCGGCCCGTTGAACACGCCGATCTCGACCGACGGCCGCAGGCGGACGCGGCGGGAGAACAGGTCGCCGGCGTCGAGCGTGGTGCCGAAGACGAGTTGGCCGTCGCCCTTGAGGTCGATACCGCCGCGCACGCCGAACCCCAACAGGCCGAGGCGCGTGCCCGACGCTCCGCCTTCGCTCTTGGGCGGCACGAACTGCTGCGCGGCGAGCGCGTCCACCGCGGCGCAGGCCGCGAGCGCGAAGGCCCAGACGGTTCGCATGCCCCTCCCTATTCCCTGTGTCCCCGATCAGTCCTGAGCCGTGGTGCGCGCCGCGGCCCGGCCGTAGTCCCAGGTGGCATACACCGCGATCGCCGCAGTGGCCCACGCGAGCGGCGGCCCGACTGGCGACTCCGCGATGAGCGCGACCAAGGTCACGAGCTGCGCGACGGTCACGGCCTTGCCGCCGGCCCGCGCCGGCAGCGCCACCGGGGTGCGCAGCAGCCAGGTTGCGGCGAATCCCAGCACCGCCAGGATGTCCCGCAACAGCACGCCCACCAGCTCGTACCAGACGAGGACGCCGCGGCTGGCCAGCGTGAGGAAGGCCGCAGCCATGAACGCCTTGTCCGCGATCGGGTCGAGTACGGCGCCGATCCGGGAGCTGCCGAAGCGCCGCGCCAGGCGGCCGTCGGCAAAGTCGGTGGCGGCGGCGACGCCGACGATGGCCAGCTCCCACATCGGCTGATGCACGAACGGGAACAGCGCCGCGAGCGGAAGCCGAAGCGCCGTCACCACATCCGCGCCCGTCACCGACACTTTCACTTGCCCCTCCCTCCCGCGCGCCGTACCTTGAGCCGGTGGACCTGAAGCTGCTCAAGCAAGCGGCGATCTTTCAAGACCTCGACGAGGGCGAGCTGGCCCGCGTGGCCGAGGTGTGCCGCGAGCAGAAGTTCACGGTCGGGCAGCACGTCTTCAAGGAAGGCGAGCCCGGGAACCGCCTGTTTCTCATCGCGGACGGAGAGGTGCGGATCTCCCGGACTATCCCTGGATCCGGAGAGGAGGCGCTCGCCGTCCTGAAGCTGGGGTCCTGCTTTGGAGAGATGTCGATCTTCGACCGGTCGGAACGCTCGACGGACGCGATCGCCAACGTCTCCTGCACCCTCATCACCATTTCGCGTTCCGACTTCGAGCTGCTGCTCGACTTCAACCGCGATATCGCCTACAAGGTCCTGTGGTCGGTCGTGCGGCTCCTCTCCGCGCGGCTCCGGGTGACGAACGACAATCTCCGGTCGTTCCTCGCCATGTCCATGTTCTAGGTGGCGACCGCAGTCATTCCCTGACGTCGCAAGGATATCGGGGTTTTACACTTCATGCCACCTATGCACCGCGCCCGGCCTGCCGCTCTCGCGCTGCTCGCCGCCGCTCTCGCCGCGTGCGGCGAGAACGGCCCCGCTACGAGTCCGCGCCTCGTGATCGCCCCCGTGCTCGATTCGCTCTTCGTGGGCGACTCGCTCGCGCCGCCCCTGGTCCGCTACTTCGACGCGCGCGGCGATTCCCAGCCCACCGGCCCGATCCAGTGGTCGAGCTCCGACACGACGGTGTTCACGGTGAACTCCGCCACCGGGGCGATCGCCGGGGCCGGGCCGGGCGCCGCGCTGCTCACGGCCCGGGCGCACGGCCTCACGGGCATCGCCGTTCTGGTCGTGTCGCGCGTGCTCGACGTGTCACTGCTGCTCGATACGATCTACCTGATGCCGGGTGACACGCTCACGATTGCGGCGCAGGTGCGTGCCAAAGCGGGCGGCCCGGCGGCCGTGTGGTACCGATCGGTCCCCAACGCGTTCCATACCCTCGATTCGAGCACCGGCCGCGACAGTGCCAAGGCGCCCGGACCGGCGCAGCGGTTCATCGTCTTCGCGACGCTCGGTGCCGACACGGTCGCGGATACGGGCGCCACCGAAGTCGTCCAGCTCTCCGACACCACGGGGGGCAAGGCATTCTTGAGCGTGCTGGGCACCGCGATTCAACGCGTGCGGGCCGGCGCGCGGGCCGTCAACTACCGGCGCGACGGAGATACACTGACGTTCCGCGTGTCGCTGCCGGTCGTGGTGCAAGGGGTGACGGTCGAGAACCTCGTGATCACCCTGCGCGACTCGATCAATGCTCCGGGAACGTTCTCCATCGACTCGATCTCACCCACCGAGGCCTTCGGGGCCGGGTCGGATTTCGTCTGCCGGCCGGCGCGGCCGTGGGCCCTCTGGTCGATCCAGACCGTGCCGCCCCTGCGCGCCCTGTCGCGCAGCGGCGGATCGATCAGGATCACTCAGGTCGTTTCGGTGGCGCACGGCCGCGCCGTCAGCGGACGGTTCGAGTTCAACGGCCAGCGCACCGATCTGTACGACGATCCCCTGGGCGCGCTGCCGATCCGCGGGACGTTCGTGGCCCCGCTCATCGCGGACACGCGGCAGACGTGCTCGTGAGGTTCGACCACGCGTTCGCGGACCTGGGCGGCATCGCGCCCGACCGCCTGATGGATGGCCAGGCGCTCGCCGGCCTGCTGCTGGCCGCGGCCAACGCCGCGGGGTTGAACGCCGTGACGCCTCCGTCGGTCACCACGGGGCCGAAGGGGGTGGGCGTCGCGCTGCTGTGCCACGGGGGCCACATTACGCTGCACGCGGTCCCGAGCGAAGGGCTCTGCTTCGCGGACGTCGCGGGTGGGACCGATCCGCAGCGCGGCTTGGACGTGATCGTCAAACGGCTGGGAGCGCGCGAAGTGCGGACCGACGCGCGGCGCCGCGGCCCCGTCACTCGAACCCTGGACCCGGAGCGCACATGAACAGCTTGGCGCCGTACGCGGCGTTCATCATGCGGTTGGCGGTGGGGGGCGTGTTCCTGGCTCACGGCATCACGAAGTACCACAACGGCGTCAGCGGGGTCGCGGGGTTCCTGCACGGCCTGGGCGTGCCGTTCAGCCCCGTGGTCGCGGTCTACCTGATCGCGGTAGAGACGATCGGCGCGGTCTGCGTCATGCTGGGGATCTTCACGCGCGTGTGGGCGACGGCGATGGCGGTGAACATGGCCATGGCGATCGCCCTCGCCATCCTGCCGCGCGGAGGAAGCGCCGAGCTCGAAGCGCTGCTCCTCGCCGGCTCGGTGACGCTGATGGCGCTGGGCGACGGCCCGCTGTCCATCGCCGTGAGGTTCAAGAAGCCCGCCTAGTGCAGGATGCGCAGCACTCCGGCGTCCGCACCGGCCCGGAGGAAGGCCTCCGGGTCGGTGGCGGGAATGGTGAGTCCGGTCTGCTTGCGCCACCGCTTGGCGCTGGCCTGCATGTAGTCCGCGAGTGAGCCCCCAGCCCATTCGGCGGCGTCGTCCTTCATTTGCCGGACGATCTCCTCCCACGTTCCGACGTAGGTCGCCCCAGCGGCGGTGCTCACGCGATGCACCTCGCCGGGCGCGTGCCCCTTCATCCCCTGCAGCTCGGTGAGCAGGGTACCGAACAGCTCCAGCTGGCGTGGGTCGCGCATCTGGCCGTCCGGCCCCATCGCCTCGATCTCCGCGAGCAGCAGGTCGTCGGGCTCGGCGTCGCCCGCCATCTCATTCAGCCGGTCGTGCCACGGGCCCAGCTCGGGATCGTCGTCGGGGAGCCGATACACGCCCTTCTTCAGCTCGATCAAGCGCCAAATCGCCAGGGCGTCGTAGTGCTCGTCGGGCTCGGTGCGCTCCAGGTGGAACAGCGCCGCCTCGTATTCGCCCCGGTCGTACAGGAGGTTGGCAAGGTAGATGCGCGCCTCCCCGAGGCTCGGGTCGAGCTCGAGCGCCCGGCGCAGCCAGTGGAGCGCGCCCCCCTCGTCGGCGAGGCGGTGGCCCGCGTATCCGACGCAGGCCGCGGCTTCGGCGGAGTCGGGGTGGGCGGTGAGGGCGACCTCGAAGAAGCGGCGCGCCTGGTCGAGCACCCCTTCGCGGAACAGCGCCCGGCCGATCTGCAGCAGCAGGTCGTGGTCGTCGCGGAAGCCGAGCGCCAGGATCCGTTCGAAGCAGCCGACGGCGCCGGCGCGGTCGCCAAACTTGAGGAGCACCTCGCCCAGCCCGGCGAGCGCGTCCTCGTGGTCCGCGTCGAGTCCCAGCGCCTCCTCGAACGAGCGCCGCGCCCAGGCGTACTCCTCCCGCGCCAGGCGGGCGTAGCCCATCCCCACGTGCAGCTCGACGGCGTGCGGATAGAGCCGCAGTCCCTCGCGGAGGGTCTCTACGGCGTCGTCGTATTGTCCTTCGTTGTAGAGCTGATGAGCGCGTTCGTCGTATTCGTCGGAGCTGAGGAACGGTTCCGACATCGAACGGGACCCCCGGCAAGGTTGTGCTATGATACGACACGCCGTCCGGTTACACAAGCGACCCGCGCCCGCTATTTTGACCGCCGATGACTTCCGCCTTCGCGCCGCTGCCCGACGGCTCGGTGACTTCGCCGCCCGGCTTCACCGCCGCCGCCGCGCACGCCGGTTTGAAAGCGAACGGGGCGCTCGACGTCGCGCTCGTCGTCAGCAGCACGAGCTGCGCGACGGCCGGCGTGTTCACCCGCAACGCGGTGCGGGCCGCCCCCGTGGTGTACGATGCCAACCTCCTGAGCGAGCGCCCCGGCCGCGTGCGGGCGGTGGCGATGAACGCGCGCGTCGCGAACGCGTGCACCGGCGCCGACGGGCTCGAGGCGGCCCGCGCGATGGCGCGCGCCGCCGAAGAGGCGGCCGGCCTGCCGCCGCGCACCGCGCTGGTCCTGTCCACGGGGGTGATCGGCGTGCCCCTGCCCGTCGAGCGCGTGGCGGCCGGCCTCCGCGATGCGGCTGCCCGGCTCTCGGAAACCGGCGGCGCCGACGCCGCGCGGGCCATCATGACCACGGACACGCACCCCAAACACTGCGCGGTGCGGCTCGAGACGCCCGCCGGCGCCATCACGGTCGGCGGCATCGCCAAGGGCGCGGGCATGATCCACCCCGACATGGCCACCCTGCTGGGCGTGATCACTACCGACGCCGCATCCGAGCCCAGCGTCCTTAGTCCATTCCTGAAACGCATCGCCGACCGGAGCTTCAACGCCATCTCGGTGGACGGCGACACCAGCACCAACGACACCGTCCTGCTGCTCGCCAACGGCGCCTCGGGGATCGATCCGGCACGCGATGGGGCGACCTGGAAGCTGTTCGAGGAGGCTGTGACCGAGGTCGCCCGCACGCTGGCGCTGGCCGTGGTGCGGGACGGCGAGGGGGCGACCAAGCTGCTCGAGATCCACGTCGTGGGGGCGCAGACGGAGGCGTTCGCCCGGGAGGTGGGGCGGGCGATCGCGCGATCGGTGCTCGTGAAGACCGCGATCTACGGGGCCGATCCCAACTGGGGACGGGTGCTCGCCGCGGCAGGCGCGGCGGGCGTGCCGCTCACTCCCGAGCGCATCGGTCTCCAAGCCGCGACCGACGGAGAGTGGATCACCCTCGCCGCCGGCGGCGCCACCGCGCACCCCGACCCAGCGCGCGCGCGCGCCGTCTTCCAGCAACACACCATCCGCCTCCGGCTCGACCTGGGAGTCGGGCGGGCGGAGGCGGTGGTGTGGACCTGCGATTTGACGCCGGATTACGTCCGGATCAACTCCGACTACACGTCATAATGAACTAGGGGCGAGTCGAGTCCCGACGCGCCGTCGTGTCCCGGCCCGCGGCCTTTGCCTTCGGCTTGGTCGTGGTGCGCCGCATCCGCTTGTGCGCCTTGGCCTTGGTCGTGTCCGCGGCCATCGCGTGCGCCTGCACGGGCTTCGCCGGCGCGGGGTTCTGCGCCGGCTGCTGCGCCATCGCCGGGGCGGCGGCCAAGGCGAGAATGAAGAGGGTCTTGCGAAGCATGACGAACCTCAAAAGTTGGAGTCGTCCCTAGGACCCCTGCCCCGTTCGACGCGTCACGCCCCGGGGGTGTGCGCGCGACGCCTCAGGCACGTTGGGGAGAATGCTCCGCACCCGCGCCAGCGCCTCGGCCCGCGTCCGGCCGCGCTGCAGCTCCTGCGACGCCGCCGCGGCGACGTCCAGCAGACGCACGCCCCGCAGCCCGGAGCCCGCAGCCGTCACGAGCAGATCGGCGGCCGAATCGGGGGGGAACCCGTGCCCCGCGAGATCCGCCGCCGCGTGCAGGACGGGTCCCGGCGGCTCGGCGGGCAGCGCCGCTAATAGCCGCCCGATAACGGGAGGAGACAGACCGCGGGCGAGCGCGGCGCTGACCGCCGCCACGTCGCCGTCCGCCCCGGCGCGATCTGGGGCGGCGCGGCTCAGGATCGCGCGCGCATCGCGCAGCTGCACCAGGCTGCGCCGCACCCCGTTGACGAGACGATCGACCGGCATGCCCTTCGCTCCACCTTCGAGCGCCTTTTGCACCAACGGCTCGCTGGGCAAGCTTTCGGCAATCGCCCGCGCGACGAGCGAATCGACGAGCGGGACCGCGGCGGTGGGAACGCGGCCCGCGAGACGTGCCTCCACCGTTTGCGCGGCGAGCGGCGCGGCGGCGAGCGCGAGAGCAAGCGCGAGCCTCATGGGCCCCCCGCCGGCCGCACGATGAGGAGCGCGTTCGCGCGCCCCCCCCCGAAGCCGTCGTCCACGTAGCGGCCCGCCAGGGGATCGGAAACCCAGCGCTCACCGTCGACCACGAACATGTACTCGTGCTGTCCCGCGGGCAGCACGACGGCGCCGTGCCAGATGCCGTCGTGGTCGTCGTCGCGCAGCGCGAGGTCGCCGCGCCGCCAGTCGTTGAACGACCCGACCACCTCGACCGACCGCGCGCCGGGGAAGTGCCCCACGAACTGAGCGATGCCCTCCTCGGCGCCGGGCACCACCTGCGGTTCGAGGCGGACGAGCAGCAGCGCCGCCACCCCGGCTGCGAGCGCCAGCGGCCACGCCGGCCGCAAGCGGAGTGTGACGGGGAGCGGCTGGGCGAGCCAGCGGGCCACGCGGCGCGCGGCGCCGGCCGGCCGGCCCGCTGCCGGAGCGGCCGCGGGACGGCGGATCTCCGCCATGACGCGCGCGGCCACGCTCGGGGGGAGGGCGGCTGGCGACTCCCTGAGCAGCGTCGCCGCCGCCGTCAGGCGGGCGTACGCTTCTTGGAGATCGCCCGGCAGATCGGCCGGGTCGCGCTCCCCGTCCAGCGCCTGTTGCAACCGGGGATCGATGGGTGTCATACCAGCTCCTCCAACGCCGCCAGCAGGGCTTCCCGGGCGCGGTGCACGCGCATCTTGAGCGTCGGAATCCGGGCTCCCGTCGCGGCCGCCATCTCCTCGTAGCTCATCCCCTCGACGTGCTTCAGCATGAATGCCTCGCGCCCTTCCGGCGACAGGGTCGCGAGGGCGCGCTCCACGAGCGCCACCTGCTCCCCCCGCTCGAGCACCGTCCACACGTCGGTGGGGTCGGCGATCGGCGGCGCCTCGTCCATCGGAATCTCACCGGGGCGCCGCCGTGCGAGCACGCTGCGACACCGGTTGCCGGTGATGCGGTACAACCAGCTCTTGAGCCGTCCGACGTCGCGGCATTGGGCCAGGTGCCGGTAGGCGCGCACGAGGCTCTCCGCCACCGCGTCGGCGGCGGCGTCGGGACTCCCGAGCATGCGCGTGGCGAATCGGAGTAGGCCCGGCTCGTACCGCCGGATCAGAACGCCGAATGCTTCTCCATCGCCAGCCAGGACTCGGGCGACCGCGTCCACATCAGAGGGGCCGTCGCTCACCAGGAAAGGGACCCGCGACGGGGGGCATTCGTCACGGCGCGCGGCCGACGAGGATCTCGCGCGCGGCAGCGAGGAACGAGGCGGCGCGGACGCCGGCTCCGTCCGGCACGCCGGCGAACGCCTCGAGTGCCGCTTCGGCGCGGCGCCGGTAGGCGACGTCTCCGGTCGATTCGGCGAGCCGCAGCAGGACGCGCGCCGCCCAGGCGTTGGCGCCGGGGAGCAGGTCGTCGAACACGTCCTTCGTCCGGTCGGACAGCGCGGGGACGGCCTGGTCGGGCGCGGCCACGTCGTAATAGCCGCCGAGGGGATCCGCGTAGGCGCGCTCGAGCGCGGCCGCCAAGTCGCGCGCCACGGCGAGGTAGCGCGGCTCGCCCCAGGCCTGGAAGGCGGCGACGCACGCGCCGGCCACCTGGACCTGGTCCTGCAGCAGGCCGCCCCCCTGCACCGCACCGACTACCGCGTGCCGTACGCCCCACCCGCGGGCGTAGACGCGCTGGAGCAGGCCGTCGAGCGCCGCGCGCGCGCCGCGCTCCGCCGCCGGTTCCCCCAGGGCCGACGCGGCGAAGATCACCGCTTCGATAGCGTAGCCCTCCTGATCGGCGAACACGGCGCGTCCCTGGGGATCCGCCAGCTCGCGCGCGAGCGCGCGTGTCTGGACGCGTCCGGCGTCGCGGTAGCGCACGTCGCCCGTCATGACCCACGCCTTCGCGAGGGCGCGGGCCAGCGCCGCCCGGACGAGGCGGGGCGGGTCTTCGCGCGCGCCCGCGGGCGGACCGCTCGCGACGGCGGCCGAGTCGAGCAGCACGTCCAGAGCCCGGCGCGCCACCGCGAGCGACGCCGTGTCGTCGTGCCGGGCGTACTCGTCGAGCAGCAGGGACGTCGCCCCGACGTGCATGACGCTGCCGACCAGGGCCCGGGTGCGCGCCGCCGCATCCACCCCGGCGCGGGCGGCGGCGACCTGCGCCCGGATCCGCGCCGGCTGCAGCACGCCGCGCGTCCCGCCGCCCGCGGCGAGGGCCAGCTGCCGCACCAGCGCCGCGTGCCGCACGATGAAGGCGCGCTGGTCGCGATAGCTCTTCGCGACCTCAGGCAGGATCTGCTTCAAGCCGCGGCCGGTCACGGGATCGTCGGCCGGGAAGTAGGAGCCGCCGAAGAACGGCGCCCCATCGGATGTGAGGAAGACGGTGAGCGGCCAGCCGCGCAGACCGGCCATCGTCTCCACGGCCGCCTGGTAACGCTGCGCCACGTCGGGGCGCTCGTCCCGATCGACGCGGACCGGCACG
This sequence comes from Gemmatimonadales bacterium, assembly GCA_036505055.1. Classification (GTDB taxonomy): domain Bacteria; phylum Gemmatimonadota; class Gemmatimonadetes; order Gemmatimonadales; family GWC2-71-9; genus 20CM-2-65-7. The sequence continues at coordinate 22,487 of DASXUE010000008.1, read as the reverse complement.
AACAAGGCGTTGATCAGCGCGCCGATCTCCGGATCGGTGTAGATCGCGCGGTCGGTCTCGGTGCACCAGCGGCAGGCGTCGCCGCCGACGTATAGCAAGACCGGCCGATCGAGCCTTGCGGCGAGGGCGAAGGCGTCGCGGCCCCACGGCTGCCAGCTGACCGGTTGGCGCGCCGCGCGCGTCAGGTAGCTCGTCCCGGTGTTGGCCATGCGGTTCGTGAACGGCCCCCGCTCGGTGACGCAGCCCGAGACGGTTAGCACGAGGGGCAAAAAGGCGAGGAAGGACGGGGAACGCATGGATCGCGGGGGGAAGATACCCTGCGGGACCGTGGCGCGTTCCGGCGGCGGCGCTGTAAGGCTCCGTATATTCAAGGCATGACCGACGTCACGATCACCCCAAAAGTGAACGGCCCCCTCGTCGTCCAGGGCCCCGTCAAGATCGTCACCCCCGACGGCCGGGAGCTGCCGGTGCCGCCCCGGAAGGACGGCCGACCGGCGGAAGTCGTTGTCCTATGCCGATGTGGCGGCTCTGCCACAAAACCGTTCTGTGACGGAACGCACAAACGGAACGGCTTTACGGACGGTTCGGCCCCCCTTGCTTGAGCACAGCGTATTATGTTGTCTGGCGCTGCAGCAAGCCTGTGACCCGAACCTGAGGAGCGACCGAACATGGCGAAGGGAAAGTCCCCGATGGCCGCGGACGAAGGCTACTGCGTCAAGTGCAAAGCCAAGCGGAAGATCTCTAACGCCCAGCAGGTGAAGATGGCTAACGGCCGCCCCGCGCTGAAAGGCGTGTGCCCGGTGTGCGGGACAGGGATGTTCAAGATCTTGCCGCCGTCGAAGTAACCACAGCCACCCCTCTCGTCCGATCCCACGCCCCCGGCGACGCCGTCGTCCGGGGGCGCGGTCATTTGGCGAGGCGGCGGCCGCCGCTCCCCTGGAAGGCGTACCGGAAGGTGTAGCAGGCGGCGCCGACGGGGCGGCAGTAGTACGCGAGCACTTCGAGCTTGGCGTAGCGGCCGCCGGCGGTGCGGACGGCGTAGACGTGCCGCTTGGATGTGAGGAGGTGCGACAGCATGCTGTACGCGTACCACTTGCCGACGGCGGGGTTGACGGTGTCGCGGCCGCTCTCCATGTCGGTGGCCTCGTAGCCGTCCGCCGGCACCTCGCGCACCGAATCAAAGGGCACGGCGCCGAGATCGCGGATCCCCGCCCCGGGCGCCGCGATCAGGTGGTTGCGCCGGAAGGCGACATCCCACCCGCCCGAATCGACGGCCGAGTTGCGGCCGAAGTCGAACCGGCGCCACCGGTCCGCCGCGGAGGCATCGAGGGTGTAGGTGGCGGGCCCCACGAGTGAGTCCCCGACCGGCAGCGGCCGCTCGGCCGTCACCGTGTATGGCGGGAACTCCGGCGTGGTGAGCGACCCGATCAGGAGCGAAGCAACGAGAAGAAGGAAGGCGCCCGCCAGCGCCAGCACTAGAATGGGGGGGCGGCTCAAGCCTCCGCCATGAAGGGGTAGGGGTAGTCACGCGGCGGCACGAAGTTCTCCTTCACGGTGCGCGCGCTCACCCAGCGGATGAGGTTGAGGAGGCTCCCCGCCTTGTCGTTCGTGCCGCTGGCGCGGCCGCCGCCGAAGGGCTGCTGCCCCACGACGGCGCCCGTCGGCTTGTCGTTCACATAGAAGTTCCCGGCGGCGTAGCGCAGCGCCGTGTGCGCCTCCGCCACGGCGCGCCGGTCCTGCGCGAAGACGGCGCCGGTGAGCGCGTAGGGCGAGGTGCGGTCCACGATCGCGAGGGTCTCCGTCCACTGGCGCTCGGGGTAGACGTACAGCGACATCACCGGACCGAAGATCTCCTCACACATCGTGCGGTACGACGGGTCCTGAACCTGGATGAGGGTCGGCTGAATGAAGTAGCCGTCGGTGTCGTCGCAGCCGCCGCCGAACAGCACCTCCACTTTGCCGTCCGTCTTGGCCGCGTCGATGTAGCCTTTGATCTTGTCAAACGCCTTTCGGTCGATCACCGCGCCCATGAAGTTGCTGAAGTTGGCCGGGTCACCGACCTGGACCGAGGCCAGCATGCCCAGGACGCGCTCGCGCACCTTGGGCCAGAGGGAGGCGGGGACGTAGGCGCGCGAGGCGGCGCTGCACTTCTGGCCCTGGTACTCGTAGGCGCCGCGCACGATCGCGGTGGCCAGGGCGTCCGGGTCGGCGCTCGCATGGGCGACGATGAAGTCCTTCCCACCCGTCTCGCCCACGAGCCGCGGGTAGTCGGCGTAGCTCGTGAGGTTCGCGCCCACCCGCTGCCACAGCGCCTGGAACACCTCGGTCGAGCCGGTGAAGTGGATGCCGCCCAGGTGCCGGTCGGCGAGGACGCGCTCGGTGATCTGGGCAGCTGGGCCCGGAAGGAAGTTGACCACGCCGGGCGGCAATCCCGCTTCCTCCAGCAGCTTGAGCAGGAAGTAGTTCGAGTACGCCGCCGTGCCGGCGGGCTTCCACACCGCCGTGCCTCCCATGATCGCAGGCGCCGTGGACAGGTTGCCGCCGATCGACGTGAAGTTGAAGGGCGAGACGGCGTAGACGAACCCTTCGAGGGGACGGTACTCCAGGGCATTCCACGTACCGGGGGCGGAGATCGGCTGCTCGGCGTAAAGGCGCTCGGCGTAGTGCACGTTGAAGCGCCAGAAATCGATCAGCTCGCACGCGGCGTCGATCTCGGCCTGGTGCGCCGTCTTGCTCTGGCCCAGCATCGTCGCGGCATTGACGATCGGCCGCCACCGCGTGGCCAGCAGGTCCGCCGCCTTGAGGAACACGGCCGCCCGCTGCGCGAGGCTCCAGGTGGACCATTCCCGCCAGGCGGCGCGCGCGGCCGCTACGCCTGCGCCGATTTCCTCCGGCCCCGCCTGATGGACTTTGGCCAGCACGTGGTGGTGGCAGTGCGGCATGACCGCGTCGACTGTGCGGCCGGTCCGGATTTCTTTCCCCCCGACGATCACTGGGATCTCGATCTGGCGCCCGCCGAGGTCTTTCAGGGCTTGCTTGAGCTCGGCCCGCTCTTTCGTGGCCGGCGCATACGAGAGGACGGGTTCGTTGGCTGGTGTCGGTATCTTGGCGGTAGGATTCATGGGCTGGAATCTAATCGGGAACCGGGAACTGTTGAGATAGCAATGAGCATCCACCCTCAGGCCAGAATCGGCCATGTCCACCTGACCGTCTCGGACTTGGGCCGCGCCGTCGCGTTCTACCGCGACGCCCTCGGCTTCGAGGTCACGGCGACCTACGGCCGGGACGCCGTGTTCCTGTCGGCGGGCGGCTATCATCATCACATCGGCCTCAACACGTGGGCGGGCCGGGGAGCGCCGCGCCCGCCCCAGGGCACGACCGGCCTATATCACTTCGCCATCCTGTATCCCGATCGCGCAGCGCTCGCCGCGGCGGTGCGGCGCTTGCTCGAGCATGGCGTGGCGATCGAAGGCGCCGCCGATCACGGCGTGAGCGAAGCGGTCTACCTGCGCGATCCCGACGGCAACGGGGTGGAGCTGTATCGCGACCGCCCCGAAGGCGAGTGGCCGCGCGGGGCGGACGGGGCCATCGCCATGCACACGCGGGCGCTCGATCTCGAGGCGCTGCTCGCCTAGACCCGGACCTTCACTCCCCCCGTATAGGACAGCTGTGCGGCGTAGATTCTCCACGCCCCACCTTCCTTCTGCCACAGCGTCATGCCTTGGCCGGGACCGATCTGGCGCGCGCCGCCGGCGGTGAGATCCAGCGTGAAGGGGAAGGTGACGAGGGCGAGGTTCGAGCGGACCAGCACGATCCGGGGGCTCTGCGGCGCCAGGTTCATCGCTACGACCGTCGGCAGGAAGCTCCGCTGGTACTCCGATTCCTGCGTCCAGCCTCGCTTCACCTCCCCGGTGGGCCAGGTGACGCTCAAGTAGTCCGCCTGGACGTAGAAGGGCGCGAGCGAGTCCGGATGATGCGCGTTCCAGGCGCTCACCCAGGCATCGAACCGGGCGCGAAGGGCCGCCTCCGTCACGCGGTCCGTCACCGGGGCGCCGCCGGCGCCGCACGCGACGAGAGCGACAGTGAGCAGCGCTCCCAGCAGTACGTAGCGCATGGCTCCTCCCGTGTGAGGTGCCGCTACCGTACAGCGCGGTTCCGGCCCCGGCAAGTGGCGCTGTATTGACACGCTTCGCAGGCGCCACTAGCGTGGGGGCCCATGACCACGCCGCCGCTTCCGCCGCGCCCCTCCGTGGGGCGCTCGTCGTTCGCTGTCGCCATGAAGGACTACACGTTCATCCGGCCGGGAATCGCCGTCTCGATCAGTGCTGCGACACTGGCGGTCGCGTTGGTCATCGGCGGCTGGTTGATCGTCTCGCTGCGGAGTGCGGCCGCGACGGTCGAGCACGGCGCGCGTACGGTCGAGACGCTGCATCGCTACAACGCGGGGCTCGAGGTGTGGCGGGAGATGGCGACGAGTGCCGATCCCGCGTACCGGCGGCCCGAAGCGATCGCGCAGCGCGACAGCATGGGCCGCAAGTTGCGCAGCCAGCTGGCCGATCTCGCCAACTCGATGGCGGATGAGCGCGAGGCGGACATGGTGCGCAGCGTGCTCGGCGGGCTGACGAGCAGCGCAGCCGGCGCCGGGGTCGAAGCGCGCCAGGCGATGATCGTGCTGCTGGCGAAGCAGGACTCGGCGATGTTTCATGCGGCGCAGGCCTCGCAGCACGCCGTGCTGTTGTCCGCGGCGCTGCTCGCGCTGACGGTGCTGGCGGCCGGGATGCTGGTCATTCCGATGGCGTGGCTCTACATCCGGCACAAGCGGGGGGCGACGATCGAAGTGAAAGTGTAGGGAGACACGGCCTTGACGCGGTGCGCGGCGCGGTTCAGCATAGCCTGAACCGCGCTGTCTTGTTTGGATGGTTCCCACCGGAGGAGACGCATGGCGCCCATCCGTCGATTCCTCGCTTCGACCCTGTTGTGGTGGTGCGTGCCCGCGGTGCTCGCGGCGCAGGAGACCGGCGTCGTTCGGGGCCGGGTCACGCACGGCGTCACGGGCGAGCCCGTGGCCGATATCCGCGTCATCGTCGAGGGCACCCCGCTCGCCGCCGCCACGACCGCGAACGGCGAGTATCTCCTGCCGGCCGTCCCGACCGGGACGCGGGTGGTGACGGCGCGGGGTGTGGGCTATTCACCGGCCCGTCAGACGGTGTCGGTGGGCGCGGGCGAGACCGTCACGGTGGACTTCACGCTCCGGCCCGCGGCGATCTCGCTGAGCGCCGTCGTCGTCACGGGCACGGCGGGCCCCGTTGAGACCCGGGCGCTTGGCAACAGCATCACGTCCCTGGGGAGCGCGACTCTCGCGGCGTCACAGGCGACGACCGTGGACGCCGCGATGCAAGGTAAGCTCGCGGGCGCGCAGATCATTCAGAACTCGGGCAACCCGGGGGGCGGTGGGTTCTCCGTTCGGCTCCGCGGCACGAGCTCCATCATCTCCGGCTCGGAGCCGCTGTACATCGTGGACGGCGTCATCGTGGACAACAGCTCGGCGCAGCTCGTCGATCTCGGCGCCCGCAGCAATCTACAGAACCGGCTCGCCGACCTGAACCCCGGCGACATCGAGCGGATCGAGGTGATCCGCGGGGCGGCTGCTGCGGCGCTGTACGGTTCGCGCGCCAACAATGGGGTGGTGCAGATCTTCACCAAGCGCGGCCGGCCGGGCGCGTCGCGGTTCACGTGGCAGACGAAATACTCGACGGGCGAAGCACCCCGTCGGTTGGCTATGAACCTGTATCCGTTCGACCTCGCCGGCAACGCGCTCCAACGGTTCGATTACCAGCACTGGATCTTCCAGACGGGTTCGCTGGTCGACAACTCCGGCAGCGTGGAAGGGGGCGACGACCGCTCCACCTACTACCTCGGGGGCGGCTGGACCGATGAGACCGGCGTCATCCCGAAGTCGGGGTCGACACGAAAGAGCGGCCGGCTCAACCTGAGCCAGCTGGTCGTTCCTACGCTGCGCCTGACGTTCGGTGCCAACTACGTGAACACGCACAACGAGTTCGAGCCCAACGGGGAGCAATCGAACGGCGTGATCACCGCGCTGCTCTTCACGCCCACGAACTTCAGTTTCTTCCCGGTGAACGGCGTGTATCCCAAGCCCGCGACTGGCGCGGGATTTCCCAACCCGCTCGACGTGATCGAGAACTGGACCGCGCCCCAGGACGTGGGCCGCTTCATCGGGAGCGCCCGTGCTCGTTGGACGCCGTCGGCCCGGCTGGCGTTCGAGTACACGCTCGGTTACGACGGCTACCAGATGGACGTGCGCCAGTTTATTCCCCGCGGCAGTCTGCCGGCCGAGCCCACGGGTCGCTCCGTCTCGGTGACGCGCGACTCGCGGATCGTGAACAGCGACGGTCTCGCGACCTACAGCGTCCGCCCGCGCGCGTCGCTCGAGTTGACGACGGCGGCGGGGTTCAACTATACGTGGCAGAGCATTCAGACCACGTCCGCCGGGGCGACGGACCTGATTCCCACGAGCGAGCTGGTGAGCGCCGGCGCCATTCCGTCGGCGGGCCAGAGTCTCTTCGAGCTGATCACCCTCGGGTTCTACGCCCAGCAAAGCGTCAACTTCCGCGACCGCCTGTACTTCATCGGCGCCGTGCGGGGCGACGCCTCATCCACGTTCGGCGCCAAGCAGCGGTGGCAGGCATACCCGAAGGCCTCCGTGTCGTACGTCGTCTCGGACGAGCCGTGGTTCGCCAAGTCGGTGCTGGGACGTCGGCTCAGCTCGCTGCGCCTGCGCGCCGCGCTCGGCTACGCAGGCAATCAACCATCGGCCGGCCTCGCCTATTCGGTGTTTGACTCCTACGTGAAAGCGGTCAACAGCGGGCACGTGGGCGTCGTGAATAGCCTGACGCGCGGTAATCCCGAGCTACGCCCGGAGCGACAGCGGGAGTTGGAGATCGGCGCCGACATCGGCGCTCGCAACGACCGTCTCTCGATCGAGGCCACCTACTACAACAAGCTCGTCAGCGATCTTCTGCTGTTCCGTCCGCTCGCGACGAGCGAAGGGTACACCCAGGTCTTCGAGAATATCGGTGAGATGTCGAACAAAGGCATCGAGCTAGCCGTGCGCTCGATCAACGTGGAGCACCCGCGGTTGCGCTGGGAGACGACGGTCACGTACAGCCGGAACCGGAACCGGATCGAGCGGCTCAACGTGGCCCCGTTCACGGCCGGCTACGCCAATCGCCTGGACGTGGGTGAGCCGGTGGGTTTCTTCTTCGGTCGTTACTACGAGCGCGATGGCTCGGGTGCCATTCGCCTCGATGCCCTCGGGCGACCCATCGCGAGCGCGGGTTCCAAGAAACTGGGCGACCCCAACCCCGCGTGGATCGGCTCCTTGCTGAATGAAGTGCAGCTGGGGCACAACCTGCGGTTCCGCGTCCTGCTCGACGGCAGCTTTGGCGGAGACGTGTTGAACTTCTCCCGGCGCATTCTCGAGCGGTTCGCAGCGGGCCGCGAGTACGAGCGAGAGCTGCTCCCGTTCGGGAACCCGGATCGCCTCCCGACCGGCTATCTGACCGCGCGCTTCAACATCTTCGAGGAGTACGTGGAGGACGGCAGCTTCGTGAAGCTACGCGAGGTCTCCGCGAGCTACGGTTTGGGCGCCGACCTCGCGCGCCGTCTCAAGGCGCAGAGTCTCGAAATCACGCTCGCCGGACGCAACCTGTACACGTGGACCGACTACACCGGGTACGACCCCGAGATGAACCTGTTCGGGCAGCTCACCGTGGAGCGGGGCAACGATTTCGCCACGGTTCCGATTCCGCGCACCTGGATGCTCGGCATCCGGGCCACCTACTGAGCGGCGGAGGCACGATGCGCAACTCGACACTCGCGCCCCTGGTCGCGGCCACGATCGCGGTGACGGCCTGTCACCTGGATTTGACGAACCCGAACGCGCCCACCGAGAAAGAGGTCTTCGGCACGCGTGAGGGCATTATCGCGCTGACGGTCGGCCTGCAGGCACGTTACGCCGCCGGCATGATGGACTTCATTTTTCCCGGCGGCCTCGTCACCGACGAGCTGGGCGCTACGCAGGCGGCGCTGGCGTCCTACAAGGACGTCGAGTCCGGGGCGCCGATGGTCAATACGTTCGACGCCGTCGAGCTCCCGTGGCGCTCCCACTTCCGGACGGTCAAGACCGCCAATGACCTCCTCGTCCATGCCCCAGATCTCCAGGTCGCCCTGGGAGATTCGACGCTCTCGGGAATCATCGCGATCAGCTACCTGTTCAAGGCGATGGCTCTCGGCGAGATGATCCAGCAGTACAAAGAGATCCCGATCGACACGTACAACGACCCGGCACCGGCGTTTGTCAATCGCACGACCGCGCTGACGTACGTGCTCGCTCTGCTCGACTCGGCGATCATCCAGTTCCGCGCCGTCCCGCCCGGGAGCGAGTTCAACACGACTATCCGCGCCGGCGCGCCAGGCGTGCCTGGGCTGGACCTGCGCAACACGATCTTCGCGATGATGGCCCGCTATCAGCGGATCGCAGGCAATCCCGGGGCCGCGCGCGACGCCGCGGACTCGGTCGCCCTCGCGGTGATCTCGAACATGCCGTTCAGCGATCAGGCTATCAACCCGATTCATGACCTCAGCAACCGCTCGGGCTACGTGAAGCCCGTGGATTCGCTCCGCCTCCAGGCCGAATCGGCCGACGCCCGCATCGCCTACCTGGTCAAGGACACGACGATCGCCGGCAACGCGCAACCGCTGGACCGGTTCGTCCAATACGCGTCCAACGGCGCCGCTATTCCGATCTACCTGCGGGGGGAAGTGATGCTGATCCGCGCCGAAGCGTTGCTGGATCTCGCCGACCTCCCCGGCGCGCGGACGGCCGTCAACGCGGTGCGCACGAAATGCGGCGGCGCCGCTGACCAGCCCAAGGCGTGTCTCCCCGCGCTCGCCGATACGCTCCTGGACACCGATCCGGAGATCCGCGCCGAGATCTACCGCCAACGGCGCTTCGAGCTGTTTGCCACCGGCCTCCGCTGGGAGGACGCGCGACGGCAGGGGCTCGTCGGCGTGGGGTCGTTGGCCCACCGCTGCTGGCTGCTCTACCCGCAGTCGGAGCGCAACGTGAACCTCAACGTTCCGGCCGATCCCGAGCCGGCCGCCTCGCCGGCGTTCCCGGCGACCTGCTTCTAAGAGGGAGGGACCGATGACGCCGCGTCTCGCCGCCGCCGTCGCGACCGCCCTCGCGCTGGTCGCGTGCAACAAAGACCCCCACGCCCCCTACCAGCCCGGCGGGCCCACCGGGCGCTTCCGGATCGTCAACGCCGCCCCCGACACCGCCACCGACACCCTGCGCGTGCGCCTCGACGTCTATCTCGCCGGCACGGGCGTCGCCACCAACCTCGCCTACCGCGGCGCGACGACGTACGCCACGGTGCTGGCGGGCACGTGGCCGCTGCGCGCGCGCAAGACCGTCGACACGGCCGTCGTCGTGATCAACGAGATGTTCGCTCCGGCGGCGGGGGTCGATTACACTATCTTCGCTACGGATTCACAGCCCGCCGTCACGACGCTGATCCTGACGGACGCGAACACGGCCCCGGCGGGCGACAGCGCGAAGATCCGGATCGTGCACGCGTCGCCGGGGCTCGGAATCGTGGACGTCTACATCACCGCACCCGCGGCCGACCTGACGACTGAGACGCCCGACATCGCGAATGTCGCGTTCCGGGACGCGTCCGCGTACTTCACCTTTCCCATCGGCGCGCAACGAGTGCGCGTCACCACGGCGGGGACGAAGACGGTGCTCGTGGATGTCACGGGCAGCGCGTTCCCGGCGCTCACCCGGGGCCAGATCCGGACGGTCGTCGCGCTCGATCGGCTGCGGGGCGGCGCGCCCTTCACGTTCGTGGTGCTCCCGGACCGCTAGCGCGCGCCGCCGGCACGCAGCGCGTCCCAGATCCCCTCGTCCTCCGGGCCCAGCACCCAGGCCGAGAACCCGCGGAGTCTCCGTGCCCGCGCCAGGGCGAGTTTCGCCTCGAAGCTCCGCCGGTTCTCGAGGAACAGCCACTCGAAGGTGCCGCCGTTCTCGTAGTATCCCCACGTCACCGCCTGCGTCGAATCCCACTGCAGGCGCGCGCCGTTGCGCTCCGCCAGCCCCGAGCCCCAGGTCCACGTGACGGTCTCCGACCAGGACCGGGCGCGCTCCGGGATCGTGTTGTCGTAACGCGTAAACCAGTGCTCGCCCCACAGCGGGATGCCGAGCGACAGCTTTTCGGGCGGCATGAACTTGAGGAAGTAATCGACCACCTCCCGCATCCACGGCAGTCCCGCCTGGGGACCCGGCGGTGTGCGGCGCGTGTGCTGGGCGTACGACATCAGCGAAACGAAGTCGCCGGCCTTCGCGAGCGCCGCGAGGTCGTACCCCTCCCGCCAACTCTCGTACAGGAATCGATGGTAGCCGAGCGGGCCGGCAAAGTCCTCCGGCCGATGCACGACGGCGATCGAGATCTTGCACCCGGCCGCGTGCAGCGCCCCCGCCGTCTCCGTGTACCACCCGGTGAACCGGCCCTTATCCTCAAGATTGATGTTCTCGATGTCGAACTGGATCCCCCAAAAACCGTTGTCCTTGCACAACGCGACCAGCGCGCGCGTCGCGCGGCCGCGCGCGGCCGTGTCTGCCAGCAGACGCCGCAGCGACGGCTGGTGGAACCCCTCGTTCACGATCAGCGGCATCACCTTCACGCCGTGCGCCTTAGCGAGCGTCATCACGCGGGCGTCGATCGCGCCCCACACGATCCCCAGGCTGTCCACGGTGTACACCTGCGGCCCCAAGACCGTGATCTGATCGATGTGCTTGACCAGGCTGTTGTAGCTCTGCTCGCCGTCGACGTAGTAGAACAGCCGCTCGAGCGCGGGCGATTGCTGGGCGGCGGCGGTGCCAACGGCGAGCACCGACCAGACGCAGGCCGCCACCAAACGGATCGGTAGCACCGAAGTCTTCCTTTGCATTATGTTGTCCCCAACGTTGTCCCACTTGGCCGAGGCATGCCAGTGACCAAGCCAGAAGTCGCGCTGGGGGCTCACACACGCCCCGGTCCCATTCCGACCGTCGAGGGTCCGCGGCAACGCGAGCGCATCGGCACCGTGGTCGTCCCCGACCACGATGACCTCATCATGCTGCTGGCCGACCGCATCGTGGCGGTGATCACCCACGAGAGCGCCGCGAAGGGCCGCGCCGTGCTGGGCCTCGCCACCGGGAGCACGCCGATCGGCATCTACCGCGAGCTGATCCGCCGCCACCAGGCAGGCGCGGTCGACTTCTCGCGCGTCGTCACGTTCAACCTCGACGAGTACTATCCGATGGCGCCGGACAGCCCCCACAGCTACCGGCGCTACATGTGGGAGAACCTGTTCGCCCACGTGAACACCGCCCCCGACAGCGTCCACATCCCCGACGGCGCGGTGCCGCGGGAGCGGCTGGCGGAGTACTGCGCCGCGTACGAGCGCGCCATCGCCGACGCGGGCGGCATCGACTTCCAGCTCCTCGGCATCGGCAAGAGCGGCCACATCGGGTTCAACGAGCCCGGCTCGTCGCCCGACTCGCGCACGCGTCTCGTCACGCTCGACACGATCACCCGCAAGGACGCGGCCGCGGACTTTTTCGGTGAAGACAACGTGCCGCGCGAGGCGATCACGATGGGCGTCGCCACGATCCTCGAGGCGCGGGAAATCGCCCTGATCGCGACGGGCGAGCACAAGGCCGAGATCGTGCAGCGCGCGGTCGAAGGCGAGGTGGAGCCCGATGTGGCCGCCACGTTCCTGCAGCGGCACCCGAACGCCACGGTGTTCCTGGACCTCGCCGCGGCGGGGGAGCTGACGCGGATCAAGGCGCCCTGGCTGCTCGAGGGAGGCGGGATCGAGTGGACGGCGGCGATCACCGAGCGCGCGGTCGTGTGGCTCGCCGAGCAGGCGGGGAAGGCGATCTTGAAACTCACGTCGTGGGACTACACCGGCCGCCACCTCAGCCCGCTGCTCGCCCGGCACGGCGCGCCCGGGCCGATCAACGGGCTCGTCTTCAACCGCTTGCGCGACAAGATCCGCGGCCGGCGGCAGCTGCCGGCTCGCAAGTCGGTCCTCGTGTTCTCACCGCATCCCGACGACGACGTGATCTCCATGGGCGGCGTCCTCCGCAAACTGTGGGAGAACGAGAACACGATCGTGGTGGCGTACATGACCAGCGGCAACATCGCCGTGTTCGACCACGACGTGGAGCGGCACCTGGATTTCGTCGAGCGCGCCGCCGCCACGCTGGGGCTCGACCCGGCCGCGGCGCGGCGCGCGCGCGAGACCATCGCCCAGAGCTTCGAGCGCAAACCGCCCGGCGGCGTCGATCTCCCCGCCGTCCAGGATCTCAAGCGCTTCATCCGGGAATCCGAGGCGATCGCGGCCATCGAATCGGTGGGCCTGCCCCGCAGCGCCGCGCGCTTCCTCGACCTGCCGTTCTATCGGACCGGGGAGGTCCGCAAGCGGCCGGTGGGCGAGGAGGACATCGCCATCGTGCAGCGGCTGATCGAGGAAACGCGCCCCGACTTGGTCTTCGTCGCGGGCGACCTGTCGGACCCCCACGGCACGCACCGCATGTGCAAGGCGGCGGTCGACGCCGCGTTGGCCCGCGAGACGGCGCTCCGCCCCGAGGTGTGGCTGTACCGCGGGGCGTGGCAGGAGTGGTCCCTCACCGAGGCCGACGTGCTCGTGCCGCTGTCGCAGGACGAGCTGCGGGCCAAGGTGCTGGCGATCTTCAAGCATCAATCGCAGAAGGACACCGCCCCGTTCCCCGGCGGCCACGACGATCGGGAGTTCTGGCAGCGCGTCGAGACTCGGAACCTCGAGACCGCCGCGCGCGCCGATCGCCTCGGGCTGCCGGAGTATTACGCCATGGAAGCGTACGTCATCCAGAAGGAGACCCAGCGATGAACGCTCAAACGATGCGCGCGTTGAGTCTTGGACTGGTGGTTGCCGTGTGGGCAGCGATTTCCCATCTCGCGAAGATTCCCTTCCAGCTGTGGCCGGCCCTCGTCGGCCTGGCCTGCTTCGTCGCCGCCGGCGGCGGCGTACCGGGCCTGCAGAAGTCCGTCGCCGGGATGGTGTCCGGCATCATCTGGGCGATGCTCTACGTCACGATATCGGGCGCGCTCGGACGGCAGGAGATCCTCGACGCGCTCGTCCTCGGCGCGGCCGTCTTCGGCATCGTCATGCAGGCGCAGATCCCGCTCTTGTCGTTCACGGCCGGCGCCCTCGCCGGTGCGGGGGTCGCGCTCGGCGTCATGGGCGTGCGGGTCGTCACCATGCAGGCAGGGATTCGCGTCGCGATCGCCCTCGCGATCGGCGCGGCGCTCGGCTGGATCGCCGAGTGGGCGATGGGGATGATCAAGGCCCGGCGCTCCTAGCCGATGCGCTCCGTCCCGGCGGTGATCTGGGCCGTACTCGCCGCCGCGACGAGCGCGGTGGTCGGGGTGATCTGGGACATCTCGTGGCACCGCACCATCGGCCGCGACACGTTCTGGACCCCCGCCCACCTGGCGATCTACGCCAGCGGCATCATCGCGGGGCTCTCGTGCGGGTGGCTCGTACTGAAGACGACATTCGCGGGAACGGAGGTCGAGCGGGGCACCGCGGTGCGGTTCTGGGGGTTCTACGGCCCCTTGGGCGCGTGGTGTTGCATCTGGGGCGCGCTGGCGATGATCGTGTCAGCCCCGTTCGACAACTGGTGGCACAACGCGTACGGCCTCGACGTGAAAGTCCTGTCGCCGCCGCACGCTATCCTGGCCCTGGGATTCACCGGCATCGAGCTGGGCGCCGTGTTGATGGTGCTGGCGTTGCAGAACCGCGCCGGAGCGGGTGAAGACGCCCGCCGCCGGTACGGCCTGCTGCTCGCGTACGGCTTCGGCGTCCTCGTGCTCAACAAGGCGATCATGGGGTTCGAGCAGATCGGCTTCCCCAACGCCGCGCACAACGGCCTCTACTATCAAGTATCGGCGCTGATCTTTCCGCTCCTGCTCGTCGCCGGCGCGCGGGCCTCGACGCTGCGCTGGCCCGCCACCACGGCGGCGCTCGTGTACATGGGCATCACGCTGATCATGGTGTGGGTGCTGCCGCTCTTTCCGGCCACGCCGCAGCTCGCGCCCGTGTACCGGCCGCTCACCCACATGGTCGCCCCGCCCTTCCCCATCATCCTCGCCGTGCCCGCGATCGTGATCGATGTGCTGATGCGGCGGTTCGCCCCCGGGGAAAGACGGGATTGGATGCTCGCCGCGCTCGTGGGCGTCGGTTTCCTCGCCGCGCTGCTCCTGCCGCAGTGGTTTGCGACGCCGTTCCTCATCTCCCCGGCGTCCGAAAACTTCTTCTTCGGCGCCAACCGCTGGAACTACAACAGCCTGCCAGGAGACTTCGAGCACCGCTTCTGGAACATCCGCGCCGATCCCCTGACGCCCCTGAAGCTCGGCATCGCCGTGCTGTTGGCGTTCGCCTCCGCACGCGGCGGTCTCTGGCTCGGCAACGGTCTCGCGCGGATCAAGCGGTGAGACGCCTGGTCCGGATCGCGGCGTTGGCCGTGGTGTCCGTCGTCGTCACGGCACACGTCGGCAGCCCGGACACCTACTTCGAAGGCCCCGCCGGACCGTATCGCGTGCGCGTCATCGTCCGCTCGCCGGGCGTCGTGCCCGGCCTGGCGCAGATCACCGTGCGGTTGCTCGACGACGGCGCGCGCGCCCGCTTGGTCACCGTCCTCCCCGTCTATTGGGATCCCCGTACCGCCGCCCCGCCACCGCCTGATACGGCGCGGGTGGTGTCGGGCGATTCTACGCTGCTCGGCGCCGCCCTCTGGCTCATGACCCCCGGCTCCTACAGTGTGCAGGTCACCGTGACGGGTTCCGCCGGGTCGGGGACGGCGATCGTCCCCGTGCAGGCCGTGGCCCTGCGCAGGCTCGGGCTCGACACGCCGCTGGCGATCGGCCTCGTGGCGTTCGGCGCCTTCCTCTTTCTCGGCGCGCTCACGATCATCGGCGCCGCGGTACGCGAAGCCGTGCTCCCGCCGGGAGAGGCACCCGAGCCGCGCCGGCGCCGGCGCGCTCGGTGGGTCACCGCGGCCGGCGGGGTCGCGTTCGCGGCGGCCCTGTTCGGCGGCCGGGGGTGGTGGAACGCCGTGGATCACGCGTTCACGCAAGGGCTCTACCAGCCGCTCGCGTCGAGCGCCACCGTGCGGACGGACGGCGGGCGGCGGGCCCTGCGATTCTCCATCCTCGACTCGGCGTGGCGCGCGCACCGCATGACGCCGCTGATCCCCGACCACGGTCACCTCGTCCACCTATTCCTGGTGGGCGACGGACTCGAAGCGTTCGCCCACCTGCACCCGGTGCTGGTGGATTCGAGCACCTTCGACGCCGCCCTGCCGCCGTTGCCTACCGGCCGGTATCGCGTGTATGCCGACATCACCCGCGAGAGCGGCTTCACCGAAACCCTGACGGACACTCTCGAGCTCCCCGCCCCTACGGGCACCTGGCGCGCGAGCAATGTCGATGACGCCGTCTGGACGGGAAACGAGAAACGGGAAACGAGAAGCATCGATACGCTCGCGGATGGGTCCACGATGATCTGGAAGCGCGCTGACGGACCGATCGTCGCCGGACAGGATGCATCGTTGAGGTTCGCGGTGCAGGCCGCCGACGGCCGCGCGGCGGCGCTCGAGCCGTACATGGGCATGGCGGGCCACTTGATGCTCACTCGGGACGACGGCGCGGTGTTCGTGCATCTGCACCCGCTCGGCACGATCTCGTGGGCGGCACAGCAGACGTTCTTGGTCCGCGGCCGGGCGGACACCGCTTGGGGTGTGGTGGGGCGGCGGCTCACCGAGGCCCAAGGTCCAATGGGTCGCATGGGGGCGCCAGCCACGGCCGACGTCTCGTTCCCTTACGCCTTTCCCAAGCCTGGTCTCTACCGGCTGTGGGTACAGGTCAAACGCTCCGGCCGGATTCTCACCGGCGTCTTCGACACGGAGGTTCAGTGATCGCTTTAGTCCTCGCCGCCATGACGTCCGCGGCCGCGCAGCAGAACTTCGACACGGTCCAGGTCCGCGCAACCAAGGCCGGTGAGGGCGTCTACATGCTGACCGGCGCGGGGGGCAATATGGGGGTGTCCGCCGGCGCGGACGGCGTGATTCTGGTGGACGATGAATACGCGCCTCTCACCGAGAAGATCAAGGCGGCGATCGCCGCGATCAATCCCGGCCCGATCCGCTTTCTGTTGAACACGCACTGGCATTTCGACCACACCGGCGGGAACGAGAACTTCGGCAAGGGCGGTGTGGTCATCGTGGCCCACGAGAACGTGCGCCACCGCATGAGCATCGAGCAGCTCATGACGTCGTTCGCGCAGCCCGTTCCGGCGGCGCCGGCGGGGGCACTGCCGGTGGTCACGTTCACCGACACCGTCACCTTCTATTACAACGGCGACTCGATCGCGGCGATCCACGTGGCCCCCGCGCATACCGACGGCGACGTGATCGTCTGGTTCCGTCACGGCAACGTCGTGCACATGGGCGACACGTTCTTCAACGGGCGCTACCCGCTGGTGGATCTGGCGAGCGGCGGGTCGGTGAATGGACTGATCGCCGCGGCCGATCGCGTGCTCGCGATGGCGAACGCTACCACGAAGATCATTCCGGGCCACGGCCCGATAGGCGACCGCGCGGCGTTACAAGCCTATCGCACGATGCTCGTAACCGTGCGCGACCGCATCAAGCAGGCGGTGGCGGCGGGGCGGACACTCGCGCAGGTGCAGGGCGCCAAGCCGACCGCCGAGTTCGATGCGGTGTGGGGGAACGGCCGGATCACGCCCGCGCTGTTCGTCGAGATTCTGTTCACGGAGCTGTCGCGTAAGTAGGGTAAGCAGACCGCAGTTTGTCAGGGAACGGTCAAGCGGCTCGCGGGACCCGTTGCCTGGCCGCCTCCGGAGACGGATGCTTCAGGCGATGAACGGCATGGGGGAACGGCGCTTCCAGGTCACCCGCGGTGGACTCGTGGCGGGCCTGCTCGTCCTGGCGTTCCTGACCGCCGTCGTGTTGGCCATCCAGGCTTACGGTGCCGCCCGCTACCACCGCGCGCAGGCTGAGCGGGTGCTACGCGACTACGCGCGCCTCGCCGCCGCGCGGTTCGCGCAACGGACCGCCCAGAACTTCTACTATCACGTGTTCGCGCCGGGGCTCGAGGTGCTCTACCGCAAGGCCGGACGGCGGGAGGCTGCCCTGCCGCCGCCCGCCAAGTTGGCGGCGCTGCTCGACGAGTACGGAGCACCAGTCCTCGCCCGGGCGCGCTACACGCTGCGCCTCGACCTCTCCACCGGGGTGCTGACGACCGCGGGCGGGACGCCGTCCCCGGCGGTGCGGCGCTGGCTCGCCGATACGCTCCCCGCGCACAGCCGCAAGTCCTACTCCACCGAGGAGAAAGTCGCCGCCGTCATGGACACGGTGGGGGGTGAGGCGCGCGCCGTGGCATACACCGTCTTGACGAACGCTACCGGCAAGCCGCAGACGCTGCTCGGCTTCGAGATCGATCCGCGGACCCTGGCGCCGTTCTACAATCTGATGGCGGAGAAATTTCCGCTCCTGCCGCGGCCCCTGACGGGCGGCGTCATCTACGATTCGGTTGGCTCGGTGATCGTGACGTTCCACAACGGCGCGGAGCTGTACCGCTCCCCGGTGCAGTACGAACGGACTTTCGTGGCGCGAGACAGCCTCGAAGCCGGCTTCGGGGCGCTCCAGGTCGAAGTGGCGCTCCGCCCCGAAATGGCCTCGAAGCTGGTGATCGGCGGACTCCCCACGTCGCGCCTCCCCCTCATCCTCGGCCTGCTGGGCGTGACGGCCGTGCTGATCGGCACCGCGCTCGTGCAGCTACGCCGGGAGTATGAGCTGGCGCGGCTCCGCACCGACTTCATCTCCGGCGTCTCGCACGAGCTGCGAACGCCCCTGGCCCAGATCCGGATGTTCTCGGAAACCTTGGTGCTCGGCCGCGTCCGCTCCGAGGACGAGCAAGTCCGCTCCCTCGCCATCATCGATCAGGAAGCCCGGCGGCTCACGCACCTCGTGGAGAACCTGTTGCATTTCTCGCGCTCCGAGCGCCGGGCGGCGCGCGTCGCCCCCGAGCCCACGGCGGTCGCGCCGCTCGTCCAGGAAGTGATCGAGGGCTTCGCCCCGCTCGCTGCCGTGCGCGGTGTGTCGCTGCGCGCCGAGGTGCCGGAGGGCCTCGTGGCGCCCGTCGACCCGGGCGCCGCGCGCCAGATGCTCCTGAACCTCCTCGACAACGCCGTCAAATACGGCCCGCCGGGCCAGACGGTCACGGTGGGCGCCGACCGGGGAGGGGGAGGAGGGGGGGGAGACGGCACGGCCCGTCTCTGGGTGGACGACTGCGGTCCCGGCGTCCCCAGCCCCGATCGGGAGCGCGTGTGGGAGCGGTTCTGGCGGCTCGAGCGCGACCGCGGCACGGTGGTCGCCGGGAGCGGGATCGGCCTGGCGGTGGTGCGGGAACTCGCCACACTGCATCACGGCCGCACGTGGGTCGAAGATGCCGCCTCGGGCGGCTCACGTTTCGTGATCGAGCTGCCCGTCGCATGACTGCGCTTCCGAAACGCATCCTCGTGATCGAGGACAACTCCGACCTCGCGTACGGCCTGCGCAACAACCTCGAGATCGAGGGCTACGAGGTGGAGGTCGCGGGGGACGGCGCGAAGGGCCTGGCGCGCGCGCGCGGCGGCAAGCCCGACCTCGTCATCCTCGACCTCATGCTCCCCGGCCTGGACGGCTTTCGCGTGCTGCGCACGTTGCGGGAGGACGGGCACGGCATGCCGGTCCTCATCCTCACCGCACGGGGCGAGGAAGCGGACAAGGTTCGCGGGCTCCGGTTGGGCGCGGACGATTACGTCACGAAGCCGTTCGGCGTGCTCGAGCTGCTGGCCCGGGTGGAAGCCCTGTTCCGGCGCACCACCTCACCCCGCCGCAACGGCGGCGGACCCGAGCCGGCCGTGGAGCGCTTCGGCGACGTCGAAGTGCAGACCCCGTCGCGGACCGTGGTGCGGCGCGGCGGCGCCGTGAGTCTCACACCGAAGGAGTACGAGCTGCTGGTCGCGCTCCTGAGACGCAACGGCGCGTGCGCCACGCGGGTCGAGCTGCTCACCGAAGTCTGGGGCTACTCGGCCGAGGTCATGAGCCGCACGGTGGACACGCACGTCGCCGAGCTGCGCCGCAAGCTCGAGGACGACGCGGCGAACCCCAAACACATCCTCACCGTTCGCAAGACCGGCTACCGGCTGGAACGGTAGGCCCACCTGGGAGAGACCTCGTGTACCTGACGATCGCCGTGCTGATCGGAGCGCTGCAGACGGCGCACCCGCCCATCGCCACGCCGCGCGACCTGCTCGCGGCCATGCGCGCCCGCTACGACGGCACGTGGTACCGCACCGTCACCTTCGTGCAGAACAACACTGAGCATCACCCAGACGGGACGGTCGGCCACTCGGTGTGGCGCGAGTGGCTGCAGGCGCCCGGGCGGCTGCGGATCGAGTTCCAACCGGCCGACTCGGGTAACGGCATGCTGTTCGCCAACGACTCCCAATACGTGTTCCGGCTCGATTCGATGACCATGGCGCGTCCGTTCGTCCATCCGCTGCTGGTGCTCGGGTTCGACGTATACGCGCAGCCGGTCGAGCGAACCGCCGGCCAGCTCTCGCGGCGCGGGTTCGACCTCTCCGTGCTGAGCGAGGCCACGTGGGAGGGCCGCCCGGTGTGGGTGGTCGGCGCCAAGGCGGGCGACCTGCGCACCCGGCAATTCTGGGTGGACAAGGAGCGCCTGGTGTTCGTGCGACTGCTCGGGCCCGCCGGTCAGGACACGACCAAGACGGCCGAGACGCGCTTCAACAAGTACGCGCCGCTCGCCGGCGGGTGGATCTCTCCCGAGGTCGAGTTCCTGGTCGGCGGGGAGCGGCAGTTCCTGGAAGAGTATCGAGACATCCAGGCCAACATTCGTGTCCCGGATGCGTCGTGGAACCCGCGTCAGTGGAAGGCGGCGCGCGCCGCCCGCTAGCGCGCCGAGGCGACCGAGTCGAAGATCGCCCGGATCTCCTGGGCCGGCGCGAGGCGCGCGTCCGAGAGGTTGGTCACGAGCGCGAACACGACGTGCGAGTCGCGGTCCACGCCGAACGCCGTCGTGCCGCCTACCGATCCGCCGCCGTGGTACACGTAGTGGTGCCCCAACGTGTCGGTGCCGACGAACCAGCCAATGCCGTACGGCGTCGCCTGCCCGCTCGTCGTGTGCTGCGCCGTGAACAGCAGGTCCAGCGTGCCGGCCTTGAGGAACCCGGGCGTGAGGAACGCGGACCCGAAGCGCACCAGGTCCTCCGCGGTCGAGATGAACCCGCCCCCGGCCCACTTGTAGCTGTTGTCCACCGTGGGTGCGACGGTGAAGCCGCCCCCCGCGAGCCGGCCGCGGCGCTCGTAGAAGCGCGTGCGGTTCGGGATCAGGCTGTCGTTCTTGTCGGGTGCCGTGCTCGCCATGTGCAGCGGTCCGAACACGTGGCGCTGCATGTACGAGAGGAACTCCTCGCGCGACGCGCCCTCCACCACCGCGCTCAACAGGTTGAATCCGTAGGTCGAGTAGGAGTAGCGCGTGCCCGGCGGAGAAAGCAGTGAGTCGTTCGCGAAGATGGACAGTCCCTCGGTGACGGTCGCGAACGAGCGGTTCATGACGAATTCGTCCCCGCGATAATGCCGGATGCCCGCCAGGTGCCCGCCCACGAGCCGGGTCGTGATGGGGGCCCCCTTGTCCGGGAACGTCGGCACGTAGCGTTGTACCGGCGCGTCGAGATCGAGCTTGCCCGCCTCGTAGAGCTGCGCCACCGCTGTCGCCGTGAGTGGCTTCGACACGCTCCCGATCCGGAACTGCGTGGCGGGGGTCGCGGACCGTTTCGCGTCGAGGTCGGCGTACCCAAAGGCCTCCGACCAGACGACTTGTCCGTCCACCGCGACCGCGAGCGCGAACCCCGGAATGTCCGGCGACAGCTTTTCGCACGCGATGGCGTGGGCGCGGGCGGCCGCGGCGGCCCAGCGCTGCGCGAGGGGCGTGGACGCGGGCCGTGAGACGCACGCGGTTTGCCCTCCGCGCAGCGCGAGAAACGACGCCGGCACGAGGGCCAGCGCGAGCAACCCAGCGATCATCCGGGAACGTCGCTGCACGGCAATGGACTCCGCTCGGGGACAGGATAAGATACTCCGCGAACCTATGGACCACCTCGTCGCCAGGGGCGACGCGTTGCGCCGGCTCCACACCGCCGGCCCGATGCTCGTCCTCCCCAACGCCTGGGATGCCGGGAGCGCACGCATGTTCCTCGCCGCGGGCTTTCCGGCGCTGGCCACCACGAGCGCCGGGATCGCCTTCAGCCTCGGCTACGCCGACGGCGAGCGGATCGGCCGCGCCGACATGCTGGCCGCGGTCGGCCGCATCACCGCGCGGGTGGATGCGCCCGTGACGGCGGATATGGAAGCGGGGTACGGCGCCGGTGCCGACGCGGTGGCGGAGACGGCGCGGGGCGTGATCGCCGCGGGCGCCGTCGGGATGAATCTCGAGGACGCGAGGGAGGAGGACGGCGGCAAGCTGCTCGACTTCTCGCTCGCCGTCGCGCGCGTCAAGGCCGCGCGCGAGGCCGCGACCGCCGCCGGTGTGCCGATCGTTCTCAACGCGCGCACCGACGCGTTCCACGCGGGGGCCCTTCCCCCGGGCCGGCAGTTGGCGGAGACGGTGCGGCGCGGCAACGCGTTCCGCGAGGCGGGGGCCGACTGCGTGTTCGTGCCGTTCGTGGGCGACCGGGATACGATCGCGCGTCTCGTGAAGGAGATTGCCGCGCCGCTCAATATCCTGGGAGCACCCGACGCACCCACGTTGCCGGAGCTCGAGCAGCTGGGGGTGCGCCGCGTGACGTTCGGGTCGGCGCCGATGCGCGCGACGCTCGGTCTGCTGCGCCGCATGGCGCGTGAATGGAAGGAGCGGGGCACCTACGGCACGCTGAACGCCTATGGGATCCCATTCGCAGAGCTCCAGGAGTTCTTTCGCGCGGAGTACGGAGCACGGACAAGCTCCTAGCTCCTAGCTCCCAGCTCCCAGCTCCTAGCTTCAGCGCAGCTCGACGTGGAGATGATCTGCGGTACCCACGTGGCGCAGCGTGTCGAACCCCATCAACCAGAAGTACGCCCGCACGAGCCCGTTCTTGAGCGCGCCCCGCCCTGTTGTCCGTAGATCCACCGCGTGCACCCACCCGTCGGCCTGGCGATAATGCAGCGACGTCTCGTTGACCGGCAACTTCATGCGGGAGTAGTCCACCCGCGCCCGGCGCATGTCGGTGACGACCATCTTCGGGTCGACGAG
>DASXUE010000007.1:0-29449 GCA_036505055.1 Gemmatimonadales bacterium | reverse complement strand
CTACCGGCTGGTGGCAGCTACGCCCGCGGGACCGCCATCGGCGCGGATTCCGTGCTGGTGGCCGGGGGCCACTTGATCCTCGTGACCACGGCGCCCCTCGCCCCCGGTGCGACCCGGACGCTGCACTACGCGGTGGCGCTGGCCTCCGCCTCAGGGACGATGGTCGAGGTCCGGGCGATCGCCAGCGCGAGCGCCGGAGCCCTGCAGCCCGTCTCCCCGGAGGCCGTGGCGTGGGTGCGGGTGCGGCGCGCCTGGCCGATGGAGACCAGGGCGGCGATCGGGAAGGTGTGGATCGACCGGGACGGTACCGGCGTGCAGCGGCCGACCGACGGTGGTCTGGCGGGCATCGACATCAGGACGGAGGACGGCCAGGTCGTGACCACCGACTCCACTGGCAAGTTCTCGTTCGCGAATCTGCGGCCGGGCTGGCACGCGCTCCGCCTCGACCGGCGGACGCTGCCCTCCGGCTACCGGATCGCGGGCGAGGACATCCAGACGGTCGAGGCCAGTGGTTGGACGACTCCCCGCGTGGATTTCCGGGTCGTTCCGGACGCGGCGGGTCTTGCCGCGGCGCGTCAGCCCCCTGAACCGCGCCAGCCCACTGAGCCGCGTCGGCCCACTGAGCCGCGTCGGCCCACTGAGCCGCGTCGGCCCACTGACGTGCGCCAACCGGCCGCGGTGCGCGCTCCAGCGGACTTCCAGTTCTTTGCCGCGCCGGTCGCGGTGGCGGGCGATTCCGCGCGTCGTCTCGTCGGCGGGCGGCATGCGGCCGTCCGGTACGAAGTGACCGTCCGGCAGCCGCTCGGGACGCCGCTGGACGCGCTCGTGACGTTTGCTCCGGTCGCCGATTCGGCCATCGTGTATCGCGACGGTGTGGAGTTCACGCGCTACAGCTGGGTTGGCGGCCACGCGATTCCGATCCCGCCCGCGCGCCCGGGGGCCGAAATCCGCATCGTCGCGTGGTCGTCGGAGCGCCGCGACTCCGCAGCGATGTGGCTGTACGTCATCGTCCCGCGCGACGCGGCTACGCCATGGCCGCATATCAGCCGACCGGGGCTGGTGGCTCGTGCTGTCGTTCACAACCCGACCCGGCCCGTGGTCCTCTCGGCGTGGCGGGACGCCGACCTGGGCGAGCTGCCGCCCGCCGCAGCGCCGGTCGCCAGCGCAGTGACGGTCGACACCACGCTCGCGGCGGCGCCCGAGGCCGTCGTCGTCGCCCCCGCACGCACGGCGGCCGATCGGGCAGCCGAGGACAGGACGTCACTCGTGCGGGGCCCCGGCGTCGGCATCTTCGCGCCCGCCGACGGCACCGTGCTCGGAGCCGATCGCGTGTACGTGGGCGTGAAGGGTGAGCGCAACGCGATGGTCGTGCTGTACGACGGCGCGGCACCGATCGACAGCGCACCGGTCCGGATCGACGGCGTCGTCGACTTCATCGCCGTGCCCCTGACCCGCGGTCCGCATCGGCTGCGGGCGCGGCTGAAGAATTCCTGGGGCACCGAGCGTTGGGACAGCATCGCCGTGCACGTCACGGGGCTGCCGGCCACGTTCGCGGTGAGCGCCAGTCACCTCACGCTCGTGGCGGACGGCCGCGCGGTGGTGGCCACCAAGGTGCGCGTGCTCGATGCCTGGGGCGTGCCTGTCGTGCAGCCGGCCTACGTGACGCTCAGCGCAAAGGGCGCGGAGCCCGTGGGGCCGGACGCCGACGCGTCCTCGGTGGGGCTGCAGCGGCTGTCGGACTCCACCGGCTGGCTCGCCGTGAGCCTGCGGCCGGGCCGCGAAGTGCGGCGCGGCGCGCTCGAGCTCAAGTCGGGCGACGCGAGAGCCACCGTGCCACTCGAGATCTTCCCCGAGGTGCGTGCCTTGACGGTCACCGGGTCGGGGATGATGGGGGTCGGGGCGAGCCCCGACGCGTACGGCGCGATCACCGCGCGCGGCCGGCTGGACGCCCGGACTTCCCTCACGCTGGGGGTGGACTCCCGCCGGCTGAACGACGGACAAGCAGTCTTCGGCCGCAGCACGGATCCGTTGGCGGAAGCGCAGTACCCGATCCTCGGGGATGCGAGCCAGCTCCAGACGCTGACGGCGTCCCAGAACTGGGTATCGGCCCGGCTCGAGCGCGGCTTCAGTTGGGCCTCGTTCGGCGATCTCTCCACCACGGACTTCGCGACCGGCCTGAGCCTGGCGCAGTACCGGCGGGCGGTGACGGGGCTCGCCGCGCACGTCACCGCCGGTGCGGTCACCCTGAGCGGCTTCGGCAGCCTGACCTCGCAGTCGCTGCGGCAGCTGCAGATCCGCGGCGCCGGTATCTCCGGCCCCTACCAGCTTGCCGCGGCCATGCTGCCGGGGACCGAATACCTGCGCGTCGAGACGCGGGACGTGCGGAACCCCGAGCGCGCCGTGGCCACGCAGGCCCTGAGCCGGTTCGTGGACTACGAGATCGACTATGCCAGCGGGGTCGTCCTCTTCAAGCAGCCGATTCCCGCAGCCGACGCCTACGGCAACCCGGTGTTCATCGTCGCTACCTTCGAGGCCGGTGCCGGCGGCGACCAGCGGCTCGTGGCGGGCGCGCGGGCGGCGCTGGACCTGCAACAGCTCGCCACTGGGCTGCGCGTGGACTCGCTGCGGATCGGCATCACGGCAGTGAACGCCGCACAGGCGATCAACAGCTACCGCTTGGTCGGTGGAGACGTGCGGGTCATGCGGTTCGGCGGCCTGGACGTGGGTGCCGAGATCGCTTACGCAGAGCAGGGCGATTCCACGGGCGTCGCCGCCTCCGCGAAGGCGAGCTACAGCCTGTTCGACGGGGCCCTGAGCCTCGGGGCGGGCTATATGCAGATCGGCCGCGAGTTCACGAACCCCTCCAACGTGGCGCTTCAGCCCGGGCTCCTCGAGGAGAACCTGCGGGGCGGGCTTCGGCTGGGCGGGACCGAGTTGCGGGCGGAGCACTCCCGTCAGGACTTCGAGTTGCTGGGTATCGGCCGCCGGCACACGCGGGTCGGCATCGTCGAGACCGTCGGCGCGACGCTGCGGATGGACGCGGGCGTGGCGAACGATCAAGTGTCGGGCAGCGGCCCCACGCCGAGCGACGTGACGGCAGGCGAGCTGAAGGCGACGTGGGGGGCGACGGCGAAGCTCCGGTTCTGGGCCGAGGCCCGGCGCCACTTCAGCCAGGCCGGCCCGGACATCTCGCCCGACGCCTTGGGCGTCGGTGGGGCATTTCAGGTCGCGCCCGGTGTCGCCCTCGAGGCGAGCCAGCGTTACGTCTCGCGTTCCGACAGCCTGGCCAACTACTCGATCTCGAGCATCGGCCTGCGCACCGACATGGGGCACGGGACCCAGGCGTGGGGCAACTACCAGCTGATCGGCGGCGCCAGCGGCGCCACCAACGCGGCCGTCATCGGGCTCCGCAACCGGATGCAGCTCTCGTCGGACCTCACGGTCAACGTGCTGTTCGAGCGGCGCGTGGGCGTGGGCGGCGCCTCGATCGCGGATCCCGTGCGCGCGCTCCCGTTCCTACAGACCGAGGGCGACTACTGGTCCGCGGGGGCCGGGCTGGAGCTGCTCCCGAAAGGCGCACCGTACCGGTTGAGCCTCCGGGGTGAGTACAAAGACGGCGTGCTCCAATCCACCCGGCTCGCGACCGTGGCCGGCGACGTGGCGTTCGACGCGTCGCTCGCCCTGCTGACGCGGCAGGTGTTCTCGCAGGACGCCCGGGCGGGCGCGCCGCTGTCGCGCCAGCTGTCGAGCCTGTGGGGCCTCGCCTTCCGACCCGCGCACACGGACCGGCTGAACGTGCTCGCGAAATTCCAATGGACCGACGAACGCAATCCGTTGGGGGCCGGTCTGCTGGTGTCGCAGGGCGCGGAGCGCAAGGCGATCGGTGTGGCCGAGCTGATCTGGAACCCAGTCCCGACGCTCGAGATCGGTACCCGCTACGCGATGCGCCGGACGCACGCTGACGGCGTCTACCCCGACGGGACCCCCCGGACGCTGACGGCGTGGGCCGATTACGTCGGCAGCCGGGTGAACGTCGCGCTGAGCCCGTGGCTGAGCCTCCGCGCCGACGGACGGTGGGTGATGGAGCGGACGAGCGGCGCCACCGCGTGGGACGGAACGCCCGCCCTGGTCGTCCGCCCGGTGAATGGGCTCGAGGTCGCCACCGGGTATCGGTTCGGCAATCTGAGCGATCCGGACTTCTCCGTGCGCGGTGGGCACGGCACGTTCGTGACGGTCTCGGCGGTGCTCACCGAGAAACTCTTCCCGACGGCGGCGGACTTCTGGCGCCGGCGCTTCTGAGCCGACGGCTGAGGCTTGATGTTCAGCCAACAGGCCCGGCAGGAATCGAACCTGCAACCCCCGGTTTTGGAGACCGGTGCTCTACCAATTGAGCTACGGACCTAGGAGCTGCTGGTTACACGTTGTACGACGCCACGTTGCACGACCGCTCCCAGCCCCACCTCGTACAACGTAGCGTCGTGGCGTCGGGCAACGTTCCGTCCAGGGTGGCTGACGGGGATTGAACCCGCAACCTCCGGAGCCACAGTCCGGCGCTCTAACCAATTGAGCTACAGCCACCGTACGACTAGACGCCGAGGCGCACAAACGCCTGGGAAATCACAAACCTAATCGGGCCAGAACCCCTGGGAAAGCTCGGCCATGCTACATTAGAGCCCGTCCTCGAGGGGAGCATCGCCATGCGTACGGGCACCACTGTCCTCACCCTAAGCGGGTTGCTGCTGCTCGCCGCGTGCACCAGAACCGTCGTGGTGCAGCAGCCGGTCCCGAACGGTCCTCCCCCGCCGGAGCGCCGCGGGTCGCGGCCCCCGCCCCGCGCGCTCCCCGAGCCCGATCGCCAGCCTCCGCCTCCGTCCCCTCCCACGCAGCCGGTCGAGCCGCCGCGCAGCACCGCGGTGACGCTGGGCATCCCGCCGGGGCACCTACCCGATCCCGGGCAGTGCCGCGTGTGGATCCCCGGAGTGCCCCCCGGTCGCCAGCCCAGACCGCGGTCGCGTCCCTGTGCCGGGATCGAGGCCGTCGCACCGGCGGGGAGCTGGATCGTCTATCGCCCGGGTGAGGATCGGCGCGTGGTGCA
The DNA here is from genome assembly GCA_036505055.1 of Gemmatimonadales bacterium. Lineage (GTDB taxonomy): Bacteria > Gemmatimonadota > Gemmatimonadetes > Gemmatimonadales > GWC2-71-9 > 20CM-2-65-7. The sequence continues at coordinate 24,354 of DASXUE010000007.1, read as the reverse complement.
CGTGCGCCTGGTGGACGAACGCCGCCCCGGTATCGTCACGCGCGTTCGCATCTTCGACCTCCTCTCGGACCATTTGATCCGCGAGGAGCAGCCGGCCGACCCGCGCCAGAATAATCCGCCCGTCGTGGAGCGCCCACGGGAGCAGTATCGGCCGCCGCCCCCGCAGCAGCAGCCGCTGGACCAGCCGCCGCCCGTCGTAAAGCCCCGGGAGGAGCCACCCCCGCCCCCGCAGCGGCCCCCGGAGAACAAGCCGCCGGAGCAGCGGCCCCCCCCACTGCCGCCCCCGGAGATCATGCCGCCGGTGCAGCCGCCACCGGGACAGCCTCCGCCGGGGCAGCGGCCGCCGGAGCAACGGCCGCCGGAGCAGCGGCCGCCGGAGCAACGGCCGCCCGAACCGCCACCCGGTCCGAGCGGAACGGTGACGCTCAACGTTCCGCCCGGTCATCTGCCCGAGCCCGGCGAGTGTCGCGTCTGGATCCCCGGCACCCCTCCCGGCCGGCAGCCCCGGCCCAAGTCCCGTCCCTGCGAGGGAATCGCGGCCGCCGCGCCCGCGGGGAGCTGGATCCTCTATCGGCCCAGTCAGGACCGGACCGTCGTGCATGTGCGCGTGGTCGACGAGCGCCGGGCCGGCCTCGTCATCCGCGTCCGGATCTTCGACATCGCTACAAACCGGCTGTTGCGCGAGGAGAATCCATGAAGCGTCTGGTCACGGCGGCGGTCGTCCTGACCGCCGCGTGCGGTCCCAAGGGTCCGCCGCCCGGGTTCGCCCCCGATCCCGGATTCGTGGAGCAGATCCGCGAGATCCGTATGGCGACTAGTCCGCGGGTCTGTCCTGGCGAGACGTTCGGCGCGCAGTACACGGCCGTGCTGAACGACGGCGCCCTCGTGGCGTTCGAGTCGCGCTACGACGACAAACGGCCGCCCCGGCTCCACGTCAGCTTTCTCGAGCGGACGAGCCAGGAGGCGATTCCCCTGGAGGGCGGCGCGTGGAACGCCGACGCCGACGCCCTCACCAGTGCGGTGCACGGGTTCCGGCTGACGGCAACGCTCAGGGCGAAGCCGTCACTCACCACAGCGACGGTCGTGGCCCCCGAGTACACCTGCATGCCGCACGCATTCGGGTTCCGCGGGACCGGGGCAGGCGCCAGCGGCCCGCAGGTTACGGTGCGGCTCGGCATCCTGCGCTCCCCGTTCTACGAGCGGCTGCTCGTGGCGGGTGTCGAGGTCGAGGACGCCCTGCCCTTTTATGTCTTCGCGGACGCGAATACGGTTCCGCCATCCGATTGGCTGATCATCGAGGCGCGGGGCGCGCGCGGCGCGCGCGGCGCCGACGGCCAGAATGGAGGCGCAGGTGCGGCCGGCACGGACGGCTGTCCCGGCGGCGCGGGCGGACCGGGCGGAGCGGGCGGCAACGGGAGCCCAGGCGGCCCCGGTGGGCGCGGTGGCCAGATCACCATCATCGCCCCGACCGAGGAGCCGTTCCTCGCGGGCCTCGTGGACGCCCGCACCCCGGGTGGTGAAGGCGGGAGCGGAGGGGCAGGCGGCCGGGGAGGCGCCGGCGGCAAGGGCGGTGCGGCATCGCCCGCCAACGATCCCCGCTGCGTCGCCGGCGCCGCCGGTGCCGCGGGTCGCCCCGGCGTGCAAGGCTCAGACGGCCGAGACGGCCTCCAGAGCACCCGACCGCAGTTCGTGACGGTGCCGATGCGCGACGTGTGGGGAACGCGCATGCCGCCGACGCTGGCGGAGCTGGTGAACTACAGGCCCCCGCGGCGCTGAGCGCCGCGCCAGTACCAGTAGCCCGGAAGCCCGAGCAGGATCAGCCCCGCGCCGACCGCCGATTCGCGCGGTGACTCGGCGATCGTGTTCGCCACGAGCCACAGCGCGAAGGCGATGAATACGACCGGCGTGACCGGATAGCCCCAGGTGCGGTACGGGCGCGCGACCTCGGGCGCCGTCCGCCGCAGCAGCAGCACCGCCCCCGCCGACAGCGCGTAGAAAACGAACTGCGCGAACACGACGTACGTGAAGAGCTGGTCGTACCTGCCCGTGAGTGCGAGGGCCGACGAAATCACCCCCTGCGTCAAGAGCGCGACCACTGGCGTCGCGAAGCGCGGGTGCACGATCCCCTGCGACGGGAAGAACAGGCCGCCGCGTGCCATGGCGTACGGGATCCGGGCAGCGGTGAGGATGATGCCGTTGTTCGCCCCCAAGGTCGACACCAGGATCGCAACCGTCACCACGCCGGCGCCGACCGCGCCCAGCGTAACCTTCGCCGCGTCGGCCGCGACGAGCGTCGAGCCCGCCATGCGGGCGGGCGACAGCACGTACGAATAGGCGACGCTGGCGAGCACGTAGAACGCGATCACGATCAGGATCGACAGGATGATCGAGCGCGGCAGGTTGCGGCCCGGGTCCTTGATCTCGCTGCCCACGTACGTCGTTTCGATCCACCCGTCGTACGCCCACAGCGCCCCCACCATCGCGACGCCGAACGGGCCGATCCACTGCCCCGGCGTCCCCGGCGCCCAGACCGGCTGGAAGTTGGCGGCGGAGCCCCCTGCCAGGACGAACGCCGCCGCGATGAGCGCAGCCAGGGCGCCCATCTTGAGCAGTGTGAGCACGTTCTGCGTCGTGGCGCCGAGGCGGACGCCGAGGCAGTTGAGCGCCGTGAGCAGGGCGATCGACAGGACCGCAACTCCCTGGATGGCGAGGGGTGAGAGCGGGATGAAGAAGCCGAGGTAGCGTCCGAATCCCACGGCGATTGCGGCGATCGACGCCGGATTGATCACCAGGAAATTCGCCCACCCGTACAGGAACGCCGACATGGGCCCGTACGCCTCGCGCAGGTATGGATACTGGCCGCCCGCCTCCGGGTACGCGGCCGCGAGCTCGGCGACGGAGAGGGCGCCAAGCAGCGAGACGGTGCCGCCCACCACCCAGACGAGGATCATCAACCCGGAGCCTGGGACGAGCGCGGCGACCGTGGCGGGGACGATGAAGATCGCGGAGGCGATCATCGTCCCCACATTGATCATCGTGGTGTCGAGGAGCCCGAGTTCGCGCTTGAGCTCGGTGGGCATGGGCGGACAACGATGGCGCGGGCCGCGCCCGCGCGCAAATCAGAGCGCGCCGTCCACGTAGCAGTCGAGCCGCCAGCCTTTGGGCGACCGCAGCGCGCGGCCCAAGTCGACCCGCAGCAGGCCGTCGAGGAAGCTCGCTCCCAGTCCCGCGCCCAGCAGCGGCTGGTGCAGTGACAGCCGGTCGCGTGGGCCGGCGCGCCCGACGTCGGTGAACAGGACGAGCCGCGCGGCGGGGAATCGATTCGCCAGCTCGACCCGCGCGCGCCAGAACGCGTCCCCGCTCTGGGTGCCGCCGCCGTACCCGCGCAGCGTGTTGGGCCCGCCGAGATACCAGCGGCTCTGCAGCGGCACCCGGCCGGCGGAGACGCCGCCGGCCACTTCCACCGCCCCGGCCAGCCGCGGCGTGAGCGGCGCGGCGAGGCGCACGGCGCCGCTCGCGCGCACGAAGCCGAACGTTCCCCCGCCTCCGTCCAGCGCGACGTCGGCGCCCCAGCGAGGGGCCTCCGGATCGAAGCCCCGCTGGGCGTGGAACACGATCGCGGCGCCGAGCTGATCTGCCGAGTCGGCGATGATATTGGGCCGGAAGACGTCGTCCCCGTCGATCGTGTGCGCCAGCGAGAAGTCGGTCCGCTTCGCGGCGCGCCGCTGGCGCTCCGCGTACACGCGCCAGCCGAAGCGCTGCGTGGTCGTGACGCTCGGCGCCCCGGTCAGTTCCACGCCCGTCGCGCGATAGTAGTCCCCGTCGTCCCGCCCGAGCAGCAGCGCGGCGAGCGAATTCCCGAACCCGAGCGAGCGCGCGGCGGGATCGACCGCCGCGAGCCGCCGGTATCCCGCCAGACGGTACCGCGCTGTGCCAGTCTCACCCACGAGCCCTGCCTCGAGATCGGGCTCTCCATCGGACAGCGCCACCCACGCGGAGCCGCCCGCCGCCAGCCGCCCGAAGTCCACAGCGCCGCGCGCCCCGAGCGCCAGTCCCTCCACCCGGTTGTAGCGCACCAGTCCCCAGCGCGGAGCGCGCGCCGAGATCTGCCACGGCGCAGCCGGCAACCGGCCCACCGCGTGGGTCAGCTGCTCGAGCTCCCCCGCGGTGACGAGTGTGTCGGTTGCCTTCCCGCCCATCTCGGGGAAGGCGGGCGGCAACAGCGGGCTGGCAACGAGCGCCGCCGTGTCGGCGGGGAGCCGCACCTCGAAGGCGCGGCAGGTGCCACTCCGGCACACGCACTCGACGTCGCCCAGCGCTCGGCACTCCGCCCGCGCCGCCGAGTCCGCCACGCCGGCTGAAGGGCTCACGCGCGCGCTGCGCGGCGCGGTGGTATCGCCCGTCACTTCGTAATCGTCGTAGCGGCGCTCGTAGCGCATCGGCATCTGAATCCAAGAGCCGGCAGTCGCCACGCCGTCGAACGCGATGAGGCGCGGCAGCCACCAGCGTCCGTTCCAGAGCCCGTAGTCGATCGTGACGAACCGGACCTCGACGCGGATCGGCTTCAGGAAGCCGGGCACGTCTTTGTCGTCCTCCCCATCCTCGAGATCGCGATCGAAGTCCCACGGCCGGGCGGGCCGGAACAGCGCCCGCACGACGGCGCCCGAGGCCTCGTCGATCCACAGCGAGCCCGCCACCAGCCGGAACTCGAGCCGCCGCGGCGTGACCCGCAACTCCCGCAGCCGGATCGTCCGGCCGCCCTGAAACGTCAGGACGCTCGAGTCGCCCGTCGCGAAGCGGTAGTCCGCCTCGCTGCCCGGCGCGAGCGGATGCCGGATGACCTGGCGGCGGCGCTCGCCGGCGTGCTCCTCGTCGCTCGATCCGCCCCCCCCCAGGCTGATCGCCATCCGGTCGTCCGCGGGGTCGAACGCGTAGTCGGCGACGTCGCCCTTCAGGTCGTCGGGCAGCTCGGCGTCGGCGCGGGCCGCGGGGATGACCTGGCGGGCGCCCACGACGTCGATCCGCCCCACGCCGTCGCGCCGCCAGTCGATGCGCAGGACCAGCTCGCGGCGGTACAGCACGCGGTCACGCCGCAGCGCGCGGACTCCGGCCCCGATGCGTTCCCGCATCGTGACCTGGTACGCGCTGATCGAGCGGTCGATCGTCTGACGCCTGGCGCGCGCGAGGGACAGAAGGCGCGAAGCGGCGCTGTCCGGCGACCCCTGGACGGCGAGGACGGTGGCGACGCTGAGAACGAAAGTCGGGACGATCACGTAGGGTTCTGTACGAAACCGAGTGAAGGATAAGATTCAAGGATGAATCGCGCCTATTGGCAGACGAGCCGCGCCCCGCGCTACAGCCTGCTCTTCGCCCTCCCCCTGTTGATCCTGTACCAGACCCTGGCCGCCACGGTCCCGGCGGGACCGGCGGGCGGGGTGCGCAACGGCGCCGACGTGCTCCTGCGGCAGCTGTTCACGACGATCGCCGGACTGCACGGCCCCCTCGTGTTCATGATCTGCCTGATCGCCGCCGGCCTGTGGCTCGTCGCGAAGGACATCCGGGCGCGCGGGGAGCGTCTGTCGCCCATGGTCTTCGCCGCCATGCTGGGGGAATCGGTGGGGCTCGCCCTCGCGTGCGGAATCGTCGTCGGCGGGCTGACCGCCGCCCTGCTCGGGACGCCACCCCCCCTCGCCTCCCCGGCCGGCGCGCGGCTGGGCTCCGCCACGGTGCTCATGCTGTCGTTGGGCGCGGGGATCTACGAGGAGCTGCTCTTCCGGGTGTTGCTGGTCGGCCTGCTGGCGTGGGTCGCGCGCCGGGTGTTCGGCGCGCCCCCGCTCGTCGCCGGCGCCGCCGCCACGCTGGGGGGGGCCCTGGTCTTCGCCGCCTTCCACTATATAGGACCGTTCGGCGATCCCCTGGACCTCTACTCCTTCGTATTTCGCACGATCGCGGGGCTGTTCTTCAGCGCCCTCTACCTGCTGCGCGGCTTCGGGATCACAGCGTGGACCCACGCGCTGTACGACGTGTTCCTGCTGCTCAGGCCGTGAGCGTCTGCAGCTCGGCTTTCACCCGTTGGACTTCCGCATCGACCCCGAGCGACGCAAAGATCTCCTGCGCGTGCTCGAGGTAGGCGCGCGCCTCGTCGCGCGCGCCGAGCCTGCTGCGGAACAAGCCATACTCGTGGTAGACACGCGCCTCCTCGGCCGGCGACCGCTCCAGCGTCCGGCACAGCTCGAGCGCCTGCTCGAAGAACACGAAGCCGGTCTCGTCGCCCTGGCGGCCACGCAGCCGGCCGAGGAGGGCGTAGATGTGCACCAGGCGGCGCGTCAGCCCCGCCGTGACGGCGAGCTGCTCGGCGTGCCGCATCTCCTCTTCCGCCTCGAGCAGCCGGTCGGTGTCGAGCAGCAGCTCGGCGAAATGGATCCGGATGGTGACGTCGAGGTCGGGCGCCTGCTCGTCGCGCCGCGCCCAGGCCAGCGCTTCCCGAAACGCGGCCGCGGCAGGCGCGTGCCGCCCCAGGGCGACGTCGAGCTGCCCCTGCGCGTCGAGCACCGCCGCCATCTCCGGTCCGGCCTCCGCCGCTTCGAAGCAGTCGCGCGCCTCGCGCAGATGCTCGCCGGCCGCAGTGAGGTCACCCTGGCGGCGCGCCAGCAAGCCGAGCTGGTGCTCGATCCGCCCCCGCCGCAGCCGGTCGCCGTTCGCCGTCACGAGGCGCAGCGCTCGGCTGTACCACGCCTGCGCCCCCGCCCACTCCGCCCGCTCGAGCGAGACGCTACCCAGGCCGACCCCGGCGTCCACCGCGCCGCCTTGATCGAACTCCGCCTCGGCGAGCACCAGCGCCCGTTGGTAGTGGCGGCCGGCTTCCGCGAACTGTCCAAGCGCCAGGCACACGCGGCCCAGGGCCAGCAGCGTCTCGACCTGGGGCCGCTGCTCCTGGAGCCCTTCCGCCACGCTGAGGGCGACCTCATACCAGGCGCGCGCCTGGCTCAGGCGGCCAACGCCCTCTTCGAGGCGCCCTGCGGCGAGTAGCGCCTGCACCGCGCCCGTGTGCGCGCCGCCGGCCTGCAGCTCGAGCGCCCGCACGTACGCCCGATACAGCGCGCTCACGTGCTTGGTGACGCGCTCGAGCACCCACTCCATGCGCCGCTCCAGCTCTCCCGCGTCCACCTCCCGCTTCCCCACCGTGAGGTACGGTCCGCCGCTGCCCCACTGCACCCGCTCGTCGGGGCGCGAGATGGCGAGGAGCAGCCCGCGGAGCGGCATGACCGCTTCGAGATCGGGTAGGAGTCGCAACGCCTGCTCGACCTTCACAGGCCGTACTCCTTCATCTTGCGGGTGAGCGTGTTGCGGTGGATCCCGAGGATTTCGGCGGCGGCGCCGATCTGGCCCCCCGTGTGTGCGAGCACGCGCGCGATGTGCCGCGCCTCGGCTTCGGCGAGCGTCGGGAGCGCGCCCCGCGACTCCGGCACGCCGACCTCCTCGCCGCGCAGCTCGTCGGGCAGATGCTCGGTCCGGAGCGTGTCGTCGGTGGCGACGATCACCGCGCGCTCGATCACGTTGCGCAGCTCCCGCACGTTGCCCACCCACCGGTGGCCGCGCAGCACCTCCAGCGCCCGGTCAGAGATCCCCGTGAGATGCTTGCCGTAACGGTCCCCGAACTGCCGGGCGAAGAACGCGACGAGCAGCTGGAGATCGTCGCCGCGGTCGGCGAGGCGGGGCAGCTCCAGCGTCACAACGGCGAGGCGGTAATAGAGGTCGTCGCGGAACCGCCCTTGGGCCATCGCTTCCTGGAGGTCCCGGTTGGTGGCGGCGATGAGGCGGACCGTGACGGGGATCGGCTCGCCGCCCCCCACGCGCTCGATCTCCCGCTCTTGCACCGCGCGCAGGATCTTCGCCTGCAGCGCGAGACTCATGTCGGCGATCTCGTCGAGGAACAGCGTGCCGCCTTGCGCCTGCTCGAACCGCCCGATCTTGCGCGCCACGGCGCCGGTGAACGAGCCCTTCTCGTGTCCGAACAGCTCGCTCTCGAGCAGGTTCTCGGGGATGGCCGCGCAGTTGACGGCGACGAACGGCCCCGACTGCATCGGGCCGTGCTCGTGAATCGCCCGCGCGACCACTTCCTTGCCCGTCCCCGACTCGCCCAGCACGAGGACGGTCGCCGTGCTGTTCGCGACGCGCGCCATCAGCTTGTAGACCTCGAGCATCGCCGCGCTCTGGCCCACCAGCGTGTACAGCCCGACGGCGTCGGCCTCGACGGGCGGCAGCGGGATGGCGACTTCCGCGACGGCGCGTCGCACGCGGTCGATGGCGCCGGCCAACGCGTCGCGCCGCACCGGGAGCGAGAGCACGTCGAGCACGCCGAGTTTCTCCGCGCGCAGCGCCAGCCCCATCGAGGGGCGGTCCACGAGGGCGATGAGCCGCGGCGCGCCGCTGGCGCCGCGGAGCGCGTCGACCCACCACGTCAGCTCTTCGTCGGGGCGGTCTCCCAACACGGCCAGGACGACGTCCCACGGGCCCGCCGCGAGAAGGCGCGTGGCGCGCGGGAGGTCGGGGGCCCACTCGAGCTCGGCGCCGCAATCGGCGACCCCCTGGCGCAAGGTCTGGAGCGGCGCCGCGCTGCCGTCGCCGCCCACGGCGAGCACGCGCAAGGCGTCGGGGCCGGACGGGGGCGGTCCGGCAGACTCCTGCGCGTCTGGTGCAACGATGCGATTCACGGGCGTCCCAAGTACCTCGCGACCAGAACCAGTGCATCATCCGTGCCCTTGCCGAAACGGGACAGGATCTGATCGGCGAGCCGCTGCGGCTGCTCGCGGTCCGACACGTCGTCGGCGAAGCCGCTGCGGATGCCGTCGGTGGCGAAGACGAGCGTGTCCGCGACGCCCACCGGCAGCACCGCCGCCTGGACCGCGGGGAGTTCGGAGCCGACGATGCCGCCGCGGGTGATCAGGGCGACGCGCGCGGAGCGGGCGGCCCAGTTGGAGTGGTGGACCAGGCCGTCGACGTTGCCGACGCCCAGCCACGTCATCGTGCTGCGGCGCGCGTCAAAGGCCGCGAGGCTCATCACGACCCCGCGCGTGCCCTTGAGCGCCTCGTGACAGCGCTGCACCAGCGACAGCAGCGGCTCCTCGGCGAACTGGTCCAGGGTGCGCACGGCGACCTGGGCGGCGGCGGCGGCCTCCTGGCCGTGTCCCAATCCGTCGACGACGGCGACCAGCGCGCCGTCCGCGGTGGGCTTGACCAGGTGGAGATCGCCCGATGCCGTTTGCCCGGCGAGCGCGAGCGTGGCCACGCCCCAGTCGAGCAGCACGGCGTCGCGCGCCGGGCTAGCCATGGAGCCGCCTCCACTTTTTCATCGTGACGCGCGTGCCGTTGCCGATCTCGGACACGACCTCGAACTCGTCCATCAGCCGCTTCGCTCCGGGCAGCCCGAGGCCCAGCCCGCCTGACGTGGAGTAGCCGTCCTGCAGGGCCCGCTGGACGTCGCGGATGCCGGGACCGTCGTCCTCGGCGACGACGATGAGGCCGTGGCGACCGCCGTCGTTCACCGTCGTGAACCGCACCTCGCCGCGCCGGGCGTACATGAGGATGTTGCGGGCGATCTCGGAGATCGCCGCTGCGATCACCGTCTGATCGCCGGCTGAGAACCCGATTTCGGCGGCCAGGTCCCTGCCCCGCTGGCGGGCCTGGACGACGTCGACGTCGGCGGCGATAGGACAGCGGACCTCGTCAGCCACGGTCGATCCGTCCGTGTCCCTCGCGGTCGAGGAACAAGAGCCCCTCTTCGAGGTCGAGCGCCGTCGCCACGCCCTTGAGCGTGAGGCCGAGCTGAACCATGGCGAAGGCGACTTCGGGTTGGATGCCGACGATGACGGTCTCGGCGCCGCGGAGCCGGGCCATGTGCGCGATGTCCCGCAGGGTGCGGACGGCGAACGAGTCCATCACGTCGAGCGCGGTCACGTCCACGATGACCCCGCGGGCGCGGAATTTCCCCACGCGCGCGATCAGGGCCTCGCGGAGCTGCGACAGGTCGGCGTCTGACAGGGCTGACTGGATCGAGGCGATCAAGTAGTGACCCTGCTTCAGAATCGGAACTTCCACGACCCGCCCCCCTTAGGCCTGCTGCGCGGCCTCCGCGTAGGGAACCACCTTGTAGCCGAGCAGGCGCTCGGCTTCCTCGATGCCGCCCTGCAGATCGCCGACCGTGGCCATCTCGCTCAAGTCCACGCCGATCGTCACCAGGGTCTGGGCGATCTCCGGCGACAGGCCCGTCACGATCACCGTCGCGCCCAGGAGGCGGGATGCCTCGACCGTCTGGACGAGCTGGTTCGCCACGTTCGAGTCCATGGCGGCCACACCGGTGATGTCGATCACCACGACTTTGGCGCGGTTGGTGCGGATGGCGCGGAGCAGCTGCTCGGTCAACTGCCGGTTCCGCTGCGGATCGATCACGCCGATGATGGGGAGAATCAGCAGCCGCTCGCGCACCTGGAGCACTGGGGTCGACAGCTCCCGGATGGCTTCCTGCTGTTGCCGGATGATACGCTCGCGCTCCTGCACGAAGCCCACCGCCACCGTGTTGGCGATCCGGTTGGCCGCGGGCTCGTAGGCGTCGAGAATGCGATTGAGTTTGGTGAAGTCCTCGTGATACTTGGCGAACAGCGAGCGGGCGAGTACGTCGCGGAGTAACAGCACGATCCCGACCACTTCGTGCGTCTCGACGCCTCGCGGAATGATCCGCTCCGACAGGTTGCGCGCGTAGGCCTGCAGCGCCTCGAACGTCCCCGTCTCCAGCGCCTCGACGTAGTTGTCGTACACCGAGGTCGCTTCCGCGAAGATTTCCTCTTCGGTCATCGCGGTGAGCAGCTGGGCTCTCGTGATCCGGCGCGCCCACTCCTCACGCAGCTGCGTGCGGTTCTGTCGCAGGTGCGCCACCAGCTCCCGCAGCAGACCCTGGGTCGACTCGGGGGTCGCCAGTGAGTCAGGCTGCGGCGGCACGTCTTTCTTGCTCATGGACGGAGGCTCCTCGGCGCGGATGGGGAGGGGTCAAATGTTGTGCAGACGCCACAAGCAAGGCTAGTGCCATGGCCCAATCGTGGTGCATAGCGGCAAGATACTGTACTACAACGCTTTACATATTTGGTGGTGACGCACGAATAGACAGTAGCCCCAGAGTGGGGCGTTTCAACTGTTCGCACTGCCCTGAAACAGTGCAAAACAGGCCCGGCCTGAGGTGCGCGGCTCGTCGCCGCGCACCTCGCACCGGACCCGTTCCGCAGGTGTCGTGCCCGCTCGCGCGTTACTGCACGCTGCTCGTGGCCGACCCGACGATGATGTTCCCCACCGTCTGGTAGCCGATCACCTGACCCAGCAGACCCAGAATGGGCTCCTGCAGCACGACGTGGATCATGTTCACCGTGATGCCGCTCGATGACACGCCATCGCCGGTGAGGGTCTGCTCGTTCAGGATGGCGTACCCGACGCCTGGCAGGTCCATGCGGGTGTTCGGCGCGGGGTCCGCCACGGACGTCCCGTTCACGACCAGGTTGGCGACGCTCGAGCCCTCGGCGTCGCTGCCCGTGAGCCCTCCGCCAATCGTGCTGCTGGCTATGGCCACGATGCCGTCGGCGCTGATCAAGCCGTTGAGCAGGCTCACCGCGCCGAGCGTGGCGCTACTCACCGCGTTTGAGCCGTACGACTCATCCGCGTCGCCCGTGGCGATCGCGAAGAGATCCGCCGCCGTCACGAGACCCGGCACTGCGACGCTCTGGCCCTGATCCTGGGCCATGTCGCCGCCCGCCGGTAGAACGGCGTAGGGCGTCTTCTGGTTGACCGTCGGCGTGCTCACCGCGACGCCGTACGACTCTGCATTCGCTGCGACCCGCATCTGCCCCAGGGCGGAGCGGGGCATCCAGGTCATCGGCAGGACGAGGCCCACCAACCGGATCGCCCGCCGCATGGTGTCGATCTTCATCGTATTCCTCCTTGCTGGGTTCTTGGCGTCCATGGCGATCTCCGCTTAGCGGTGCGTCGGATGGAACTGCCTGTTGCCACCCGTCAGCGTGCACGCGGGCTCGGCCGGCGGCAGGTCGGGATCCGGACACATCACCTCGTACCCGATGGCCGGCACCCGGATGGCGAAGCCGTCGTGACCGACCCCTGGCTCGCCGTTGTCGCAGTCGAACACTTCGAAATCCAGATCCTCCTGTCCCGTGTTCTGCACCCGCAGCTTCCCGCCCCAATGCGCCGCGCCGTCGGAGCAGTCGGTGTCGGTGGCCTCCTCGGCGAAGGTGACGGCGGTGGCGTGGAGGTTCAAGGGATGCCCGTTGATCCGCATCTCGGGACGGTGATCGATCCATTCCAAGGCGCCGTTTTCCGGCGAGCAGTCACCATTCTGATCCATCACGTGGGCGCCGAAGGTCTCGTAGATGTGGCTCGCCGGGGGGTTCTTCTCCGCGGTGCCCAGCGGATAATCGATTCTGCCGCCGCCCGTGATCTTAAACGGCGTACACTGAAACTGGAAGAAGTGCGCCGATGGCACGCCTGCCTCGGGAGCCACGGCGTTCGGCTGCCGGTCGCAGCTCCATCCGACGACGGCGGCCAACACCGTGCCCGACAGCAGCGCGATGTTTCTGGGTTTGAACATGACGTTCGCCTCCGCGAGTGGTGTGATGTTGATGCAACGCCGGCTCTCACAGAAGCAAGCGGGATGCCATCTCAGCGCGCGGCGGAGACGGCTGATTTCCACTCCCGATGCATCGTCTTCGGGCGTATCGCATTTCCCTGACGCCCTACTCCGCGGCGCTGCGTGGTCGCAACAAAAAAAACGGCCCGGCGAGAAACGCCGGGCCGCCCGCGCGAACCGCGCGCGCGTTTACTTCGAGCGCTTCACCGCCTCCAACGCATTGACGAGGCCGGCGCCCACTTCAAAGACCGCGTAGCCCACCATCGGATCGGCGGTCTGCACGAGCAGGCTCCTGACCTGATCCGGCGTGAGCCGGCCCCCGGCGCGCTCCTGCATCAACGCCACGACACCCGTCACGTGCGGCGTCGCCATGCTGGTGCCGCTGGCGCAGGTGTAGTACGGCGCGAACTCCGTCCGCAGGTCGCACGATGATGTGAGATCGAAGTCGTGTGGCGCATCGCTCGTATTCAGCACGGTGCCCGTGGAGGCGCGGGCCGAGACGACGTGAACGCCGGGCGCCGTCACGGTGGGATGATAGACCGCATCACCCGGAATGCCCCGGGACGAGAAGTCCGCGAGCATCCCGCCCGGCTGGCAATGCGTCGCTCGCGCGAACGAGTCACTCACCGAGCAGCTCGCCGCCACGCCAATCACCCACGGCGCGACGCTGTAGGGGTTCAACGTGTTCTGGTCCGGACCATCGTTACCAGCGGCGAACACGACCGTGATGCCGCGGTCGTGAACTCGCTTCGACGCCACGCTGACCGGATCCTCGGGATCGAAGGCGCCGCTCGTGCCCCACGAGTTGTTCACGACCTTGATGTTGTAGCGGTCCTGGTTCTGCAGGATGTAGTCGAACCCGGCCAGGGCCCAGAAGATGAATAGGATGTCCCCCGTCCCGATCCCGATCAGATTGGCTCCCGGCGCGACGCCCGTATACAATCCGTTCGACATCACGCCGTTCCCGCCGGCGATCCCCGACACATGCGTGCCGTGCCCGACCGACGTCTCGCTGTTCGCCAGGTTCTCGACATAGATCGACCCCGGGCAGGGCAGATTCTCGAAGCATACGAGATCGCGCCCGTTGGCGAGGATCTTGAGGTTCTGCACCGTCCGGCTCGGATACTGGACGTCGTGCTGGTACAGGCCGTCGATGCCGCTGTCCAGGATCGCCACGCCGATCCCCCGCCCGCTGACGCCGTAGCGGGTCCGCGCCTGATCAGCCTTGATGGTCGGAACGCTCTGATCGAGCAGCGCGAGCACCGCTCCCGGCGCGCCGCTGCCAAGCCACGCCAGACGCCGGTTCTCGGACACGCGCACCACACCGGGCAGCACGGCGATCGCGTTGACCTGCGCCGGCGTCGCCAGAGCCCCCACGAACGGCAGCTGCGTGAGCGCCCGCGCGCCCGCGCCGAGATGCATGATCTGGCCGGCGAGCGCCGCGCCGGTCGTCGCGGCTTCATCATACCGGACGACCACAAAGACGGTGTCGCTCGCCGCGGCGGCCAGCAGCACGCCCGCCAGTGAGGGTGCGAGCACCTCCCGCGCCGGATCCGCCGCCTCACCACAGCCTCCCCCGATGGCCAGCGCCGTCACGACGCCAATCACGCCCAACTTGCCTTGCAGTCGCATAGTCGGTCTCCTCGTGATGGATTCAGGTCAGAAGAATCAGCCGAATTAGCCGAATTAGCCGATCAAGGCGGGCTCGCGCATGGCCACCGCGCGGCGGCGGGGACGCGCGTCCGGGTCCGGACTCGCGACCGGGGGCGGCTCGAGCGGGAAGCGCGCGCCGTCGCACACGACGGCGACGATCCGCTCCGCCGCGCGGCCATCCCAGCGTTCCACAACCGGGCGAGCGAGGCGGACCGCCCACCGGGCGAGCGCCCGGGTGGCGGCGGCGAGCAACACCGCGCGCGCCGGCGGCACCAGCCGGTTGGTCCCGTGACAGCAGCTGGCCGCGCATTCCGTCGCGGTTCGCAGGGTCAGGCACGGCACGCCCAGGTAGGTCGTCTCGTCTTGCAGAGTCGCCGTGTCCGTGATGACCAGCGCCGCCGAGGCGACGAGGCCGAGCATCTCGGCGTAGCCGGGCGGCTCGATGACGGTGAGCCCGGGAAGCCCGCGGCCTCCCTCGACCGCCCGCACCCGCTCGCGCAGATCCGCGTCGGCCAGCAGGACGATCGGCACTCGGTGCGCCAACTCGGTCAGCGTGCTGAGCAGGGTCTCGAGCGTCGCCGCGTCGTCTACATTGGCGGGGTCGTGCAGCGCCACCACCGCGTACGGCTCCGCCGCGTCCTGCGTCGGCGGCAACATCCGGAACGCCGTATCGATCAGTGCATTGCCGACGAAGTCCGCCCGCTCCTCGGGCACGGCCTCGCCCTTGAGGTTCTCCATGGCTTGCCGCGAGGGCGCGAGCAACAGCTCCGCCACGCGGTCGATGACGACCCGGTTGATCTCTTGCGGCGTCGTCGCCTCTCCGCTCCGGAGGCCCGCGCCGATGTGGCCCACTCGGCAGCCGAGCTTCGCGGCGACGAGTGCAGCCGCAACGGCGGCATCGTCGGCCCCGAACACCAGGACGACGTCCGGCCGCAGGTCCGTCAGAAGGGGCTCGAGCCGCTGCATGATGAGCCCGGTGCGCGCTCCGGGCGCTCCTCGGCCGACCTCGAGGTGGTGATCGGGCGCCGGCATCCCCAGCTCGGCGAGGAGCGCCGCGGCGGGGCCGGCCGGCGCTCCGGCGTGGACCACGTGATGGGTGACCTCCGACCGGCCGGCGAGTGCGCGCGCCACGGGCGCGAGATGCAAGACGTCAGACGGCGCCCCGACGACGGACAGGATGCGCATCAGCACCTCGTGATCAGACAGTAGGCCACGGGGATCGCCACGAGGCCGCCGATGAGTCGCACTGTCCCCTCGATGTCGCGAGGTTGGCGTGGCACCACGACGCGATCGCCGGCCCGGAGACCGAGGTCGTCCACGGTGGCGCCCCGCGCGATTCTCTCCTGGAGACCCGCGCCGCCCCACAGTCGCCCGCCCCCGCGTTCGATGCGGAGCCTTTCGACCCGCGCCTCGCTCGTCGGTCCACCGGCCGCCATGAGCGCGTCCACGAGGACGAGATCCGCGGGCACCGCGTAGAACCCGGGGTGGGTCACCTCGCCCAGCACCGAGAGACGGATCAGCGCGCGGGCGCGCACGACGGGACTGTTGAGGAAACGGCCGAGCGCGCGGGTGAGGTGCGCTTCGACGTCGGTGCGGGGCACCCCCGCCAGGGAGATGTCGCCGACGATCGGCAGTCGGAGCGCGGGGCCCGCGATCACCGAGAAGGTGTCGCTGAGGACCGAATCGCCTTCCACGGAGAGCAAGACGCGGTCACCAACCTGGAATCCCTGGCCTTGCTGCCGCTGCGCGGCCGCGGGGTGAACCGCACCGGCCACCAGCGCGAGCAGCGTGAGCCACTGCCGTTGGTGCTTCACTCGGAGCACGCCCATCCTGGCGTCCCTTCCTGTTCCTCCCGCGGCCGGTCACGCTCTGGAGCGGCAAGCAGCGGCTCGCCGCCGGGGGCGAGGCCGAACCGAGCGAGCGCCCGTACGAGAGCGGATGGCGACCGCTCGCGAGTCGCGTCGACGTGTTGGTCACTCGTGGTGAGTTGCAGCATTCTGAGGCGTGACCCTCTTCAAGATTGAGGCCGGGCGTCTCGCGCGCGTCCGACGAGGAGCCCTACAGTCCGGTCCTCTAAGGCGTTAGGCGGTCGAGCGGTGCGACCCGCTTCGCCGCCGCCTGCGCGGCGGCGTTGCGCGTCCGCCTCACGCACCCGGGGGCCTCGCGGCCTCAGACTTGCTACGGTCCTCCGACGACACCGATGAGCAATCAGACTCCAGTCGCCGCTCTGCCCCTCGCCCTGCTCGCGGGAGACCGCGAGCGCTCGATCGGCCCGGTCGAGGCGATTCTCACCGACGGCGGATACGCCGTCCTCTCCGCTCCGACGGGCCGTGCTATGCTGGCGCGCGTGCGCGGCATCCATCCCGATGTGATCGTCATCGACGCGGAGCTACCGGACATGTCGGCCGCGGACGCGACCCGCGCGCTGCGCCTCGACCCCGCGGGTTCGGCCACGACACCGATTCTCGTCGCGCTCCACCGCGCGCCGACCCGCGACGACCGGCTGGCCGCGCTCCGCGCCGGAGCCTGGGATTGCCTGGGGCCGCCGTTCGATCCCGAGGAGGTGCGTCTGAAAGTGGATGCCTTCGTCCACGCCAAACTCGATGCGGACCGCACGCGCGCCGAAGGTCTGCTCGATCTGGGAACGGGGCTCTACAACCGGCAGGGGCTGGCACGGCGCGCGCGGGAGCTGGGCTCGCAGGCCTATCGGCAGCGTGGAGCAATCGCCTGCGTGACGCTAGCGCTGGACCTCGACGCCGATGCCGTAACGGCGCCCGAGCGGGCCGCCGCGGCCGTCGTGCACTGCGTCCAGGCGTTGCAGTCCGTCGCGCGGGTGTCCGACGCGATCGGCCGGTTGGGTCCCACGGAGTTCGCCGTGCTCGCACCGGCGACCGATGAGCGGGGCGCCGTCAAACTGGCCGAGCGCTTGGTCCGCGGCCTCGAGGGCGCAGTGGCGGCCATCGGGCGGCCGAGCGGGGTCGCGCAGGTGCGTGCGGGTTACGATGCGGTGGCGAATGTGAAGTACACGCCGATCGAGCCCATGGATCTGCTGACGCGGGCGACGGCCGCGCTGCGGCGCGGCGAGCCGGAGCCGGGGAAAGCCTGGCTGCGGCGCATCTCGGGGGGGCACCGTGCACCCGGAGGGTCGCCGCTGTAGATGCCGCTTTTCGGTGCACCGTTTGGACCCCCGCAGATGCAGCTTGGTGCAACACACCCACCCGCAGGCCACTGCGAATCGCCATCTATCTCCGCTCCCCGCTTGATGTTCGATGCTTGCTGCGAGGTCGCGACAGCCGTGGCCCGCTCCCTGCGTTAGGCCAGCCGTCGAGCAGACACCCTTTTTCCGGGAGCAGATCCGATGTCTATCCCGCTGACGAACGGCGGTCGGGCAGAAGCCAACGGAGTCGGTCGGCTGTTGTCGATCGGAGCCGAGGACAAGGCGAAGACGCGGATCCTCGTGGTAGACGACGAGCGGACGCTGCGCGAGAGCTGCACCAGCGTTCTGCGTGGGGATGGCTACGACGTCACGATGTGTGCGCGGGGTCCGGAGGCCCTGGACTTGGTCAAACGGCGCGCGTTCGACATCGTCCTGGTGGATCTGTATCTCGCGCAGGTGGACGGGCTCAGCGTCCTGCGGGCGGCCCTAGCGGCGCGCCCCGAGACCATCGTCATCGTGATGACGGGCAACCCGAGCGTCGATTCCAGCCTGCAGGCGCTGCGCGAAGGCGCGTGGGATTACCTCCCCAAACCCTTCGCCGCCCAGCACCTCCAGGTGCTCATCGGCCGTGCCGCCCATACCCTCGTGGTCGGACGGGAGACGCGGGAGCAGCAAGCGGCGCTCGATCGGGCGCCGGCCCACAGCGATTCCCTCACGCTGCTCGGCACGTCGCCGGCGTTTCGCAAGGCGATCGACCTCGCCCGCAAGGTGGCCCCGACGGATGCGTCGGTGCTCGTCACCGGCGAGAGCGGCAGCGGCAAGGAGCTGATCGCCCAGTTCATCCACCAGCACAGCCGCCGGTCCAGCCGCCCGTTCGTCGCGGTCAACTGCGCGGCGCTTCCTGAAGCCCTGCTCGAATCGGAGATGTTCGGCCACCGTAAGGGCGCCTTCACGGGCGCCGTCCGCGACAAACCCGGACTCCTCGAGACGGCCAACGGCGGCACCCTGTTCCTGGACGAGCTGGTCGAGATGTCCAAGCCGATTCAGGCAAAGCTGCTGCGGGTCATCCAGGACGGCGTGGTGCGGCGCGTGGGGAGCGAGACAACGGACGCGGTCGTGAACGTGCGCTTCATCGCCGCCACGAACGGTGATCCCGATGCCGCAGTCGAGCGCGGCCAACTGCGCGAGGACCTCTACTATCGCCTGCGGGTCGTACCGATTCCCGTGCCGGCGCTGCGCGAGCGGCCGGAGGACATTCCGTTGCTCGCGGAGTACTTCCTGTCGACCTACTGGGTCCGGCACCGCAAGAAGGGATCACCGTTCCCCACCTTGTCCGATGCCGCCATCCGCACACTCTGCGGGTACCCGTGGCGCGGCAACGTGCGCGAGCTGCAGAACGTGATCGAGCATGTCGCCGTCGTCGTGGAGCCGGGCACGGAGATCCGGCCCGAAGACCTCCAGCTCACGACCGAGGCCGCGTCGGCGACCGAAGGTGGGCCCGCCTCCCTCATCTCGACGCTGCTCGAAGAGAGTTACCACGTCGCGCGGGAGCGCGTGATCGGCCAGTTCGAGCGGCAGTACCTCACCTGGCTCGTCAGCCGCGCCGGGGGCAACATGTCCAAGGCCGCCCGCATCGCCGGCGTCGACCGGACCACGCTGTACCGGTTGATGGAGCGGCACGGGCTACAGCGCAGCCACAACGCGGCGCTCGTGGTCGAGCGCGACGAGCAACCCGAGCCTGCCCATGTCGGCGAGCACGCTTGAGCTCCCGGTAGTTCCGCGGCCTGCGGCTGAGCCGCAGGACCTGACGACCGGCTTCGCCGGCCCCCAGGCCCTCGAGATGGTCGTCGAGATGGCGCACGACCTCCGGTCGCCGCTCACCTCGATCTTGTTCCTCGCAGAGACGATGCAATCTGGGCAGAGCGGCCCACTCACGGAGGCGCAGCGCAGCCAGCTCGCCCTGATCCGGAGCGCCGCTCTGTGCTTGTGCGCGTCCGCCAGCGACGTGCTGGAGCTCGCGCGGGGGGATCGCCTGGGACAACCGGCCCTGGCCGCGTTCTCGATCGGGGACGTGTTCACGGCGATCCGCGACATGGTGCAGCCACTCGCCGACGAAAAGGGGCTCGAGTTGCGGTTCGCGCCGATCGGCCTCGGCGGGCGTACGGGCCACGAGCGCGCGCTGTCGCGCGCGCTCCTGAACCTGGTCACGAACGCCCTCAAGTACACGGACCGCGGCTATGTGGAGGTTTCGGCTCGGGCGAAGGGCCCGACACGGGTGGAGTTCGCCGTGCGGGACACCGGCCCGGGCATCCCCGACGACGCGCTGCGCACGCTGTACGAGCCGTTCCAGCGCCACGACAACGCCCGCCTCAGCTTCTCGAGCGCCGGCCTCGGCCTCGCCATCGTGCGCAAGCTGGTGGCGGCGATGGGCGCCGAGCTCCGCGTGATCACCCGTACCGGCGGCGGCACCCGCTTCTGGTTCGAGATCGAGCTCCCCGCGGCCTCCTGACGCCGCGGGGGTTGTGCTACACGAGGCGGGGCCGCGCGCCCGCTTCCTCCCCCCCCGCCGCCCCCGCCCCTTCCTCGACGGTCTCGTAGCCGGGCAAGTGGTAGGAATAGTAGGCGTAGTAGGAATAGCCCGAGCCGCGCGGCACGTCGTTGAGGACGGCGCCCAGCGTCCGCACCGGTAGACGATCCAGCACCTCGAGCTTCGCACCTGCCATCTCGCGGTGGCTGTACCCCGTCCGCAGCACCAGCAACAGGTTTCCCGTAACCGTGCCGAGGATGAAGGGATCGACTCCTGCACCGAGGGGCGGGCTGTCGACCAGGATGACGTCGTAATCCGGGCGCACGAGCGTGATCAGCTTGCCCATGACCGGGGAGCCCAACAGCTCGGGCGCCCGGTGCGTCCGCGTGCCGCAACCCACCAGGTGGAGCGACGGGTAGGCCGTCGACTGGATGATCTGCTCGCGCATCGCGTTCTCGAGCAGGAAGTCGGTCAGGCCGGGCTGCCGGGTCACGTCGAACCGGCGGTGCAGCACTCCCCGGCGGATGTCGCCGTCGATGAGGAGGGTGCGGTGTCCGCCGTCCGCGAAGGTGAGGGCGAGGTTCGCGGCCAGGAAGGACTTGCCGTCGCCCGGCCCGGGGCTCGTGATGGTGACGAGCAACGGAGCGGCCGCGCCGTAGGCGTGGACCAGGTTGAGGCACACCCCGCGCAGGGCTTCCTCCACTTCCGCCGGGGCGTCGCGGTTGCGCAGATGCGGCACCGCGCCGAGGATCGCCAGCCCCAACTCCTGCGACACCTGCTCCGGGTAACGAACCCGCGGGTCGAGCCGATCGAGCAGCACCGCGCCCGCGAGGCCGAGCCCGAGGCCGCCGAGGAAGCCCATCAGCAGCAGCGTCGGCTTCGAGTTCTTGACAGGGCGCTGCGGCGCGACGGCAGGGTCGAGGATTCGGACGTCCGGGACACTCGACGCTTCGGCGGCGAGCTTGGCCTCCGTGTACCGCGCCTGCAAGGTGTTGTAGGTCTGCTCGGCAAGGGTGAGCGAGCGGCGCAGGCGGTTGCCCTCGATGGCGCGCGGGGGGATCTGGCGAAGATCCTCCGACGCCGCGTCGACTCGACGGTTCAGCTCCGTCTCGCGAATCGAGAGCTGCGCGACCAGGGCCTGGGCGAGGCTGGGAATCGTCCGGCGCTGCAGCTCGGCGATCTCGGCGCCGAGCCGCTGCACCGGCGGGTATTCCTCCGAGTATTTGTACCGGTAGGCGCGCAGATCCGCCTGCTTCTTGGTCAGCTCCTGCAGGGCCGCCGAGAGCTCGGGGCTCGCGGCGACGGCGCCGATGACGCTGAGGGCGTCGCCGGAGACGCCCGAGTCGCCTGCCTGGCCGAGAATGCGCTGAATCGCCTCGCGGTCGCGACGCATCTGCTCGCGCTGCACCTGCGTCTCGAAAAACCCCGTGAGTACGGGATCGCCCGGGGCTGCGCCGGACGTGGCCGTGGGCTCCCGCTCCGTCGGCAGGGTAATGGTGCGCACGCCGAACCGCCGCAGCGCGGTCTCGGCGTCCTGGAGATTGCGCTGCGCCGAGGCCAGCTGCTCCTCGAGAATCCGCGTGAGCTCGGTCAGCTTCTGTCGCTTGAGATCGGCCGCCACCCGCACGTAGCGCTCGGTGGTGGCGTTCAGGATCGCCGCAATGCGGCTGGGGCTCGAGCCCCGCAGCTCGACCTTCAGGAAGTTGCCGTTCAAATCCATCTGCACCTGGAAGAAGTCGCTGAGCTGGCGGGCCGCGTCCCGCAGCGTGAGCAGCGAGAACTCTACGGTGTGGCCGGCGGCGAGCACGCCGGCGGGCGGCGCCCAGAGGAAGCCAATCCGGGCGCCGATCGAGTCGCCCACTACGCCGCGCTCGAGCTCCCGCCCCTCGAGCGTGGAGAGCACGTAGTTCCGTCCGTCGTCGTCGACGCGGAGGCGATAGTCGCCCGGACGGAAAGTCTCGCCCGCCCCGAACCCCGCGAAGCGCGCGGTGTCTTCCGACGTGTGCAGCTCGATGTAGAGCCGCAGCTCGCGCACGACGTGGTCGAGCACGACGTACGACTTGAGCAAGTCGATCCAGGCGTCTGAGTCGAGGAGGCTCCCGGACCGGATGGGTCCGGCCCGCCGATCGGTGTCGTCACGGCGGCTGGGGACGTCGATCCACACGGTCGCCTGCGCGACGAATATGGGCCGGAGCACGCGCGTGGCGGCGACGCCGGCACCGATCCCCAAGACGGTGGCGAGTAAGACCACCCACTTGAATTGCCACAGCGCGCTCGCGATGCGGCGCCAGTCGAGGCCGGTATCGTCAGTGGGGACACTCGCCCCGGGGCCGCGCTGGAACGGCGGCGCACTGGGCAAGTCCGGTTTCCGCACCATCGGCAAGTGTTTGGAGGTCATGCCCTTTCCTCACAGCAAGTCCGGTACCGCGTGGGCTGCGCAGGTCGGCCCTCGGATGTCACAAATCGGTGCACACATTCATGGTGTGACGTGCAGGTTGGTGCAGCGTTCCGACCCCCGGAACGGATGAAAAGCCGCCTTGCTGCGGCCCTGCGACATCGGTCGCCCCAACGCACGTCGTCGTCGCGATGCACTCCGCCTTGGGTGCGTCGCGCTCGCGTCGCACCCGGTCCACAACCGCAGTTCGCGCGCGACGTCGCAACGAATCTGCATCCGGCTGTGCACGGCCCTTGCATTCGACGACGAGCATGACGCTGCCATTCACGCTTCCGTTCGCGCGTTCGCGCCCGCGGTACCGGCCGATTCATCGCCGGGGCCACCGTGAGGGCGCGCGTCGCTTGCTCAACGTCGCGATCGCGGCGGTGGGGCTCGTGCTCGTCGGGCCGCTGATGGCGTTGCTTGCCGTCCTCATCAAGGTTACGTCTCGCGGCCCCGTGCTGTTCAAGCAGGTCCGCGTCGGGCTCGATCGCCGGGCGCTCAGCCGGGCCGGCGGGAACACGCGGCGCCATCTCGACCTTGGCGGCCGGCCGTTCACGATGTACAAGTTCCGCACGATGGCCGTGGACGACGGCAACGCGAAGGAGGTATGGGCGCAGCCTAACGATCCGCGCGTGACGGTCGTCGGCCGGGTGCTGCGCAAGTTCCGCCTCGACGAGCTGCCGCAGCTCTGGAACGTGCTGCTCGGCGACATGAACATTGTGGGCCCGCGCCCCGAGCAGCCCGCGATCTTCGTCGGCCTGCGCGAGCAGATCGACGGCTACCAGCGGCGCCAGCGCGTGCGTCCTGGAATCACCGGCTGGGCGCAGATCAACCTGCCCTACGACCGCGATGTCGACGACGTCCGGAGGAAGGTGGCCTACGACCTGGAGTACATCGGCAATCAATCAACCCTCCAGGACCTGAAGATCATGCTGTTGACGCCCGGGGTCATGCTGGGGCGGCGGGGCGGCTGGTGAGCTGACGCGGGTCACCACTCGCCCTCCAGCCGACTCAGGAACGCGTCGCCCCGCAGGACGGCTTCCAACACGTCGCGCTGCCGGGAGTGCGCGAGTGTCCAGTGGCCCACCTGCCTGAAGTAGCAGTGTTGCACGGACATCTCGCGCACGATCCTCGGCTCTAACCGGCCGGACAGCATCACCGCCCCGTTGCTCCACGCATCGGCCAGGAGCAGGTGGACGACGGCGTCGGCAGCCCCTTTCCGGGCGACGAGCTGCACGACCTCGCTCGTCCCGACGGGTTCGACGAAGTACAGGAACCAACCGGCGGCATGGCCTCCCGCGTCGCGGACCAACCGCCGCCGCAAGACGCGGCGCGGTTCGTTCTGCTGCGCCACCCCCAGCAACCAGGTGAGCGAACGCTCGTCGTACTCCGGGCGCAGCGCGCGATCGGCCGCCAGCGCGGGAAACCACCCGACCAGCATATCGAGAGACAGGTCGTCGGTCGTGTATCCGGCCAGCGCCGTCCCAAAGCGGCGATTCCCCCACCTCGCCACGAGAGCGTCGAGCGGGGCACAAAGGGGCGCCGCCGCCGCCGTGACCAGGCGCGGCACACCGCGGGCGCGCAGCCATGAGAGCGCGTGGCGCGCCGGCCGCACCGGCCGCTGCCACTCCAGGCTGTACAGCAGCGCGGTCGACCCCCCGAGGCCCTCCCAGATGCGGCGGCCCGCATCGTTGCTCAAGTCGGAGAGCAGCAGATCCTGCGGCCCGGCAAACACGCGGCTCATGAGGCGGACCGGCGCCAGGGGCTCGGAACAGGTCGGGGAGGCCATGAGCTTCGTGGCGACGGCGGCGCGCAAACGGCGTCCTTTGAGGAGCAGCGGCCTGGGCTGGACGCCGACAAAACCGACGATGTCCCCCCGGGAATCCAGATGCACGAAG
>DASXUE010000006.1:0-2557 GCA_036505055.1 Gemmatimonadales bacterium | reverse complement strand
GGCGGGCCGAGAGCGAGGGCGTCGGGCTGTTTGTCTGCTCCTTGTCCTGTCGCACCGTCGTGTACAAGGCACTGCTCACGGGGACGGAGCTTCCCGCGTTCTTCCCGGACCTGCGCTCGCCGCTCTACGAGACGGCGATCGCGGTCTTCCACCAACGCTATTCGACCAACACGCTGCCGAGCTGGCCGCTCGCCCAACCGTTCCAGCTGCTGGCGCACAATGGCGAGATCAACACGCTCTGGGGCAACCGCAATGCGATGCGGGCCCGCGAAGCCTCCTTCCCGAAGGAGCTCAAGCCCGTCATCTGGGAAGGCGGGAGCGATTCCGCGAGCCTCGACAACGCCCTCGAGCTGCTGGTGCGTTCGGGGGGAGGGGGGGGGGGGAGGGGGGGGCGCGACCCCGTGCACGCCCTGATGATGCTGGTCCCCGAGGCGTGGGAAGGAGTGGCGGACCTCGATCCCGCGGTCCGGAGCTTCTACGAGTTCCACGCGCCCCTGATGGAGCCCTGGGACGGCCCCGCCGCCCTCGCCTTTTCGGACGGGGTGATCGCCGGCTCGGCGGTGGACCGGAACGGCCTGCGACCCTGCCGCTACAAGGTGACCAAGCGCCGGCTCGTGATCGCGTGCTCCGAGGTCGGCGTGGCCGATCTCGATCCCGCGGACGTCGTCGAGAGCGGTCGCCTCGGACCAGGCGAGTTGCTGGTCGTCGATACGAAGCGGGACGCCGTGCTCCACAGCGTCGAGGCGAAGCGGGAGGTCGCAGGCCGCTATCCCTATCATCGGTGGGCGAGCCGGGTATCGTGCGATCTCGTCGCCGAGCGCGCGGACTCGGAGCCCGCGCCCGCGCCGCAGGATCTGGTGCCGCGCCAGCGGGCATTCGGGTACGGCTTCGAAGACCTGCGACACGTGCTCGAGCCGATGGCGTCGGCCGGCGCCGACGCCATCTGGAGCATGGGGGACGACACGCCGATTCCCCCGCTCTCGCGCACCGGGCCGGGCGTCTATGCCTACGTGCGCCAGCGCTTCGCGCAGGTCACGAACCCCGCGATCGATCCGCTGCGCGAGTCGGGAGTGATGTCGCTGGCGATGTACCTGGGGCGCCGTGGCTCGCTCTTGGCGCCCGCCCCTACCCAACAGCTGCCGGCGCAGCCGTTGCTGCGCCTCGAGCATCCGATCCTGCTCGATCACGAGATGGCGGCGCTGCGCCGCACCGCTGGATTCCGCGCCGCAACCCTTGGCGCGGTTTGGGAAGCCGATGCCGGGCCCGAGGGACTCGCGTCCGCGCTCGAGCGCCTGTGCCGCGCCGCGCTTCGCGCTGCGCGGCGCGGCGGCACCACGGCGCTCGTCGTGAGCGACCGCGACGCCGACGCGCGCCGCGCGCCGATCCCGATGCTCCTTGCGGTCGGTGCGGTGCACCAACGGCTGCTCGCGGCCGGGCTCCGGACACGGGTGGCACTGGTGGCGGAAGCGGGAGACGCGTGGGACATCCACCACCTCGCCGCCTTGTTCGGCTACGGCGCCGAGGCGGTGCACCCGTGGCTCGCATTGCAGTCGGCGCAGAGCGGAGGGACCGGCCAGGACGCGGGGCTCACATTCCGGGCCGCCGCAGAAAAGGGGCTGCTCAAGATCCTCTCCAAAATGGGGATCTGCACCCTTCGGTCTTACGCCGGCGCCCAGTTGTTCGAGGCGCTCGGCCTCGGCGCCGAGGTGGTGGATCGCTGTCTCACGGGCACCGTGTCGGTGATCGGCGGGATCGGGTTCACGGAGATCGCCGACGATGTGCTGGCGCGCCATGCGGTGGCGTACGCCCCCACGCCGCCGGACGGCCTGCCGGATAACGGGCGCGTGCGCTATCGCAAAGATGGCGAGGACCACGGGTGGGCTCCACCGCTCGTCCGGGCGCTGCAGGACGCGTTGCAGGGAGGAGAGGGAAGCGCACCGGGCTACGACGCGTTCCGGGCGCGCGTGGAGGCCCGCGTGCCGGCCGGCCCCCGCGACCTGCTCGATTTCCGCACGGCGCAGCCCATTCCGCTCGACGAGGTCGAGCCGGTCGAAGCGATCCGCCGGCGCTTCATCTCGAGCGCGATGTCGCTGGGCGCGCTGTCGCCCGAAGCCCACGCGACCCTCGCGATCGGCATGAACCGCATGGGCGCGCGGTCGAACACCGGCGAGGGCGGTGAAGACCCGGCGACCTACGCACCCCTACCGAACGGCGACCGCGCCGACAACCGCATCAAGCAGGTGGCGTCGGGCCGCTTCGGCGTCACGACGGAGTACCTGGTGCGCGCCGACGAGCTGGAGATCAAGATCGCCCAGGGCTCAAAGCCGGGCGAAGGCGGGCAGCTCCCGGGCCACAAGGTCACGGAGTTCATCGCGCGGCTGCGCCACGCGGTCCCCGGGATCCCGCTGATCTCGCCTCCGCCCCACCACGACATCTACTCGATCGAGGATCTGGCGCAGCTGATCCACGATCTCAAGCAGGTGAACCCGGCGGCGCGCGTCGGGGTGAAGCTGGTCGCCGAAGCGGGCGTCGGGACCGTGGCCGCGGGCGTCGCCAA
>DASXUE010000005.1:0-16495 GCA_036505055.1 Gemmatimonadales bacterium | reverse complement strand
CCGCGAGAACCGCACGTCCCACGAGAAGTAGGCGTTGTCCTTGCGCAGCGTGTTGCGCTGCAGGACGTGGCCGTCGAGGCAGTTGCGGTCGGCGGCCGAGGTGGCCCGCTGGCCCGCGGCCGGCGCGAACGGGCTGAAGGGGCTCGGCCCGCAGCTCACCGAGACGGGCTGTGCCGAGTAGTAGCTCACGCGATTGTTCATGAAGACGTCGCCGGGCAGCTTGATGAGCGCCCAGGCGTTGACGCGATGACGCTGATCCCGGTCGCTCCAGTTGTACTCGTGCTGGAGCGAGTCGGCCCGCGCATAGCGGAACGTGAACGGATCGCGCTCGTTGTCGTCGTCCGACTTGTCGAACGAGAGCGTGTAGTTCACCTGGAACTGGAAATTCGGATCGAGCACACGCTTCAGACTGACGGTGATGCCCGTGTAGCGCGACTTCGCGCTGCTCTCGACCGTCGTGAGCGTGGCGACCCCGTTGGTATCGGTGGGAGCCGTCAGCGCCGAATCCCACGGCGTGCCGAACACCGCGTCATTTCGGTTGATGAAGCGCGTCAGGTGATCGGTCCGGGCATGCGTGATGCTGATCGAGACGCCCAGGTCGCTGCCCAGCTGCCGTTCGTAGCCCAGCGTGGCGCTCAGCGTCCGGGGGTTCTGGAAATCCTTGTCGAACACGAACACGTCGGGGCGCACGACCGCGCTCGGCGCAACGTTACTCGGGAACAGCGCGCCGAACGCCGGGGCGGAGGCGCCGGCCCGGACGTACGTCAGACCGATCGAGCCGTTGGTGCTGCGGGTCGACGCGAGGTTCAGGCCCGGGATGCGCGCGTGGTACAGCCCGACGTTGCCCCGGATCACTTGCCGACCGTCGGCCTTGGGGTCGTACGCGAATCCAAACCGCGGCTGGAACATTTTCTTGTCGGACGGGATCGTGCCGTCCGACGGAAACGCGTAGGTGCCGGTGGCGTTCGTGACCGTCCTCCCGATGAACGGGCCGAAAAAAACCTGGCTCGGCGGCGTGATCGGATCGGGTTGTAGCTGGGCTTCCCAGCGGAGTCCGTAATTGAGGGTCCACTTCGGGTTGGGCTTCCAGCTGTCTTGCACGTAGAACGCCAGCTCGGTTTGGGGGATTTCTTGCGTGCCCGCCTGGCGGACGGTCCGCCCGACGCCGGCCTGCTGGAGGTAGAGGAGGAGGCCACCAGCGTTGGTCGAGTCGGTCAGGTAGTCCAAGAACCCTTGCACTGAGCTGAAGATGTACCGGCTGTTGGCAAACCCGATGAACGTCTGCACCGAGTTCACCTTGTTGATCTCACCGCCCACCTTGATCAGGTGGCTCCCTTTGGACCACGAGAAGTTGTCGAGCACCTGGACGCGCGTGTCGTAGTAATCGATCGGCAAGAAGAACGGCATCCCGAATCGATACCCACCGACGAAATCCATGGCGACGTCGGGGAACGGCCGCGCGGCCGGCGGATCGGCGGGGTTGGGTCCCAGCGCCGTGCTGCGCGGACCGTCATAGGGGCGAGGCCGGTCCTCGCGCGAATACTGAAAGCGGAGCTCGTTGGAGCTGTTGGACGACAAGTACGAGACCAGGCTCCCGTTCACGGCGTTGGAGTGGTCCTGCTCGAGCCCGTTGGCGCTCCGCGCCCACGAATCGACGTCGAACGTCCCGTTCGCTTGCTCCGACCAGGTGTAGTTGTACTTGAGCGACAGGGTGTGACGCTCCGAAAGCCGGAAGTCGAACTTGGCGAGCAGTGCGCGGGCGTCGTTCGTCCGGGCGATCGGGCCGTAGTCGCCCGCCAGCGCGCCGGCGTACGCGGTGTCCATCCAAGCACGCAGCGGCACCGCGATACGGTTCGGGTTGGTCTGCTTGACTTCATCGTACAGCTGCTCGTCGTAGGCAACGAAGAAGAACGCCCGATCCCGCTTCAGGGGCCCACCGAGGGTAAACCCGAACTGGTTCTGGCTGAAGTCTGGCTGGAACGTGGTCGTGCCGTGCACCGGCGTTCCCGAGAGTGCATCGAATTTGCCGAAGTAGTGCGCGGTGCCACGCAGCTGGTTGGTACCTGACTTCGTGATCACGTTGACGAACCCGCCCGAGGAGCGGCCGAATTCGGCGTTGGCTCCGCCGGCCGTGACCACGATCTCCTGCACCGCGTCGAGGTTGAACGTGAACGCGGGCCGCTGACCGCCACGCTGCTCGCCGAAGAACGGGTTGTTGAAGTCGGCCCCGTCGACGGCCACGTTGTTGTGAATCCCCTTCTGTCCGGCGATGGTCAGCTCGTCGCCGTCGGGACCCTGCACGATCGCCACCTGCGGCGTGAGCAGCGTGAGGTTCAGATAGTTGCGGCCGTTGTTGGGCAGCCCCGCCACGGCCTCGTTGGGGAGCCGGGTGGAGGTCTCGACCTTGGACGCGTCCACCACCGGCTGCGTCGCCTCGATCGTCACGGCAGCCAGCTCAACCGCCGCGAGCGGCAGCGCGAGGTCTACGGTCTGACCGACGCGGAGGGGGATCCCGGTGCGCCGCACCTCGGTGTAGCCCACGGAGCGAGCCGTCACGTCGTAGGTGCCGAGGGGCAACAGCGATGCCACGAAGATGCCGCGATCGTTGGTCGTCACGGTGCGCTGGAACCCGGTTTGCGTCTCACGCAGGACCACCGTGGCACTTGCCACCGGGGCGCCTCCCGGAGCGGATACCACTCCGCGGATCACGCCCGTGGTCGCCTGGGACTGCGCGGCCAGGAAGAACGGCACCAGGACGGCGACACCCACCAGCCCGAGCAACTTGCGCGACATGTCGGTCAGCCTCCGGTTGGAAGAACACGCTGCGGGAGGGGCTAGCGTACCACGCGCGGCTCGCCTCCGCAAGGTAGTTTTGGTGGCGCCATGCAGAATCCCGACATCGCCCGGTTGCTCGACGAAGTGGCGGATCTGCTCGAGATTTCCGAGGCGAACCCGTTCAAGGTGCGCGCCTATCGCAACGCGGCCCGCACCGTGCGCGACCACCCCGATCCGCTTGCGGAGCTGGTGCGCACCGAGGGATTCGATCTCACCGAGCTCCCCGGCATCGGTGAAGGGATCGCGACTGAAATCGAGGCGCTGGTGGCGAAGGGGGAGATGCCGCAGCGCCGAGCCCTCCTGCGCAAGCTGCCGCCGGGCCTGCTGGATCTTCTGCGGATTCCCGGTCTCGGCCCGAAGCGGGTGAAGCTGCTGCACGAAAAACTCAAGGTGAAGACGGTTGCCGACCTCGCCAAGGCCATCGAGTCCGGAAAAGTCCCCAAGCTGGCGGGGTTCGGTCCCAAGATGGTCGAGAAGATCCGAGCCGGCCTCGGGCAGGCGGAGCGGGCCGAACGACGAATGATCCTGCACGAGGCGGAGCCTCATGCCCACGCGCTCGTCGAGTACCTGCGCGCGGGGGGCCACATCCAGGAGATCGAGGTTGCGGGAAGCTTCCGGCGGCGGCGCGAGACGATCGGCGACCTGGACATTTTCGTCACCAGCACCGCGCCCGATCGGGTGATGGCGCGCTTCACACAGTACCCGGACGTGAAGCGGGTCGTGTCCCAGGGCCCGACGCGCGCCACGGTGCGTCTGTCGCGCGGTCTGCAGGTCGACCTCCGCGCGGTCGAGCCCGACGCCTATGGATCGGCGCTCCAGTACTTCACCGGCTCGCAGGCGCACAGCATCGAGCTGCGCAAGATCGCCCAGGCCAAGAAGCTCAAGCTGAACGAGTACGGCGTCTATCAGGGCCCGCGCCGCATCGCGGGCCGTACCGAGGAGGACGTCTACGCGGCGCTCGGCCTCGACTGGATTCCGCCCGAGCTGCGGGAAGCGCGCGGCGAGATCGAGCTTGCCCGCACCCACCGGCTGCCGGTGCTCGTCACCCAGCAGGAGATCCGCGGCGATCTCCAGATGCACAGCGACGCGAGCGACGGCAAGGCGACGGTCGCCGCGATGGCCGAGGCCGGGCGCGCCCTGGGCTACGCCTACGTCGCCCTCACCGACCATTCCAAGCGCGTCTCCATGTCGGGACTCGACGGCGCGGGGCTGCGCGCCCAGTGGAAGGCGATCGACGACCTCAACCGGACCTTCGACGGCTTCCGCGTCCTGAAGAGCGTCGAGATGGACATCCTGGAGAACGGGCGGATGGACCTGCCCGACGACGTGCTCGCTGAAGCGGATTACGTCGTGGCCACGATCCACTACGGCCTCAAGCAGACCGAGCGTCAGCTCACCGACCGCGTGCTCGGCGCCATCGCACACCCCCTCGTCGATGCGATCGGCCACCCGACCGGCCGCATCGTGAACGGGCGGGACCCGTATCCCCTCGACTTCGACGCCGTAGCGCACGCCGCGGCCGCGGCCGGGTGCCTGCTCGAGATCAACGGGAGCGAGCGGATGGACCTCCCCGATACGCTCGCCGCCGCCGCCAAGACCCACGGCGCCCGGTTCGTGCTGTCGACCGACGCCCACGACCCGCGCCAGCTCGGCAACATGCGCTTCGCAGTGGCGGTAGCCCGGCGGGCGGGACTCGAAGCGGCCGACGTGTTGAACACACGGCCGCTCCCGGACTTCCTGCGCGGCTTGAAGCGAGCCAGGAACCGCTAGACCGTCAGCTCCAGCTGCACCACCGGCATGAAGCTGTACCGATGGTGGCGGGTGGGGCCGTGGAGGTGCAGCGCCTCGAGATGCTCGGGGGTGCCGTAGCCCTTGTTCGACTCCCAGGCGTAGGCGGGATGGCGGGCGCCGAGCAGGTTCATCAGCCGGTCGCGCACCGTTTTGGCGATGACGGACGCCGCGGCGATGGAGTGACAGCGCGCGTCACCGTCGATCATGGCTTCGTGCGGGCAGCCGAGCTCGGGACATGGCAGGCCGTCGACGAGGATGTGGGTGGGCACGACGCCGAGCCGGTCGAGCGCCCGCCGCATCGCCAGAATGCTGGCGCGGCGGATGTTGAAGCGATCGATCTCGCGGACGCTGGCGGCGCCGACCGCAACGGCCAAGGCGCGCTCCCGGATGCGGCCGGCGAGGCGGGCGCGTTGGGCCGGGGTGAGGAGCTTCGAGTCGTCGAGGCCGCGGATCGGCTTCGCGCCGGCCGGAAACACGACAGCCGCGGCCACCACTGGACCAGCCAGGGGACCGCGGCCCGCTTCGTCGAGACCGACGACGATGCTCCGCCCTTCGCACCAGAGCGCGGTTTCGCGCTCGAGCGAAGGGCGGCGGTGCCTCACGCCTGGGGCGCCTCGCTGCCCGAGGTCTCGGGCACGACGACGCCGGCGCCGCGCTTCTCACGGATGCGGGCCGCCTTGCCCGCCAGGCGGCGCAGGAAGTAGAGCTTGGCGCGCCGCACGCGGCCTTTGCGGACCAGCTCGATCTCCGCGATCGAGGGAGCGTGCAACGGGAAGATGCGCTCGACGCCGACGCCCGCGGAGATCTTTCGGACCGTGAACGTCTCGTTGATGCCGCCGCCGCGGCGGGCGATGCAAATGCCCTCGAACGCCTGCAGCCGCTCCTTCTCCCCCTCGCGCACACGCACCATGACGCGCAGCGTGTCGCCGGGAGTAAACGCCGGGAGATTGGTCTTCAAGCCCTCGCGCTCGACTGCTCTCAGTTTCTCCATAACGCTATCCTCTCCTACTAGGCGTCTAGGCGCCTAGACGTCTAGGTTTTTCCACAGATCGGGCCGCCGTTCGCGCGTCAGGCGCTCGGCTTCCGCCGCCCGCCAGGCCGCGATCTTATCGTGGTCGCCGCCCAACAATACTGCGGGGACGTCCAGGCCGCGATAGCTCGGCGGCCGCGTGTAGCTGGGCGGCGCCAACAACCCGTCGTAGTGCGAGTCGCTCGCCGCCGATTCGTGATCGCCGAGCGCGCCCGGCAGCAGACGCACGACCGCGTCGATCACGCATAGGGCGGCCGGCTCCCCGCCCGACAGCACGAAATCCCCGATCGACACTTCCTCGGCGCCGAGCCCGTCCGCCACGCGCTGGTCCACGTCCTTGTAATGGCCGCAGAGCAACGTCAGCTCCGATCCCACCGAATAGCGCACGGCCGTGTCGTGCGCGAAGGGCCGCCCGCGGGCCGACAGCAGCACGATCGGCCGCTTCGCCCCCACGTCCTCCACCGCTTCGAAGAACGGCTCCGGTTTCAGCACCATCCCGGCGCCGCCCCCGTAGGGCGCGTCGTCCACCGTGCGGTGCTTGTCGTGCGTGTAGTCCCGCAGCTGCACGACGCGGAACCGCACCAACCCCGCCTGCGCCGCCCGGCCCAGGATGCTCGTGGCGAGCGGCGCCGCGAACCACTCGGGGAACAGGGTGACGACGTTAACCGTCAGCATCGGCGTCCGCGATCGCGACGAACTGGTCGCGCCAGCCCTCGACGGCCGCCCGCGAGGTGACTCCCTCGAATCCGATCAGCCACTCCCGATGATAGGCGCGGCGGCGCGCGACCACGAGCGGGCCGGCCAGCACCTTGCGATCCTCGTCCACCACGTAGACCTGGGCCTTCGGGACGAACACCCGGCCGGGGTGCTCGACCAGCGGAAACACCGCCACCTCGCCGTGCTGTCCGTGCGGCTTGCGCAGCCGCCCGACTACGCGGGCCGTTTGCCGAACACCCCCGCCTTTTTCAGGAGGGAGCGGACGGTGTCGGTGGGCAGGGCCCCCTTGGCCAACCACGCCTGCGCCTGCTCGGCGTCCACGTTGATCACGGCGGGGTTGGCGCGCGGGTTGTAGTTGCCGATCGTCGCTACGAATCGCCCGTCCCGCGGCGACCGCGAGTCGGCGATCACGATCCGGAAAAAGGCCTGTCCCTTTCGCCCCACACGCCGCAGCCGAATTCGAGTTGCCATACGGTCGCTACATCCTTTTCATGAGCTTGCGCATCTGCTGGAACTGGTCCAGCAGCCGGTTCACTTCCTGCACGGGCCGTCCCGCGCCCTTCGCGATCCGCAACTTGCGCGACCCGCTCAGGATGCCGGGGTCCGCGCGTTCCGCCGGCGTCATCGACAACACGATCGCCTCGACGTGCCGCAGGCGGTTGTCGTCCGCCGGAATCTGCTTCAGCGCCTTCGCGTTCACGCCCGGCAGGAGGCCGAGCACCTGCTTCAGCGGGCCCATCGCCTGCATTTGCTTCAACGCAACGAGGAAATCCTGCAAATCCATGCCGCGCTTCGATCGCGCCTTCTGTGCCAGGCGTTGCGCCGCTTCGGCGTCGACGGTGGCCGCGGCCTTCTCGACCAGCGCCACCACGTCGCCCTGCCCGAGGATGCGGCCGGCCATGCGCACGGGATCGAAGGGCTCGAGCGCGTCGACCTTCTCCCCCACCCCGATGTACTTGAGCGGGACGCCCGTCACGCTGTGGATCGACAGAGCCGCGCCGCCCCGCGCGTCGCCATCGAGCTTGGTCAGGATCACTCCGGTGAGCCCGACGCCTTCGTGGAACCCGCGGGCGATCTTGACCGCGTCCTGCCCCGTCATCCCGTCCGCGACCAGCAGCACTTCGCGCGGGGCTACGCCCGCCTTGAGCGCGCGCAGCTCGTCCATCAACTCCGCGTCGATCTGCAACCGGCCCGCCGTGTCGACGACCACCGTGCGGCACCGCGCCGACTCGGCTTGACGCAGCGCATTCTGGACCAGCGCCGCAACGTCCTGCTCCGTGCTCCGCGCTCCGAACACGGGAACGTCGATCTGCTTCCCCAGCTGCTCGAGCTGCTCTCGCGCCGCCGGCCGGTACGGGTCCGCCGCGACGAGGGCCGGCGCCTTCTGTTCCGCCTTGAGGCGCCGCGCCAGCTTGGCCGCCGTGGTCGTCTTGCCCGAGCCTTGCAACCCCACGAGCAGAATCACCGTCGGGCCTACGGAGGCGAAGTCCAGACCGACGCGCGCGCCGCCGAGCAGGCCGGCGATCTCGTCGTGCACCAGCTTCGCCACCTGTTGGCCGGGACTCACGGCCTTGAGACGCAGCGCGCCGGCTGCTTTCTCCCGCACCCGCTCGACGAACCCGCGGGTGACCTCGAAGCTCACGTCGGCTTCGAGCAGGTGGCGGCGGAGCTCGCGCAGCGCTTCGGTGACGTCGCCCTCCGAGAGCACGCCGCGGGCGGTGAGACGCTGCAGTACCGCCGCGAGCCGCTCGGAAAGAGCCGTAAACATAAGCCTTGCAAGCTAAATGGCGAATCGCCCGAATCCAAGTGGGGTTATCTTGCCTCGTATGGCCCGCATCGCGCCGGCCGCCCCGGCCCCGCCCGTCCCTGCGCCCGCACCGCCCGAGGGGGGTGCGCGCCCCGGCGTGACCCCCGCCTGGTCGCGCCCCGACGACGCCACCCGGCAGGCGCAGCTCGACGCGATGAAATGGCGGGCGACCGGCTTTCTCGGCCTCGCCGCGGTGGTCTTCGCGGCCGCGAGCGCCTTCGAAGCCCAATACCCCTGGCTCGGCTATGTGCGCGCCACCGCGGAGGCGTCGCTCGTCGGCGGACTCGCCGACTGGTTCGCCGTGACCGCGCTCTTCAAGCACCCACTCGGCCTGCCGATTCCGCACACCGCCATCGTCGCCACGCGCAAGGAGCGGATCGGCCGGATCCTCGGGAACTTCGTCCAGAACCACTTCCTGTCCCGAGAAGTCATCGCCGCAAACCTCCGCGCGGTTCACCCCGCCGAGCGCGCCGCGCGCTGGCTGTCCGATCCCGAGAACGCCCGCCGCATCGCCCAGCAAGTCGCCGGTGGGCTCGCCAAGGCCCTCGAGGCGCTGCCCAACGAAGAAGTCCAGGCGATGGTACACCGCGTTGTCAGCGCGCGCCTGCGGGCGACGCGCGTGGCGCCGGCCCTCGGCAAGACCTTGGCCCTCGTGCTCGGTGATAATCGACAGGAGGAGCTCCTCAACGTGACAGTGCGGCTCGCGGCCGAGGCGGTCCTGAACAACCGGGAGCTGATCCGCGACCGCGTGCGGGCCGAAACGCCCTGGTGGGTACCTCCGGTCCTAGACGACAAGATCTATCAGAAGATCATCGACGCCGTCGAACGGCTGCTGCGCGACATGGTCATGGATCCGAACCACCCCCTGCGCATGGCGTTCGACGACGCCATCCGCGACTTCATCGAACGGTTGCAGCATTCGCCGGACGTGATCGCCCGGGCGGAAGCCATGAAGGAGGAATGGCTCGCGGATTCTTCCGTGGCCGAGCTGTCCGCGCGGCTGTGGGAGACGATTCGGAACGCCGTCCTGACTTATGCCACGAGCGGAGACGCAGACGCGCCCGGGCCGCTCGACCGCGGGCTCAGTGAGTTCGGCACGGCGCTGCTCGCCAACCCGGCGCTGCTCGCGGAGATCGACGATCTGCTCATCGACCTCACGGGATCGGCGGTCGAGAAGTACCGCCATGAGATCGGCGATATCATCGCCCAAACCGTGGCGGGCTGGGATCCGGCGGCGACGTCGCGACGGTTCGAGTTGGCCGTGGGGAGGGACCTGCAATTCGTTCGCATCAACGGCACGCTGGTCGGCGGTCTCGTGGGTCTCGGGATCTACGCGATCAGCCGCCTGTGGCCGTGAGGCTCACGCGCGGGATGTTCTTCCAGCCGCTCCACCCCGCCGGAGCGTCCACCAACCGCACGCCCGGCCGGCCGTCAATTGTGACGCGCTTGATCTCCGCCCGCCGGTCCGCCCGGCCGCCCGCCCATCCTCTGGCCCAGGCGCGCTCGAGCCCGCGCGCAAACCGGTCCGCCGCCGCGGCGTCGTCCCACACACTGTACCACACCAAGGCTTCGGCTCCACCGCGCCCCAGGAGCTGGTAGCGGTCCCCGTCCCACCCCGAGGCGAGCAGCGTGGCGATGCTCTCGCTGCCCAGATGCTGCTGCAGGAGGAGGCGCGTCTCGAACTCGCCCAGACCATCTTCGTAGCGCACGCTGTCCGCCGCCGGCGTCGCGAAGCTGAGCTCCGTGGGCTCGTCGCCGGCGGCGTAGCGGTCGTGGTGCAGGATCTGCTCGGTGGACGTCGGCATCGCGCGTCCGAACGGATGCGCGCCCGGGTGCGCCGCCTCGTACCAGCGCACGAAGTCCGCGCCGGCGAGATACGGAAAGATCAGCCCCTCGCGCACCCACAGCGGCGCGTCGGCGAACTGCTTCATCCCCGCCTGCTGTTGCGCCAGCGCACTGCGCGCGTCCCAGAAGCTGGGCAGCTGCGCGCGGTCCAGCTCGGGCATCATCGCCAGCGTTTGCGCGAGCGTCGCCTGGCCCTCCAGCACCGCCTGAGCGGCGGAACGGCGGTCGTTCCGGCGCCGCTGCCGCACGAGGGAGTCGAGCGGGAGATACTGGCCCTGCAGCGCGTGGGTCAGCTCGTGCGTGACGGTCGTGCGCAGAAAGAAAGAGTCGACGTCCGCGGCGACGTACAGCATCATCGAGTCGGGATCGTAGTAGCCGACGACCTGCTCCTTCAGCACGTCGAGCAGCAGGTTCCGCAGCCGCATCCCGGGCGGCAAGAGGCCGAAGGCTTCGAGCGCCGCCTCGTAGCTCGCCAGCTCCTGCGGGGGCAGGTCTTCGTCGATCTTGTGCGTGAGATAGAGCCAGACCTGGTCGCGGGTCCGGCGCGCCACCTGCGGGCGGGTCTTGAAGCGGAGGCCCGTCGCGCGCTCGACGCCGGGAACAAGCTGCGTCACCATGCGGGACAGCCGCTCCTCGTTCTGCACCGTCTCCGCGCGGTCGCGGCATGCCGCGGCCAGTGCGACGGCGGCCAGCGCCGCCATCGCGGGGCGCGTCAACCGGTCCACTCGATACCCTTCCCCACCGCCGTCCCCACGACGCGGGCCACGTCCTGCCCCGTCACCACGATTCCCTGGCGCTCGAGCTCCTCGCGCAGCAGGCGGTCGAGCTCGGCACGGCGGTCGGCCAAAGACGGACTAGGACGGTCCACGACGGTCGGGGGGGGGTCGCTTTGTCCGTCTTTGACCGTCGTGGACCGTCCTGGTCCGCCCATCATCTCCCGGAAGTCCGCCACGACCTGGTCCAGGACGGCCGCGAGGTCGGGCATCGGCGCTTCCGCGGGCCGCTCCACAGCGAGCCCCCGCCGGATCAAGGCTTCGACTCGGCGGCGCTCACGGATCAAGCGGTCGAGCTCGTCCGACACGCGCGCGGTGGCCTGGGCATGGGCGCACGCTTCGTCGAGCACGTCGATCGCTTTATCGGGGCGCGCACGCTCGGGGACGAAGCGGTCGGTGAGGACGATCGCGGCTTTCAGGGCGTCGTCGCGGATCGCGACGGCGTGGTGGCGCTCGAACCGCGGGCGCCGCGCGACCAGTACTTCCCAGGTTTGGATCGCGTCGAGCTCGTCGATCGTGACCGGCTGAAACCGGCGCTCGAGCGCCGGGTCGTTGCGGATCCATTTGTCGTACTCTTCGCCCGTCGTGGCGCCGATCACGCGGATGTCGCCGCGCACCAAGGCCGGCTTCAGCATGTTCGCGGCGTCCATCGCCGCGCCCATGGCGGTGCCCTGCCCGATGAGGTTGTGGAGCTCGTCGACGAACAGAATGAGATCGGCGTCGGCGGCGAGCGCGCTCACGAGGCGGCGGATGCGGTCCTCGTACTGGCCGCGGAAGGCGGTGCCGGCGAGCAGGGCGACGTGGTCGAGCTGGAGCACTCGTGCGTCCTTGAGGGCGGGAGGGACCTCGCCCACCGCGATCCGCTGGGCCAGCCCCTCGACGATCGCGGTCTTCCCCACGCCGGCCCGGCCCACGAGGGCCGGGTTGTTCTTGCCCTGGCGCAGCAGGATGTCGACCACGCGCGCAATCTCGGCGTCGCGGCAGCGCACCGGCTCGAGGTCGCCGCGGCGCGCCAGGGCGGTGAGATCGATCCCGACGCGCTCCAGAACGTCGCCCGAGTCGAACAGCCCTTCGAAGGGATCGCCCATCGGGTGGTCAGTCGCTCCGCAGGAAGTTGCCGTACCAGGCGATGATGGCGTCGCCGAACACGAAGGCCACCGCCGCACCCACGGCGAGGAATACCCCGAACGGCACGAGTCGCTTCTTCTTGAGCGACAGCGGGACGAAGATCACGGAGCCGAGCGCCGCGCCGGCGAACACCGTCAGCAGCACGCCGCGCCACCCCACGAAGCTGCCCACCATCGCCATCATCTTGATGTCCCCGCCGCCCATCGCCTCTTCCTTGAAGACCCAGGCGCCGGCCTGCGCGACGATCCAGAGGAGCGCGAAGCCGACGCCCGCTCCGAGCAGGGCCTGGACGAAGCCCGCGCCTCCACCGCCCAGCGCGAGGCCCAGGCCCAGCACGAGACCGCCCCACGTGTATTCGTCGGGGATCAGGTAGTGGCGGGCGTCCGTGATGGCGATGCCGAGCAGGATCGTGCCGAACAGCGCCGCGCGCAGCGCGTCGAGCGACGGCCCATACGCGAGGAGCGCGGCCACCCACAGCAGGCCGACGAGCGCTTCGATCGCAGGGTACTGCCGGGAGATAGGCGCGTGGCACCAGCGGCACCGGCCGCGGAGCCACAGCCAGGAAAACACCGGGATGTTGTCCCGCCACGCGATCCGCTGCTTGCAATGCGGGCAGGTCGAGGGCGGGCGCAGGAGCGACTGATCGTGCGGCAGCCGGAGGATGCACACGTTCAGGAAACTGCCCATGCAGAGCCCGACCGCCGCGGCTCCGAGGATGAGCACCGCCTCAGCGGCCACGCAGTACCTCGTAGAGGAGGATGCCCGCCGCGACGGCGACGTTGAGCGATTCGGCGCCGCGCGCGAGGGGAATCGCCACGCGCTGGGCGGACACGGCGTTGAGCTGGGGCCGGATCCCGGCGCCCTCGTTTCCCACGATCACGGCGATCAGGTCCTTTCGCGGAGGGTGATCCTGCGCCGCGAGCGCGCGGGCCAGCGGCACGCCATCCGCCGCCGCCGCCCAGAGCGTGAGCTGGCGCCCCTGCGCCCAGCTGATAAACGCCGCATCGTCGAGCGGCACGACGGCGTGCCGAAAGGTGGCGCCCATCGCGGCGCGCAGCGCCTTGGGATTGAGCGGGTCCGCCGAGCCGCGCAGTAGCACCGTGGCACTCGCGCCCAGCGCGTGGGCGGTCCGGATCAACGTTCCCAGGTTGCCGGGGTCCTGGACCCCGTCGACGACCAGCAGGGCGCCGCCGGGCGCGGTGGAAATGTCGGCGACGGTCCACAGGCGCGGCTCGATCACGGCCACGATCCCCTGTGGGGTCTCCGTACCCGCGAGCTGCCCGAACGTGCGGGCGCCGAGCTCCTCGACCGGGATCGCGTGGCTCGCCAGGTCGGCGACGAGCGCCTGTCCGCGGGTGGTGCGCGTCAGCTCGGGGGCGACGACGACGCCCCGGAACGGAAGCGCCGCCGCGAGCGCTTCCTCTACCAGCCGGACCCCCTCGAGTACCGCCAGCCCGCGGCGGCCGCGCGCCTTGCGCCGTTGAAGATCCCGGATGGTCGACTGCAGATTACTGGCGATGGCCCTCACCCGTGTCGTCGTGCTCCTTAACATCGCCCTCCCGGGGGCATTCGCCAAGCAGGCGGCGCGGTGAGAATCGCGCTCACGATCGCGGGCTCGGACTCGGGGGGCGGCGCCGGCGTCCAGGCCGACCTCAAGACCTTCCATCAGTTCGGCGTGTTCGGCACGACCGTCATCACGGCCGTCACCGCCCAGAACACCGTCGGCGTGCGCGCGTGGCAGGCGCTCCCCGCCGGCCTCGTGGCCCACCAGATCGACGCGCTCGCCACCGACCTCCCACCCGACGCGCTGAAGAGCGGCATGCTCGGCTCGGGAGAGCTGGTCGAGACCGTGGCGGCGGGCATCGCGCGCTACGCGCTCCCGCACTACGTGCTCGACCCGGTGATGGTGGCGACCTCGGGCGACCGGCTGCTCGAGCCCGCGGCGGAGGCGTTGATCGGCCAACGGCTGGTGCCGCTCGCCGCCGTCGTGACGCCCAATCTCGACGAGGCGCGGATCCTGGTGCAGGAGGAGGTGCGGACGCCCGACCAGATGGAGCGGGCGGGGCGCGCGTTGGTGGGGATGGGCGCGCGGGCCGCGCTGGTGAAAGGCGGTCATCTCGCGGGGGACGAGATCGTGGACGTCTTGGTGTCGGACCGCGCGGTCCGGCGCTTCACGCGTCCGCGGATCGACACGACCTCGACCCACGGGACGGGTTGCACGCTTTCGGCGGGGATCGCCGCGGGGCTCGCCCTCGGGCGGCCCCTCGAACAGGCCGTCGGCGACGCGCTCGACTTCGTGCACCGCGCCATCGCGGCGGCGCCGGGGTTAGGCAGAGGAGGCGGGCACGGACCCCTGAATCACTTCGTGCCCGCCCCCCCGCGCCCGCCGAACGAGGGGCTTTAAGCTACGGGTTCCACCAGTACGAAGCCTTGATCATGAAGATGTTCTCGGCGGGCGCGCGGAACATGCGGCGCATCGAGGAACCGAACTGGAAATCGCCCACGCCGTCCGAATCCTCCCGGCTCTGCGTCCACACGAAGTACAGCGTCGACCCCGGGAGATACTCCCACCGCAGCACGGCGTTGCCGCGCAGCGACCGGTAGTTGAAGTCCTGGTTGCCCGGCGACGCGACGGAGACAAAGTCGTAGCTGCGTGGCCGCGCCAGTTGCCGATAGTCACTGAACTTCCCCGCCGAGATCAACGGCTGGGCGTACAGCTGCAGCGACAGCGTCGGGCTGTATGTCCAATTGAGCCGAATGCCTGCGGAAAGCTCCGCCTGCCGCAACCGCGCGAATGTGTACGCGGTGTCATAGGTCCCTGCCGATGCGCCGGTCGAGTCGTAGCTCTGCGATCTGTACTGCTGCGGATTAAGCCCGGTCGAGTAGTTCGGACCAATACTCACCGACACGTTCGGCGCGGGCCGATACTGCACGTTGACATAACTCCAAAGCTCGACGTCGCGGCGGGACCGGAAGTACGTGCCCGCCCCCATCCCCACCGTGAGTGTCTTGCGGCTGTCGCTGCCCGCGTCGAAGCCAAACTGGTAGCCGGGAGGGGTGAGCATGAGCGGGCCGCCGCGCGTACGGCGATTGTCTACCGTCCAGGGATTGTAGGCGGCATTCCAATTGATCCAGTAGTAGTTCAGGAACTGCACGTATCCGAAGTGAAATACGCCGGACCAGTTGATGTTGCCGTCCCAGTCGTAGTTCCTGAACAGCGCCCCGCCCGTCTCGGCGTAGCGAAACAGCTTCCCCGGCTTGGTCCAGGTCCGGCCGCCGCCGACGTGCATGTTGAAGAGGCCCGTACGGCGGAACATGAATCCGACATCGTTCACGTCGAACCCAGGCGAGACGAAACCGAAGGCTGAGTTGACGAATATGTTGCCACGCTGCTTGGCCAAGGTGAAGCGGCCGGCCGCGCCGTCGAGCGACGTAGCGGTCGGGTCGACCGATACATGCTTGGCGTCGGGTTGCTGAAAGTAGTGCGTGGGGCTCACCTGCACCGCTGCAATCCGCTGGCGCGTGCCGGCGATGCGGGACGCCGCGATCCACCCGGTCGTGACCCACGTCTTCGAGGAATCGAGGAAGGTCCAGCCGTCCGCGCCAACGGCGAGGGAATTGCTGTTGCGCCCCCCGCGCAGCGCAGGATCGTCGAACACGCGCGTCGCGACCGTCGACAGGAACCCGAGCCCCTGCCGGCCCTTGTCGAACTCCTTTTGGGCACGGTAGACGCCGTACGTGGCGAGCGGCTCGATTTCCTGGCCCCAGCGGGTGCCTGCCTGATCCTGCAGCGTGGCCCGCTCGCGGGCGGTCACCGCAGTCAAGCCCCCAACGTTCCAGCTGCCGGCAACCTTGC
Source organism: Gemmatimonadales bacterium (assembly GCA_036505055.1). Taxonomy (GTDB): domain Bacteria; phylum Gemmatimonadota; class Gemmatimonadetes; order Gemmatimonadales; family GWC2-71-9; genus 20CM-2-65-7. Next base: position 713 of record DASXUE010000005.1, on the reverse strand, counting down.
CCGTCAGCTTCAGGGCGCCCAGGATGTGCGCGCCGCTGGGTCCGTCCACGTACCCGCTGTCGGGGGCCGCCGGCAGCCCGAGTGAGCGACCGATGCGCCGGCTATAGAAGAATTGCGGTCCGGACCAGTTGAAGCTCCAGAAGTTGCGCTGGCCGCCGAAGCCGAAATCGAACGTCGACGACCCCTCCACGAAGAACGGCCGCTTCTCGTTGAAGAACGTCTCGACGTCGCTCAGGTTGACGACGGCCGGATCCACTTCCACCTGGCCGAAATCGGGGTTCACCGTCGCGTTCAGCGTGAGGTTCGATCCGAGACCGATGCGCACGTCGGCGCCCATGCCCGGCGCGAGCTGGGAGCCGTCGTTGAACGGGTCGTCCGCGGCGTGCGGCGTGAATGCGGCGCGCGTCGTCACGTACGGCATCACCTCGAGCCGCCGCGGCGGCTCGATGCGCTCGATACCCACCAGGTCGGGGAAGCGGGATACGAAGCCGCTCCCGTTCTTCGGCGTATAGACCAGGAAGTCGTATTCATTGCGGCGCGCGATGTCGCGCCGGAAGTTGATGCCCCAGACGTATTGCGTCTGCTTCACGAAGCGCAGCTGCGAGTAGGGGATCCGCATCTCCGCAGTCCACCCCTGGGGATCCCGCATGACCTTGCCTTCCCACACCCCGTCCCAGTCGTCGTCGTCCCAGTCGTCGTTGAAGAGCGTGCCG
>DASXUE010000004.1:0-148153 GCA_036505055.1 Gemmatimonadales bacterium | reverse complement strand
TGCGCCGCCACGCGGGGAAGCCGCTCCAGGCACTGGCGAGCGCGGCGCGCGACTCCGGCGCACCGGCGGAGGGCGTCCTCTCGTTCCTCGACAACCAGGTCGACACGACGACCGGGACCGTTCTCCTGAAAGCCCGGTTCCCGAACCGCGACGGCACCCTCTGGCCCGGAGAGTTCGTCGAGATCACGCTGATCGTGGACGTCCAGGCGGACGCCCTCGTCGTCCCGAGCCAGGCCGTGATGACGAGCCAGCAGGGCACCTACGTGTTCGTCGTGAACGCCGACGGCCGGGCGGATCAGCGTCCCGTCACGGTCACGCGCACCGTCGACAGCCTGGCCGTGCTCGCCGCTGGTCTCGCGCCCGGCACGCTCGTCGTCATCGACGGCCAGTTGCGGCTGAACCCCGATTCACGGGTCGAGATCCGCAGCGGGCCGAAGACGGAGCCCGCCCAGCAGTGAACATCTCCGGTTTGTTCATCCGGCGGCCCGTCACGACCACGCTCGTGATGCTAGGCATCCTCTTTTTCGGCCTCATGGCCTACCGGCTGCTCCCGGTGAGCGACCTGCCGAACGTCGACTATCCGACGATTTCCGTGTCGGCGGGACTCTCGGGCGCGAGTCCGGAGACGATGGCCTCCGCGGTCGCGACGCCGCTCGAGAAACAGTTCTCGACGATCGCCGGGATCGACGCGATGACGTCGTCGAGCAACCAGGGCGGCACGTCCATCACGCTGCAGTTCAACCTCTCGCGCAACATCGACGCGGCCGCCCAGGACGTGCAGGCGGCGATCTCGAAGACGTTGCGCCAGCTCCCCCCGGGCATTCAGCCGCCATCCTACAACAAGGCGAACCCGGCGGCCTCGCCGATCCTGTTTTACGCCCTCACGTCGAAGACGATGCCGCTCTCGACGCTGGACGAATACGCCGAGACGTTCCTGGCCCAGCGGTTGTCACAGGTGACGGGCGTCGCCCAGGTCCAGGTGTTCGGCGCCGCGAAGTACGCCGTGCGCATCCAGATCGACCCGACCGCGCTGGCGGCGCGGGGGATCGGGCTCGACGAAGTGAGCGACGCCATCCAGTCGGGCAATCCGAATCTGCCGACGGGCATCCTGTGGGGACAGCACCGCGCCTACACGGTCCGGGCCGACGGGCAGATCGAGAGCGCTCCCGAGTTCCGCTCGCTGGTGATCGCCTACCGCAACGGCGCGCCGGTGCGCCTCCAGGACGTCGCCCAGGTGCTCGATGACGTGCAGGACAACAAGAACGCGAGTTGGTTCGACGGTGCGCGGTCGATCACGCTCGCCATCCAGCGCCAGCCGGGCACCAACACGGTGGCGGTGGCGGACGCCGTGAAGCGGACGATGGCGACGCTGATTCCGCAGCTGCCCGCATCCGTCGAGGTCAACACCCTCTACGACCGCTCATTGTCGATCCGCCAGTCGGTGAGCGATGTCAAGCTGACGTTGTTCATCACGCTGGTGCTGGTGGTGCTGGTCATCTTCCTGTTCCTGCGCAATCTCTCCGCGACGGTGATTCCGAGCCTCGCCCTGCCCCTGTCGATCGTGGGCACCTTCGCGGTGATGTACCTGCTGGACTACAGCCTCGACAACCTGTCGCTCATGGCGTTGACGCTGTGCGTCGGCTTCGTGGTGGACGATGCCATCGTGATGCTCGAGAACATCGTGCGCCACATGGAGATGGGGAAACGGGCGATGCAAGCGGCGCTCGACGGCGCCCGGGAGATCGGCTTCACGATCGTGTCGATGACGCTGTCGCTCACCGCCGTGTTCATTCCGGTGCTGTTCATGGGCGGCCTCATCGGCCGCCTGTTCAACGAATTCGCAGTCACGATCGGCATCGCGATCCTCGTCTCGGGGTTCGTGTCCCTCACGCTGACGCCGATGTTGTGCAGCCGCTTTCTCCGCCCCTCCCGCGACGAACGGCACGGGCGGTTCTACGAGGCGAGTGAGCGGGTGTACCGCCGGGTGCTCGGCGCCTACGAGCGCAGCCTGGCGTGGGTCATGGACCACCGACCCGCGAGCCTCGTGTTCTCCGCCGGGATTCTCGTCGGGACCGCCGTCCTATTCGTCCTCGTGCCCAAGGGCTTCATCCCCACCGAAGACACCGGCTCGATCCAGGGCTCGACGGAAACGGTGGAGGGCAGCTCGTACGACGCGATGGTGCAGCACCAACTGGCCGTGGCCGAGGTGATCGGCCGTAACCCGTACGTCGAGCATTACATGTCGCGGGTGGGGCAAGGCACGACGAATCAGGGCTCGATCACCCTGCGTCTCAAGCCCCGCAGCCAACGCCCCTCAGCCGACGAGATCGTGCGGCAGCTCCAGCCCCAGCTCGCGGCGATCCCCGGGGTCCGCACCTACCTGCAAGTGCCCCCCGTGATCCGGATCGGCGGGCGCAACGCCAAGGCCCAGTACCAGTTCACCCTGCAGGGCGCGGACATCGGCGACCTGTATGAGAATGCGGGGCGGCTCGAGGCCAAGCTGCGCACGATTCCCATCCTGCAGGACGTCACGACCGACCTGCAGATCAAGAACCCGCAGGTGCAGGTCCAGATCGACCGCGACCGCGCCGCCCGGCTCGGCGTGACCGTGCAGCAGATCGAGGAGGCGCTGTACGACGCCTACGGCTCGCGTCAGGTCTCGACGATCTACACGGACAACAATCAGTATTGGGTGATCCAGGAGCTGCTCCCCGAGTATCAACGCGACATGACGGCGCTGGGAATGCTGTACATCCGCTCGCAGCAGGGGACGCTGGTGCCGCTCACGTCCGTCGCGACCGTGAGTGCGGGACTCGGGCCGCTGAGCGTGAACCACAGCGGCCAGCTGCCGTCGGTGACGCTCTCGTTCAACCTGGCGCCCGATGTTTCGCTCGGCGCGGCCGTGAGCGACGTGCAGCGCGCTGCGCGCGAGACGCTTCCGTCGTCGATCAGCACGGGTTTCAGCGGCACCGCGCAGGCGTTCCAGGCGAGCCAGCAGGGACTCCTCTTCCTGTTGATCCTCGCCGTCGCCGTGATCTACATCGTGCTCGGGATCCTGTATGAGAGCTTCATTCACCCGCTCACGATTCTCTCGGGGCTGCCGTTCGCCGGATTCGGCGCGCTGCTGACGCTGCTCATCTTCGGGACCGATCTGAGTGTGTACGCGTTCGTCGGCATCATCATGCTCGTCGGGTTGGTGAAGAAGAACGCGATCATGATGATCGACTTCGCGCTCGAGGCGGAGCGCCGGGAGGGAAAGTCGGCGCGCGACGCGATCCTCGAGGCGTGCAGCGTGCGGTTCCGCCCGATCATGATGACGACGATGGCGGCGCTGATGGGCACCCTGCCCATCGCGGTCGGCTGGGGCTCGGGCGCCGAGTCGCGCCGCCCGCTCGGGCTGGCGGTCGTGGGCGGCCTGGCCTTCTCGCAGCTCATCACGCTGTACGTGACGCCCGTCTTTTACACCTACCTCGACGCCCTGCAGCACCGGCTGGGCCGCCGCGCGGCGCTCCCCGCGCAGCTGCCCGAGCCCGCGCCGGCGGACTAGCCTCACCCCCTGGCCTGCCTCACCCCCTAGCCTGCCTCACCCCCTAGCCCCCTCTCCACTTCGTGGAGAGGGGGAATGCAGTTCGTGGAGAGGGGGAATGCAAGGGGAGTATAGACGCAAGAAAAAAGGTACCGTAGAGCGTGAATTCGATGCCAACGGTTTGACGCTCAGTTGTACCATCGCCACATGCGATTCCGGCGCCGCCCTGCGACAGAAACTACGCTGGAACGGGCACGTGAACTCCGACGCGCTCCCACGACTGCCGAGCGACGAGCGTGGGAATTGCTGCGAGATCGCCGGCTACTTCACCTGAAGGTCCGGCGTCAGCACGCGATCGGTCGCTTCATCGTCGACTTCTATTGCGCCGAGCTCAGACTGGTATTGGAAATCGATGGCGTGATTCACGGCGATCCGGAGCGCGCCGCGTACGACTCCGCGAGAACGGCATGGCTCGAAGCGCATGGATTTCGGGTGATACGGATTCGAAATGACCAACTCACAGCGGACGAACTGAGAAACCTGCTGCGCGATCTCATCAATCGTCCCCCCTCTCCGCGAAGCGGAGAGGGGGACAGGGGGTGAAGCAACGTCAGCGAATCCCGAACGACACGCCGATCTGGAATACCCGCATGCTCACCGGCGTCTCGACCCGATCCACCGTGTAGCTTCCGTCGCCGTTGTCGGTCACGCCGCCCGCGGGGACGTACTTCACGAGGTCGTGCCGCATGTCGCGCACGCCGAGGTCGATGGAGACGGGGGTGCGGCGGCGGCGCCCGCCCAGGTTGATCAGGATGCCGCTCCCGACTTGCGTCACCGTGGTGAAGTGGCCGTCGAGGATGAAATCGTCGCCGTAGTAGCAGCCGCAGTAGCGGTCGAAGCTCACGGAGGTCCAGAAGGCCGACCCGCCGACGGTGGCGAATCCGTACAGACGCAGCGGCCCGCGGCCGAAGGTCACCTGGGGCCCGACGGCGAGGGTGCCGATGGACGAGCTGGTCGACACGCCGTAGCCGCGATAGTCCGCATCGTACATCATGTAGTCGCCGTCCAACCGCAGGCCGAGGGCGCCGCTGCGATCGAGGGGGAAGACGCCGTACATCGTGAGACCGACCGCGACGGCACCATTGCGCTCGAACTCCCCGAGCGGCTGGGCGATGACGAAGGTGAGGCCGGCGCTGCCGCCGGAGCGCACTTCGCGCAACGCCGAGCGCTGGCCGAGGAGAGGAGAAGCCGCCGCCACGCACATGAGCACCAGCCCGCCGAGCCGCCGCATGGGTCCTTCCCTGTCGAGGTGAACGTGATGACCGCGACAGGGAGCAGGGCAACCGGCATGCCAAGCCACGCACCCTAGGTTCCTGTGGGTGGGCGGCAGCTCCTGGCCTCAAAAGTGGACACGTGGGAGGGGGAATGGACCAGATCACGTACGACGACTTCGCCAAGATCGATATCCGCGTGGGCAGGATCGTCCAGGTGGAGGGGTTCCCGCAGGCGAAGAAGCCGGCCTACAAGCTGCGCATCGACTTCGGACCAGAGATCGGCGTCAAGGCGTCCAGCGCGCAGATCACACAGCACTACCGGCCGGCGGACCTCGCCGGCCGGCTGGTGATCGCGGTGGTCAACTTTCCGCCGCGCCAGATCGCGACGTTCTTCTCGGAGGTGCTCACACTGGGCGTGATTCTCGGCGCCGGCGACATCGTGCTGGTGCACCCCGATCGCGACGTGCCGCTGGGCACGCCGATCCGCTAGGCGCCTAGAAGCGCCGCTCCCATTTCGGAAACGCCGAGCCCACTCGTCCACCGAGCAGCCACCCGAGCATGCCGCCGATCAATCCGTCGGCGGCGATCGCGCCGGTGCAGTGGTTCCCGGGATCGCAGGCGCTGGTTGAAGCCGCCACGTACGTACCCGCAGCTGCTCCGAGCAACATCCCGACCACCGACCCGCCGCGCGCCGCGGTCCCACGCTGCCAGATCGCATCGAGCGACGCCAGCGACACCGGCTCCCCGCTCACGGGCCCGACAGTAGCTGCGAGCGTCGCACGATGCGCTCCGGCCACGACGACGTAGCCGGCGAGGTCGGGCCGGTCCCCAAAGGTCAGGCGGGCGAGCGTGCCCGGGCGAATCCGCGCGAGGGCGAGGGTTCGCGGGTCCGGCACGGACGAGTCCCCCGGAGCGATCAACGTCACCGGGGTTCCGGGAGGCGCCGATCGCCCGCCCCGATCCCAGGGGTGGAGGCGGTGCCAATCGGGCGTCCCCGATCCGACGACGGCGCCGATGAGGCCGCCCAGCAGGACGCCGGCGACGCCGCTCGTCACCGCTCCTTGAGCGCATGACTCTTTGGACGCACCGCCCGTGGGACAGAGGCTGCTGGCGCTCGCCCCGATCGCGACTCCCACGGCTCCCCCCGCGATGCCCCCGAACAATGCGCCGCGGTGCGTCGCCCGCCCGCGGAACCACATGGTGTCGATCGCGGCGAGCGCGACGAATGTGTCTCGCTCGGCGTACCCCAAGTACGGACCGAGCGTGACCGTGTACGCGGTCCAGCGAACGATCGGCCCACCGGCCCGCCCGCCGTCGGCGAGCCGCATCCGGATAATCTCCCCGGGCGGAACGCGCGCCAACGCGGCCTGACGCTCTGCGAGGGCCATGTTGTCGCCCAGCTGAGCCGTCGCGAGCTGGGCGGCTGCGACGCCCGGCGCCAGCCCGGCAAATCCGCACACCAGGGCGATTCTAGCGGTCAACAACTGCATGCGTGCGCGTGCCATAGCGGGCCTCCACGTAGTCCTCGAGGATCTTGAGGAATTCGGCGACGATGGCGTCGCCCTTGAGCGTCACCTTGAGCTGGCCATCGACGTACACCGGCGCTTTCGGCTCCTCGAAGGTGCCCGGAAGTGAAATGCCAATGTCGGCGTGCTTCGACTCCCCCGGCCCGTTCACGACGCACCCCATCACGGCGACGCGCAGCTCTTCCGAGCCCGGGTACCGCGCCTGCCACGCGGGCCGCTGCTCGCGGAGATAGGTCTGGATCTGCTCGGCCATCTCCTGGAAGAACGTCGACGTGGTGCGACCGCAGCCGGGGCACGCGGTCACCTGCGGCGTAAAGCTGCGCAAGCCGAGGGACTGGAGCACCTGCTGGGCGACCTGCACTTCTTCGGTCCGGTCGCCCCCGGGCCGCGGCGTGAGCGAGACGCGGATCGTGTCACCGATCCCTTCTTGCAGCAGAATCGAGAGTCCGGCGGTGCTGGCGACGATGCCCTTCGCGCCCATGCCAGCCTCCGTGAGGCCGAGGTGGAGCGGGTAATCCCCGCGCGCCGCCAGCTTGCGGTACACCTCCACCAGGTCCTGTACCCCGGACACCTTGGCCGAGACGATGATGTGGTCGTGCGCCAGCCCGACCTCCTCCGCCTGCTCGGCGGAGCGGACGGCGCTCTCGACCATGGCGTCCATCGTGACGTCGCGGGCGTCGCGCGGCTCCGCGAGGGCGGCGTTCGCGTCCATCATCTCGGTGAGCAGCTGCTGGTCGAGGCTCCCCCAGTTCACGCCGATCCGCACGGGCTTCCCCTGGTCGAGCGCGACCTGAACGATCATGCGGAAGTGGTCGTCGCGCCGCTTGGCACCCACGTTGCCGGGATTAATGCGGTATTTGGCGAGGGCGCGCGCGCAGCCCTCGAACTTGGTGAGCAGGAGGTGCCCGTTGTAATGGAAGTCGCCGATGACGGGGACATCGACCTGTTCGACGATGGCGGGGACGGCGCGGGCCGCGTCTTCGTTATTGACGGTCACGCGCACCAGCTCACTGCCGGCCTCGTGTAGCGCGCGGACCTGCGCCACCGTCGCCGCGACGTCGGCGGTGTCGGTGTTGGTCATGGATTGGACGACGATCGGGTGGGCGCTACCCACCGGCACGCCGCCCACGTCCACCGTGACGGTGGGGCGCCTGGTGCTCACCGGTGGGAATATACCCCGCCCCCGGGGCCCGGGGGGGGCGCTAGAAGAGCTTGTCCTGAATGACGACGCGGAGCTGCAGCGCCGTCAGCACCATGTTGCCGGTGACGGGGACGGCACCCGGGTTGTTCCCGATGATTTCGACCCTCACCCACAACGACGACCTGGTGAACAGCGTCTTCAGCGCGCCGCTCAGATCGCCGACGATCGTCATCGGTGCGGTGGCGTTTCCCGATACGTTCACCGGCGTCAGGTTGATGGCGAGGGCCGACGGATTCAGGGTACCCGCCGACGTCGAGTCGAGGTACATGCGGAACCCGATCGTCCCCGTGCCCGCGGTGTTGACGAGGTTCGCGGTACCGGTGATGTGCACGCTGTCAATGACCGAGCTGCCGAAGCCCGGGGGCAAGTTGATCTCTTTGGCCGGGCTGGATGCGGTTGCCGACGTCGCCGGAGGGATCGCGTAGGGGACGGTGTCCGACCCCGTGCCTGCCATGAAGCTGTAAACATCCACGTTGAAAATCGCGCGCCCTTCCCCGCACGCCGTGGAGAGCAGCGCGGCCGCGAGGAGGAGGGCGGGAGTTGTCGCTTTCATGCCGGTACCCTAGTAGAGCGAGATGGACGTGGCCATCGTGACGCCACGCTTGTCGGCGAACGAGTTGCTGTGCGTCCAGAAGCCCACGTCCAGGCCGAGGGGTCCGAACCGCACGCCACCGCCCCACCCGAATTGCATCTTTTTGCGCTGGTCGCGCGACACGCCCCCCCGGACGGCCAACGGCCCGAAGCGCTGTTCGCCGCCGACGTGGATCACGGTGCCGCGGCCGTTGTTCACGATGTCGCCGCCGACGGTGGTGCCCGTGCCCATGCGGAAGGCCGCGTTGGCGATGTAGGTCACGGGGATCTTCGTCTTCGTCTCGATGTTGTTCACGACGAGCGAGTCGGCCACCTTGTCGAGGGTCGTGTCGAAGTACACCGCCTGGACCTTGGTGTCCTTCCAGGTCAGCTCGGCGCCGATGTCGTTGGCCCCGAAGCCGACCTCGAGGGGGCCCGAAATGAACACGATGCCCACGTCGCCGCCCAAGCCGCGCCCGAACGACTTTTTCGGGTCGTTGTCGCGGTACGTCAAGGCATCGAGAAAGGGCGTCACCGGGTTCGGGCCCGCAAACAGGGTATCCCCTGTCGTGAATCCACCAGGGCCGACGGCCCGATAGTAGGTGACGCCGTAGTAGGACCGCACGGCGCCGCCGAGATATAGCCCGTCGTCCGAATCCTTCCCCCCGGCGCCGGGCAAGACTCGGCCCGAGAAGCTCAACGTGGGCGCGAAGCCCGCCTGCACGAGCGCTTCGCCCACCACGTCATAGGTCGTGTTGTTCCGCGCCGGATGGCCTTCCTTAAGGAAGGTGCGAAGGCTGTCGTCCAGAAAGAAGCCGAGGTCGTGGTTCTCGAAGCCTTGAACGCTGAACCGGAAGCCCATCGCGCCGATCCCCATGTCCAGCAAGCGACTCGACCCGCCGATGCCGAACTGGTCCTCGGGAATCAGCACCTGCGCGGCGCCGAGGTCGACGATCAGCTGATTCTTGCCGACCGTGAACTCGACGTCATTCGTCGGGGTGGGCGCCTTCTTGACCTCGAGGAAGATCGGCAGGTTGAGGACCGTGTTCAGCAGCTGGATCGGATTGAACTGGGGCGACTTGGGGTCGAACATCGGGTCGTCGCCCAGCTGGTTGATGGGGTGATCCTTGAAGAACTGAATGAGCCCGAGCGGGATCGGGATGGTCATCTTGGCGTTCCCGCTGGCGGCGCGATCCTTGACGGCGCGGTAGGCGGCGTTGTAACGGCGCAGATTGCCGTCGCGCGTCAGCGAAACGCCGCCCATGCCGATGCGGCGCGCGTCGAACGAAAACTGCGCTCGGGCCGCCCGCAAGGGCGCGAGGAAGACCAGGGCGAGCGCGAGAGCAACGACTCCAGTACGCACGGCGTCACCTCAAGACGAAGGAAAGGCCGCCACAATATAACGTTCGCGCTTCCTACAATGGGGGGGTGTGAGCCGCGTCACCTCCGTGCAGCGTCACCGTGACCGTCGTACCCTGCCCCGGCTCGCTCTCCAGCGCGATCCCGCCGCCCCAGCTCTCCACGAGGCGTCGCGCGATCGCGAGCCCCAGGCCGGAGCCGCTGGACGTCGTCGAGAACGTCGGCTCGAACACGCGCGGCAGCACGTCCGGCGCTATCCCGCGCCCATCGTCGGCGACCGTCAAGCGAGTACCGCCGTTCTCGACCGCCACGGTGACGCGCTTCGCCCCGGCGTTGCGCGCGTTCTCGAGCAGGTTCACGAGGACTTCCTTCACCTCGTCCTTCCGGGCGAGCGCGGGAACGGCGCCGGCCTCGGCGCGCACGTCGAAGCGCGTGGCTCCCGCCTCCCCACCGAGGCCGTAGAGTTGAATGACCTCGCGGGCGGCGGCGGCGAGGTCCACCGGCTCGAGGGGCGGCTGTTCGGCCGCGGGCGCCCCGAAGCGGGAGAACGCGCGCGCGATCCCGTCGAGCCGGTCGATCTCGGTCAGGATGCGCTGCGCCGTCTCGCGGAGCGTCGCGTCGAAATCGCTGCCACCCCGCCGCACGCGCTGCAGGTGCTGGATGCCGAGCCGGATGGGTGTCAGCGGATTCTTGATCTCGTGGGCCACCTGGCGCGCCATCTCGCCCCACGCCAATACGCGCGCCGCGCGCGTCAACGCGGTCGCATCATCCAGCGCGATGACGCAGCCGTCGGGCGCCGGGCCGAGCGGCGCGAGCTGAACGCGAATCTGGCGCCCGCCCACGTCGAACTCGCGCTCCGCGATCGCATCGTGTTTCGCCGCCACAAACCCGCGCACGGCCGCCCACACGGGCTGCCAGTCGGCGGACGCCGCCTGGGGCAGGACGTCGCCGGGATCGAGCGGCTCGCCCACGAGCTCCGCGGCGCGCGGGTTCGCGAGCGTCACCCGCAGCCCGTCATCCACGGCAATCACGCCCGTCGCGACATTGGCCAGCACCTGAGCCGAGCGTTGCCGGGCTTCCTCCAGCGCCGCCTGGCTGCGCCGCACGTCGGTGACCATCCGGTCGAAGGCCGAGAGTACCGGCTCGAACTCGCGCGGGGCCCGCGTGGGAAACGCTGGGGGCTCGCTCCCCCGAGCCACCGCGAGCGCCGCCTCGCGCAACGCCGCCACCGGCTTCGCGAGGCCGCGGGCCGCGAGGCCCGCGAGATAGACTGCCGCGAGGAGGCCGGCGAGCGTCGCCAGGACGAGCACGAGGGCGAGGTCCTCCTGCTGGCGCCGCACCAGCTCGTCGTCCAGCAGCTGGGGCGCGGCGAGGATCGCCTGCGCGCTCGGTGGGCCCGCGGCGACGACGCGATAGCCCACGCGCGTGGGACGGCCCGCCGTGCGCCCATCGGTCGCCAGCTCGAATTCGTCCGCAAACGCCAGGCGGACAAAGGCCTGGGGGGCGAGGAACGGGTCCACGAGGCCTAGCTCGCCCAGCACCGGCGAGCTGGTCGCAAGCAGCACGCCGTCCCGGTACAGCCAGAGCTCCGCGTCGAGACTCCGTCCCAGATCGGCGATGGCCTGCCGCACCGCTTCGGAGCGCTCGTGCGCGATGGCCTCCGCACTTCCCTCCGCGTCGCGCAAGGTTTGGCGGATCAACAGGTCGCCGGAACGCCGGGCCTCGTCGGCGAGCCGCGCGAAGCTCCAAGCGGCGAAGCCCAGGACCGGGAGCACGAAGAACGCGACCAGTACCGCGGTGAGCTGGGCGCGGTAGCTGGTCCGCAGCGCCGTGACCAGCGCGAGGCCCGGCGGCCGCCACCCGTGCGCGACCACGAGCCCCAACAGCCACACGCCGGAGAGCAATGCCACGTCCAGCAGCACGACGAGCGCTCCGCGGACGAGCAGGGCCCAGGGCCCGCGCAGATCCACGCGCAGGTGCACGTGTCTCCGGCCTCCGGGAAGGTCCACTAGCCGTTCGCCGCGGGCCGTCCAACCGTCGCGACGCCACTGCAGGCGCCCGCCGGCGATCGTGTCAGGTGGCGCTCCCCCCCCCCCGCCGGCTGCGTCCGGGCCCGAGCTGGGCACGGGCGAGAGGAAGATCGCGTACGGCGGTTCGACGCCGGGGTCGCCGCGGAGAAACCGCGCCGTGCGATCGGGCTGAAGCCACCGGGTGCGCGGTCCCACGGCGACAATCAGCACGTCGCCCGTGGCCAGGGGCGCGACCAGGACGTAGTGCGCGCCCGGAACCCAATCGATGCGCTCGACGCGCGGCTCGCGAGCCCCGGCGCCGGAGGGGAGGGGGGGGCCCGCCGGTGTGGACCGCGCTAGCGCCGCCAGCAAACCGGCGGGGAGCTCGAGCCCGGCCAGGCGCAGCTCAGCGCGGGACCGGCCCGCGGGGTCGTACAGCGCGAGGAGCACCGGGTAGTCCTCGGCGACGAGCGGCGAGCTGAGCCACAGCGCGTACAGGTCGCCGGCCGTGCGCGGAGGGGCCTGCGTAGAGAGGTGCGCGCCGAGGCGCTCGAGCAGGGCGCGGGCGAGGGCATCTCCTTCTTGCCCGAGCTGCCTGGCGTCGCGCTGGGCGAGGGCGAGGCGACCCTCGACGGCGGCACCCCACGTCACGAGCGCGGCCGCGGTGCCCGCCACCACGGCGATCGCGGGCAACGCCCAGCGACGCGGGGCGGGCACGATCACGCCGGCGAGCGCCGGCAGCCAGAGGAACGTGTACCACTCGGGCCAGGCGCCGTAGGGGCTCCATAGCCACAGCCCGGCGACGGCAGCCAGCGCGGCCCAGGCACACGCCCCGAGCAACGTCCAGGGCGCGCGCGCCGGCTCCGCCGGGCCGCGCACCAGTGCGGCGGCGAGGAGGACCAGCGCCATCGCCGTCACCGCGAGCGCCGCCTGCCAGGAAAGCCAGAGCCCCACGCTCACGCCGCCGGCGGGAGGCGAGATGCCGCGCCCGAAGTAGCGCACCAGGTACGGCGCGGCGAGGACGAGCACCACCGCCGCGGCGGTGGTCCACCAGCGGCGCGGCGCGCCGCGGCGCCACACGACCCCCGCGGCAACGAGCAGGAGGATCCCCGCCACCAGCAGGGAGCCGGCCGTCGCCCCAACCACGCCGGCGACCTGGCGGTAGAAAGTGCCGGGCGAGAAGAGACCGGGGACTAGGGCCGTGGACGTTAACGGCGCGCGCACCAAGGTCCACGCGCCCACGAGCGTCACTCCCCAGCGCCAAGCTCCGGGCGGCGCCGCAAGCAGGAGCAGCGCGAGCGTGACCGCGAGCGCGAGGCCGGCCAGGCGCGCGGTGCGCACCACGGTGGCGAGCTTCGCGTCCCCCTGAGACGGCGGGAGCGTCTGCACCGAGAGCAGCGTCGCGCTCTCCTCGCACGTCGTCGGACAAATCTCGAACACAGTCGCGTCCCGTGGCCCGAGACCCGGCCCGAAGAACCGCAGGCCGACGCCGTGCCGGCGAGCGAAGGCGGCGGCGACAGTGCGGTCCTGATCGGCGACGGCGGGAGCGGCGGAGAGGAGCACCGTCCCCACGGCCGTGCCGCCGCCCTGCGTCTGGCGCCGCGCCTCGAGCGCGGCGTAGAATGGAGTGATGACGGCTCGCAGCTCGGCGGTGTCGGGAGCGGGGACGGCGGGGTGGCGGCCGGCCCACGCCACGGGGGTCCCGTCCGGCCCGAGGATGGTGACGCCACGCTCGAGACCGGCGGACCAATCCGGCACCGCGTGGGCAAGCCGCGCGAACGCCCCTTGCCGCGGCAGCAGCGCGACCGTCGCGCCCCGCTCAGCCAGCCGGCGTGCCTCCTCGATCGCGTCCCCCAGGGTCCCCCTGAGGGCGCGGGACGCCGCGGTCACCCGCGCTTCGCGCAGCGCGGGCCAGCAGCACTCGATGCGCCGGACGACGACCGCGCCGGCCGCGAGGATCGCTCCGAGCACGAGGCTGGCGAGCGCGGCGCCCAGGGGTAACGGGCGGCGCGGGGCCCGCGCTGCGAGCGCCACGGCGACCAGCCCCGCGGCGGCGGCGAGCACCGCCCATCCGGCCCAGGCCGCGGCGCCGCCGCGCAGCCATTCGGCCGCCGCGCCGGCGGCGACGCCGCCCGCGATCACGACATGACTCAGCCGCTGCACTTGAAGCTCCTCACCCCCGAGGCCGTGCGCGCCGCCCTGGCGCGCGACTCACGCCTGCTCGTGCCGGTGGGCACCTGCGAACAGCACGGGCCTCACCTCCCGCTCGGGTGCGACACGATCATCGTGGAGCACCTCGCGGACGATCTGTCCGCGGCGTGCGGCGTGCTGCGCGCCCCCACCGTAGAGTACGGCGTCAATACCGCGACCAAGCGCCCATACTCCGGCAACGCCAGCGTGCGCCGCAAGACCCTGCACCGCTGGATGAACGACCTGCTGGGCGCGTGGGAAGACGGCGGCGTCAGTGCCTTCATCATTCTGACCGCGCACGGTCACGATCCCCACCAGGAGGCGCTGTCCACGCTCCGCACCCGGCACGCCCGCATCTTCACGGTCGACGTCTTCGCGCTGGACTTCACCGGCCACCTCGACGATCCCGCGGGCCCGATGCACGGCGGCGAGCTCGACACGTCGCTGATGCTCCACCTCGCGCCGCACCTCGTGCGCATGGAACTGGCCCAGGACTTCGTCCTTCCCGCGCGGCAGCGCGCCCGCTACCGCCGGGGGGCGACCGGCGCGCTCCCCGCCGTCTCTCCCGGGTCCGTCGGCCAGCCGTCGCTCGCCTCGGCCCAGAAGGGGGCGCGCCTCTACAAGATGATCTATGACTGCCTCGCGACGCGAGTTTTGGGAGCCGCAGCCGCATGACGCATTGGCTGCTGGCCCTCGCCCTGGTCCAGACGCCGCTCGAGGAAGGGACCTTCGTCGTGCGCGAGGACACGGTCGAGGTCGCCCGCGAGTCGTTCCGGCTCACCCAAGGCCGCCTGGCGCGCGGCGGCACCGGGTGGACGCTCACCACCACGATCCGCTACGACCGCGCCCGACCCGTCGTTGTGCTGTCCCCGATCCTCGAAGTGGGGACCGACACGCTGCCCGCTACGCTGCAGTACGACGTCGCGGACCCGCGCCAGCCGGTGCGCATCCTCGGGGAGCTGAGCCGCGGGCGCTTCACGGTCCGGTTCGTCGCCCGCGCCACCGAGCGCGCGCGCGAGTTCCCCGCCGTGGGGCGCACCGTGGTGCTCGACGACTCGGCGGTGGCCCTCTATCTCTTCGTCGCCTGGCGGGCCGCCGCCGAGCCCGTGGCTCTTACGGCCATCGTGCCCCGCAGCTTGCGGCGCGAGCCGCTCGAGGTACAGGATCGCGGTTTAGAGACCACCACGGTGAACCGCGACCCCGCGACGCTGCGCCACATCACCGTGACGGGCGGGCCCAACCAGGTGGTGCACCTCTGGCTCGACGCCGCCGGGCGGCTGCTCAAGGTGGAGATTCCGGCGCGGCGTGTAAGTGCGGAGCGCGTGCCCACCGGTTAGATTTGCCCGGGTTGGCCGCCCGCCACCCAGCACGTGTCCCAGGTCGAAACCAGGTCCGGCCGTGCCGCGTATGGCCTGCGACCTCACGACCTTATCCTTACGGGATGACCATGAGACATGTGCTGTTCAGCGCCGGACTCCTCTTGGGCCCGGCGGTCCTCGGGGCACAACAAGCCGCCCCCACCACACTCTCGCTGGCCGATGCGATCGCGATCGCCCGCGACCAGAACCCCACGTACCGCCAGGCGCTGAACAATCGCGGACCCGCGGGGTGGGGCGTGCGCAACGCCTACTCCAGTCTCCTGATGCCCAGCGTCACGACCGCCGCAGGCATGAGCTACACCGGCGCGGGGTCGCAGACGTTCCTGTCTTCGAGCTTCTCGCAGAGCGTCTCCACGGTCTCGTCGTTCTACGACCTGAGCCTGTCGTGGCAGCTGTCGGGCACGACGTTGTCGCAACCGCCGCTCGCCAAGGCGCAGCAGCACGCCGCGGACGCCGACATTGCGGGCGCCGCGAACGCGCTGGTCACGGGGATCACGCAGCAGTATCTCACGGTCCTGCAGACGCGCGACCAAGCCGAGCTGGCGCGGAAGACGCTGGCGCGGAACGAGGAGTTCCTGAAGCTCGCCCAGGCGCGCTTCAACGTGGGACAGGCAACGCTGATCGACGTGCGTCAGGCGCAGGTCGCCCGCGGTCAGGCCGAGGTGGCGCTGCTCCGGGCGCAGACGCTCGTCAGCGTAGAGAAGCTGCGGTTGTTCGAGCAGATGGGCGTGACGGCGCCGATCGATATCGCGGCGGTGCAGCTCACCGATACCTTCGCCATCGGGGTGGCGGCGCCGCCCCTCCCGGATCTCCTGTCGATGGCGGAGCAGCAGAACCCGGCGCTCGCGGCGCTACGCGCCCGCGAGCGCGCCGCGGCGTGGGGCGTGCGCGCGGCCACGTCCACATACGGCCCATCCGTCTCACTCTCGGCGGGGTGGTCGGGGTTCACGCAGCAGTTCACCGACGTGGATCCGATCATGCAGAGTCAGCAGTTCGCGTTCGGACAGCAAAAGACGGCGTGCGACCAGGATAACGTGATTCGGGCCAACAACAGCGTGCCGCTGCTGGATTGCAGCCGATACGTCTGGGGCAGCCAGAACGAGGCGGACCTGCGGGCGGCGAATTCGGTGTTCCCGTTCGATTTCACGCGCCAGCCGTTTCAGGCGCGGCTCACGATCTCGCTGCCCATCTTCACGAACTTCTCGCGTACGCTGCGCGTATCGGAGGCGCGGGCCCAACACGGCGATCTCGAAGAGGCGGTGCGGGCGCGTGGCCTCGCGGTCCAGACCGAGGTGAGCCAGGCGTTCCTCACGCTGCAGACGGCGATCCGGACGATCGGGCTGCAGGACACGAACCGCGCGGCCGCGCGCGAGCAGCTGCAGCTCGGGACCGAGCGGTACCGCGTGGGGTCCGGGACCTTCTTCGAGCTGCTCGACGCCCAGGTGGCGGCGCTGCGCGCCGAGAACGACTACGTGAACGCGATCTACGACTATCATAAGGCGCTGGCCGCGTTGGAAGCCGCGGTCGGACGCCCCTTGCGTTAACCGAGAGGATAGGACCGAACATGTCCAAGCGGAACAAGGTGCTGGTGGGGAGCGGTCTCGGGGTCCTGCTCGTGGTGCTCGTGGTCGTCAGCGCCAGCGCCAAGCGCGACAAGGGCCAGGAGGTCCGGTTCGAGAAGGTCGGGCGGCGCGACCTGGTCGCCGCCGTCACCGCCAGCGGCAAGATCCAGCCCAAGAAAAAGGTTGACGTAAGCGCCGACATCACGGGCCGGATCACGCGGATCGCGGTGCGCGAAGGGGACCTCGTCCAGAAGGGGCAGTTCCTGCTGCAGATCGACCCGACGATTTACGAAGCGAACCTGCAGCGGGCGCAAGCGGCCATGTCCTCCGCCGAGGCCGGCTCGGTGCAGGCGAAGGCCAACCGCGACCAGGCGCAGCGCGCGCTGGGGCGCACCAAGGAGCTGCAACAGACGAACCCCAACCTGATCTCGCCGGAGCAGCTCGAGCAGGCGCAGACTGCCTTCGACATCGCGGAGGCGAACCTCACCGCCTCGACCCACATGGTCGAGCAGACGCGGGCGGCGCTGCGACAGGCCCGCGACGAGCTGGCCAAGACCCACCTCGTCGCCCCGATGGCGGGCCGGGTAACCCGCCTCGCCGTGGAAGAGGGCGAAGTGGCCGTGCCGGGCACCTTCTCGCGCGAAACCGGCCTCCTGCTCACCGTTTCGGACCTGTCGGTCATCCAGGTCAAGGTTCAGGTCGACGAGACCGACGTGGTGCGGTTGCACCTCGCCGACTCGGTCGAGATTACGATCGACGCCTTCCCCGATACGTCGTTCGTGGGCCGCGTCAGCAAGATCTCGAACAGCGCCATCCTCACGGCGGCGTCGAGCGTCGCGGGCCAGAACGACCGCGCGGTCGACTACGAGGTGGAGATCACGCTCGCGAACCCACCGACCGAGGTGCGGCCCGATCTTTCGGCGACGGCACGGATCATCACGGACACGCGCAAGCAGGCGCTGGCGATCCCGATCATCGCGCTGACGGTGCGGGAGAACACGCCGGTGACGACCGAGCAGCAGAAGGCCGGGGGTGGCGGTGCGAGCGCCGCCGCGGCCGCTCCCGCGCGCCCCGCCGCCCGCCCCGGGGACGGGGAGACAAAGAAGAAGGAAGCGGAGGGGGTGTTCGTGGTCAGTAACGGGATCGCCACCTTTCGGCCGGTGAAAGTCGGCGTCGCCGGCGAGGAGCATTTCGAGGTGCTCGAGGGCGTGCGGGAGGGTGACACGATCGTCGCGGGGCCCTATCAGGCGATCCGGGATCTGAAGGAAGGCGCCCACGTGCGGCCGACCAAGCAGCCGAGCGACTCGATCCGGAGATCCTCGTGACCGGGCAGGAGTTCCGTACGGGTGACACACCGCTCCCCGACATCGTCATCCTGACCCACAAGCTCGCCCGCGATTACGACATGGGCGGCGAGATCGTGCGCGCCCTGCGCGGCGTGGACATCCAGATCCGCAAGAACGAGTACGTCGCCGTGATGGGCCCGTCGGGGTCGGGGAAGTCGACGCTCATGAACCTGGTCGGTTGCCTCGACACGCCCACCGCCGGCGAGTACTGGCTCAACGGCCAGAAAGTGAGCGACCTCGTCGACGACGAGCTGGCCCAGATCCGCAACAAGGAGATCGGGTTCGTCTTCCAGACGTTCAACCTGTTGCCGCGCGCCGACGCGCTGCACAACGTGGAGCTGCCGCTCATTTACGCCGGGCTCCCCGCCAAGCAGCGCCGCGACCGGGCGGCGGCGGCGTTACAGAAGGTCGGCTTGGGCGACCGGATGGACCACCGGCCCAACGAGCTGTCGGGGGGCCAGCGGCAGCGTGTGGCGATCGCGCGCGCGCTGGTGAACGACCCGAGCATCCTGCTCGCCGACGAGCCAACGGGGAACCTCGATTCGGCGACCGGGAGCGAGATCATGGGGCTGTTCGGGGACCTGCACGCGAGCGGGCAAACCGTCGTGATGGTGACGCACGAGCACGACATCGCGGCGCACGCCGCACGGGTGATCACGTTGCGAGACGGCGTGGTCGCGACCGACCAGCTCCAGGCGGCCTGAGTGGCGTTTCTCGACGCCATTCGCCTGGCGTTGCACACGCTCCGCGCGCAGAAGCTCAAGAGCGGCTTTTCGCTCATCGGCGTTTTCATCGGCGTGGCGTTCTTCATTGGTGCCTGGTCGATCACCAACGGCATCAACGTGTACATGACCGACAAGTTCGCGGGCACGATTATCGGCGTGAACACGTTCCACCTGCGCCGGCGACCGGCCTTTACCCCCCATGTCAGCGACTCCATGTGGCGCGCCTGGGCACGGCGGCCGCGCATCCGGTTTGGTGACGCGGAGGCTGTGGCGGCCGGCATCACCGTGCCCGTCCTCACGGCGTGGCAGTCGTCGGACCAGGGGGACATCGAGGCGAACGGCAAGACCGTCCGGGGGGCGGAGATCACGGGCGCCACCGAGCGCTATTTCGACATCAAGAACCTGAACATCGCGCAAGGCCGGCCGTTTTCCGCGCAGGAGGTCCGCAGTGGCGTGCCGGTGGTGGTGATCGGGAGTGAGGTGGCGACGAAGCTCTACCCGAGCCGTGATCCCATCGGCAAACCCGTACGCCTCGGTGGGCGCCCGTACCGCGTGGTGGGCGTCGTCGCCGAGCAGGGCAAGCTGTTCGGTTTTTCGCTCGACCGCTTCGCCATCGCCCCGGCGCTGTCGCCGGTGCAGGACCTCGTGAATCCGCCGGGTGTGGTGGACGCCCTGATCGTCAAGGCCAGCACCGTCGGCGAGATGCGCGAGGCGATGGCCCAGGCCGAGGGCATCATGCGCAGCCGGCGCCATCTGCGGCCGCAGCAGGCGAACACGTTTGTGTTGGAGACCTCGGAAGGCGTGCTCGAGTTCTGGGCCGGGATCCAGCGCATTCTGTTCTTCTTCGGCCCGATGCTCGTGTCCGTCTCACTCGTCGTCGGCGGCATCGTCATCATGAACATCATGCTGATGGCCGTGGCCGAGCGCACCCGCGAGATCGGCCTGCGCAAGTCGCTGGGCGCGCGGCGTCGCGACATCCTGCGGCAGTTCCTGGTGGAGTCGGTGACGCTCGCCGGTCTGGGCGGGACGTTCGGCGTGATCGCCGGCGTGTTGCTCACCTTCGGCCTCAAGGCGGTCTCTCCCCTGCCCACGACCCTGTCGAGCGTCTCCATCGTACTGGGCGTGCTGCTCGGCGGCCTGACGGGCGTCATCGCCGGCGTCTATCCGGCCAGCCGCGCCGCGCGGCTCGACCCGATCACCGCCCTGCGACAGGAGTGACGGCGTGACCCCCATGCTCGAAGGCGTCGGCATCGCGCTCGAGTCGATCCGGGCGCACAAGATGCGAGCGGCGCTCACCATCCTCGGCGTCGCGATCGGCGTGATGGTGGTGATGGTGATCGGCGCGCTCATCGCGGGGTTCAACAAGGGCCTGTCGGACATGCTGGCGACCCTCGGCCCGAAGACTTTCTACGTCGGTCGATTCTGGGGGGGCTCGGGCAATGAAGACCCCGACGATCCCAACCCATGGCAGCGTCGGCCGCCACTGACCATCCGGGAGGCGGAGCGGCTCGAGGCGCTGCCCACCATCAAGTTCGCCGTCGTGGACGAGAACGCCACCTCGGACATCGTGTTCGAGGGCAAACGGCTGGGTGCGGTCAGCATCCAGGGCCGTGACGCCGACTGGCCCAAGATCGCGGGGGGCGCCGTCTACCCCGGGCGGTCGTTCAGCGCACTCGAGGATCAAGCCAACGCGTTCGTGGTCGTCATCAACACGAAGGTGTCCGAGCAGCTCTTCGCGGAACGGGACCCGATCGGGCATCGCATCAAGATCGCCGGCCTCCCATACAACGTCATCGGGGTGTTCGACCCGCCGACGGGACTGTTCGGCGAGGGAGACCAGAACGAGGTGTACATCCCCTACGGCACCCTGGTGAAGAATGTGCCGTACTGGCA
The DNA here is from genome assembly GCA_036505055.1 of Gemmatimonadales bacterium. Lineage (GTDB taxonomy): Bacteria > Gemmatimonadota > Gemmatimonadetes > Gemmatimonadales > GWC2-71-9 > 20CM-2-65-7. The sequence goes on along the minus strand of DASXUE010000004.1, from coordinate 127,593 downwards.
GGGCTGGATGGACTACTTCGTCGCGCCCGAAGACAGCGTCCCGGTCGAGCGCGCCATCGACGACGTCACCATGGCGCTGCGGACGATGCGGGGGCTCCGCCCCGGGCAGCCCAACAACTTTGACGTCGTCACGCAGGAGAAATACCTCGAGACGATCAACAGCATGACGGGGGTCTTCAAGGTCATCATGGTCGTGCTGTCGATGGTCGGTCTCATGGTGGGCGGCATCGGGGTGGTGGCGATCATGATGATCTCGGTCACGGAGCGGACGCGCGAGATCGGCGTCCGCAAGGCGCTCGGCGCCACGCGGCGCGAGATCCAGTGGCAGTTCCTCGTCGAGGCCGCAACGCTCACCACGGTGGGCGGCCTCATCGGGATGCTCGTGGGTGGGACGATCGCCGGCCTGCTGGGGGCCTTGACGCCGGTCCCCGCCTACGTCCCCATCGGGTCCGTCGTCCTCGCCCTGTTCGGCGCGGCCTTCACGGGCCTGCTATTCGGGATCTATCCCGCCAGTAAAGCCGCGCGCCTCGATCCGGTCGAAGCGCTGCGCTACGAATAGTGCCCTTCCGCGACGCGATTCGCCTCGCGTTTCAAACAATCCGCGCGCAGAAGTTGAAGAGTGCCTTCTCCATCGTCGGTGTCTTCATCGGGGTCATGTTCCTGATCGCCGTGGTGTCGGTCGTGCAAGGGATGAACCGCTACATGACCGACAAGTTCGCCGGCACGATACTGGGCGTGAACACCTTCCGCCTGCGGCAGTTTCCCGACGTGCAGCTCGGCAATGTGACCGATTCGACCTGGCGCGCCTGGGCCCGGCGCCCCCGGATCACGTACGAGGACGCACAGGCGGTGGCGCGCGGCGTGACGGTGCCGGTGCTGGCGGCGTGGGAATCCAACACGCGCGGGGCCCTCACCGCGGGGCGCCGGCAGGCGAAGGACGTTCAGGTCACGGCGGCCACCGAGCTGTACTTCGACATCCGCTCGCTCGTGATCGAGCAGGGGCGCGCCTTCACGTCGCAGGAGGTGCAGGCCGCAATACCCGTCGTGGTGTTGGGGCACGAGCTGGCCGAGAAGCTGTTCGAGGGGCAGGACCCGATCGGCCGCGAGGTGAAGATCTTCGATGTCCTCTACCGGGTGATCGGCGTCGTGGAAAAGCAGGGGAATCTGTTCGGGCTGTCGCTCGACAAGTTCGCGGTCGCGCCGGCGACTGCCCCGCTGCGTCGCTACGTCAACCAACCGCGCGTGATCGACGCGCTCGCCATGAAGGCCGGCTCGCAGCCCGAGATGCGCGAGGCGATGGCGCAGGCCGAAGCGGTGATGCGCAGCCGGCGCCACCTCCGCCCGCGCGAGGCGGATGACTTCGCGCTCGAAACGGCGGACGAGGTGCTGGACTTCTGGGCCAAGATCAGCCGCGTACTGTTCGTCGCGCTGCCGGGCCTGGTCGCGATCTCCCTCGTGGTCGGCGGCATCGTGATCATGAACATCATGCTGATGGCGGTCGCCGAGCGGACGCGCGAGATCGGGATCCGCAAATCCCTGGGCGCGCGGCGGCGCGACATCCTGCGGCAGTTCCTGGTCGAGGCCACGGCACTCGCCACCGTCGGCGCGGGCGCCGGCGTCGGCATCGGGATCGCGCTCGCCGGCATCGTCGCCTGGGCGACGCCCGTCCCCGCTGCCGTCGCGCCGTGGTCCATCCTGCTCGGCGTAATCCTCGGCGCCGGGGTCGGCATCGCCGCGGGGGTGTATCCGGCCACCCGCGCGGCTCGGCTCGATCCCATCGCCGCGCTCCGGCACGAGACATGACGGGCCTATTCGAGGGCGTCGGCATCGCGCTCGCTTCGTTGCGCGGCAACAAGGCGCGGGCCGCGCTCACCATCCTGGGGGTCGCGATCGGCGTGATGGTCGTGATGGTGATCGCCGCCCTCATCAGCGGGATCAACAAGAGCGTGTCGGGGATCTTCGAGTCGATCGCGCCGCGCACCTTCCTGGTGTGGCGGTTCTTCCAAGCCGGGGTCAACATCTCAGACGGCTCCGACGAGTCGAGTCCCTGGCGCCGCAACCCCCCGATCAACGAGATCGAGGCCGACCGCATCGCCTTACTGCCCTCGGTGCGCTTCGTCACGCGCCGGGACGAGAGCTCCGCCACCGTCGAATACGGCAATATCCGGCTCGAGTCGGTGAACGTCTCCGGCCTGTCGTCACAGTGGGTGGAGGTGAACGGCGGCGACATCTATCCGGGGCGCACCTTCACACGCCTCGAGGACCTGGCCAACACCCCGGTGGCCGTCATCAACCGGAAGCTCGAAGACCAGCTGTTCCGGGGGCGCGATCCGATCGGCCAGACGGTTCACATCGCCGGCGTCCCGTTCCAGGTGATCGGCGTGTACACACCGCCGCCCAGCCTCTTCAGCGGCAGCACGCCTCCCTTCGTCGGGGTACCCCACGGCGCGTTCAACAAGCACGTGCCGTACTTCAAGGGTTGGATGCGGCTCGCGGTCGCGCCGGCGCCGGAGTACACGCAGCAGCAATCGATGGATGAGGTGGTCGCGACGTTGCGTTCTTTGCGCGGGCTCAAGCCCGGCCAGGAAAACACCTTTTCGATCGTGACGCAGGACAAGCTGCTCGACTCGTGGAACCAGGTCACGGGCATGTTCTTCCTCGTCATGCTGGTGCTCTCCTCCATCGGGCTCATGGTCGGCGGCGTAGGCGTCGTGGCCATCATGATGATCTCGGTGACCGAGCGAACCCGGGAGATCGGCGTCCGCAAGGCGCTTGGCGCGACGCGGCGGGCGATCCTGTGGCAATTCCTCGTAGAAGCCTCGACCCTGACCCTGGTCGGAGGCGCGGCCGGCATGCTAGCGGGCGGAGCGCTCGCGTTCGCCGTGGCCCACCTGACGTCCATTCCGGCGAACGTGCCGGCGTGGTCGATCGTCGCGGCGCTGGCCGCCTCGGCGCTCACCGGCATCGGGTTCGGCCTGTACCCCGCCAGCCGGGCGGCGCGGCTCGATCCCGTGGAAGCGCTGCGATACGAATAGCCGGGATGCGTGATACGAGATGCGAGATGCGTTCGTGCGCACTCGCATCCCGCATCCCGCATCCCGTTAAGTTTCACCGCCATGCCTCTCTTCGAAGCCATCCGCCTCGCCCTCCAGACGGTGCGGAGCCACAAGCTGCGCTCCTTCTTCACGCTGCTCGGCATCATCGTGTCGGTCGCGTTTCTCATCGCGGTGGTCGCGGTCATTCAGGGCATGAACGCGTACGTGCGCGAGCGTTTGGCGGGCGCGATCGTGGGGGTCAATGCCTTCCAAATCCGGCGCGATCCGATTCAGGTCGGCTTCATCGACGATGAGACCTGGAAGCTGATCCAACGGCGGCCGATCATCGCGCCGGAGGACGTGCCGTTCATCGAGCGCGCCGTGCCGGACGCCCAAGCGATCGCCTTGCAATCGGGGTGGCCGACGCCGATGGCGGACGTGCAGTGGCGCAACCGCACGACCGGCGACGTCTTCATCTTCGGCGTCACCGCCCCGTTCGTGGTCGTGCAAGACTACACGTTCGCCGCCGGCGAGCCGCTGACCGATGTCGATGTCCTGCAGCGGCGTTTCGTCGCCGTCCTCGGCTACGACGTTGCCGAGAAGCTGGTCGGGGACGCTGCGGCCGCGGTCGGACAGATGATCCGGGTGAACGGCATGCAGCTGGCGGTGAAGGGCGTGATCGCCCGCAAGGGCACCGTGCTGGGACAGTCGTGGGACGGGTTCGTGATGCTGCCGCTGAGCACGTTCGAGTCGATGTACGGCCGCCGCCAGACGATGGTGATCTCCGTGAAGATGCCGACGGCCGACGCCGTTGGGCCGGCGATGCTGCGCGCCGAGGAAGCGATGCGCATCGCGCACCGGCTGCGCCCGGGGAGCGACAATGATTTCACCGTGGACACGGGCGAGGGGCTGATCGCGTTCTGGGGCAAGTTGACGCGCGTCATCTTCACCGTGGTCCCCGCCGTCGTCGTCATCGGCATCGTCGTCGGCGGGATCGTGATCATGAACATCATGCTGATGAGCGTCACCGAGCGGACCCGCGAAATCGGCATTCGCAAGGCGCTCGGCGCGTCGCGCCGGGACATCCGCCGGCAGTTCTTCGCGGAGGCCCTCACCCTTTCGCTGCTCGGCGGCATCGCCGGGATGCTCGCCGGCTCCGCCCTCGCCGGGCTGGTGCAGGCCATGTCCCCGCTCCCGGCGCGCGTCACCCCCTGGTCCATCGCGCTGGCGCTCTGCCTCGGCCTCGTGGTGGGCGTAGCCTTCGGCGTCTACCCGGCCCATCGCGCCTCGCGCCTCGATCCCATCGAAGCGCTCCGCCAGGAATAGATGAAGCTCCACTCGGCGCGCGAGGGGTGGCGCATCGCCGTCGACCAACTACGCGCCAACAAGCTGCGCTCCGTGCTCACCGTGCTTGGCGTGGTCATCGGAATCGCGACCGTGATGGCGATGGCTTCGATCGTCGCCGGTTTCCGCGAACAGATCGTCAACACGCTCGAAGTCGTGGGGCCGACGACGTTCCGCGTGCTCCGCTTCTTCTCCACGACCGGTGTGAATCCCGACGCCGTGCCGCGCGAAGTGCGCATCCGGCCGAAGCTGATCCCGCAGGAGGCCGAGGCGATCGCGCGCCTCCCCGAGATCCACTACGCCGCGATCTGGACCCAGGTGTTCGAGCGGTTCGAGTACGGCGGCAACCGGACGCGGATCCTGGGAGTCTTCGGCGCCGACGACCGCTTCATGGAGATCCTCGGCGGCGGCATCGTGGCGGGACGCTCGTTCACGGCGGCGGAGCTGCGCGGCGGAGATCCGGTGGTGATCGTCGAGCAGCGCACGATCGACCGTTTGTTCGGCGCGATCAACCCCCTGGGGCGCCTCATCCGCATCGGCGGTGAACCGTTCAAGATTCTCGGGGTGTGGCAGCGCCCGACCAACATCTTCGAGGTGCCGGGCGCGCCGGAGATCGCGGCGGTGATGCCGTTCGAGACCGCCCGCCGCAGCTTCTTCATCGACGAGGTGAACGGCCTCATCATCCTCGTGAAGCCGAAGGCCGACGTCAGCGTCAGTCGCGCCATGGATGCGGCGACCGTCGTGCTGCGGCGGATGCGCGGCCTGCGGGCCGGGGACCCCGACACCTTCGACCTCCTCACGTCCGACCAGGTCCTGGGTATCTTCGACAGCCTCACATTCGCGTTCTTCTTCGTGATGCTGGTCTTGTCGAGCATCGCGTTGATGGTGGGAGGCATCGGCGTCATGGCGATCATGATGGTGTCCGTCACCAGCCGCACGCGTGAGATCGGCCTGCGCAAGGCGCTGGGAGCGACCCGGCGGGCTATCCTGTGGCAGTTCCTCGTTGAAGCGGCCACGCTCACGCTGCTCGGGGGCATCATCGGCATCATTCTGGGCCTTGGCGCCGGAGAGGTATTGAAGCGCCTGCTCGCGTTCAACACGACCGTCCCCGTGGTGCCGGCGGCGATCGCCACGGTGGCGTCGATCGTGGTCGGCCTCGTGTTCGGCATCGCGCCCGCGGCCCGCGCGGCGAAACTGGATCCGGTGGAGGCGTTGAGATATGAATAGCGAGATGCGGGATACGGGATACGGGATGCGGGATGCGGGATGCGAAACGCCACCGCCGCAGCTCGCATCCCGCATCTCGCATCTCGCATCTCGATAGAAAGGAGCCGTGGGGCGTGACGGAATCCGTCGACCTTCTCGCGATCGCCGCCCATCGCGACGACGTCGAGCTCACGTGCGGGGGCACGCTGGCGAAAGCCGTCCGCGCCGGCCATCGCGTCGGGATCGTAGACCTCACGCAGGGGGAGATGGGTACGCGCGGTGACGCCGCGACCCGCGCGGCCGAGGCCGAGCGCGCCGCCCGAGCTCTGGGCGCGCACGTGCGGCTCAACGCCGGGCTTCCCGACGCGCACGTGACGAACGACGAGGCGTCGAGGGAGAAAGTCGTTCAGCTGATTCGTCGCACGAAGCCGCGGGTGGTGATCCTCCCCTACTCCGTGGGCCGCCATCCCGATCATCGGGTTGCGTCGGAGCTGGGTCGCGACGCCTGCTACCTCGCCGGGCTCGCGAAATACGCGCCCGGCGACGCCGAGCCGCACCGGCCGTTCAAGCTCCTCTTCGCCCTGGCCTACCGGGAGGATCCCGTCAAGCCGTCGTTCGTGGTGGATATCTCGGATACCTTCGACGCCAAGATGGCCGCGATCCGCTGCTATGTCTCCCAATTCGGCGGGGCGAAGGCGGCGGGAGAGATCTTCCCCACGGGCCAGGATCTGTACGAGCTGATCCGGGTGCAGTCGGCGCACTACGGCTCCCTGATCCGCCGCGCCTACGGCGAGCCGTTCTTCACCTATGAGACGGTGGAAGTGGCGGACGTGGTAGAGCTTGGCGTGCAGTCCCTGTAGTCGGTAGATTCTGTCCTTCATGACCAAGCGCATAGTGTATCTCGACAACGCCGCGACGACGCCGGTGCGGCCCGAGGTGTTGGAAGCGATGCTCCCGTACCTCGGCGCCGACGCGTTCGGCAACCCGTCGTCCGCCCACCGGTTCGGGCGGGCGGCGCGCGCCGGGATCGAGGAGGCGAAGCGCCAGGTCGCCGAAGCCGTGGGGGGGGGCGCCGAGCCGAACCAGGTCGTGTTCACCTCGGGCGGCACCGAGGCCGACAACCTGGCGATCATCGGCGCCGCCCTCGCCGCGCGGGATCGCGGCGGCCCGTTCCGTGTCGCGGTCTCGGCGACCGAGCACAAGGCGGTGCTCGCGGCGGCGCATGCCGTGACGCACCTGGGCGGCGAGGAGATCATCCTGCCCGTGACCGCGTCGGGGATCGTGGACGAAGACGCCCTCACGGCGGCCCTGGCCCGGGGCGTCGCCCTCGTCAGCGTCATGTGGGTGAACAACGAGGTCGGGACGGTCCAGCCGGTGGCCCGGCTGGCGGCGCGATGTCACGATGTCGGCGTGCTGTTCCACTCGGACGCCGTCCAGGCCTTCGGCAAGCTCCCCGTGTCGCTGGGCGACGTCCCCTGCACCCTGCTCACGCTCTCCGGCCACAAGATCGGCGCCCCCAAGGGGATCGGCGCCCTGATCGTGCGCGACCGCAAAGCGGTCGAGGCGATCATTCACGGCGGCGGCCAACAGTTCGGCATCCGTCCCGGCACGGAGAACGTCCCCGGCATCGTGGGGCTCGGCCGGGCGGCGGCGCTCGCCGCGCGCGAGCAGGGCGCGCTGGGCGCGCGCCTCGGGGCGCTGCGCGACGAGCTGGAGCGCCGGCTGCTCGAGATCGTCCCCGATGCCTGCATCCACGGGTGGCAGAGCGAGCGGGCGCCGCACGTGTCGAACGCGTCGATCCCCGGGACGGACAGCGAGGCGCTGCTCATGCATCTCGACCTCGCCGGGATCGCCTGCTCGTCGGGATCGGCGTGCAGCACGGGGGCGGTCGAGCCGTCGCACGTGCTGACGGCGATGGGCGTGCCGCGCGAGCTGGGCGTTTCCGCGCTGCGGTTCTCGTTCGGGAAGGACAGCACGCCGGACGACGTCGACGTGCTGATCGGCGCCCTTCCGAAGATCGTAGAGAAGGTGCGGTCGCTCTCGGCCGTCTTGCACCGATGAGCGAGCGCGTCCTCGTCGCCATGTCGGGCGGCGTCGACAGCTCCGTCGCGGCGGCGCTGCTCGTCGAACAGGGCTACGAGGTCATCGGCGCGACGATGAAGCTGTTCTGCTACGGCGACAGCGTGCCCGACCGCCCCTGCTGCTCACTCGATTCGATCACCGACGCCAAGCTCGTCGCGCACAGGCTGGGAATCCCCCACTACGTCCTGAATCTCGAGGACCGCTTCGGGCGGGACGTGATCGCCAATTTCGTGGCCGAGTACGCGCGCGGGCGCACGCCGATTCCCTGCGTGCGCTGTAATTCGTTCACGAAGTTCCGCGATTTCCTCTACCACGCCGATGCGCTCGACTGTGCATACATCGCCACGGGACACTATGCGATGGCGCGGGGCGGCGCGCTGTACCGCGGCCGCGACCCGCGAAAGGATCAGTCGTACTTCCTGTGGGGCATCGATCGCGCCGTGGTGCGCCGGATGCTGACGCCGGTCGGCGGGCTGACCAAGCAGGAGACCCGCGCCGCTGCGCGCCAGCTCGGTCTCGTCACCGCGGACAAGACCGAGTCCGTCGAGATCTGTTTCGTACCGGACGACGATTACGTCGGGGTGCTCGAGCGCCGTCTCCCTCCGGATGCGCCCGCGCTGGTGCCCGGCCCGCTCGTGACCTCGTCGGGCGACGTGGTCGGCGAGCACGAGGGGTTCGCGCGGTACACCGTGGGTCAGCGCAAGGGACTTCCGGGCGGTTTCGACGAGCCGATGTTCGTACTGGCGATCCGTCCGGACACGCGCGAAGTGGTGATTGGGCCGGGCGCGGAGTTGTTCGGACACACCGTGTCACTGGACGAGGTCAACTGGCTGGCCGATCCGCCTGCGGCCGGTGACCCCGTCTGGGTGCAGTGCCGCTACCGCGCGCACGCGGTACCCGGCACAGTTGATGCAATCGGGAACGCCCACGTCGCGCTCCGGCTCGCAGAGCCGGTCCGAGCGATCACGCCGGGGCAGTCGGGCGTCGTCTACGATGCGGACGACCGGCTGCTCGGTGGCGGTGTGATCACCTGACCCCTCGGGCCGTGCGACCGGTCACATCGGGCGCGGCGCACCGGAGCGCAAGCTTCGGACCCCGTTCTCGTCTCGTTCCGTGGGAGGCTCAGTATGCGGTTGTTCCTGCGTGCCGGCTTCGCGGTCGCGCTCCTCGCGGCCGCGTGTAAGGACTCGCCGGGCCCGATCGACTTCACCGATCCGGCGGCGATCACCGCCAATCTCGGCGCCCTCGACAGCGCATTCGACAGCGACGTCTATCGCAGCTTCTCCGTAGCCGCCGGGGCGCTGGACCCCGCGGCCCCCTCGGCCGCCCTGCAACCCGCCGCCCGGCTGCTCGGCGGGACGCTGCCGGGGCTGAACCGGCAGTCCAAGAGTCCGTACGTGATGACGCTCGGGCGCACCCAGCAGCTGCAGGATCTCGCGCCGCAGATGAGCGTCGCCGCGACCGCGGGCCGCATCATCCCCGATTCGATGTACGGGCGCGTCTTTCAGTGGGACGCGGCGCTCGATGTGTACACCTGGCAGGACTCGGTCATCCCCGGCCTCACCGGCGTCCGCTTCCTCCTCTACCAGGTGGTGGACGGCGTCGTGACCGAACCGGTCGTGGAGGTCGGGACGCTGGACCTGATCGACGCCAGCACCCCCTCCACGCTGCGGCTGCATGTGCTCGTGAAGGGCGTGGGCGGTAACCCGGTCTACGTGGACTACACGACGACGGTCACGGCGACCTCCACCAGCGTTCGGGCCACGGCGAACGGCTTCCTGTCGAACGGCCTCACAGCGGCCGCCAACAAGACGCTCGATTTCGACGAGACCTTCTACGTCACGCAGACGGGCGCGTCGGTGGACGCCTCGTTCACGCTCAACAACCCGCCCGTCACGTTCACCTTGCACGAATCGGTGACGTTCGGGACCGAGTCGTTGGTCGTCAGCGTGACCTTCCGAATCGTGCAGCCCGGGGAGACCGTCTCGTTCAGCGGGCGCGTCGCGATCAACTACGAGACGAACAGCGTGACCGTGCACGCCGCCGTGCGGCTGAATGGCCGGACGGTGGCGACGTTCGACGGCGACCCTGATACGGCGCAGTGGGTGGACGCCGGCGGGGAGCCGCTGACGGCGGACGACCTCACGGCGCTCGAGGGGCTCAACGCCGCCGCGGCGCAGTTCGTGCTCGTCGTCACCGAGTTGTTCAGCCCGATCGGGATCTTCTTCGCCGCCGCCTGAGGGCGCCGCTCGTCGGCAACCGCCCCCTGCCCCCCGTCCGGCCCTGGCCGGGCGGGGGGTTTTGCCGTATACCTACACGTGCTCTACCGCCTCCTGGCGAGCGCCGTCGTCGCGTTTCACGGGCTGTTTGTCGCGTTCGTCGTATTGGGCGGGTTCCTCGCTTGGCGGTGGCGTCGGGTGGCGGCGCTGCATCTGCCGTGCGCCGCCTGGGGCGTGTTGATCGAGTATCGTCACTGGACCTGCCCGCTCACACCACTCGAGAATCATCTCCGGGCGAAGGCGGGCAGCGCGGGATACGACGGCGGGTTCATTGAGCACTACGTCTGGCCGGTGCTCTACCCTAGCGGCCTGACGCCGCGCGCCCAGCTCGCGCTGGGTACGGTCGTCCTCGTAATAAACCTCGTGGCCTACGGCGTGCTGGCACGCCGTCTCCTGAGAGGACCCTGATGACTACTCGCCGCAGTTTTCTCCGCTCGCTCGTCGCCACCACGGCGACGGTTCCTGCCTTCACGAACCACGCACTGGCGCGCGTGGCCGGAGCGACACGCGCCTCCCTTGGCCGGACTCCCGCGGACGTCGCGTCGGACGAGGACTTCTGGCGCGAGATCCAGCAGGCGTTCGACATCGACCGTGGGCTGATCAACCTGAACAACGGGGGCGTGGCGCCCAGCCCGCGCGTGGTGCATCAGGCGTTCCAGCGCTACCTCGCCGTGTCCAATCAGGCACCGTCGATCACGATGTGGAGCTGGATCGAGCCAGAGATCGAATCGGTGCGGCGGCGGTTGGCGGTGAGCTTCGGGTGCGACGCCGAGGAGATGGCGATCACGCGCAACGCGAGCGAGGCGCTGGAAATCGTCCAGCTGGGCATCGCCCTCGAGCGCGGCGACGAAGTCCTGACGACGACCCAGGACTATCCGCGGATGATCACGACGTGGAAGCAGCGGGAGCGGCGCGACGGGATCGTGCTCAAGCAGATTCCCTTCCCCGTCCCGCCGCCGTCCCTCGACGACCTGGCACGCCGCATCGAGCAGGCGATCACGCCGCGCACCAAGGTGATCCACATCTGCCACATCACCAACCTCACGGGCCAGATCTTCCCGGTGAAGAAGATCTGTCAGATGGCGCGCGCCCGCGGGATCGAGGTGATCGTGGACGGAGCGCACGCGTACGGGCAGTTCCCCTTCACCCGCGATGAGCTGGACTGCGACTACTATGGGACCAGCCTCCATAAGTGGCTGACCGCCCCGATCGGCACCGGCTTCCTGTACGTGCGGCGCGACAAGATCGACCGGATCTGGCCGCTGATGGCGGCCCCGCCCGAGATGAACGGGAACATCCGCAAGTTCGAGGAGATCGGCACGCACCCGGCGGCGAACCACAACGCGATCGCCGAGGCGCTCGGGTTCCTCGACGGCATCGGCCCGGAGCGCAAGGCGGCGCGCCTGCGCTTCCTGCGGGACCGCTGGGCCAAGCGGCTCGAGCGAGTGCCGGGCGTGAAGATCCTGACGTCGTACGATCCCGCGATGTCGTGCGGCCTCGCGTCATTTACGCCGGGCGCGCTGGACGTGGGTAAAGTCACGAGTTTCCTGTACGACCGCCACAAGATCATCGTCACGCCGATCTCGCATCCCGAGTTCAACTGCCTGCGCATCACGCCCAACGTCTACACGACGCTCGCGGAGGTCGATCGGTTTGCAGACGTGATGGAAGAGTTGCTTCGGGCGGGCCCACCGGCCTTAGGGTAGCAGGGCGACGATCCGCAGCGGCCCCCCGCTCCCGCGGGCGATCAACATGGGGAGCGCAATCACGAAGCTCCCCGTCGCCGGCAGCAGATCGAGGTGCGCCACGTTCTCGAATGCCGGGATATTCGCGTCGAAGAGAATCTGGTGTACGTCGAACGTGGCAGACTGCCCGTAATCGATGCTCGGCGTGTCGATGCCGACGGCGCGCACGCGGCGCTCGACGAGCCAGCGGGCCGCGTCGGGATGGATCCCCGGAAAATGCAGCTCCGGCACGGCGGCGGGTCCGGTCTTCGCCGTGCCGAGATAACGAGCCCGATCCGGCCAACGGCTCCCCCACCCGGTTCGAAACAGGACGATTGCTCCTGCGGCGATCGGGCCGTGCGCGCGCTCCCATGCGGTCAGCAGCTCCGGCGTGATGCGGAAGTCGGCGCTCGAGTCGGCTTCGCGTACGAGGTCGACGACGACCGCCGGCCCCATCAGCTGCGTGAGGGGAATCTGGTCGGTGGCGTGCCGGCCCTCGGCGAAATGCACGGGGGCATCGAGGTGGGTACCGCCGTGCTCCGCTGCCGCAAAGTTGTTCGCGGCGTAGTAGTAGCCGGCCGCCGTGCGCTGCGCCGATACTACCTCGAGCCGAAACGGCTTGGCCGTCGGCCAGTAGATCGTGGTCGAATCGAACGGGTAGGTGAGATCCACCCACGTGCCGGTGGCCAACCGGTCGGCGGGGGACGCACCGCGGCAGGCAGCCAGCGCCACGAGGGCCATGGCGGGGTATCGCATGACACGCTCCCGGACAGGGTCTGGAGTTGCAAGTGTACGGTGCCGGGGTAAAGTTGCCAGCGGCCGGAGGCCGTGGGCTAAAGGATCAATCCGGGAGCAAACATGAAGTCATTCATCCTAGCGATCATAGTTTGCACCGTGGCCGCGTGCGGCGGTGGGAGCGACGGCTCGCAAGCGAGCGCCCGCGATTCTCTCACCGAGCGGCAACGAGACAGCATCCTCGCCAAGGCCAAGATCCCCGGCGCCTCGGGGGTGGGCCGCGCGATGACGGCGGCCGACTCGACGAGCGCCCGGATCCAGCAGGCGAACACGGTCGCCGCGGACACGACCCCGCAGTGAAGCTGTACGGACCCCTCGCGGTGTTGGCCATCGCCGCATGCGGGCCCCCCAACCCCTGCTCCGGCGCCCAATTCCGGCGGCTGGAGCGGTTCTCGCGGCCGTACGCGGGCCACTGGGTGGTGGCCCGCGGCGACACGCTGACCTTTCCCGATTCGCCGCCGCTCGCCGACCGGTTTCGTCTCGGCGCCATCGTGCTCGACACGACCACCGCCGTCAGCGGAAGAGATTGTCTGCTGCGCGGGCGCGTCATATTCAGCGCGCCCCGCGCGGAGACGTTGGCCGTAACCTGGTTCGGGCAGCCCGAGCAGGCCATCGTCAGCGGCTGGCCGGCCGACCTCGGCCCCTTTGCGGGACTGTCGCTGGCGTGGTGGGGGCGGGACTCGCTGCGCGGCGCGGTGTTGTTCGACTCGCGCATGGGCGTGCAGGTGCGCCCGGGTGCGACCGCCCAATTCGTCGCCGGCCGGTTATCTTCCGCTCCATGAAAGGATTCTTCTTCCGCCTGGTGATCACGGCCCTGGGTCTGTGGGCCGCCGCCACGATCGTTCCCGGCGTGACGATCGTCGGCTGGCGCGCCCTCCTCGTCTCGGCCCTGCTCCTCGGCATCGTCAACGCCGTGATCCGGCCCATCATCCTGATCCTCACCCTGCCGCTCACCGTGCTGACCCTCGGCCTGTTCATCTTCGTGGTCAACGGGATCTCGCTGGGCGTGGTCGCCTGGCTCGTCCCGGGGTTCGAGCTGGCGGGCCTCATCCCGGCCACGCTGGGCGCGATCGTGGTCGGACTCACGAGCTGGCTCGCGTCGTCGTTCGTCGGCGGCTCTGGCCGCATCGAGCGGATCCGCCACGTGGAGGTGACAGGGCGCCGTCTCGATGGATAGGGCGTTCGCCCTGGCCGGCACCCTATCCGCGTTCGTCGCGGTGGCGGCCGGCGCGTTCGGCGCGCATGCCCTGCGGTCCCGCCTTCCCGCGGACCTCCTGGCGGTGTTCGAGACCGGCGCCCGCTACCAGATGTACCACGCGCTGGCGCTGGTCGGCGTCGCGTGGGCAGCCACGCGCTGGCCCGGCACGCCGATCCGGGCCGCCGGGTGGCTCTTCCTGGCCGGCACCCTCCTCTTCTCCGGCAGTCTCTACCTTCTGGCCCTCACTGGGGCGCGCTGGCTCGGGGCCGTCACGCCTCTCGGGGGTGTGCTCTTCCTCGGCGGCTGGCTGGCGCTCGCCGCCGGCATCGTCAAAGGTGGCCCGTGACGCCGATCCTGCTCGCCGCAACGCTGCTGGTTCAGGTACAGAGCCCGCTTCGGTTGACCGTCACGCCGGCGCGCCCGCTCGGCACGCTGCGCGAACAGGCGGTGCTGCAGCAGGAATGGCTGCGGTATCGGCTCGACTCGGTGCTCCCGCGGCTCATGCGGCAGTTCGGCGTCGCCATGTGGATCGTCCCGATGCGCGAGTACAACGAGGACCCGGTCTTCTGGGCGCTCGTTTCCCCTACCACGTTCTTTGCGCGGCGGCGCACGATCTACGTCTTCTTCGACCGCGGGGCGGAGCGCGGTCTCGAGCGGCTCGCGCTCGGCGGCACAACGCAGGGTGGGTTGTACCAGGCGTACGTCGCGCGCGATACCATCGACCCGTCCATCGGCCGCCGGCCCGAGCTCGTCGGGCAGGCGCAGTGGGAGCTACTCGCGCGCGTGGTGCGCGAGCGCGATCCCAAGACCATCGCCGTCAACATCTCTCAGACGCATGCGTTCTCCGACGGCCTCTCCGCCGGAGAATGGGAGCAGCTCTCCCGCGCTCTGCCACCGGGCTATTTGCCGCGCGTCGTGCGCGCCGAAGCACTCGCGCTCGACTATCAGGCGATCCGCGCTCCCGCGATGCTTCCCGCGTACAAGCGCATGATGGAAGTCGTGTGGGCGGTCATCGATACGGCGTTCTCGAACCGGGTGATCACGCCGGGCAAGACCACGACCGACGATGTCGTCTGGTGGATGCGGCAGCGCGTGAACGATCTCGGGCTCGGCACCTGGTTTCAGACCGACGTGGATGTGCAGCGGCGCGGGGTGGATCTGAGCGACTCAGGCGCCGTGATCATCCAGCGCGGCGACGTGCTGCACTGCGATTTCGGCGTCAGCGCGCTCGGCCTCAACACGGACACGCAGCACATGGGATACGTGCTGCGGGCCGATGAGCGCGACGTGCCGGCCGGCTTGAAGCGCGCGCTGGCGGCTTCGAACCGCCTGCAGGACCTCCTCCTCGCCGAGATGCGACCCGGCCGGAGCGGGAACGACGTCCTGGCGGCGACGCTGGCGGCGATGCGCGCCGCGGGGATCAACGGCACGGTGTACACCCACCCCATCGGCGACCGCGGACACGGCGCCGGCCCCCTGATCGGCTTGTGGGACCACCAGGAGGGCATCCCCGGGCGCGGGGACGTGCCGCTGCTCCCGAGTACGTGGTTTTCCATCGAGCTGCAGGCGTCCACCCCCGTCGCCGAGTGGGGCGGCCAGGTAGTCCGCTCGGCGCAGGAAGAGGACGCCGAGCTGGGCGCCGACGGCCGGATGCGGTGGGTGCTCAAACGCCAGACGGAATTCCACGTCGTGCGGTGATTTGCAAGCTCTGCGGAACGCCCGACCTGCCACTCTTCTACGCCCAGGGCGACCGGCGGCAGTTCCGGTTCTACCGCTGCCCGCGCTGCCGGCTGGTCGTGTACGACACGCGAACGGGTGTGAACCAGGCGAAGTACGTCCTGTCGCGCGTCGATCCCGAGGCGCACACCCGGCAGAACCGCGCCCACCGGCAGACGTACGCCTTCATCCGCCGCTACGCGCCGACGCCAGGCCGGTTGCTCGACCTGGGGTGCGGCGACGGGACGATCCTGTGGCTGGCGCGGGGGGACGGCTGGACGGTGAAAGGCGTGGAGCTTTTTCCCGAGCAAGCAGCGCTCGTGCGCGACACGCTCGGCCTCGACGTGGAAACATCGGACATCATGTCGTACGTCGTACGCCCTATGACGTATGACGTCGTCGTCCTGACCCACGTGCTCGAGCACCTCGCGGATCCTGTAGCGGCGCTGCGCAAGATCCGTGACCTGCTCGTGCCAGGAGGCGTGGGCGTGCTCGAGTTTCCAAACATCGACGCCTTCGACGCGCGGCTGCGCCGGCTGCTCGAGCGGACGGGGGTGCATCGCCGCCACTACGCGCCCAGCTACGTGCCAGGGCACGTGCAGGAGTTCTGCCGCGCTTCGTTCACCTACGCGGCCGAGCAGGCCGGACTCGCACTCGAGGTGTGGGAGACATACGCGGTGAATCCCCTGAAGTATGTCCTTTTCCGGCAGCTGCCCATCGGCAACAAGGCCCGGGTCCTGGTTCGGAGAGCGCGATGATCGACGTGGAAACCCCCGCCCTGCTGCTTCACCTCGACGTGGTGGAGCGCAACCTCGCACACATGGCAGAGCGAGCTAGGCGTCTCGGCGTCTCGTTGCGGCCCCACATCAAGACGCACAAATGCCCGGAGCTGGGACGGCGGCAGCTGGCGCATGGCGCGCCGGGCGTGACCGTGTCGACCCTGTTCGAGGCCGAGGCATTCGCGCGGGCGGGGTTCGAGGACCTGACCTGGGCGTTTCCGCTCGATCCCACCCACATCGCCCACGTGCGGCGCATCACCGACGGGCGAGGCGTCACGCTGCGCGTGGTGGTGGACGACCTCGAAACGGCCAAGGCCCTCGAGGGGACGGGCCTGCACGCCTGGCTCAAGGTGGACTGCGGGTATCACCGGGCAGGCGTCGATCCCTCGTCGCCATACGCCCTCGACGTGGCGCGCGAGCTGGGCCGGGAACGCGGCCTCACCTTCGACGGCATCCTGAGTCACTCGGGGCACGCCTACCGCACGCGAAACAAGGCGGAGGCGGCGCAAGTCGCCGAGCAGGAGCGCCAGGTGATGGTGTGGTTCGCCGAGCTGCTGCGCAAAGACGGCCTCCCGGTGCGCGGGATCAGCGTCGGCTCGACGCCGGCGATGGCGGCGGTGGAGAATCTCGCCGGCGTGACGGAGGCGCGGCCCGGGAACTACATCTTCTACGACCGCACGATGGTCCTGATCGGCTGCTGCCGCCCGGAGGATGTCGGGGTGACGGTGCTCGCCAGCGTCGTGTCGCACCAGCCGGGCACGTCGCACTTCGTCGTGGATGCGGGCGCCCTTTCGCTCTCCAAAGACGTGGGACCAACTCACCTCGATCTGCCGCCCGCGATGGGCGAAGTGCGCGGGCACGTCGAGCTCACCGTCGCGTCGGTGTCCCAGGAGCACGGCATCATTCGGGCGGCCACACCGCAGGCGATCGACGGCAAATTCCGCGTGGGCGAGCGGATTGAGATTATCCCCAACCACTCGTGCCTCACGATGGCGCACTTCGACGAATACGTCGTCCTGGAGGGCGGCGCCGTGACGGGCCGGTGGAAAATCGAGCGCGGACGATGAGCGCTCCCTGGCAGGCGTACGTGGCCGTCGGCTGGGCGATCATCGGGGTGCCGTTGCTCGTGTACGCGGCCACGCGCGTGCGCCACGGCCGCATTCCGCTGCACGCCACCCTCATGATCGGCGCCGTGATCGTCACCGTCGGCGTCGTCGCGTCCTTCGGGTTCGTACAGCATCCCAGTCCTCGGCGGCCGCAGCTCCTCGCGCTGCCGCTCTTCAAGATTCACCTGGCGTTCGCGTTCACGGCGCTGGCGGGGATGGCGTGGCAGCTGACGAGCCGCGCCGCGCCGCGGCTGCGCGGCCTGCACCGCCACACGGGGCCGTACGTCGTGTTGGCGTGGTGTCTCACATTGTTCACGGGTATCTACAACTTCGTCTTCCTGTACCTGATGGGTTCCCCATGAGAATCGTGCTGCGAAATCTCTGTATCGCCCTGCTGCCGCTCATCTTCGGGCTCGCGGCGAGCTGGGGCTTCGCCTTTTCACAGCAGACCTGCGGCCGCCTGGTCGGGCCCGTGTTTGCCCCCAAGTGCCACTGGATGCAGCTCGAATACCAGCTCGGGTTCCAGAGCGCCGGCACGCTGCTCGGTTGTCTCCTGGCCACGGTGCTCGGTTCCTGGCTGGAACTTCGCCGCCGTCGCGCCGTACAACGAGCGGACTCACAACAAGGAGAGCCGTGATGAACAGAACCCTCACCCTGGCCGCCCTTTTGAGCCTCGCGGGCGTGCCCGTTGCCGCCGCGCAGGATACGACCCGTGCGCCCGCGGCTCCTGCCGCCGCCGCGCCCAGCGCGGTGAGTGTCGAGGCGGTGCTGGCCCGCAGCGTGCTGGACCGGGCGCCGCAAGACACCGGCAGCGCCTTTCCGCCGGCCGTCGGCGAGCTGATCCTGTGGACGCGCGTGACCGGCGCCGATGGTCAGACGGTCAATCACGTCTGGTTCCATGGCGACACGGAGGTGGCGAACATCCCGCTCACGATCGGCGGATCGCCGTGGCGCACGTGGAGCCGGAAGACGATTCCGGCGGAAATGACGGGGCCGTGGCATGTCGAGATCAGAGATGCGGCGGGAAACGTCATCAAGAGGATAGACTTCACGGTGGGCTAGGAACGGCAACGACTGGACGCACCGGCGCATCGAGGGATGCAGGGGGCCGGGACTGGGGCAGACTCTCCCAGTCCCGGTTTCCTGTTCTTTTCCCATCGGTGCGCCTGCGCGCGTAGAATGTTATTCTTTTCGGCCATGGATCTCGTCCAGCAGATCGTCGCCAATCTCGAAGTCGAAGAAGGTCAGGCTGAGAAGGGCGTCGGCGCCATCCTGATGGCGCTGCGGATGTCCGGCGACGCGACGGCGTTCGAGAAAGCCAAGGCGGCGATCCCGAACGCCGAGAGCTACATGGGGCGCGCGCTCATGAGCGGCGCGCGGACGGGGGAGATGGTCGTGATGATCGGCCCCAAGGCGTTGATGGCGGGGCTCGCGGCGGCCGGATTCCAGAAGGACGATGTGCCCCGCCTCGGCCGGCTCGTGCTCGAGTATTTGCGCCCCACGATCGGCAACGAGGCGGTCGAGAAGTTTCTCGCCGGGGTCCCCGCCCTGCAGGGTTAGGGCAGCGTTACGAACTGACCCAGGAACGCACGTGCCACGGGCGTGTCGACCCGGTAGTCCCAGCTCGTCCCCCGGCACGGCAAGTCCCCCGTCGTCACCGTGGCGACGATGATGTTGAGGTGCCCCTTTCGGAACTTCGGTCCGCCGGAGTCGCCGTAGCAATCCCCGCCCAATCCGGTGGCGTTCGCGTTCATCAGCAAGCCGAGCCAGGCCGGCTGCAGAGCCATGAACTCCGACTCCGACACGTTGCGCAAGCCATTGTACGGAAAGCCGGGGCTGCCGGTCCGCGTGCTGGCCGTCCCGTACCCCACATTCACGAAGACCGCATCCACGAGGCCGCCTTGTGCGGCGAGTTGGTCCAGATACCCGGCTGGCGGCAGCTGGTAGATCTCCATGCCCCTCGTGGCCCTGGCGGGAAGGAACACGACCGCCAGGTCGTGCAGGTCGCCTTGGTCGTGCCCGAAACCGGGATCCCAGGTGAAGCCCGTCGCGGCGATGGTGCGGATCGAACCGGCGTACAGGTCGGCGGCAAACGACACGGAGAACGGCGTGCTCGGCGGCGCACCCGCTACGCAGTGCGCTGCCGTCAGAAACACCGTAGGCGCGATGAGACTCCCGGTACACAATTCATCGTCCCCGTTGAGCACGCCGTCGTGGTTGAAGTCGAAGAGGAGGGCGCCGACACTGGGGAAGCTGCTGCCGGTCGGGGTACCGTTGACGATGAAGTTCGGCTGCTCGGAAGCGGCCGTGGGAGTGGGGCGGTCGCCGCACGCCGAAACCAGGAACGCCAGACTGACTACTGCGGTGAGGGAACGTACGGCGCACATGAGCTGCCTCCCGTGCCCGAAGTGAGCGGTGGAGCGCTTGATTGAAGATGCGCCCCGAACGCCGGGTCGCAAGTCGTCCCCGGCGCTGCTACAACCTCATCCTCGCCACCAACGCCTGAAATCGCGGCTCCCCCCGCAGCGGATCGAACATCTGGTTGACCGCCAGGTAGGCGAGCCACCCCCGCCGTTCCTCAAAGGCCATCTCCGCATACTCCATGGTCCGGTCGAAGTCGCCCAGCGCGAGGTGTAGCGTCGCGAACGCGACGGGTGACACGTAGCGTTCGCGCGCCTGGGCCTCGAGCCCGCGCAGCAAGGTGGCGGTCTCCGCCGCCTTCCCGGCGCGGGCGAGGACCCAGCCAAGCGTCGCCTGGGCGTAGGGACCCGCGTCGGGGAGCGTCAGCGCGTCGCGGAGCACCCGCTCCGCCTCCTCCGTCTGGCCCTGGAGCGCCAACGTCAGCCCGAAGATGCGATGACTTTCCTCGGCATTGGGGTTCATCTCGATGGCGCGCGCCAGGTGATAGCGCGCCTGGTCGTAGCGGCGCGCGTAGTAATACAGCCATCCCATGCCCCGCCGGATCGAGACCGAGCCTGCGTCCAGCTCGAGTGCCGTATGACCTTCGAGCAAGGCATCGTCGTGTTTCCCCTGCGCCGCCAGCGAAAACGCAAACCACTGATGCGCCGTGGCGTACCGCGGATCGAGCTCGATGGCGCGGCGGAATTCGCGGTCCGCCCCCGGCCAATCCCAGTCGTAAATGAACAGACTCCACGCCAGCGAGGCGTGAGCCTCGGCCAGCGATTCGTCCAGCTCGAGTGCCTTGCGCGCGTACCTCTTGGCGCGGGCGAACCCCTCGGTGACGGGGACGCTGCGGTAATCGACGTGCAGCGCATACGAATCGGCCAGGCCGGTGTACGCCAACGCATACTTCGGGTCGGCGGCGATCGCCTGCTCGAAGTACCCGATCCCCTCCGCGACGCCTTCCCCCGACCGCTTGTTCCACGCGTAGCGCCCTTTCAGGTAGAGGCCGTACGCCTGGATGTTCTCCGTGTAGCGTCGCGGGACGTGCTCCGCCAGGTCGGCGAACGACGTCGCCCGCAGGGTGTTCACGATCGTCCGGGCGATGTCGTCCTGGATTTCGAACACGTCCACGAGCTTACGGTCGAAGCGCTGCGACCATAGCAGCCGGCCGTCGTCGGTCGACGTGAGCTGCGCCGTGATGCGCAACTTCTGGCCGGACTTGCGGACCGTGCCCTCGAGCACCACCGAGACGCCGAGCAGCGCGCCGACGGCGCGCACGTCGAGCGTCTTTCCCTTGAGCGCGAACACCGACGTGCGGGAGGAGACGCGCAAGCCCGCGATCTTCGCCAGCGCGTCGATCAATTCGTCGGTGATGCCGTCGCTCAGGTATTCGTTCTCCGGATCGGGGCTGGCGTTGACGAACGGCAGCACGGCGATCGACCGGGTTGCAGCGGGCGAGGGCGGGCCGGCGGGCCCTTCCGCCTGCAGCGCCGCCGTGAACTCGGCGACGCTCGCGAACCGCTCCAGCGGATCCTTGGCGAGCGCTCGCTCGAGCGCCCGCTCGACTGCCGCGGGAACCTCCGGCCGCAGCGCCCGTACCGGTCGGGGCCTTTCGGTGACGTGCTTCGCCATCGTCGCGCGCGCGCCGGACCCGACGAGCGGCGGCGCCCCTGCCAGCATCTCGAAGACGACGCAGGCGAGGCTGTACACGTCGCTCGGGTTGCCGAGATCCGTTTCTCCGCTCGCCTGCTCGGGGCTCATGTATTCCGGGGTCCCGACCGCGAAGCCCGCGTCGGTGACGATGTCCGTCACCGGCCTCATCCCCGGCGCGTAGCACGCGCGTGCCACGCCGAAGTCCGCCAGCACGGCGTGGCCGTCGGCGAAGAGGATGTTCTCGGGCTTCACGTCGCGGTGCACGAAGCCGTTGCGGTGCGCGAAATCGAGCGCGGCACCAACCTCCGTCGCGATGCGCAGCGCCTCCTTCACGGGGAACCGCCGCTCCCGCTCGAGTCGTTCGCGCAGCGATCCGCCGGCGACGTGCGGCTGCACGTAATAGAGCAGGCCCGCGGCTTCACCCGAGTCAATCAGGGGGACGATGTGCGGGTGGGACAGCCGCGCGGCAATGCCGATCTCGCGCAGGAACCGCTCGGCGCCGAGGGAGGCGGCGAGGCCGGAGCGCAGGACCTTGATCGCCACCATGCGGCCGTGCTTCGTCTCCTCGGCGAGGTACACGGTCGCCATCCCACCGCGCCCCAGCTCGCGCTCGATCCTGTAGCGCCCCGCGAGCGCGGTGGCTAGGTCGGCGACCGCAGGACGATCCATGCCACCAACGCAGCCGCTTTCTCCTCTGCACGCCAGGGGCCGTCGACAGTCTCGCCCAGCGCCGCGACGCGCGCCTTGAGGCGGAGCGCGGCAATGCCGAGCGCCTTGGCCGCGTGAGCGTACAGCTCCTTCTCCAACACGACCCGCGCCCGCAGCTTCGCCGCCCTGGCGGCGGTCTCGATCACGCTGCGAAACAGCCGGCCTTCCTCGGCGTGGGCACGAATGTGGTCATTGGCAATGCGGGCGGGGTCGATCGTGCTGCCCACCACGATCCCCACACCGCGGATCTGGTGCCCGCCGCGGCGGTAGCCCGCCACGAGGCGGCTCAGGGAGCTGCGGGCGTAGCGCTCGACCGCCCGGACGAGTCGTGTCACCTCCCGCGCGACACGAGCCTCGTGCCGCCCGATCCCGGCGTGGTAAGGCTGCCGCGCCTCCGGCACTGCCGGGTCGGACAACTCCGCGATACGCCGCTCGACCACGCGGGGCGCGGCCCTCGGACCCGCGAGCAGAACGGCCGTCGCCCAGCCGGATTTCACCCGGAAGCCAAGGGCGGCGGCCGACCGCATGACGCTAGGAGCCGATCCCGCGCGCGAGTGCCGTCGCCGCAAAGACCATCAGGACGACGAACCCCGCTTGCACATCGCTGATGAGGGCGAGATCGCGTGCGGACGACATGTCGATCGCCTCACCCTTGGCCGCGCGCGCACGCCAGCGGATGAGCGTCACCATGGGCCACACTTCGAGCACCAGGATCGATCCGAGCAGGCTCATCTTCACCCAGAACACGTGCGCGCCGAGGTAGTACGCGGCTCCCTTCTCGAGTCCGCCGAACGCCCGCGCCAGGCCCGTGCCGACCCAAACGACGGCCGCGAGTCCCCACAGCGCGTCGGCCCGAAACACCCGTGCCAGGCCCGGCCCGTCAAGCGCGCCCCGTAACGCGCGCGCGCGCCCGAACACGGCACCCAGACCGAGGGGCAGCGCGAGGAGATGCAGGGACGCGACGAGCCAGCGGAGCGTCACGTCGCTCGCACGCCGCCGCGGCGGCCGAACGCGACGATCAATACGAGCGCCCCCAACGTGATGCCCACGTCGGCGACGTTGAACGTCCAGAACCGCGCCTGCCCGACGCCGATGTCGATGAAATCGACGACGCCCGCGGCCGAGCGCAGCCGGTCGAGCAGGTTGCCGAGCGCACCGCCCATGACCAGGGCCAGCCCGACTGCGACGACGCGATCGCCGGGATGCGTGCGGCGATACAGGGCGCCCAGCACGAGCAAGGCGGCGGCGGCGAGCAGCGCGAAGCCCGACCGCGAGTAGGGCCCGAGGGAGAGACCCATGGCGGCGTCGGTGTTGTAGGCCAGCGTGAGGCGCACGACGTCGCCCACGACCTGATGCGGCACGTGCGCGGGCGACAGTTGTGACTCGGCGGCCCGCTTGGACGCGCAGTCGGCCACGAGGAGCGTGGCGGCCAATGGCCAGAACCAGCGGGCCTTGGGTGTGTGGAGCATTCGGCGCTACTGCGCGGGCTCCCGATCGAAGACAATCACTTTGCCGGTCAGCTGTTGTTGCGTGCCCCCGTACTCGCCGCCGGTGCCGATCCGGGTGAGCGACCCATTCCCAAGCAGCACAGCGTGGCCTCCGAGGCGCGCGGCTTCCTTCAAGAGGCGCGCGCGGGCGTCACCCGTATGGATCATCGTACCGTCCGATTGCACCGAGACGAGTGCAATGACCGTGTAGGGCTCCGTCGGCTCCTGCGCGATGAGCCGTACCGAATCCGGCCTCGTCTGCGGGCGGAGCACATGGTCGAGGCGTAACACGTCCGCATGGGTGCAACCGATGATGGCGAAGGCGACGGCGAGAGGAGCAAGGCGGGATGGGAGCATAGGGCCCTCCGCGTGAGGATGACGACTGTCATCATTGATACGCGGCCTTCTATATCAATGTTGCTCAGAATCAATGTTGCTCAGAGCAGCTGGGGCGGGAGGACTCGAACCTCCAACCTCCCGGTTAACAGCCGGGCGCTCCGCCAGTTGAGCTACACCCCACCGATCACTCCACAGGCCCCCGCCCCGTTGAGCGAGGGGACACGGAGGGTAACATGCGCGCAATTCAGCGGCAAGCTACCTTCTCCGTCATGCGAGCTCCTCGGCGGCCCGATCGCCACGCGCCCGCAGCAGGTGGACCACGACGGCGAGAGCGATCCAGACGAAGCCGAGCAGTATGAGGAATCGCAGCAGGAACCAGTAGCGGTCGGCCACTTGCCCGACCCGCCCGACCGGTCGCTTGACCAACACGGACCCCAGGCCGTTGTCGTGCGTGAGGGTGATGTCCGTTTCTCCACGTGACGCGATGGGGACGCTCGTCCAGGCGAATACCTCGACCTCCTCCTTCGGCTGGAGGTCACCGATCGGAATGACGTCGTGCACCACATCGTGCTGCAAGAACGGTGCGCCGCGGCGAGACACCTGGACTGCCCGAGCGCCGGGCAGCGTGAGGGTCACCGAGGTGAGCGAGCGCGGCCCGTCGTTGCGCACCGTCGCCGCCCAGTACCCCACGAGCTGCCGCACGTCGGGGGGCACGTCCGCCGGGAGCCGCCCCGCGAGGAACGACGAGACATCCGCCGTCACAGTGGCACGGGCACGCTTGGAATAAAGCGTCGACCAGGGAATCGAGTCGAGGACGACGGGGGAGGCGAGACTGCGAATCGCGGCGAAGTCGCGTTCCAGCATGGGGGGGAGCCGAAACTGGCCAAACGTCACGACGGCATCGAGATCACCCTGGCGCCGTGTAGAGAACCAGTCCCACAGCTG
This sequence comes from Gemmatimonadales bacterium, assembly GCA_036505055.1. Classification (GTDB taxonomy): domain Bacteria; phylum Gemmatimonadota; class Gemmatimonadetes; order Gemmatimonadales; family GWC2-71-9; genus 20CM-2-65-7. The sequence goes on along the minus strand of DASXUE010000004.1, from coordinate 102,794 downwards.
TAGCAGCAGGACCGCGGCGCCCAGCACGTAGCTGGCATTCCGCGCGAATCGGAAGAGGTTTGGTCGCATAGACCACACACCCGTTGCAGGTAAGGCACTGTGGCTCCCGGAGGAACCCGTGCCGCGTTGGGCGCATGTTCATAGCGATTGCTACACCGCGAACCGCGGCTTGTCGTACCGAGCAGCACTAGCTTGCGAAAGCAACGCCAGGAGCCCTGAAACGTGAGCGTCAAGATCGTGCCTGCCACGCCGAACGACCTCGCGCTCGTGCTCGACCTGTTGGAGCGGTCGCAGCTGCCCCATGCCGGGATCGAGAACCACCTGAGCACGATGCTCGTGGCGCGCGACGACTCGAGGCTCGTCGGGTGCGCGGCGGTCGAGGTGTACGGAACCGCGGGGTTGCTGCGCTCGGTGGCGGTTGACGAGGCGCGGCGGGGCGCAGGGCTGGGACAACGGCTCACGGCGGCCGCCGTGGACCTGGCTCGGAGCCGCGGCGTGACGACCCTCTACCTGCTCACCACGACCGCCGGCGACTTTTTCCCCCGCTTCGGCTTTGCGCGGATCGACCGCAAGGACATGGACCCAGTCCTGGACCGCTCGGCGGAGCTACGGGGGGCGTGCCCCGCGAGCGCCGTCGCCATGCGGGCCGAGCTCACCCCGTGAAGCAGCTCGTCATCCCCCGGTACGGGCCGCCCGAGGTCCTCGAGGTTCGGGACGCGCCGGACCCGCAGGTCGAGCCCGGCACGGTGCGGATCCGCGTGCACGCCGCGGGCATCAACTTCTCGGACCTGCTCGCCCGGCAGGGCCTCTACCCCGATGCGCCGAAGCCGCCCTTGACCGTGGGCTACGAGGTGGCGGGTGTCGTCGACGCCGTGGGCGAGGGCGTGACCACGCCCCGCCGGGGAGAGCCCGTCGTCGCATCAACGCGGTTCGGCGGCCAGAGCGAGCTCGTCGTCGTCCCCGCATCGTCCGTCTTCCCACTTCCCGCCGGGTGGAGCGCGGAGCAGGGCGCGGCGTTCCCCGTCGTCTATCTCACCGCGCACCACATGCTCGTCCGGGTGGCGGCTGCGCGGCGCGGCGAAACGGTGCTCGTCCACGCCGCCGGCGGCGGCGTCGGACTCGCGGTGGCGGAGCTGGGACGCCTGCTGGGCGTGCGCGTGATCGGGCTCGCCTCCGCCGGGAAACACGCCGTGCTACGCGAGTACGGCGTCGAGCCCCTCGACGGCCGGGACCCTCGCTGGTTCGACGCGGTCCGCGCGGCCGCGCCGAGAGGCGTGGACGTCGCGCTCGATTCGGTTGGCGGGGACGCGTGGCGGCACGACTACCGGCTCCTCGCGCCCGCCGGCCGGCTCGTGTGTTACGGGGCCTCTGTGATGTCAGAGGGATCCGGACGCAACTTCGTCAAGATCCTCTGGCGACTGCTCCGTTTCCCACGGTTCGGCCCGCTCGCGCTCATGAATGACAACCGCAGCGTCGCCGGAGTGAACCTGGGACACCTGTGGAACGAGCGCGCGCTGCTCGAGCCGCAAGTCGCGACTCTGCTCGAGTACGCCCAGGCGGGCAAGCTCACGCCGCGGGTGGACCGGGCGTTCCCGCTCGCGGAGGCCGCCGCGGCGCACCGCTACATCCACGAGCGGAAGAACATCGGGAAGGTCGTGCTGGTGCTCTAGTACTTGAGGCCCGTCTTCTCCGCGAAGGCCTTCACCGCCGCCTCTTGCTCGGTGCTGAGCCGCTCCGGAATCTCGACGTGCACTTCGACGTACTGATCCCCGCGCCGTCCGTTCTTCTCGATCCCCTGCCCCGGAATCCGGAACTTCTGCCCGTGCTGCGTCCCCGGTGGCAGCTTGAGCACCACGCGCTTGCCGTCGAGTGTCTTGACCTTGATGCGGGAGCCGAGCATCGCCTGCGCCAGGTTGATGGGGACGACGCAGATCACGTCGAGACCCTCGCGCCGGAAGAAGCGGTCGGGCTCGACCTGGATCTGCACCACCACGTCGCCCTGCCCTTTGGGACCCTGGCCCTTGAGGCGAATCCTGGTGCCCTCATCGGTGCCGGGGGGGATCGTCACGTTGAGCCGCTTCTCGACCTTCACGTCGCCGCTGCCCTGGCAGGTGCCGCACCGCTGAGACGGCACCGTCCCCTTGCCGCGGCAGACGGGGCACGGCCGGTTCACGGCGAAGCCACCCTGGCCGAACGAAACGGTGCCACGCCCCTTGCACTCCGGGCACGTTGAGATCGTCGCGCCCGGCGCCGCTCCCTTTCCGCCGCAGGTGGGGCACACCTCTGCCATCGTGAGCGTGAGGGGGATCTTGCCGCCCAGCGCCGCGACCCGGAACGGGATCGTGACGGACGCCTCGATCTCCTCGGCCTCGGCTTCCCTCGAGCCCGCGGTCCCCGCCCCGCGCCGCCCGAAGATCGACGAGAATAAATCGCCCAGCCCGCCGAACGAGCCGAGGTCGGAGAGGTCGAAGTCGACGCCGCTGTCGGACGCCTCGCCCCGGCGAGCCCCCCCCCCGCTCCCCCCAGTTCCCATGCCGGCGAACGCGCCGTAACGGCGCAGCTGGTCGTACTTCCGCCGCTTCTCGGCGTCGCTCAGGACGTCGTGCGCCTCGTTGATCTCCTTGAAGCGGTCCGCCGCCTGCGGATTGTTGGGGTTGCGGTCGGGATGGTGCTGCTTGGCCAGGCGCCGGAACGCCTTCTTGATCTCGTCGGTCGTGGCCGTTTCGGACACGCCGAGCACCTGGTAGTAGTCGCGCGGTTGAGCCATAAGCCGTCAGCTGTCCATCGTGCGGGGGCGTTCGCCCTGCCACTGCAGAACGACGACCCGCGCCGGACGGAGCAACACGTCGCGCAGGCGGTAGCCCGCCTGGAGCACCTGGCCCACGGTGTGGTCCTGCTCCGGGCTCGCGGCCGGTTGCGTGGTCACAGCCTCGTGCACGTGGGGGTCGAACGGCACGCCCGTCTGGTCCACGCGCGTGACACCCGCCGTTTGGAGCTCCTTCCACAGCTTCCGCTCCACCAGGTCCACGCCGTCATGGATGGTCTTGGCATCGGTCTGCGCGGGATCGACGTGGGCGAATCGTGCGAGGTCGTCGAGCGCGTCCACGAGCCGCACCAACAGCTCCGCCTGGGCCCTCCCCCAGGCTTCGGTGCGCTCCTTGGCGGTCCGCTTCTTGTAGTTGTCGTACTCCGCCGCGAGCCGGAGATAGCGCTCCTTCAGCGCGTCGACCTCCTCCTGCAGTCGCACGACAGCCTGCTCGGGCGGCTCGACAGGGAGGGGAGTGGCAGCCGGCGGTGCCTCGTCCTGCTCGTCGTTCATAGTCTCCATGTCGCCTAGCAACGGGCGTGCCGCGCCAATCGCGCCGTTTTGGCGGAGCGCGGCGCCCGGGGTTGTCGGAACTTTCGATCTGGCAACAAGATAGACGAATGCAACAGAGCTGTCGAGCACGTCGTTTTCCGTGGGCTTTCAAGCCAGATTACAACGGACGACGCGACAGGCTAGTTCCAGACTCGGCAGACGTCACAGCCCATGCTTCGACAGGAACGCCAGCACGTCTGCCATCACGGTCTCCCGTTCCGGATCGTTCAGGACCTCATGGTACATCTCCGCGTACCAGCGCATCTCGACCGAGCCCTTGAGCCCGTCGGCGAACGCACGGGCGAGGTGCGCGTCCACGATGCGGTCCTCGCCGGCCAGGAGAAACTGGAGGGGGCACTCGATGCGGTGGCCGTCATGGGCGACGGCCCGCTGGGCCCAGTGGATTTCCGCCCAGGCGCCGGGGGTCATCACGTCATGACAGGCGGGGTCGGCGCCCCACGCGGCGTTGACGGCGGAGTCGCGAGAGAGGTGATCGGTGTCGATCCCCGCCCCGATGCGCACCGTCGGCCAAAGATCGGCGAGGACCCGCGCCAGATACCGTTTCCAGGCGGGGGGTGCCTGCGGCAGCCCCAGCCAGGGGCTCGAGACGATAGTGGCGATGGGCGGATCGGCAGGCTGGGTCTCGAGGTAACGCAGCGCGACGAGCCCGCCGAAGGAGTGGCCCAGAATGACCTGAGGCGCCGGCGTAGATGCGCGCACCGCGCGCCGGAACGCCTGCAGGTCGCCTAACAGTTGGCTGAAGCGCGACAGGTGGCCGCGCTTGCCGCCCGACCGCCCGTGGCCGCGCAGATCGACGAGGTACGCGGCGAGCCCGGCGTCGCGCAGGCGGGCGCCCGTCGTCGCCCAGCGGCCCCCGTGGTCGGACCAGCCGTGGAGGAAAAGCACGGCGGCGCGGGGCACACCGGTGGGCGCGTACGCATCGAACACCAGCGCCGTGCCGTCGGGAGCGTTGAAGCGATTCATGGCTGTGGGGCGAGGAGTCGCCGCAGCAGGTCGAGCGCGGCTTGGGCCGAGCGCGCGCGGATCTCGCCCCGGTCGCCCGGAAACACCCGCCGCACCGCGCGCGTCTCGGCCCCAAGCCGCGCCGCGAGCCACACCGTCCCCACCGGCTTTTCGGGGGTGCCGCCCGTGGGGCCGGCGATCCCCGTGATGGCGAGCGCCGCGCCCGTGGCGAAGCGCCGCTGCGCGCCCGCGACCATGGCACGCACCGCTTCTTCGGATACGGCGCCATGGACGTCGAGCACCGCCTCCGGCACGTCGAGGAGCGCCGTCTTTACACCGTCTGCGTACGCGACGACGCCGCCGACGAAGACGTCCGACGCGCCCGCGACGGCCGTCACACGGGCGCTGAGCAGTCCTCCGGTGCAGGACTCGGCGGCCGCGAGCCGCTCGCGCCGCGCGCGCAGGAGTTCCAGCACCACCGCAGCGAGGTCGGCGCCGTCCTCACCGTAGCAGTGATCCTCGAGGCGCGCGCGCAGCTGCGTGGCGGCCTCACCGAGCCGCCGCTCCGCCTCGTCCGCCGGCAGGGCCCAGGCCGTGACACGCAGATCCACGCCGTCGACGGAGGGGATGTACCCCAGCGTCAGCGGCGCGACCTCCTCCTCGATCGCGCCGATCCGCTCGGCGAGCGCGGATTCGGGGACGCCGGTCGTGCGCAGCGTGCGGGACAACACGACCCGGCCGCCGCCCGCGCGCTGCACGACGCGCGGCAGCACTTCCTCGACCAAAAGCCCCCGCATTTCGGAAGGGACGCCGGGCAGGAGGACGGCCACGCGCCCGCGCGCGTCTTCGAGCCACAGACCCGGGGCGGTGCCCCGCGGGTTCGGGAGCACGGTCGCGCCCTCCGGGATCTCCGCCTGGGTGCGATTGACGGCCGGCATCGGCCGGCCGAGCCGCCGGAAGCGCGCCTCGAGGCTGCGGAGCACGCTTGCGTCGAGCCGCAGAGGCGCGCCGAAGAGGGCCGCGACCTCGACTTTGGTCATGTCGTCGCGCGTGGGGCCGAGCCCGCCGGTCGCGATCACGAAGCCGGTGCGATCGAGGGCTTCGGCGACCGCGGCGCGGATGGGCTCGGGGCGGTCGGGGACGGTGACGTGGCGCACGATTTCGGCGCCGGCCGCCGCGAGCGCGCGGCCCAGCTCCGCCGCGTTCGAGTCGAGCGTCAGCCCCAGCACCAGCTCGGTGCCGATCGTGACGACCTCGAGCTTCACTTGCCGACTTTGAAGAGCGCCCGGTAGCGGTAGAGGTATACCAGGAGCGAGTAGACGGTGAGCACGATCGCCCCGAAGAGCGTGATGGTCACGAACCAGCCGTGGAATTCGTCCCAGACGTTGCGGAATGCCCCGGCGAACCGCCGCTCCGCCAGCGCGTCCTTCCAGGCGAACCAGGCGATGGTGGCGCCGATGAAGATGTTCTGCACCAGCGCCTTGGCCTTCCCCGCGCCCACCGCCGGGATCACGACGCCGCGCCGCTGCGCGAAATGCCGGAAGATGGTGATCAAGACTTCGCGGCCGACGAGGAGCAAGGCCACCCACACCGGCAGGTTGCCCCACCAGGGGATGCGGTAGTCGACGAGGATCGTGGGGTGCCGGGTCATCCAGAAAATGGGGATCAGCGTCGCGAACAGCAGCAGCTTGTCGGCGATCGGGTCGAGCAGCTTGCCCAGGTCGCTCACCGTGTTGTAGCGCCGCGCCAGCCAGCCGTCGAGGATGTCCGAGAAGGCCGCGATGAGGAAGATGACGAAGGCGATGACCTTGGGCCAGGAGCCCTCGATGAACGGCAGGAGGGCGATGACCGGGGTCAGGCAGATGCGGGCCAGCGTGATGATGTTGGGCAGGGTCCAGCGCATCGGACCAGCGCCTTTCAGCTCAGCGTTTTCAGCACCAGCTTGCTGACCGCCTTCAGCGTGTCGAAGACCCCGTCCCCGCGCACCGCGACGCCTTCGAGGTACGGCGCGCGGCCGACCCACTCGCCGCCCACCTTCTCGATCAGGTTCTCGCCCGCGTGCGCGGGGTCGGGCGTCACCTTCTGCTGGGCCGCGTCCTCGACCGGCCAGCCGGGGTTGAGCGACGCCTGGAGATCCTTGATCGGCGCGGCGTTCGGCAGGTCGCGCTTGTTGTACTGGATGATGAACGGAATCTTGGTCAGGTCGTAGCCGTACTCGGCCATGTTGTCGTACAGGTTCTGCATCGACTCGACGTTCGCCTCCATGCGCTCGATCTGGCTGTCCGCCACGAACACGATGCCGTCCACGCCCTTGAGGATGAGCTTGCGGCTGGCGTTGTAGTAGACCTGGCCGGGGACGGTGTACAGATGGAACCGGGTCTTGAAGCCGCGAATCGTGCCGAGGTCCACCGGAAGGAAGTCGAAGAAGAGGGTCCGCTCCGTCTCGGTCGCGAGCGAGATCATCTTGCCGCGCGTGTTGGGCGACACCTTCCCGTAGATGTGCTCCAGGTTGGTGGTCTTGCCGCCCAGGCCGGGGCCATAGTAGACCAGCTTGCAATTGATTTCGCGGGACGCGTAGTTGATCATCGACATGGGCGCGTCCCCTTAACCGAAGAGTTTGTCAATTTCGTCTTCCGCCCCTTCGAGCAGGCCTTTCTGCTGCGCCTGCCCCGTGCCCACCCGATTGAACATCTCCTCGAAGACCTTGTTGAGACTCTCGACCACGGCCTTGGCCTTGAGCTTGACGAGACCCAGCGTCGCGCGCTGGTCGAACAGCACGACGAGGATCACCCGCTTCGCGACGTCGGCGAGGAACATGGACTCGCGCTCGCCCTGGTGAACGAGCGACGCGAACTCGGGCTCGCCGATCATCTTGGCGAGCTGGTCGTTGGCGCTGAAGTCGGCGGCGGTGAGGGACGCGAAAGCGGTGGGATCGAACTGCGGCGTCTCGCCCACAGTGGCCACGAGCTGGCCGTTGCGGTCGACGAGCAGGGCGCAGCGGGCGTTCGACTCCCGGAGGTATCCCTGCAGGTGCGTCTGGATCTGCTTGAAGTCGCTCTCGTTAAACGACCAACTGGCCGCCCCCGCCATGCGCCTCCTCAGATCACTCGGTCTCGGACATATCGCGGCGCGCCGCCAGCGCCTGCGCGATCGTGACCGCGTCGGCGTACTCGAGATCGCCCCCCACCGGCAACCCGCGCGCGATCCGCGTGACCCGGACGCCGGTCGGCTTCAGCACCTGCTGCAAGTAGGTCGCCGTGGCCTCCCCTTCCATGGAAGGGTTCGTCGCCACGATGACTTCGCGCACCCCCCCTCCCCCGGACCCGTTGGTCACCCGCGCCACGAGCCGCTCGAGATGCAGCGCGTCCGGCCCCACGCCGTCGAGCGGCGACAGCCGGCCGCCCAGCACGTGGTAGTGCCCCCGATACCGGCCGGCGCGCTCCACCGCGCCCACATCGGCCGATTCCTCGACCACGCACAGTAACCCCGCGTCCCGGCGCGGGTCGGCGCAGATCGCGCACGGGTCCTCTTCCGCCAGGTTCCCACACGTCCCGCACGCCATCACCCGGCCGCGCACGCGCCGGAGCGCCTCCGCCAACCGCTCCGCCGTCTCCGCGGGCTGCTTCAGCAGATAAAACGTGAGCCGCTGCGCCGTCTTCCGCCCGATCCCCGGGAGCTTGGCCAGCTCCGCCACGAGCTCCTCGATCGCCGACACGGGCGGGGCGTCCTACAGCGGCAACTGAAACGGGAACGGCAGGCCCGACGCGAGCTTACGCACCTCGGCCTGGTACAGCTCGGCGGCGCGCTTCTGCGCCTCTGCCACCGCGGCGAGCACGAGATCCTCCAGCATCTCGACGTCGCCCTGGCTGAACGCCTGCGGGTCGATCTTGATGGCGCGGATCTGCCCACGCCCGTCGACCGTCACCTGCACCATCCCCCCCCCGGCCGACACCGTCACCGTCTGCTGCGCCAGCTGGGACTGGATCTCCGACAACCGCCCCTGCATCTGCTGCTGGAGCTGCAGCAAACTGGATAAATCCGCCATACGTCGAAAGTTACCCCTCGCCGGAATGGGTGGCAAGCTACTCGAGCAGCTCCAAATCTAACGCGTCGACCGCCGCGTCGAGCCCGGCGTCCTTGGCGCGCAGCGCCTGCAGCCGCTCGGCATTGGCTCGCTCCGCCGTGAGCCGGACCGGCCGCTCTCCTGCCCCCGCGAGCTTCACGCGGGGAGACTCCGTCACGTACAGCCCGATGAGCTGCGCGATCGTCTCGCGCTGCCGCTCCAGCCCCTCCGTGTGTCCCGCATCACCCGGCCGCAGCACGACGACCTTCCCGTCCACCGCCGCGACCTGCGCGGCCGCGAGCAGACTGCCGAGCATCGGTGCCTTGGCGCGAGCGTCGGCGACGATGCGCGGCCAGGCGGAGCGCAGGCGCTCGAGCGTCAACGGTCCTTTCTCGACGGGGACGGGGGACGGGGGAGGCGGGACGGGTGACGGCGGTGCGACGTCACGGAGTTGCGGGGGCGCGCCGGGGTTCCGAGCGGGCGCCGATGCACCCGTCCTCCGTCCCCCCTCCCCCGTCCCTTTGCCCAGCGCGTCCAGCACCTGACCGAGTTCGATCGTCCGATCCATCATCGCCCACCTGAGCAGCAGCAGCTCCACCATCAGCCGTGTATTGCCACCCCGGCGAATGCGCTCCTCCAGCTCGGCCAGCACCGAGAGCAAGCGGACGACATCCGGCGGCGGCAGCGCGGGCCCGAAGGTGCGGATCAGCTCCTGCAGGCGCTCGGTGAGCCCCTCGGGTTGCCCACCCAGGCCGGTCAGGAGCAGCGCGCGCAGCGTCTCCCCCGCCCCACTGACGAACTCGCCCAGGTCGGCGCCCGCCTCGAGGAGGCGATCGACGAGGGGGAAGACGGCGGCGACATCGCGCTCGGCGACCAAGCGCAGCGTTTCGCCGTAGAGCTCGTCGGGGATGAGACCGAGCACCTCGCGCACACGCGCGGCGGTGACGGGCCCCTCACCGAATGAGAGCACCTGATCGAGCAGCGACAGCGCGTCGCGCATCCCGCCGTCCGCGCTGCGGGCGATCAGGTGCAGCGCGTCATCCTCGGCCGCGAGTTTTTCCGCGGCGAGCACCTGCTTGAGCCGCGCCACGATGGCGTGGGGACCGATGCGCCGGAAGTCGAAGCGCTGGAGCCGTGACAGAATCGGCGCCGCGGTTTGCGCGATCTTTTGCGGCTCGGTGGTCGCGAACACGAACACCACGCGCGGGGGCGGCTCCTCGAGAATCTTGAGGAGGGCGTTCCACGCCTCGCGCGTCAGCATGTGCGCTTCGTCCACGATGTACACCTTGGACCGCGCCTCGCCGCTCGCGGCGTACATGGCGCGCTCGCGCAGGTCGCGCGCGTCGTCGACGCCGCGGTTCGACGCCGCGTCGAGCTCCACGACGTCGAGATTCGCCGCCCCGTTCCAGATGCGCGTGCAGGAATCACAGGTCCCGCACGGCTCGCCGCCCTCGGCGCGGCGCTCGCAGTTCAACGCCATCGCGAGCACGCGCGCGGCGGTGGTCTTGCCGACCCCGCGGGGGCCCGCGAACAGGTAGCCATGCGCCACGCGCCCTTGAGACACCGCGCCCCGCAATGCTCCGGCGACGTGCTCTTGGGCGATGAGGTCAGCGAATTGTTTGGGGCGGTACTTCCGGGCTAAGGCGATCATTGGATTAATCTAAATCGAATGTCCAACCGCAGAATGTCCAATATCCAATTTCGAAGTTGGACATTGGACATTGGACATTCGGTGTTTGCAGTTGAATGCCCCAGGCACCCCGCAACGAATCCCGACATCGCTTAGCGCTGCTCCCTGCGGGGGCCTGACGCGGTTCACGAGCGGAAAGCCTGCGGACCTGGGGCGGCGGAAAGATAGTCCGGGGGCGGGGGGATGCCAAGCCGCGCCGGGGGATTTCGGTCTAGCGGCCCCGCACCACCTCGAGCCAGAGCGACGTGGAGATGTCGCCCATGTGCAGCTTGACCGTCGCGCGGCCGGGGCCGACGGCCTTGAGGGTGAGCGCCACCGTCGACTCCTCTTCCTCAACGCTCACGAGCCGCGCGATCGGGATTTTGGCGTTGAACGGCGTGGCCCGCATCATGCGCGCCAGCGCGGACACACCGGTGGCGTTGCCATACGCGTCGCGGGCCCGCACGCGAACGACGAACGTGGTGTCCAGCCCCACCACCAGCCAGCGGCCGTCCACGCGCGTCCCGTTGTATTCGAGGGACAGCTCCGTGGGCGGTCCCGGCTCGACCTGCAGCAGCATCTGTTTTTCGATGGAATCGATCGTCGCCAGGATCACGGCCGAGCCCGCGCGATCGCCGAGCGTGACGTCGACGTGCGCGCGGCCGGCGGAGTCGGTGGTTGCGACCGCGGGCGAAACCTGAGCGTTGACGCCCCGGAAGGAGACACTGCGGCCGGTCGCGGGACGCCCGAGCCGCGTGCGGGCACCGAACACCAGAGGAACGCCGAGGCCGTTGTGGACCATGCCGCGCACGATCTGGTCCGGCAGGAAACCGGTGTTGCCTTCCAGCAGCTGCGCTCCGACGAGCGCATCCACCAGGGTGAGCTGGCGCCCGCGGATCCTCACGGGGAGCGTCGCGCCTCGCCGGGCTCCCGCGCGACGGACGACCATGCGCGCGCGGCCCAGCGAGTCCGTGATGGCGGTGTCGGGGGGGAAGCCGACGGCGTCCGGATTCCCGGCGAGCACCACCGGCTCTCCGGCGATCGGATGCCCGACCGAATCGCGGACCGTCACCGTGACCGGGAGGATGGAGTCGAGCCCCTCCTCGAACACGACCTCCGCCGGCTCGACGACGGCCGAGTAGGGTGGACCGGGGCGAACGACCAGCTCGAGCGTGGGTCGTCCCGGCAAGGCGCCGCCGTTCGCCGTCACGATTTCGAGGCGGTACGTAGTGAGACGGCGGCCCACCCGCACCGGAAGGACCGCGAATCCGCTGTCATCCGTCGCCACACTCACGTCGCGACCGGATCCATCGACGCCGCCGCTGCCGCGCAGCGAGATCGGCACTCCCGATTGCGGCATGCCTCCGCGCGCCGCGAGGACCACGACCCGCTCCTGGCTGCCGGCCGCCGCCACGATGCGCGGTTGGCGGACGACGACCTGCAGCGCGGTCGGGTCGGATGCGGGCGCCGCCGCCGACGCAACACTCGCCGGTGACGCGACCGGGACTGTCCCGCAGGCCGCGATGCTCGTCAAGACGTCAGGGGATGCGCCGAGGCGCCGGATGTCCGAGAGATCTCGCTCCGTGGGCCGAAACGCCAGGCAGTTGCGCCGCACCAGGACGGCGACCTCCCCGCTGGCGATGACCGGGCTCGAGAGCAGCTCGATCAGGTCCGTCTTGAGGAGCGGGGTTCTCACCTGCGCGGGGGCGGCGACGGGAAGCGCTCCCAGCAGGAGGGCGGTGGCGGCGAGGTGGCGTCTCATGATCTCAGGGCCGGGGACATCCAGTGCGCGCGAAACGTTGCTCGACGGCGTTGACGTCGGCGTGCAACCGCTGATCCGTGGCAACCTGCCCTGGGTCGAACGCCGCGCCGGCGACGGCGCGCGCGGCGGTGTAGGCGGTCCAGCGCTCCTCCACCTCGATCAAGCCGCGCGCGAGATCCGTGCACACCATCTTGCGCCCATCGAACAGGCGGACGCGCACGCCGAATGCCGTGACCGAATACGCGGTGCTGTCGGCCAGGTCGCCGACGCGGCCCAATGGTGCCGCGGCGACCGCTCTCACGTTCCCGCCCTCCGCAGGCGCGGAGAGCGCGCGATAGCCGACGAACAGCACGCCCAGAGCCGTCACGCCGGCCGCCGCCAACCCCGCGTACCGAACCATCGGGGTGATCTGGAAGCGGGGGCGCGGCAGGGCGGCGGGCGCCCGGAAATCGAGCTCGTCGTAGATGTCGCTCTCATCGGGGAGCAGGACGAGCTGCTGCGCCCCTCCACCCGTGGCCGCGCCGCCCGGCGCCGAAGCCGACGCGACGGCTGGGGCGAGCACCACCGAGTGCGAGCGGTAGTTCGCCCACGCCACACTCGTGCTTCGCTGCTCGTTCGGGAGCTCGTAGAAAGGCAGGTACTCGCTCGCCACCCGCGCTCCCTCCGCCTGGACGCGAAACACGCCGCCCTTCAAGTCGTCACCGCGCGCCACCACCAGCGCGACCTGCCACGGCTCGTCGAAGCAGGCGAGGTGCGCTTCCACGTCTGCGACTGACAGGCGCGCATCCATGGCGACGTTGCAGTGGTACCAGCCCACGAGCCGGCCCCCACGCCGCCGCGCTTCCGCCATCGCAATCTCGCGCCCCTGCAGCAACGCCGACTTGAGGTGGTCTCCCGCGATCGACCAGGGCACGTCGACGGTCGACTCACCGATGACGTAGGGGAGGCCGCTCCCGGGAGCGGCATACACGTCGCCGATCAGGAAGCCGAACGACGACGCACCCTCCGACCCGGCGGCGAGATGCGCGTGCACGGCCGCGAGGGCGCGCTGCGTGATCAGGATCGGGTACACGGGGTCGCCGGCGGGCTGCTCGATCGGCGCCCAGAGGACCGCGGCGGCGGTGGGCAACGGGCGCTCGACGAGCTCCTGACGCCGATCGGCGCGGATACCGCCCGTCAGCGGGTGGAGGGCGTCGGGGACGCGATATTTGGCGGGAGTGCCGGGCACGGCGTCCATTGGGGCTCCGGCACCGCAACTTTCTCGCCGCGGCGGCGCCCTGCCCGGCGCGGGCCCCGACGCGATAAGCCTATTGATTTGTATTTGCTTAGGAGGGCCTTCAGCGGGGCCAGCCGTCAGGCAGCGGTTACCGGGTCGCTCGCGGCGGCCCGACGCGGACACACAACTGTTTCAATCCTGTAACAGCGCCACCGTCACCAGTTAGCGGCAGTCCACCGGCTCGCGCGCCCCCCGCGGCATGACGGTCACCGTCAGGTACTGTCGCATGCCGTTCGCGATGACGGCGAGACTCGTCGTTCCCGCTCGATCGGGCTTCAACGCGAGGTGGCCATCCTCGGCAGCACGCACGATGCGGAAGATCTGCGCGTCGGCTGCCGCCGCCCGCAAGCCGGCGAGCGGGGCGGCATTGCCGAATGCGTCTCGCGCCGTGACGCGCAGATCGACGACGCTGTCAGGCCGAATCGTGAATCGACCCGCGAGGCTGGTCCCGGTCGGCCCGCACGCGACCACGATCTGGGCGGCCGGCCCCGCCGCGACGTTGAACGCCACCTGCTTTTCCACCACGCCCACCGCGGCGATTACCGTCGCCGAGCCCACCCGCTCGCCGAGCGTCACGCCGACCCGGACGCGGCCGGTGGCGTCCGTCGAGACGGCCGCCGGCGCGATCCGCGCATTGATCCCGGCGAACGTCACCGTCTGGCCGGCGAGCGGCGCGCCGGCGGCATCGCGGAGCTCGAACACCAGAGCGCGCGGCAACCGGGCACCGGCCGCGCCCCCTTGCCCTCCGCCCTCCACGAACCCGCTCCGCGCTGCGGATGCCGGTGGCGGAGGAGGCGGTGCAGCGGGGACAGGGGGGGGAGCGGGGCGCCCGGGGATGGGGCGCGTGACCGCGGGCTGCGGGGCGGGCGGCCGCGGCGCGGCGGCGGGCTGCGCGCTCACCCGGCGCCGCGCGCACCCGTCCACGGCCCCGAGCACGTCGGGCTCGGCGCCGAGGCTGCGGAGATCCTGGCGGTCGCGCTCCGTCGGGACGAATGTGAGGCAGTTGCGTCGCACCAGCTGCGCGATCTCCTGCTGCGTCAGCGCCGACCCCGAAAGCAACCAGACGAGATCACTCTTGCGCAGCGGCTCGAGCCCCTGAGCCGCGGCGAGCAACGCCGACGCCAGCAAGGCTACGGGCGCCGGCATCGCGAGCGGTCGAACTGGCTCTCCACCAGGTCCATGCCGGCGGCGAGCGTCTGATCGCGAGCGGTCCGTGGCGGATCGAGAGCGCGGACGACGGAGCGCCGGTGGCGGTTGTACACGATCGAGAGACTCTCGACCGCGACGAGGCCCCGGGCCAGCCCGGCACAGTCGATCTGGCGGCTGGCGAACAGGGTCGCGCGCTCCTGATAGTTGCGGACCGCCTGTGCGAGCGTATCGCCCAGCCCGTCGAACCGCACGAGGGCCGCGTCGACCGGCGGCACAACGGCGGCCGGACGTCGGAATAGCGACACAATGGTCGTCCCCGGCTGCCGCAAGAAGAAATACCAGTACCCCGCGGCGGCACCGCCCCCACCGATCAGCAGCAGCGCGAGCAGCGTGAGCCACAGCCCGCGGCGCGAGCGGCGCGGGGGCTCGTCGAGCAGGCGGAACGACGGCGCCGACGTGCGCCGCTGCTTGACGGCGCCGCGCGGCCCCGACGGTCGAGGAGGCGACGGACGCGCGGCCCTCGGCGCCACAGGCAGCGGCGGAGGTGGCGGAGGCGGCGGCGGGGGCGGGGGCGACGACCGCGGGGGCGGCGATGGAGGCGGCACGGGCGTCGCACGAGGCGCCCGCGGCTCGTCGGGCACGAACACCGGCGCCGAGGGCTGCGTCGTCGCCGGCTTCTTCGCCGCGACCGGATTGAACGCCTTGTAGTTCTTCCACATGATGAAGGAGCGCTTCTTCCCGTCGGCCCGGATCGAGTCGGGCTGCAGCAGCTCGTAGAACGGCAGCGGTGTGTTGACCCAGTCGGTGCCGGGGGCCGTCCGGAAGAATGCACCGACCACGCCTCCAGCCTCGGTCTCCGTGCCGACGACGACCGCGACCTGCCAGGGCTCCGTGAAGTACTTCGCGTGCGTCTCGACGTCGTGCGACGACAGCGACAGGCCATGCCCGGGGTGGCTGTGGTACCACCCGAGGAGGCGGCCCGAGGCACGGGCCAGCTGCTCCTGCATGCGGTCCCACAGCCGTGCCACGACGACCTCGGTCTTGTCGCCGTAGATGGCCTGGTTCAACCGCAGTGTCTTGTCGATCACCGCGTAGAGGACGCCCGTCGCCGGATCGCGCAGCAAGTCGCCCGCGAGGAATCCGAAGATGGCTTGCTGCGGGGACGCCTTGATGTGCTCCTGCAAGGCGACCACCGCTTCCTGTTGGAAGAAGATCGGATACGGCGCGCGCCCCGCGAAGTGGGCGCCCTGGCTGGCGGGGTTCCAGAGGATCGCGCGCTCGAGGGGGAGCGCCTGGGCGCGGGCGTCGACGGTCACCGCAGCGCCTCCGCAATCAGCAGCGCCGCCCGCTCCACGTCGGCGCGCGTCACATCGAGGTGCGTGACGGCGCGGAGACGGCGCGGGACAAAGGAGACGACCAACACGCCCGCCTGCGCGAGGCGGGGAAGCACCGTCTCCGACGAATCGGTGTCCCGCGTGAGGTCGAGCATCACGATGTTCGACTCGGGGACGGACGGTCGGACGGTCGGACTGGCGGACAGCAGCTCGGCGAGCCGTTTGGCGTTCGTGTGATCCTCCGCGATCCGGGGCAGGTTGTGGTCGAGCGCGTACAATGCCGCCGCGGCGAGGATGCCCGACTGCCGCATCCCACCGCCCAGTCGCTTGCGCGCCTCCCAGGCGCGCGGCCGCAGGTCCTTGCGGAACGCGAGGCAGGCGCCGACCGGACAACCGAGCCCCTTGGAGAAACTCACCATCACCGTGTCGGCCCCGCGGGCGAGCTGGGAAGGTGGGACGCCGAGGGCGGCCGCCGCGTTCCACAGGCGCGCGCCGTCGAGGTGCACGGGGAGGCCCGCCGCGCCCGCGGCGACGACGAGCTCGGCCATGGCGGGGTCGCTCAGGACCCTGCCGCCCGCGGCGTTGTGCGTGTTCTCGATGGCGAGGGCGGAGGCGCGCGGCACGTGGGGGCTGGCGGGTCGCAAGGCGCCACGCACCAGCGCCGCCGTGAGCAGGCCGTCGGGCGTGGCGATCGGACGAATCTGGACCCCCCAGTTCGCCGCCAGCCCGGCCACCTCGTAATGGACGAGGTGGGCGTTCGCTTCGAGCAGCACCTCCGTCCCCGGGCGCGTGAGCAGCGAGATGCCGGTCTGGTTGGCCTGAGTGCCGGAGGGAAAGAACAGCGCATCCTCGCAGCCGAGCAGCGCCGCGACGCGCGCCTCGAGACGCCGCGTCGTGGGGTCGCCGTCGAGCACGTCGTCGCCCACTTCCGCCTCGGCCATGGCGCGGCGCATCGCCGCGGACGGCTTGGTGACGGTGTCCGAGCGGAGATCGATCGGGGCCGCCGTCATCCGAGACGCACCCGCTGCTGCCGCCGCATCCGCATCAGGTCGTAGGTCTCGGCCACCTCGCCCCCGAGCAGGAACACGTACGCCGTGTAGTAGATCCAGAGCAGGAACAAGAGGAAGCCGACCACGTTGGCGTCCGAGGCCAGGCGGTCGAGGGTCGCGAAGCGCGTCACATACAAGGCATACAGGCGCTTGGCGATCTCGAACGCCACGGCGCAGAACAGCGAGGCGACGAGCCCCGTTCGCCAGTAGATGCGCCGGCTCGGCAGGAACTTGAAGATCAGGAAGAAAAGACCCGTCCCGAACGCGAGGGCGCCCAGCTCGGCGCCGAACCGCCAGAGAAAAGCGTCCTTCCCGCCCCCGATCGCCGACAGGAGGGCGTTCGCCACCAGCAGGGCACCGGTCACCAGCACCATCGCGAGGTCGAGCAGCTTCGCGACGGGCCAGGGCCGGCGCTCGTCGGTGTCGAACACTTCGTTCAGGGCGGCGCGCAGGCCGCCGAACAGCCGGGTCGAGAACCACAGAAACAGGGGCACCGCCACCACGGTCAGCCGCCCCCGCTGCGCCACGACGCCGCTCAGGGCCTGCTCCACGCGGCCAAAGGCGTCCGCGTCGCCCACGCCCATCGCCGCCGGGAGAAACCGTTGCAGCAGCTCGTGCACGTCCACCTGATGCGTCGTGATTTGGTGCTGCACGAGATAGCCCACGGTCGCGAGCACGAGCCCCACGAAGGGGATGGCCGTGAGCAGGATGTCGAACGAGAGCGCGCTGGCGAGGAAGGGGATGTTGTCGTCGAAGGCCGCTTCGAGGGTGCGTCGCACCACCCCGGCGACCGATCGATGCCAGCCCCCTTCGCCGTTCACGCGACGGGCTCGTCCTCCTCCTCGACTTCGTCCGCGCCTGCGGATTTCGCGGGGCGGTTCCGCCGCCGCCGCCGCGCCGCCGCCAGCCGCCGCTCCAGCTCCTCCCGGGTCGAGCGCGGCTCCGTCTCGTCCTCGCCTGTCTCGGTCTCGTCGTCGCGCTCATCGCCCTCCCCGGCCGCTTCGAGGAGCCGGCGCACGTCGTCGGTCTTCTCGTCAGCGAGGTCCTTCAGATCGCGCAGCCGCCGCGACAGTTTGCGCCGCGTGCCCTCCCCCGCCTCGGGCGCGAACAGCATGCCCACCACCGCCCCCACGGCGATCCCGAGGAGAAAGGAGCCGAAGCCTCCCGACCCACGGTCGCTCACTCACCCGCCTCCGCGTCGTCCGGGGCGGCCGCGAGGGCGGCCCGCGGTGCCGCGTGCGAATCGAGCGGCGCCTTCACGAAGCGGTCGGTGGCCGCCCGCGTTCCCTTCACGCGCAGCTGCTCGAACAGGAACGCGAACGTCTTCTCGAAATCGGCGCGGATCGCGCCGAGCACGTCCGCCGGCAGATCCCACATGCGGCGCTTGAACGGCGCGATGGCCTTCTTGCGGCTCTTGTAGATGAACTGCTCCTCCGTATCCCCCTTCTTCCACTCCTCCTTGCACTCGGCCTTCACCCACGCGTTCACCTCGCGGCGCAGATCGGCCGGAAGCTTGGGATGATCGAATACGAGATTCTGGAAGTTGGTGGCGAGGTGGATCTCGACGGCCTCGCATGCGGGGAAGTGGCTGAAGGCTTCGGGAGGCAGAGTGGACGCGCCGTGCTGCACCGCGCCGCCCAGGCCGTACTTGGCGCGCGCGTCGCGGGACAGTGCTTTCAGCGCCTCGAGATCGAGCTGTACCTTGGCGATGGACCCGTCGGGGAGGACGAGGCCGCCGTGGCTCGTTCCCGTCTGCACCGAGATCTTCGAGATGCCGACGTACGCGCCTAATCGCTGGAGCGTGCGGTTGTACCCCTCCATGAATGCCTGGAGCTCGTGCGCGTCGGAGTTCTTCCCTCCCACCTCGCCGATCTCGGCGCCTACCGATACCGTGAGGCCGTCGGGCTCCCGATCGCGGATGAACTTCGTCAGCTGGGCGGCGAGCTCGTAGTTGACGCGCTGCTGCTCGTCGAGGTTGGGCTTGGAGAGATCCACCAGCGTGGACGTGTCCACGTCGATGTTGTAGAAGCCGCTGTGCAGCTCTTCTTCGATGAGGGCGTGAAGAGCGGAGATCTCACCCGCGGCGTCGGCGGCGTACTTCTTGGCGTTCACCTGGACGTGATCGCCCTGGATGAACAGCGGCCCCGCGAAGCCTTCGCGCAGGGCCGCCGCCGTCATCACCGCGACGTATTCGGCGGGCCGCTGGTCGGTATAGGCGATCTCGCTGCGGGCGATCTCGCAGATCACGGCCCCGACGTCGAGCCGTTTCGCGGCGCGAAAGATCGCGCGGCCCGTGTCGTAGGCCAGGACCCGCACGTTGATGGCGGGCGTCGTGAAGGCCGGCACCTCTCCCCGGCCGCGCGCGAGGTAGAGCTCGTGGATCGAGGCGGGCCGCACGCCGGCTTGCTGGCCCATCTCCCAGATCTGCCACCGAGCCCGCTCTTTCTCATCCGCGGTCCCGAATACCGCCTGGCGCACTAATTGGTCTACATCCGCGCTCTGCTTAGTCACGTAAGCCTCCCCGCCCGCGCAATTTACGGCGCGTCGACCTCGATGACCAGCCCGTCGTGCGCCGGGGCGATCCCGTCGGGCAGCTGCGCCGCCAGCTCGGCGTGCGGCGCATCGTGCGTCAAATGCGTGAGCAGCGTGCGGCGCGCCCCGACCCGGCGGGCGACGGCGACCGCTTCCGGGATGGACAGGTGTAGCGGGTGCGGACGCGGCAGCAGCGCGTTCAGCACCAGCACCTCGAGGCCGCCGAGCTGCGCCACCACGTCGTCGGGCACTTCTTTGGCATCGGTCAGGTAGGCGACAGGCCCCACGCGGTACCCCAAGACCGCCTCGCCGCCGTGCGGCAGCAAGAGCGGCAGGACCGCCACACCGGCCACCAGCGCGCTGGGCCCCGGCGCGAGCGGATGAGCCACCAGCTCCGGTTTGCTCGTCCCCGGCCGCGCCACGATCGCCGGGTCGAAGATGTAGGGGAATTTCGCGGCCAACTCCGCCAACGTCGCCGCGGAGCCGAAGGCGGGCAGGGTTTGCTTCACGGAGATCGCGCGCAGGTCGTCGATCCCGTGCACGTGGTCGGCATGGGCGTGCGTGTACAGGACGGCGTCCACATGCGCGATCCCCGCCGCCACGAGCTGCAGCCGCAGCTCCGGCGGAGAGTCGATCAACAGCCGCTTGCCTTGCGTTTCGATGATCGCCGCGGTGCGGGTGCGCCGGTCGCGCGGGTCGGGGGAGGTACAGGTACGGCAGCGACAGCCGATTTGGGGAACGCCAAACGACGTCCCCGTACCGAGCAGAATCAGCCGCACGTCACACTTCCTCGACCTTGATCAGGTTCGTGCTCCCCGAGACTTCCCAGGGCACGCCCGCGGTCATGACGATCCGGTCCCCGGGCTTGGCGTACTCGCGCTTCAGCAGGAGGTCGCGCACCACGGCCAGCATCGCGTCATACCCAGGTACCTGATTCACCAGCACGGGCATCACGCCCCACACCAGCGCGAGCTGCCGGTAGGTGGTTTCTTCGGTGGTGACCGCGAGGATCGGGACGGGCGGCCGGAGCGCCGCCACCTTGCGCGACGTGAAGCCCCCCTTGGTGAGCGTGACGATGATCGGGGTCTGCAACATGCGGGCGACTGCGTGCGTCCCCCACGCAATCGCGTCTTCTACGGTGACGTTCTCGGGCGAGATGGCGCCGAGCCGGCGCTCGTCCCGCGCGGGTCCCCCCCCACCCCCCGTCGCCTGGTGCCGCTCCATCTCCCGGATGATGCGGTCCATTGCGCCCACGGCGTCGATCGGGTATTCCCCGGTGGCCGTCTCGGCCGAGAGCATCACCGCGTCCGTACCGTCGAGAATCGCGTTCGCGACGTCCGACGCCTCCGCCCGCGTCGGGCGGGGGTGGTGCACCATCGATTCGAGCATCTGAGTCGCGGTGATCACGGGCTTGCCGTGCCGGTTGGCCTCCCGAATCAATCGCTTCTGCACGAGCGGCACCTGCTCGAACGGGAGCTCGACCCCCAGGTCGCCGCGCGCCACCATGACGGCGTCGCAGGCGGTGAGAATCCGGGCCAGGTCATCGAGGGCTGTGGCCTTCTCGATCTTGGCGATCAGCTTGATCCCTGCGGGCACGAGCGCCCGCAGCTCCGCCAGATCCTCCGCCCGGCGCACGAACGAGAGAGCGAGGTAGTCCACACCCCGGCGGACGGCGTGCGCGGCGTCTTCGCGGTCCTTGTCGGTGAGGGCCGGCGCCGAGACGTGCAGGCCGGGGAGGTTCATCCCCTTGTGGGCCGTGAGGGTGCCGCCATCCACCACGCGACCTCGCACCCGGGGCGGCTCTACGACCGTGACCTCGACGGACAGGAGCCCGTCGTTCAGCAGAATGCGCGCGCCCACACGCGCGTCGGTCGCCAGGCCGGCATAGGTCGTGGGCAGCTCGTCCCCGCGGGCGACTTCTTCGGGGGCGAACACGACGGTCTGCCCGGGGACGAGCTCGCGCGGCGCGGGCAGGGCACCCACCCGAATGCGCGGACCCTGGAGGTCGAGGAGTACCGCAACAGGCAGGTCCTGCGCCCGGGCGGCGCGCCGCACCATGTCGATCCACTCGCCGCGCACCTCGGCGGTGCCGTGCGACGCGTTGATGCGGATGACGTTCGCGCCGGCGTCGAGTAAGGCCTCGATTTGCGCGTCCGTCCCGGTGGCGGGGCCGAGAGTCGCTACGATCTTCGTGCGGCGGATCACCCGACCTCCCCGAGCGGCATGAGTCGCCGCCGAAGATAGCCCAAGTGGGGTTTTCCACAATTCCGCATGCCCCCGGAGGTGTGGAAAAGTCCTCCTGTCCCGCACTCCCGACTCCACCCGGGACCGGCGCTCAAATCGCACCCTGTCGTGTTGGCCTAACGCGTTGCTCACGGAGCGGATATCGCACCCACTTCAACTCGAATCTCACGCGTCGTGCGCGATCCGGAAGGTGGCGAGGTGCCTGCATAAAAATTCGCACATTCGTATACAGGCTCAGCGGACGACCTCGAGCTGCTTCTGCTCGAGGCGTTGGCGGAACTCCTGCAGCACGTGGAGCGTGCGGGCGATGGCCGAGGCGGGCATGCCCTCGATCGTGCGGGCGGCGAGCCGGCGTTCGAGCTGACCCACGCGGAGCAGCACCTCCAAGCCCTGGCGCGAGAGGGTGACGCGGACGCCGCGGTCGTCGTCGGGGTCGGTGGTGGTCTCCACCAGGGCCTTCGCCTCGAGGCGCTGAATGAACGTGGTGGCGGCGGCGCGCGAGACGCCCAGCGCACGCGCCACATCGCTCGGGCGAGCACCATCCGGCCCGCCCTGATCGACGGCGGAGAGGGCGGCGTGCGCGCGGTGTGACAGACCGAACGTGCGAAAGGCGCGATCCCCGGCCCGCTCGATCGCTTGGTGAGCGGCGGCGACCGCGTCGGTCAGCTGCAGCGCCAGCTCGGAGCGGTCACTCACATGGTTAACATGTTGATAGTTAATATACTAATATTCTCGCAGGGCGCAACGGCAGGCGTTTCAGCAGGTCTCGGACCAGTCCACGTCGGCTTTCTGGCCGCAGCGCGTGCATTTCAGGGCGCGCGGCTTTCCTTCGAAATCCTGGCGCTCGTGGCATGAGGGGCACACGGCGTAGGTTGTCACCACCTCCTGCCCTCCCCCGAGGGTCGGGCGCAGTACGCCGGTGCGCATCACGACGCTCCAGCTGTCGGGGGGGGCGCGCCGCACGGTGACGTCGACCAGGCTCAGGCGGACGGGCTTCTTTCGGACTTCGACGACGATCTTGCCGTCGGGGGTCTCTTCGAGGATGGGATACCAGGCGCCGCGGCGCAGCACGTCCGCCACGTTGTCCAGGCATCGGGCCCACCCCATCGGACGGTTCATGGCAGGGGCCCAATGTAGCACATGCGATTAGTTTTCGTTATGCGCGCGATCGGCACCGTCACTCGCCTGCAGATCCAACGCTCCTCGCTCAAGACGGGCGAGAAACCCGACCGGGTGTACGACCCTGCCCCGCTGGTCGCCGTCCCCCGCCTCAGTGTGACCCCGGACGGGGTGCTGGGTGCGGGACCGGACGGCGGCTGGCTCGTGGACGTGCACCACCGCGCGCACCCCGAGACGAAGAACGAAGACGGGCTCCACGGCGTGTCGGTGGGGTTCACGTCCCACTACGCCGCGATGCGGACCCGATTCGGCGAGCGGATGGTGGTCGGGTGCGCCGGCGAGAACGTGATCGTCGATGCCGACCGGATGTTCACGTACGAAGAGCTCGCGGGCGGGATCGCCCTCGTCGGCCCGGACGGCGCCGAGCGGGTTCAGCTCCGCGTGCTCCAGGTGGCGCATCCCTGCCGCCCGTTCACGGGCTGGGCGTCGGGGAAGCGCGTCGAGCCGGAGGTCTTGAAGTCACACCTGCAGTTTCTGGACAACGGGATGCGGGGGTTTTACTGCGTTGGTGAGGGGGCGGGCGTGGTCGAAATGGGAGATCGTTTGGTACTGCTCTGAGGAATCAGGAATCGGGAGCCAGGATTCAGGGCGGGCCTCCGACTCCTGACTCCCGATTCCCGACTCCTACGACAACTCGTCCCAAGCCAGTCCCGCCGCCTTCTTGCATTTGTCGCACGTCATCTCGTCCAACCGAGCCTCGAAGCCCTGGCGGTGCCGGCAGGTCGGGCACACGGCGTAGGTCAGGGGGAAGACCCGCCCCAGCTTCTCCATGACGCGCGGCTCGCACTGCACGACGGTCCACCGCTCGGGGGCGTGGTAGCGGATCTCAAGGAAGCGGCGGTCCACCGGCACGTTGTGGCGGTTGACGTCGAGCACGACGATGTTGCCGGTCGAGATCCGGACCACGGGGTACCAAGCGCCGCGCCGCAGCACGTGCGCGCCCGCGGGACCGACGCGAGCCCACCCTTTGACCTGCAGACGCGTGGGAGTGATCGGGCGAGGTTCCATAACCTGAAGACTAAGCCCTACCCCAAGGGGGCGGAGTGACTGCAGTCACAGGGCCCCCGGTCAGCCACACTCGCTGAATCCGCAGACGTGACATTTCGCACAACCCTCGATGAACGCGAGCTGTGAGCCGCAGTCGGGGCAGGCGCCGATGAAGTCCTGATCGGGGCCGCTGGCGCGCTGGAACCCCTCCCCCGCCGGCCCGGCGACGATCGGCTGGCCGGTGGCCGGCGCCGGGGCGAGCAGGTCTTGCTGGACCCCCTGCTTGTCCTGCATCCACTTTTCGATCGCGATGCCGATCGCATCCGGCACGGACATCACCTTTTGGGGCCCGAGGCCCACGGCCCGGTCCGAGGAGATGCCGCGGAGCTGCCGGTAGACCTCCTTCAGCGGCACGCCGGAGCGGAGCGCCAGCGAGATCAGCCGGCCGATCGCCTCGACGTCGGCCATCAACGCCCCGC
The DNA here is from genome assembly GCA_036505055.1 of Gemmatimonadales bacterium. Taxonomy (GTDB): domain Bacteria; phylum Gemmatimonadota; class Gemmatimonadetes; order Gemmatimonadales; family GWC2-71-9; genus 20CM-2-65-7. Next base: position 78,750 of record DASXUE010000004.1, on the reverse strand, counting down.
CCGCCTTGCCGAGGGACATGAACACCTCGAACGCCTGGCCGCGGTCATCCTCGGTGATGGTGACGTACATGGTGCCCAGGGGCGTCTCGACGCGCCGCGTCGACCCCCTCAGCAGGTCGGGGCGCGACCGCTTCGCGCGCCGCTGCAGGTTCTCGGCTTCGGCCTCGTGCAGCATGCCGCGCGTGCGCTCCAGCTCCGCCTCGAGCTCGGCGATGCGGCCCAGCGCCTCGGCGAGCGAGTCCTGCCCCAGAGCCGCGGGCGCCGCGGCCGTCTTCTTCGCGGTCGAGCCGGTCGACAGCACCTGGTTCTCGCGCGCGCCGTCGCGGTACACCGTGACGCCCTTGCAGTCGAGCTGAAAGGCGAGCCGGTAGATCTGCTCGACGTCCTCCTCGGTCGCTTCGTGGGGGAAGTTGCAGGTCTTGGAGATCGCCGAATCGGTGAACTCCTGGAAGGCCGCCTGCATCCGGATGTGCCACTCCGGCGTCACGTCGTGCGCGGTGACGAACACGCGCTGCCACTTGGCCGGCACCTCGTCGAAGTGGATGTGGCCGGCTTCGGCGATGCGCTTCACCAGGTCGTCCGAGTACCACCCCTCGCGCTTCGCGATTGCGACGAAGTCCTCGTTGACGTCGGGCATCAGCACGCCCGCCTGGTTGCGCATGAACGCTACGGCGAAGAGCGGCTCGATCCCCGACGAGCAGCCCGCGATGATCGAGATCGTCCCGGTGGGCGCCACCGTCGTGAGGTTGCAGTTCCGCAGCCGCCGCGTCGGGCGGATCCGGTTCCCCTGCGGGTCCCGCGCGCAGGTCGCGTCCGGCCCCCAGATCGACCGCTCCCACTCCGCGAACACCCCGCGCTGCTCGGCGAGCTTCTCGGAAGCGACTTTCGACTCCTCGTCGACGAACTCCATCAGCCGCCGGCCCAGCGCCACGCCCTCGGCCGCGTTGTAGGGGATCCCGAGGCGCACGAGCAGGTCCGCCCAGCCCATGATCCCCAGGCCGATGCGGCGGATCCGCTTCGCCAGGTCGTCGATCTCGGCGAGCGGGTACTTGTTCGCGTCGATGACGTTGTCGAGGAAATGCGTGCAGAGATGGACCGCCGTGCGGAGGCGGTCCCAATCGACGTCCCCGTCCTTGACGAACAACCCGACGTTGATCGAGCCGAGGTTGCAGACGTCGTAGGGGAGCAGCGGCTGCTCGCCGCACGGATTCGTCGCTTCGTAGTTCCCGAGCTGCGGCACGGGGTTGTAGCGGTTCGCCCGGTCGATGAAGAAGACGCCCGGCTCCCCGGTCTTCCAGGCGCCGTGCACGATCTTCTTGAACACCTCGCGGGCGTCGAGCTGGCCGACCACCTTGCCCGAGCGCGGGTGCACCAGCTCGTACGAGGTCCCCTGCTCCACCGCCTGCATGAACGCATCGGTCGCGGCGACGGAGATGTTGAAGTTCGTCACCTGGGTGAGGTCGTCCTTACAGGTGATGAAATCCAGGATATCGGGGTGGTCGACGCGCAGGATGCCCATGTTGGCGCCGCGGCGGGTGCCGCCCTGCTTCACGACGTCGGTCGAGGCGTCGTACAGCTTCATGAACGACACGGGGCCCGACGCCACGCCCATCGTGGACCGCACCACGTCGTTCTTGGGGCGCAGGCGCGAGAAAGCGAACCCCGTCCCGCCGCCCGACTGGTGCACCAGCGCCATCGCGCGCAGGGTGTCGTAGATGCCGCTCTTCTCGTTCGAGAGGGCGTCGTCCACCGGGAGCACGAAGCAGGCGGACAGCTGGCCCAGCGGCCGGCCAGCGTTCATCAGGGTGGGCGAGTTGGGCATCCACACCCGGGTCGCCATCAGCTCGAAGAAGGTCTCGGCCAGACTCTGCACGGCCCGGTCGGACGCGCCGTACGCCTTGTCCGGCGCCGCGATCGTACGGGCCACCCGCCAGAACAGGTCCTCGGGGGCCTCCACCGCCTTGCCTTGGTCATTCTTCACGAGGTACCGGCGTTCCAGCACGGTGAGAGCGTTGGGGCTCAGGTCGAGGCGGGCGGTTGGCGTGGCAGCGGTCATGCGATCTCGCGGCTCAAAGGGTGCAAATGGTGAAGTTTAACGGAATGCGGAGGGTCAAGGTAGGTGCGACCGCAGAGCCGAGCAAGACGGCCGGCAAAGTCGCGCCGCGGCGCAATCGTTGACAATCAACATCACAAACTTGGTCGCGCGAGCGGATAGGCTCCGCCGCGATGGCGCGCAGCCTCCACCACGTAGTGCTCCCACGTCTCGCGGATCCGCGTGCGCAGCAGGTCGTCCACGGGCCGGGCGACCCGCGCCGGCACGCCCATCACGAGCGACCCCGGGGGCACCTCCATCCCTTCCGGCACCACCGCCCCCGCCGCCACCACGCTGCCCGTCCCGATCCGCACCCCGTTCAGCAGTACGCTGCCCATCCCGATGAGGCACTCGTCGTCCACCGTGCAGCCGTGGAGGATCACGCGGTGACCGACGCCCACTCGGGCCCCGATCATGGCGGGCTTCCCCTCGTCCACGTGGACGATCGTGCCGTCCTGGATGTTGGTCGAGTCCCCGATGACGATCGGTGCCATGTCGCCGCGCAGCACGGCGTGGTACCAGACGCTGGCGTGGGAGCCAAGCGTCACGTCCCCCAGCACGACCGCCGTGGGGGCGATGAAGGCGGTTGGGGCGATGCTCCGGCTTACTGCTGTCTCACGGGCTGGAAGGGCCACTGCACCCACGCCTCGACCGGGTCGCCGTTCTTCTGGGCAGGGTTCCAGCGGAGCGCCTTCGCCATGTCGAGCGCGCGATCGGTGAACGTTTCGACGTTGGACCGGACGTAGGGGCGCGCCTCGAGCGTCGCCCCCTCCCGGGAAACGCGGATCAACAGGATCGCCTGGCGCGGAAAGACAGGCTCGTCACTCGAGACGGGAATGAGCGTGGACGACAGCGGCACCGGACGGCTGTCGAAGCACATGTTGTCCTGGTTGTATGCGGGGCCGAACTGGTCGCAGGGCCCGCCCGAGTCGTCCCCCGCCTCCTGCAGGGCGACCCGCAGGGTGTTCGTCTCCCCGGGCCCGATTGTCACGAGGCGCTCGTAGTTCCGGTAGCCACTGGCACGCACGGCCAGGCGGTGGACGCCCGGAGGCAGGTCGAGCTGGGTGCCGCGGACCGGCTGCCCGCCGATCGTGACACGCGCTCCCTGGGGAAGCCCCTGCAGGACCAAGCGGCCGGGCGTCCCGGGGGGGGTGACGGGGGCGGGAGGAGGCTGGTGCGCCGTCGTGTCCGTCGCTCCCCCCCCCGAGCCCTGCGTGGTGTCGTGTGCCGCGCTCGAGTCGCCGCCGGCTGGGCCTGTGCTGTCGCGTGCTGGGGCGGCGGTCGACGCGAACAACCACCCCTGCTTGTAGGCGTAGAATCCCCCGCCGCCGAGCACCGAGCCGACGATGACGAGCCACAGGATCACGGCGGCCGCCACGGAGCGGTGCGGCTCGACGACGACGGGGGGGGGGGGCGCCGCTCCGGGCCGGGTCCCGGTGGCGCGCGGCAGCGGCGTCGTGGGCGCCGACGAGAACCGGGCGCCCGACATGGACGGCAGCGCCATCGTAGCGTCGGTCGAGAACGAGACCGAACGTCCCGACTCGAGCACCGCGGCAAGCTCCTCGGCGTTCTGAAACCGCTGATCGGGGCCCTTCGCCATCATCTTGCGGATGACCTCGAACAGCTGGCGTTTCTCGGGGTTTTCGAGCGGCGGGACGGGCAGCTCCTCCATGATGTGCTTGTAGCCGATCGAGAAGGAATCCTCGCCGTCGAACGGCACGCTCCCCGTGAGGCACTGATAGGCCACGACGCCGAGGGCGTAGATGTCGCTGCGGCCGTCCAAGGCCTGGGCCTTGGCCTGCTCGGGGCTCATGTAGTGCGGCGTGCCGATCGACATGCCCGTGCCCGTGAGCTTGCCGCCGGTCGCGGCCTTGGCGATGCCGAAGTCGGTGACCACCGCGTGCCCGTGTTCGTCGAACATGATGTTGTCGGGCTTGATGTCCCGGTGGACGATGCCGCTCTTGTGCGCGTAGGCGAGGGCGCGCCCCACCTCCGCGAGCACGCGGCGGATCTCGGCCGGGGGGAGGGCCCCGCGCGCGGCGAGCACGCTCGAGAGCGGCTTGCCGCGCAGGAACTTCATGACGAAGTAGATCACCCGTCCCGCTTTGCCCACGCGGTAGATCGGGATGATGTTGGGGTGCTCGAGCTTGGCGGAGGTACGCGCCTCGCGCTGGAAGCGTTCGACGAATTCCTTGTCGAAGGCGAGGGAGAAGGGGAGGACCTTGATCGCGACGTCGCGCTCGAGCTGCTTTTCCTTGGCCTTGAAGACGATCGCCATCCCGCCCCGGCCCAGCTCGTCGATAACCTCGTACTCTTCCCGGAGCTCCTGACGGACCATCTCGATTTCCGTCATCTCCTGCGGCTCCTTGATGGCGCCGACCGGGGTCGTCGCCGTCAGGTCTAAGCCGCAGGAGTCACAGAACTTCGCGGTGTCCTTGTTCTGCGTGCCACAACGGGAGCAGTACAATTCCGGCTCCGAGGGATTCGCGGAAAGGTAGGTCCCCGTGGGAGCGGGGTCAACCGACTAGCGCGAAACGACTTGAAAACGTCGCGTGCGCGTGACGCTCGCGCCCGTCGCGGGATCGGTGATGACGAGGGTGAAGCGGTAGGTGCCGGTCGCCACGCCCCGCAACACCACCGCGCGGTGCTGGCGGCTGACGGGACCGGCGGACGCGGCGTCGAACTCGAGCAACGCGGGGGCGCGATCGCCGCCGAACAAGCGGCGAATCGAACCGAACAGCGAGCGGCCGCCCTCGCGGTCGAGTCGCACGACGGTGTGATAGGTCGCGCCGCGCGCCAGCCCGTAGACCTCGTAGTACAGGTCGACGACGGAATCCGCGGGGAACCGATGCAACGGGCTGAGCCAGACGGTGTCGCCCGGCGGCAGCCACATCACCTGCGAGCCCGGCCGCCCGGCCACCAGATCGCTCACCGTGAAGCCCCGGCCATCGAGGGCGCTCACCGCCACCGAATCCCGTCGCACCAGGTCGCCGGCGGTGCCGTCGCGCATGGTCACGAGGAGGCGGTAGCGGTATCGCCCGGGCGGCACGGGGACGACCAGTTGTCCCGCGAGAAACGCGTCGCCGCGCAGCGCTTGCCGCGCCGTGAACACCCGCAGCGTGTCGAGCCGCTGGATCGGCTGGTCGGCCGAATCGGAGACGACGAGCCGGAACCGCAGCGGGTAGAGCACTCCCCCCCCCGCCCCCCCGTCCGGGTCGCCCACCAGGCGGTCGCCGGGGATGGCGAACAGGACGTGCAGCGCCTGTCCCGGCCCGCCCCCCTCCCCCCCCTCCGCTCCGGCGACGAAGTCGCTCGTCACGAGGTCCAAAGGCAGCTCGAAACGCTGGGCGTAGCTGTCGCTCGTGGTGCCGAGCGTGATGCTGCGGCGCCCTTGCGCGCGATCCTGCGCCAGGGCGGGCCCGGCGGCGTTCTGGCTCCGGCCCAGGCGCGTGTACAGCGGCCCGAACTCGTCGCGGCTGGCATACAGCTCGGACACCTGGGCATCGGAAAACATTCCCGCCTGCACTCCGCGGCGGAACCCGAGGGCGTCCACGAGGCTTTCGATCAGCTTGTAGTCCTGCACGTCGCCGCGGGCCGCGAAGTGGAAGACGAGGTCGCCGCCGGCTCCCCCCCGGAGATAGAGCCAGCTCTCGTTGGGGGCACAGCCCTCGCCGTTCGCGCCCTCGGGGTCGGTGCACACGAACCGCGCGCGCCGGTCGGGCTCGCCGTGGCGGAGGTAGATCACGCCGCGGTCGTCGAACTCGACCTGCTTGGCGTGATACACCTCGGTGATGTCGTAATGGCGATGGCGGCTGACGAGGCTGAAGTTGCGGCGCGCGTAGAACCACCGGCGATAGTGCTCGGCGAGGCGCTCGCCGTCGTCGCGTGCGTCGGCGACATCGCGCCGCGACCAGAACACGCCGAGCCACGTTGCGCGGCCCTCGGGATCGCGCAGGCCGTCGAACGCCGCCAGCTCCGCGGAGTCGGCGATCCAGGAGAGGTCGGCGCGGTACAGCGTGAGCGCGGGCGCGGAGGTCGCGGCGCGCGCGCCGGCGAAGTAGGCGCGCCGGCCGTCGCCCGGGCGATGGGCGAAATAGTAGGTGCGCGCGAGCTCGAGCAGCCCCACCCCCGAGTCGCCGCCGACGGCGAGGTAGGCACGGAATCCGGCGAGCGCGGAATCGGCCTCCCCCGCTTCGCGCTCCACGCGCCCGCGCACCAGCTGCACTTCGGCAAACCGTCCCGCGGGCGAGGCGGCGGCGAGCCGCACCGCGTTGAGCGCGACCTCGAGTCGGGGACGGATGCGCTGCGCGAGCGCCGTGTTGGCCAGGTCCACGACGGCGGAGGCGAAGCTCGGGTCGGCCATGGTCGCGCGCGCGAAGGCGCGCGACGCCTTCGACAGATAGTCTATCTTCAGCATCTGGCGAAGATTCTCGACCGCGATCACCGCGTGCTCGCCCAACGCCAGCTCCGCGAGCCCCAGCCCGTACCAGGGATAGGGCCACTCGGGACGCAGCTCGGTGGCCCACTCGAATTCGCCCGCCGCGTCGTCGTAGTGCGACTTGACCTTGGTGATCTCCCCCAGCCGGTAGGCGACGAACCCGAGCCGCAGGTGGATGAGCGGATCGTCGCGGCGCGTCCTGGCAACCCCGATGGTCGCGGCCTCGAGCCGTGCCAGCGCGGCACTGTCCTGCACCGTCCCGAGTGAATCGCGCAGGGCCTCGACAGCGGCACGGTCGGCGGGCGATTGTGCCGCGAGGCGAAGCGCCGCACCGGCAGCGCTGCAGACGAGGGCGACGAATGCGCGGGGATTCACTTCCTTATTATACGCCGGGCGTCCCGCCCGGTTCAGAAGTCGGACGTGAACGCCACGTACAGCTGCGCGGGCAGGCCGGCAGGTTGCGCCACCCCGGCGCGCACCCGCAGGAAGAAGTCGTAGCTCGCCGTGAGGTCGCCGATCACCTCGGCGCCGAACGAGTGCAACCGGGCGAGCTGCGGCCTGCCGCCCGGGTCCCAGGCGTCGCCCGCATCGGCGAACAACGCCAACGCGAACTTGTCGGCGCCGACCGGCAAATGCCCGAGCGACCGGCCGACAAGCGCCAGGGGCAGCCGCAGCTCCGCCGAGCCGGTCGCCGCCCGCCGGCCGGAGCGCGCGCCGATCGCGAAGCCCCGCACGGGAAACACGCGCGACGAGCCGAGGCTCTGCCCAAACCCCACACTCACGGTGCCCGACGAGACGCCGCCCACCGCAAAGCGCCGCGGCAGCGATCCGTCCAAGGTGCCCGCGGCGAGCCGCAGCGCCAGCACCGTGTTCGCGAATCCCACACGCGGCGGAATGCGCGCGTACAGCGCCAGCCGCCCCCGCAGCTCGCCCGACCAACGGCCGCTCGCCTGCTCCTCGCGGCGGCGGTACAGGACGCTCGCGACGAATCCGTCCTGAGGCGACACGGCCAGCGGCGCGCTCACCGCGTGCCCGAACGCCGCCGAGACGGAGCCGCCCACGAAATCCTCAGGCCGGCACAGGAAGCACACCGCGGTCACTGTGGTGTCGGGCGCGACCGCGAACCGCGTGCCCTCGTACTCGGCGGCGAGACGCAGGCTCGCGAAACCGCGCCAGCGCTGCGTGACGAACGTGGCGCCGACGCCCGCGTCGAGGTCGTCGGCCAGCAGGATGCGACCACCGCTCGAGCCGATCTCGGACCAATCGTTCGATCCAAAGGCGTCGAGCGTGGGATTCCCGAGGACGGTCGTGCGGAGCGCGACCCCTCCCTGCGCGCGCAGCGGCGCGGTGGAGACCGTCGCCGCGATCAGATAGGCGTAGCGGCCGACGGCGTCGATGCCCGCCGTCACCCCACCGAAGAACGTCCCCGCAACTCCCGCGTCCCAACCAATCGGCAGCCAGAACCGCGGGCGGAGGGAGGGGAACTCGGCGTACGCCGTCTCGCGCACCGGCACCGGCGGCGCCGAGGCGAAGGCCTCCCGCGGCGCGGGAATGGGAACGGTCCGGCGCTCCACGGGCCCGGCGGCCCGCAGCTCCCAGCCATCGCGCGCCAGCGTCGTGAACAGCAGCGTCCCGTCCGCGCGCAGCGCGGGCGCGCGCGCGCCCAGCGGCTCGGCGCTCACCTGCCGCGCGCCGGCGCCTGCGTCCCAGCGATGCACCTGCGGGAATCCGGCGACGTCGGCGACGTAGAGGAGTCCCTCATCCGGAGTCCAGCTCGGATCGGACAACCCGGGGGCCTCGACGAGCGCACTCACCGATTCCGGGGCCGCGGCGCGCCAGCGCACCAGCGCCCAGTGTCCCTCCCGGTGGCGCAGGGCCGCCAGCCACTGTCCGTCGGGGGACGGTACGACCGAACCCCACGTCGTGCCCGGCGGGTCGGCCACACCGGGGGGTGGGAGGACCGGCACGTCGTCTCCCGGGCGCAGCGCGAGGGACGCGAGGATCCCGCCGCCGCTGCGCGGCTCGATACGGCGCGCGCCGCGGGTGACGCGCCGCCACGCACCATCCGGCTCCCAGCGCCACAAGTCACTGCGAATGTGCCAGCGATCGGTGAAGTTGAGCTGCGCGACGATGAGCGTGTCGCCGCGCCAGTCGTAGGTGACCTGGCCGGTGACGCGGTGCGAGCGCAGCGGGCGGCCGGTGGCTCCCTCTTCCCCCTCGGTCGTGGCGTCCACGACCCGCAGCTGCCGCGCGCCGCGACCGTCGTCGTAGAGGTAGGCGAGGCGCCGCCCATCGGCCGAGAGGCGGGGCACGGGAGCACTGCGCAGGCCCCCGATGAGCCGCCGGCTCGGCGCCGCTGACGCCGAATCGGCGGGTGTCGCAAGCGCGATGGCGCGCGCCCAATCGTCCGACAGGGCGCGCGGCGCCCCTGCCCGCCGCAGCGGCCGACCGACGCGATAGGGAATGAGCTGGCGCGCCGCCCCTTCCACGAATCGCGGCACCACGGTGTCGCCGGCGGCGGCCGAGAGGTGATCGAAGAAGCGGCTGCCGTAGGCGTATGGAGCCAGCCCGGCGGGCCACCGCGTGAAGAAGAGCGCGTCCCAGGGAGAGCGCGCGGTCCCGGCCGCGGCATCCGCCGCGACCACCTGGCGGTGGAAGGTCCCGTCGGCCCGGCCGGCCGCCGTGTAGCGCGACTCGTAGTACGTCGCCAGCCCTTCGATCACCCAGCTGGGCTGGTACTCGTTCGGGAACAAGCCGGGCGCGCGGCCGAACGCCGACTGCAACATCGCCCAAAACCCGCGAGCGCGGTCGAGGTGAAAGATATGGGCCAACTCGTGCACGATCACGAGGCGCAACCAACTGTCGTAGGTCTGGAGGCCGGGGTCGGCCACGGGCGGCGGGAGGAACAGGGTGATGCGGTTCGACGGGTACACGGAGGCGAAGCCGTTGGAGGCGTCGACGTCGTCCGCGAGCGTGAGGTCGACCACGCCGCGTGGCGGGTGCAGCTCCGACGCGAGCAGGGTGTAGGCGCGCTCCGCCTCGCGAGCGGCCTCACCCGCGACCGCTCGGTACTCCGGTCGAAAGTGGACGCGGAAGTGCGCGGTGTGCAGGGTGCGCCAGGTCCCCGAGGGCGCGACCTGGGCGTCGCTGCGGGCGGAGCAGAGCACGAGCAGGGCCAACAGCGTAGATTTCATCGTCGCCAAGCTAGCGGCGCCCCTTTCGACGCGCGAATTTGCCCAATAGATTGGCCTACCGTAATTTATGCCCCCTGTGGAGCACCTCCGCGCGTGAGCGCCTGTCACTACTGCGGTCGCCAAAACGAGGCCGGTGCGCAGTTCTGCACCGACTGCGGCAAGCCGCTCACGAAGTCCGCGGCCGCCCGGGCGGCCGCCGTCGGTGTCGCGGAGCCGCCGGCGTCGAGCCCCAAGACGGCGGCTTCCGCCTGCCCCTTCTGCGGCTCCCCGATCAGCTCCCAGCTGCCTTTTTGCCCGCATTGCGGCCGCCGGCTCACCGCTCCCGGCTCGGGCCCCGCCTGTGCACGCTGCGCCTCGCCCGTGACTGCGGGGACCCGCTTCTGCGCCACCTGCGGCGCTCCGCTCACTGAGGGGGGGGGTACGTCCTCTCGCTTCACCCCGGACCGCCGCACCGATTACAGCTGCACCCTCGTGCTGCTCAGCGATACGGGCGCCGAGGTGCAGCGCTTCGCGCGCAAGCACGCCTCGACCACGCTGGGCCGCCAGGAGAGCGACATCCGCTTCCCGGACGATCCCTTCCTCTCGCCGTTGCACGCCAAGCTGTCGTGGGAGGAGGGGCGTCTGGAGGTTCGCGATCTAGGCAGCCGCAACGGCACGTGGGTGTATCTCGAGGCACCCTACCGCCTGGTGGACGGGGACCTGCTGCTCGTGGGGTCGCAGGTGATCCGCTTCCGGCGGCTTGGCTACCCGGGGCCGCACGCCCCCGACGCCGATTCGACGAAGCGGATGGGAAGCCTCCTGCCGAGCGCCGACATCGCGAGTCTCACCCAGCTCCGGTCGGACGGCAGTTCGCGAGACACGATTCAGCTGTCGCCCGGCCGCGACGTGCACATCGGGCGCGAGCGCGGCGACTGGATCTTCCCCTACGATCCTTCGATGAGCGCGCAGCACGCCACGGTGCGCTCGGAGGACGCGGACTTCGTCGTGCTCGACGACCACAGCCGCAACGGAGTCGCGGTGGCGGCGCGCGGGGCGATGGTGCTGCGGCACAACTCCCGCGTGATGGTAGGCGACAAGCTGCTGCGGATCGAGCTGCCGACGTGAAGATCTGCCCCGTTTGCTCGACCGAGTATCCCGACGACGTGAAGTTCTGCCCCAACGACGGGCAGACGCTCCGGGCGTCGGCGCCCGCCTCCGACCTGGTGGGCCAGGTGGTGGCGGACCGCTATCACGTGATCAAGAAGCTGGGCGAAGGCGGGATGGGCCAGGTGTATCTCGCCGAGCACGTGAAGATGGGACGGCGCAGCGCCATCAAGGTGATGAACCCTGCAATGGTACATGACCCGGATGCTGTCGCGCGCTTCAACCGCGAGGCGGCGAACGCCAGCCGCATCACGCATCCGCACGTCTGCGCCATCTACGACTTCGGCGAGACGCCAGACGGCATCATCTACCTCGCGATGGAGTTCATCGAGGGAGAGCCGCTCACCGACCTGCTCGAGCGGGAGGGCGCGCTGGGGGTGCCGCGCGCCGTCCAGATCTTCGGCCAGGTGGCCGACGCGCTCCAGGCGGCGCACGACCTCGGCATCGTGCATCGCGACCTGAAGCCCGACAACATCATGCTCGCCCGCCGCAAGGACGGCGGTGACGTCGTGAAGGTCGTCGACTTCGGGATCGCCAAGGCGGTGGGCGGCGACGAGTCGGGCCAGAAGGTCACGAAAACGGGGCTGGTGGTGGGCACCCCGGAGTTCATGAGCCCCGAGCAGCTCTCGGGCGACAAGCTCGACGGCCGGAGCGACCTCTACTCCCTGGCCCTGGTGCTGTATCGGACGCTCACCGGCAAGCTGCCGTTCGAGGCGAGCACGGTGCAGGAGACGATGATCAAGCGGCTCACCGACGATCCCGCGAAACTCGCGGAGACGCGCCCCGACCTAAACTTCCCGTCTGGTCTGCAGGGCGTGCTCGACACGGCGCTCGCCCGCAGCCCGGTGGACCGCTACCAGACGGTGGCCAAGTTCGCGGCGGACGTCGCGTCGGTCACGGGGGTGGGACGCGGCGGCCACACGGCGGCGGCGCCGCAAACGCGCTCGGACCTGGACGGGGCGACGCAGCTGCTCGATACCGCCGCCACGAAACAGATGGCGGCGCGGCGCGGCACTCCGCCGACGACGCCCGGCGTCGCAGGCGCTCCACCCAAGGCCAAGAAGCGCTCGCTCGTGCCGCTGGTGGTGGGAGTCGTGGTCGTGCTCGGCGGGGGCGGCGCCGGCGCCGTCGCTATCCTGGGCGGCAACAAGACGAACGGCACGGGCGCTGTGCCGCAGGACACGGCGCGGAGTCCGGCCGAGCGGCAGACTGGGGATTCCCAAAACGCTCACCGAGTGACCACACTGGCGAACCGAGACACGGCCACGCGCACGACCACCCCGCCGGTCAGGCCGCCCCCCCCCCGGACCGGCATCGACCCGGCCCGGGCGAGCGACTCGTTGGACGTGCTGCTGGACAAGGTCGACGATCTGTCCGGGGCGATGCTCCGCGACGCCGCGCTCGACATCTACAATGCGACTGGGGTGTCCAGCAAGAACAAGGCGATGGCCGCCTATCTCGTCGCCACGGGATTCGCCAAACTCTCCGATCAGGGCCGGACGTGTGACTGGGCCCGCGCCGCCGTGCGGCTCGACGCGGCGTCCCGCTCGTATCCCGCCCTCGTGCAGTCGGCCTGCGGCTCGTAGCCATGTTCGGACGCTCATCCGACAAGCCCATCCGGGTCCAGATCTTCGGGAAGACCGACCTCGGCCGCTCGCGCGACCATAATGAGGACTGCTTCCTGGTCGCCGACCTGACGCGCAAAGAGGCCTCGCTCCAGCCCCAGGTGCGCCAGCACGAGCTGGGGGAGCGGGGCACGCTCCTCGTCGTCGCCGACGGGATGGGGGGCGCGGCGGCCGGCGAGCTGGCGAGTCAGATGGCGACCGACAGCATCTACCAGCACCTCGTGAAGACGTGGAACGCGGAGCACGAGGTGACCCCGCAGCGTTTCGCGTACCGCCTGAAGGAGGCGGTCGAGGTCGCCAACGCGAGCATCCACGCGCACGCCAAGGCGCACCCCGAGGTCCGCGGGATGGGCACGACGACGACGGCCGCGGGGGTGCTCGGCGACCACCTGTATCTCTCGCAGGTCGGGGACAGCCGCGCCTATCTGATCCGGGACGGCCAGGCGCACCAGCTCACCAAGGACCAATCGTTGATGCAGCGGCTCGTCGAAGCCGGCGAGCTGACCGAAGAAGAGGCTGCGCAGAGCGACCGGCGCAACATCATCCTGCAGGCGCTCGGCCCCGATCCCAAGGTGAAGGTGGACCTGACGCACCAGGAGGTCCGGCGCGGGGACGTCCTGGTGCTCTGCTCCGACGGCCTCTCGGGCCAGGTCAAGAAGGAAGAGATCGCGCAGGCGGTTCTGGAAACGAGCGACCTCGCGGCCGCCTGCGATCGGCTGATCACGCTCGCGAATCAGCGCGGCGGACCGGACAACATCACGGTCGTGGTCGCCCGGTTCGACGGCGACGGCCTGCGCGCGTCGGGGGGAAGCGGCAATCCCGGGGAGGAAGTCGGACACCAGGTGTACCCGCTGATCGACACGGAGACGAGCACCGAGCCGGTGCCCATCTACAAGGGGAGCCGCACGCCCGTCCCGGCGAAGGAGGTGCGCGGCCGCCTGTACACGGCGCTGCTCGCGGCCCTCGCCGCCGTGGCGCTGCTCCTCTGGTATCTCACGCGGAGCCCGTGAAAGCCCAATTCAAGTTCCTCTCCGGTGCCCGTGCCGGTCAGGTCGAGGCCTTTCGCAAGGCGTACATCGGCCTCGGCCGCCACCCCCTCTCCGACGTGCGCTTCGACACCGAACGCGACCTCGACGTCTCCTCCCGCCACGCCGCGATCGTCCGCAAACCCGAAGGGTTCGTGCTCCAGGACCTGGGCAGCCGCAACGGCACGTTCGTGAACAGCCAGCGCATCACCGGCGATGTCCTGCTCAACGACGGCGACGTGATCGGCTTCGGCGCCAACGGTCCGGCGCTCGAGTTCCACGTGATGGCCGGCGATACGGACGAGCACGCGGTGTCCGCCGCCGCCGAGGCCATGGCGCGGCGCGCGTCGGCGCCGCGGGAGCCGATCCCCGCAGCCCCGCGCCGCTCCAGCACCGCCGTACGCTTTGCGGTCGAAGTGGCGCGCTTGCGCCGCACCACCAAGGTGTTGATCGCCCTGCTGCTCGTGACGGCGACGGCGTTCGGGTGGCTGCAATGGCAGGCGGCGCGGCGCGCCGCGGAGCTGGCACGCCTCCAGGTGCGGGCCGACAGTCTGATGCGCGCGGCGCAGCAGGTCTCCTCGCGGTTCCAGACGGAGCTCCAAGGAGTGCGCGACGCCCTGACCCAGTCGCAGGCGGAGACGGCGCGGCTGCGGCACGAGCTCGCCGGTTCGTCGAGCGACGCGTCGTCCGTGGCACGGCTGCGCCGAGAGCTGGAAGCGGCGGAGCAGCGCCAGCGCGCACTGATGGGCGCCGTCGGCGGCGTGGACTATCGCGCGATTTCGCACAAGAACCAGGATGCCGTGGCGATGGTGATCGTCGAGTTCTCCGAGGCGGAGCGCTTCAGCGGCACCGCTTTTTCGGTCGATTCGAACGGCACGCTCGTCACGAACAAGCACGTCCTCGTGGGCGAGGACGGCACCCGTACGCCCCGCCGGATCGCCGTGATCTTCTCGGGGAGCGTCCAGGCGTGGCGGGGCGAGGTGCTCGGCGTCTCGCAGGAGGCGGACATCGGCGTTCTCCGGGTACGCATCAAGGGCGGCACCCCCCGCGTCACCGGCCTGGCACGCAGCCGCCAGGGACTCGAGCGCGGTGATCCCGTCGCCATCATCGGCTACCCGCTCGGCTTCGACCTCCCGATGGAGGCGCAGGGGCAGCGCGCCATCGCGGAGCCCACCCTCACCGTGGGCACGGTGAGCAAGGCGCTGACCGCGGTCGTGCAGGTGGACGGCTACGGCGCGCCGGGGTCCTCAGGCAGCCCGATTTTCGACCGCACGGGCCAGGTCGTGGGCGTGCTCTACGGCGGGCAGAGCGAGTCGCAGGGCAAGATCATCTACGCCGTGCCGGCGTACATCGTCGCGGACTATTTGAAGACCCTCGGCCTGGTGCGTTAGTCAGCGCGTTGCCTTCGCCAGCTCGAACACCGTCGTCGCGAGCAGGCGCACCTTTGCCCGATCCACGGCCCCCTCGGCGTCACCGTTCAGCACCATACCCAGGATGTTCAGCGCCTCCTGACGCTTCCCTCCTTTGAGCTTCTCCGCGCGTGCCAGAGCCTCCCGCGCCCGCTTCACTTGGGGTGCCCCGAGTTCGTTCGAGCGGCTCAGCTGGTCCAGATACGCACGCGCCACGACGAAACTCGCGGGCCACACGAGCTTCTGCTGGTCCTGCGCGTTCAGGTAGTCGAAGTGAATCAGTTTGGCGGCGTCGATCTCGTTTTGGGAAATGAACGCGCTGGGCTGCAGCTCGAAGATGTCGAGCCCGCGCGCGATCTCCGAGCTGATGATGTGCCCGTTGTACCAGTACGCCGACCACGACCCGGCGCCGACGAGCTTGGTCGAGTCCATGGGGCCGCGATCGAAGAAGGCGATTTCCTTCGGGTGCGCCGGGTCGGTCCAGTCGAACACCGAGATGCCGCCCTGATACCAGCCTTGGGCCATGATATCGCGGCCGGGGATCGGAATGAGCGTGCCGTTGTGGGCGACGCAGTTCTCGTTCGCCGTCTGCGGCACG
The DNA here is from genome assembly GCA_036505055.1 of Gemmatimonadales bacterium. GTDB lineage: Bacteria > Gemmatimonadota > Gemmatimonadetes > Gemmatimonadales > GWC2-71-9 > 20CM-2-65-7. The sequence continues at coordinate 63,226 of DASXUE010000004.1, read as the reverse complement.
GGGAGCTTGTAGTAGCTCTGGAACGCCATCGCGCTGCCCGACAGGGTGAAGATCGCGTCCGCCCCCCACTCGGGCTTGTCGGTCGGCCGGCAGCGGGGCTGCAGGCCCCCGCCCCACTCGTCAGTGAAGAGGATCTTGCTGCCGTCGTTGTTGAACGTCGCCGAGTGCCAGAACGAGAAGTTCGAGTCGGCGACGGCGCCGATCCGCTTCGGGTTCGCCACGTCGTGGATGTCGAGCAACAGACCGTACCCGCCGCACGCGCCGCCCGCGAGCCCGATCGCCGGGTAGACGGTGATGTCGTGGCATTGCGTGGGGCCGGTGGGGGGGCCCTGGCGGCGCCGGTTCGCTTCGACCCGGCGGTCCACGATCCCCTGCAGGCCGGCGCGTAGCGTGACGGTGTCCGCGGCGCTCGGCGCGCCACTGCCACCGCGCGCCTTCATGATGCTGTCCAGCTGCTCGGTGATGAACCCGCGGAACACGATGGCGTCCCGCCCGTTGATCTTGGCGACGAACCCGTCATGCGCCCGCGCGGAGTCGGCCGACCGCTGCGCGGCGGCGATGTCTTCGGGCGCCTCGCCGTGCCGAGCCGGCGCGGCGAGATCCTGGAAGATGCGCGGGGAGCTGACGATGTGGGCCTGCTCGGGGTGCGCGAGCGGCACCTGAATGACCTCGATCCGGAACAGGGCGCTGTTGGGATTCGAGTCGAGGGGGGCGGCCGAGCATCCGGCCAGCTCATTGGGTGAGCGGACCGGAGCCGAGCCGGAGACGTAGATGTAGACGTTGGCCGTGTCCGTCGGCGAAGTCACGACGGTGTGGGTGTGTGAGCCGCGGCAGGTCTGCACGTCGGTGATGTGACGGGGATTCGCGAGGTCGGTCGCATCGAAGATGCGGATTCCGCGCAGGCGGTCGTGGCTCACCGTGTCCTGCACGCCCTGCGTGCCGCAGTCGGTGCGCCCGTTCAGCGCCTCGCCCGAGACGAACAATAGGTTTCGGAACACGGAGACGTCGCTCTGCGAGCCGGGGCAGACGAAGGCCTTGTGCAGCCGCGGGCTCTTGAGATTCGAGATGTCCCACACCTGGACGCCCGAGAAATTGCCCTGGATGACGTAGTTGCCGACGAACGACATGTCGGAGTTGATGTATGCGAAGTCGCCCGGATTGCTCTTGTTGATGAACGAGTCCGACGGGGGCGTCGTCGAGACGAGGCGCAGGTTCCAAGCGGCGACGGCGGCGTCCATCCAGCCGGCGCGGAGGCCCACGCGCGGGTCCGTCTGGGCGGCGGCGGCGGCGAGCGGCAGCGCGAGCGCCGCGATCAGGAATCTCGATTTCACAGAGGGCTCCGTTTCAGGTCGTCGAGCATGAGCGTCATGCGATTGATTTCGGTGGTCTGATCGGCATTCACGTCCGCGGCGAACCGGAAGATCGGGCCGTCCTGCGCGGCACCGGGGGCGCTCAGCAGCTGCTGCACCATCGTGATCGCGCCCTGGTGGTGCTGGATCATGAACGTCAGGAACAGGCGGTCGAACTCGCGGCCCCGCGCCGAGTCGAGCTGGGCCATTTGCGCGGGGGTCAGCATCCCGGGCATGAGCATCGGCTGGTCCATGCCGGGCATCACGTGGCCGCGCGGGTCGGCGGGGGGCACGAACTCGTGGTGCTCGCGCAGCCAGCGCTGCGCGAACGCGATCTCGTCGGTCTGGGCGACGACGATGCGCTCGCACAGGACGCGCAAGGACGCGCTCGCTCCGTGCGAGGGGGCCCAGCCGGCCATCTGGATCGCCTGGGCGTGGTGGCCGATCATCCCGGCCACGAAATGCACGTCCGCCGGCGTGTACGGCGGCCGGGCGGGGGCAGGCGGCTGTTGGGCGCGCAGGGGATACGCGGCGCCGGCGATCAGCGCCGCGGCCCAAACGACCGCCTTCATGGCGCCGCGTTCGCCAGGTCCGTCACGGCCGCCGCGAGCGCCCGCACCTTCGCCTGATCGGCCGCGCCCTGGGCGTCGCCGGTCAGCTGCGTCGCCAGCAGCGTGAGCGCATCCCGACGCTGGGCCCCCGCCAGTTTCTCAGCGCGCGCCAGCGCGGTCTTCGTGGCCGTCAGCTTGTCGGCGGCCAAGCCGTTCGCGCGCGCCAGCTGGTCGAGATACGCGCGCGCCACGACGAAGCTCGCCGGCCAGACGAGCTTGGGCTGGCCCTGGACGTTCAGGTAGTCGAGATGCACGAGCCTCGCGGCGTCGATCTCGTTCTGCGAAATGAACCCGCTGGGCTGCAGCGCGAGGATGTCGAGCCCGCGGGCGATTTCCGAGCTCACGATGACGCCATTGTACCAATAGGCCGACCACGACCCGGCGCCGACCGGCTTGGTCGCGTCCATCGGGCCGCGGTCGAAGTAGGCGATTTCCCTGGGGCGGGCCGGATCGGTCCAATCGAAGACCGAAACGCCGCCCTGATACCAGGCTTGGACCATGATGTCGCGCCCGGGGATCGGGATCAGGGAGCCGTTGTGGGCCACGCAGTTCTCGAACTGGGTTTGCGGCGCCGGCATCTTGTAGTAGCTGCGGAACGTCATCGCGTCGCCCGCGAGCGTGAAGATCGCGTCCGCTCCCCATTCTGGTTTGTCGGTCACGCGGCATTTGGGCCCGCCGCCGCCGCCCCATTCATCGGTGAACAGGATCTTGGTACCGTCGTTGCTGAACGTCGCCGAATGCCAGTAGGAGAAGTTCGAGTCGGCGACGGCGGCGAGGCGCCGGGGGTGGGCCACGTCGCGGATATCGAGCAGCAGACCGTAGCCGCCGCAGGCGCCGCCCGCCAGCCCGATCGCGGGATACACGGTGATGTCGTGGCATTGCGTCGGCCCCGGGCGGATGCCGTTGCGCGTCCCCGGCGGCGGGCGGTTGAACCGCGCATCGAGGATGCCTTGGATGCCGGCCCGCAGCGCGGCGCTGTCCGCCGCCGTCGGCGCGCCGGTCCCCTGCCGCGCCTTGACGATGCTGTCGAGCAGCGGCTTGGTGAATCCCGGTCCGAGGACGAAATCCATACCGCGGATCTTCGCCGTGAACCCGCCCGCGGCCCGCGCCGAGTCGGCGGCCCGGGCGGCGGCGGCGATGTCTTCCGGCGCCTCGGCGTGGGTCGCCGCTTCGGTCAAGTCGTTGAAGATGCGCGGCGAGCTGACGATGTGGGCTTGCTCGGGGTGCGCCAGCGGCACCTGGATGACCTCGATGCGGAACAGCGCGGAGTTCGCGTCCGAGTCCGGCGCCATCCGCGAGCATCCGGCGAGCTCGTTGGGCGACCGCACGCCCGCCGACCCCGAGACGTAGACGTACACGTTGTCCTTGTCGTTCGGATCTTCCACCACGGTGTGCGTGTGCGAGCCGCGGCAGGTCTGCACGTTCCCGACGTACTTGGGACTGGTGATGTCGGTGATGTCGAAGATGCGGATGCCCCGCAGCCGCGCCGTGCTGACCGAATCGTGCACACCCTCCGTGCCGCAGTCGAGGCGCCCCGAGGTGCCCTCGCCCGAGACGAAGAGGAAGTGCTTGTAGACGGAGACGTCGCTCTGCGACGCGGGGCAGACGTACCCGATCTTCAGCGTGGGCTTCGCCGGGTTCGCAATGTCCCAGACCTGATAGCCGTTGTAGTTCCCCTGGATGGCGTAGTTGCCGCTGAACGAGAGGTCGGAGTTTGTGACGCCGGCGAATTTCTCGGGGGGCGGCGTTTGCGAAACGACCTTCAGGTTCCACAGCGCCTGCGCGGCGTTCTTTTCTCCCGCGCGCAACCCGACCCGCCGGTCGGGGCTGGGCGCGGTCGTGGACATATCGAGCTTGGACGTGGCGCAGGCCGCGAAAGCCAGCACCCCGATGACGGACAGGGCCGACGTTGCGAGTCTCACGAGGGGCTCCGTTTGAGGGCGTCGAGCATGCGATTCATGCGGGCGATTTCCGTGGTCTGATCGGCGTAGACGTCGGAGGCGAAGCGGAACACGATCTCTTCTTCTCCACCCCCCTTGGACCCGAACAGCTCATTCACCATGGTGATGGCGCCGAGGTGGTGCTGGATCATGAACGTCAGGAACAGGCGGTCGAACTCGGGGCCCCGAGCGCTGTCCAGCTGCATCAGCTGCGCCGGGGTCAGCATCCCGGGCATGAGCGCCGCGTGATTCATCCCCGGCATCATGGCATGTGAGACGTCGGCGTCCGGAAGCGTTTCATGACGGTCCCGCAGCCAGCGCTGCATGATTACGATCTCGTCGCTCTGGCCGACCACGATGCGCTCGCACAGGGTCCGCAGCGACGCACTCGCTCCGTGCGCGGGCGCCCAGCCGGCCATCAGGACCGCCTGGGCGTGGTGAGCGATCATCCCGGACATGAAATGCACGTCCGCGGGCGTGTAGGACGCCCGCGCGGCCGGGGAGAGAACCGGCGGCGTGGAGGAGCGTTGGGTCGTGGTGGTGCACGCAGCAGCCGCGATCGTCGCCGCAGCCGAGAGGGCGCGCCAGTGCATGCCGTATTCTAGCGCCACCGTGAGAATCCTGTAGGTGTTACGAAACGAAACCACGGGCCGTCACGCTTTCTCCCCGTGCCGCTCGCGCAAGGCGATGTACGTGACGGCATCCCACGCATTGTGGATACCGATATACAGCAGGAGGAGCGCCGCCGCGCCGATCGCGAACAGACTGGACTCCGGGTGGCGGGGAAGCAAGAGCGCCGCGACGAACAGCGCGAAATATGCGATGAGCGGAAACGTCGCGTGCCAGAGCCAGTCCTCGAGTACGGGAACGTAACCGGTCTGGCGCCGCGCCATCCTCACGACCAGCAGGGCGAACACGAATCCTCCCGCGCCGCACACGCCGAGGGCGAGCTTCGGGCCCGAGAGCGCGGGCCAGGGCGCGCTCACGATCGCCGAGATGAGCAGGACAATGCAAAAGTGCACGATGGTCGGCGTGCCGAACGCTTGCACCGCCGGTGCGCCGACCAGCGCGCGCGCCTCGGCGGCCAGGACGATCACGACGAACTGCAGACCGGTCAGCGCGGCGGCGGAGGAGCCCACGATGACGTAGAAGGTTTCCCACGCGCCGAGGGGGGAGTCAGGGGTCATGATCAGGTCCGGGCCTCCGCCTTCGGTGCCCCAACCCGCTCCCGAACAGCCGCGATGTCCCGGACCGGACGGACTTCGACACATCCCGTGCGCGCCCAGGGAAAGCGGGCGGCGATCTCCACCGCCTCCTCGATGTCTCGCGCCTCGATGAGATTGAACCCCCCGAGCACCTCTTTGGCTTCCGCGAACGGCCCGTCCACCGTGGTCAGGCGGCCTTTGCGGATGCGCACGGATTTCGCGGTAGCCGGGCTTTCGAGCATCTGCGTGTCGAGCAGGTGCCCGTCCTGACGGAGCGCGTCGGCATGCGTGAGACAGTCGCGCATCGTGGCGTCGAACTCGCTCCGCGGCATGGCGCCCAGGAGTGCGTCGTCGTTGTAGATCAAGAGCATGAACTTCATGTCTTACGTGCCTCGCTTGGGAACGAGCCCCACCAATGTGAGAATGACCGCCAGGGCGACCGCGGCGCACGACTGCATGAGATACCCGCGCCCCGCTTCCTGGAGGATGGAGGGGGCGCGAGCAGGATCCAGAAGCGCACCAAGCTGCAACCACGCGACAATCACGACGCCCGCGAGGGCAGGAATGACCAGCCAGCGCCTGAGCCGCGTGGCGGCGAAGCCGAGCAGGCCGAGGAGAACCGCCGCGCCCCAGATGGCGCGGAGCGTGGGCTCTTTGTCGATCATCGCGCGTAAGCTGCGGGCGCCATGGCCGGTGGCGCAAGCGGTCCGGCCGTGGAGGAGTTAGCGGGGATTCTGGCTCAAGGCGCTTGAATAGTCCGGATCTGGAGCAGCGAGAATAACCACCCCCAGGGCGGCAGCAAGGCCGCCGAAGAGACCGAGCGTGCGACCGGCGCTAAACCGCGGCGCCGCAATGCCGCGCACCTGATTCAGCGGGATCGCGATGCGCTCGAGAGGCATGTCCTGGCTGCGTAGACCCCGAAGGGTGTCACCCTCGAGCCTGGGGTGATGGACCCACCGGGCGTGGCCCACAGAATCGCTAACCAGTAAGACCGGCGGAGCGTGCGCGGCAAGGTATTCACGTATGCCGGCCACGCCCGGCGCCAGATCGACTGGTTTGGTGACACTGCAGGCTGCCGCGATCAGCGCCAGGGCCGCGGCTCGGATCATCAGGGCGCGTGTCATTCTATGGATAAGATACCCGCCGTGGACGCCACGCGTCACTTCGCCCCCCCGACCCTCGGTTTTTGCGCCAACAGCCGTTCGACGAAATCCAGGCGTTCTTGCGTCTCGTTCAACTCCTGTTGCAGCCGGCTCACATCGCCTTCGAGCGCCGCCAGCGTTTCGTCCCCTTCGAGCCGAGCCGGCTCGCTCCCGCCACCGCCCAGCCGCAGCCGCCGCGCCCAGGACCAGGACGCCACGAGCAGCACGGCGTGAACCGCGGTATGCGCCAGCTCGCCTGACCCGAGCGCGATCACGCCTCCGACCGCGTTGATGACGATCAGCGCGATGGCAACCGCATACCACCTCGCGGCCTTCGAGGTCATGGGGCGACCCTGGCAAGCAGCCGGACCATTTTCGCGTTCGTCGTCCGAGCCATGTCCGCGCCTCCACGGTGCCCCGAAAGCCCGACGCGAGGCGGCGTTGCGAGGTTTCAGTCGGGAATCCAGATCTCTTCGCGCCGACGAGCTGGGCGCGACCCGGTAATGGGAGCGGCTCTGCCGAAAACACCCGCTTGGCGCGCGGATGATGAGGGGCTCTGCGTCTCAGGGCTTCCTTACAAGCGCCCAGCGGGCGTAGACCGTCACCGACTGGCCCTGGTCGACCCTGCCCGCCGCTGCCGTGCCCTCGTCATGACGGCGGTCGGTCGCGCGATCACGTCCTTGGTCGCCAGCGTCTTCCCGCATTTATCGCAGTGAAGTCGGGTGCTCACGTGACCGCCGCACTGGTGGTGGTCGTAGTCGATCGGCGGCCCGTCGGGTGCGGCCCAGCGATCGCCCCACTCGGTGAGCGCGATGATCACCGGCTTGAAGCCCAAGCCCTTCTTCGTCAAGTGGTATTCCGCATAGCCCGTCGGCGCGGGCGTCGCGGTCATGAGCCCTTCCGTGACGAAATGGTCGAGGCGCGCGGCCAGCACGTTCGGGGCGATGCCGAGCCGCTCCTGGAAATCGGTGAAGCGGGTTACAGCGGCGAACGCCGCGTCCCGCAGGATCAGCAAGCTCCAGCGCTCGCCCGCGATCTCGAGCGCGCGCGCTGCTGAACACACCTCCCGGTCGTAGCGCCGTCCAAGCATGGAACGAAGGTAACAATGCCACTTGCGTGACGCAAGTATTATTACTAGCTTCATGCAAGTATCAGCATTCCCCCTAACCGGAGGTATCCGATGGTGGACATCATTCACAGAATCGGAATCAAGGCGCCCCTGTCGAAAGTGTACGAGGCAGTCTCGACTCCCGAAGGTGTGGCGGGCTGGTGGAGCAAGGAAACGACCGGCACGTCCCACGTTGGCGGAGCGATGACGAGTGTGTTCCACTCTCCCGAGGGCAAGGAGATCGGGAGAATGGACTTCGAGCTGGTGAAGCTCGAGCCGGGCAAGAAAGTGCAATGGCGCTTCACCGCCGGACCCGAGGAATGGGTCGGCACCGACTTGACCTTCGACCTATCTCGGGACGGCGATCAGACGTTGATCGTGTTCGGGCACCGGAACTGGCGCGAAGCCGTCGAATTCATGGCCCATTGCAGCATGAAGTGGGCGACGTTCCTCCTCAGTCTCCGCGAGCTCCTGGAGACCGGTACGGGCAAGCCCTCCCCCGACGACCTCAAAATCGACAACTGGAACTAGAGGTCACCGAGCTATCCGCTGTATTAGCTCCCGAGGCGTCGCTCCTCGCGCGCCTGAGTGAGCATACGCTCGGCGAAGTCGAGCCGCTCCTGAGTTTCTGATAGCTCTTGTTGTAGACGGTCGACGGTGCGCTCGAGCTCTTCGAAGCGCGCACTGGCATCCGCCGGACGCGATTCGGAGCGAGCAGTACGACGAACGATCTTGGCTGTGACGAAAGCAGTGATCGCCACGATTGGAATGAGAAGGAGGAGCTCCATGCACCTCTCCTTATTCGAACACGTATCATTGCACGTTCACAAGAGGTACGCCACAGTGCGCTCGTAGCGCTCGAACGCTAAACCCGCTGTCCCACCCAGCGCGCCGCCGCCCGCTGCATCAACGCCTGCCCATGCCACGCGCACAACACGGGCACCTCGCCAGGGATCTGGCTCACGAGCCGCGGGTGCGCGAACAGCACCACGAGCGCGGCGCCGGGCACGAACCGCTCGAGTTGCGCGAGCGACCGCGCCCCCAAATCCGCCCGCCCCTTCCACGACCGAGGCTCAGCGTACACGAGAATGAGGCGGGGCCCGGGGCTCTGCACGCCGAGAGCGCGAAGCGTGGCCTGAAAGACGTCCCGCGGTGGGATCGAGTAGGGTCCCCCTACATCGTCGTCTACGATCGCCACCGAGAGCGGCGCCCGGAGCCGCGGCGCCTCGCCCCGCACCACGTGCACCGCCCGATCCGCCAACCCGTCGGCGAAGCGTGCGTGCTCAGCGAGCGTCGCGTCATCGACGCTTCCCGCATCCCGCATCCCGTATCTCGAAAGCGCCGCCTCGTATCGCCCCACCGCCTCTTCAACCCGAGCGTCCGGCACCGCCTCGAGCGCCCTCACCACCCCCGCCCAGTCGGTCGGGTACAAGAGCACATCGCACCCGGCCGTGATCGCGGCCACCGCCGCCGGTCCCTCCGGCCGGGCCGCCGTCGCCCCCGCCATGATAAAGGCGTCCGTCACAACCAGGCCCGTAAACCCGAGTGTTCCGCGCAGGTAGTCGAGGATCGGACGGGAGAACGTGGCCGCGCCGCGCTCCGAGTCCCACCCCGGATACGCGACGTGCGCCGTCATCACGCTGCCCACGCCGGCAGCGACCGCCTCGGCGAACGGCGCGCCGTCCGCCTGCTGCAGCTCCGCCGCCGCCGTCTCGACGACGGGCAACCCCTCGTGCGAGTCGGTCGTGGTGCGGCCATGGCCGGGGTAGTGCTTGGCGCATGCCATCACGCCGTGCTCCTGGCAGCCGCAGATCCACGCCTCGACGTGCGCACCCACGCGCGCCGGGTCGGCCCCGAAGGATCGCGTCTGCACGATGGGGTTCCGCGGCTCGATGTCGAGATCGCACACGGGCGCGAACGTCCAATTGATGCCGGCGGCGCGGGCTTCGGTCGCCGTGAGCATCCCTGCGGCGTACGTCGCATCGAGGTCATCGAGGTAGCCGAGCGCGCCGGGAGGCGGCAGCTCGGTGAGGCCGCGCACCTGCTGGGCGGCGCCGCGCTCCAAGTCGGCGCCGATCAAGAGCGGTCGCCCCGCTTGGGCCCGGAGCGCTCGAGTCAGCGCCGTGACACTCGCGCGGGTGCCGCCGAACAGAATGAAGCCGCCCACGCCCGCCGCCAGCGCGGCATCGATCTTGGCCCGCTCGTGCCCGAACGCTCCGCGGCGCGCGCGCAGCGCCGGGAACACGAGCCGGGCGCGGGTCATGCCGGTGTGATGTGGCCGAGCACACGCGAGCCCCGCGCCCCCGTCGCCGCCGGCAAGTTGCCGGGCCGGCCCAGGACCGTTTGGTGCCCGAGGAAGGCGAACGCGACTGCCTCCTTGGCCTCGCCATCGAAGAACAGTTGATCGAACAGCACGATGGGACTCGGCTGGATTTGCGCCGCGAGACGTTCGACCAGCGCGGGATTGCGGGCACCACCGCCCGAAATGACCAGCTCCGCGCCCGGCCAGCGCGCCACCGCGCGGGCGATTGATCCGGCGGTCAACGCCGTAGCCGTCGCGACGGCGTCATTCTCCGAGCCGCCGGCGGCGCGCACGCGCGCCAGCAGCCGGTCGGCGTAGTCGATGCCGAACCGCTCCCGCCCCGTGCTCTTGGGTGGCGCCTGTGCGAAGAACGGATCGGCGAGGAGCTCGTCCAGCACCTTGGCGACAGGCCGCCCGCGCCGTGCGCGCTCTCCATCCTGGTCGAACTCCGCCTCCGGATCGATGCGCCGCGTGACGGCGTCGATCACGGCGACACCCGGTCCCGTATCGAACGCGAGGGCCCCGTCCGTGACGCCGCGGCGCGGGACCCACGTGACGTTCGCCATGCCCCCGATGTTGAGCAGCAACCGCCCACGCTGCTCATGCCCGAACAGCATCACGTCCGCGAGCGGGACGAGCGGCGCCCCCTGCCCTCCCGCGGCGACGTCGCGCGCGCGGAAATCACTCACCACGCGCACGCCCAGACGCTCCGCGAGCACGGCGGCATCGCCCAGCTGGAGCGTGGCGCGCCCCGGCTCGTGCCACACCGTCTGGCCGTGCGACGCGATGAACGAAAGGTCGCGTGGCGCGACCCGCGCTTCCGCGAGGAGCGCCAGCACCGCGGCCGCGAACCGCTCCCCCAGCGCCACGTGCAGCACGGCGAGATCCTTGGGCGTGCCGCGCGCGATGGCGTCGATGATCGCCCCGCGCTCGGCGGCGCTGTAGCCGTCCTGGCGAAAAGCAACCAGGGTGGCTGCTGGTGGATCGGCCACGAGCCGCACCAGCGCCGTCGCTACCCCGTCGAGCGACGTGCCCGACATGAGGCCGACGGCGAGGGCGTCGCTCACGGCCGCGGCGTCACGCGAGGCGGGTCGCCGGCAGCGAGTCGCACGAAGCCGCCTGCGGCATCGAGCAGCCGCCGCGCCTCGTCTTTGGAAACCCCGCGCCGCGCCATGACGATGGCGAGCTTGACGCTCCCCCCCGCCTCCTCGATGGCGGCCCGCGCCTGGTCTCGTGCCACGGAGGCGCACTCCATCACGATGCGCTCACCGCGGTCCTTGAGCTTGGCGCTCCAGGCCATGAGGTCGACCATCAAGTTCCCGTAGACCTTGCCGAGACGGATCATCGCGCCGGTGCTGATCGTGTTCAGGACGAGTTTGGTCGCCGTGCCCGCCTTGAGACGGGTCGAGCCGGTCAGCGCTTCGGGACCGACGGTGGGCATGATCACCACGTCGCACGTTTCGGTGAGGGTTTTGGGCGCGGGGGAGCACGTCAACAGGATCGTGACGGCGCCCAGCGCCTGGGCGCGGCCCACCGCGGCGCGCACGTAGGGCGTCGTGCCGCTCGCCGCGATCCCCACGACCACGTCCTTGCCCGTCACGCCCGCGCCGTCCATGGCGGCGGCACCGGCGTTGACGTCATCCTCGGCGCCCTCGACGCTTTTCACGAGGGCCGGGTACCCGCCTGCGATCACGCCCACGACCAGCTCGGGAGGCACGCCGAACGTGGGCGGGTTTTCCGCAGCGTCGAGCACGCCCAGGCGGCCCGACGTCCCCGCGCCGACGTAGATCAGCCGGCCGCCGCCGCGAAACGAGGCAGCGACGAGGTTGATTGCCTGGGCGATAGCCTCCCGCTCGCGGTGCACGGCCCCCGCGACGGTGGCATCTTCGGCGTTCAGCAGGTCTACGATGTCGAGCGCGGCGGCGACGTCGATCCGCTCGGTGCGCGGGTTGCGCTGCTCGGTGAGCCGCGGGTCGTGGAAGTCTGGGTTTGTCATCGCGGAGGCCGGGTGAAATAAGGCGTTGACCGCGGGCCCGGTCAACTTCAAGATTGACCGATGGATCGACTCCTTCGCGTTGGCTCGTTTGCCCTCGTCGCCCTTGTCGCCGGCTGCGCCGGGGCACGCGGCCCCGAAACGCTCCCCGCGGGCGGCGCGGCGCGCGCCGCCGTCATCCGCGGCTCGCCCGTCATCCCCGCCACCTGGACGCTCAAGTCGCAGCCCGTCACGGGCGCGAAAGCGATGGTGGTCTCCGCGCACCCGCTCGCGAGCGAGGCGGGGCTCGAGATCCTGAAGCAGGGCGGCAACGCGATCGACGCCGCCGTAGCCGTGGGGTTCGCCCTGGCGGTCGTGCTGCCCGACGCCGGCAACATCGGGGGCGGCGGGTTCATCGTGTACCGCGACCCCGCGGGTTCCACCCGCGCGATCGACTACCGCGAGACGGCGCCCGGCGGCGCGAGTCACGACATGTACGTGGACTCGGCAGGCAACACCACCGACAACAGTCTCACCGGCCACCTCGCCGCCGGGGTCCCGGGGAGCGTGGCGGGGATGTACGAGGCGTGGCAGAAGCACGGCTCGCTCCCCTGGCCCGCGCTCCTCGCGCCCGCGATCCGTCTGGCCCGGGACGGGCACCGCGTCGACGCCGAGCGGAGCGGCGACATCGCCGGCGACTCGGGCCGCCTCGCGCGCTTCGCGGCCTCGCAGCGGCAGTTCCTCCCGGGCGGCCGGGTGCCGGCCGCCGGGACGCTGTGGAAGCAGCCCGACCTCGCGCGCACACTGCAGCTGATCAGCGATTCGGGTCCCTCGCCGTTCTACCGCGGCCAGATCGCCGATTCGATCGTCGCGGAGATGGCGCGCGGCGGCGGGTTGATCACCAGAGACGACCTGAAGCGCTACCGCCCCAAGTGGCGGACGCCGATCACGCTGCGCTACCGCGGCTACACGATCTACTCCATGCCGCCCGCCAGCTCGGGGGGCGTGACGATGGGCGAGATCCTGAACGTCGTCGAGGGCTACGACACGCTCCCCGCCTTCGGCACGCCGGCGTACGTCCACCTCCTCGCCGAGGCGATGCGGCGCGGCTTTGTGGACCGCAACCGTTGGCTCGGCGACCCGGACTTCGTGCAGATGCCGCTCGAGCGCTTGCTCTCCAAGTCGTACGCGGCGCAGCTGCGGGCGCAGATCGACCCGCGGCGCGCCACGCCGACGCCGCCCGAGGCGACCGAGGGAGCCGGCGGGACCCACACGACGCACTACTCGATCGTCGACGCGCGCGGCGGCGCGGCGTCTGTCACCACGACGCTGAACGGCGGCTTCGGCAGCGCCGTCACCGTGTCGGGCGGCGGGTTCCTCTTGAACAACGAGATGGACGACTTCACGACGGCGGCCGGCAAGCCGAACATGTACGGCCTGATCCAAGGTGAGGCGAACGCGATCGCGCCCGGCAAGCGCATGCTCTCGGCCATGACACCGTCGATCGTGCTCGATCGCGACGGCACGCTGCTCATGGTGGTCGGGACCCCCGGTGGCCCGACGATTATCACGACGGTGACGCAGGTGATCCTCGACGTGCTGGATCAGCACATGACGCTCGCCGACGCGGTGGCGGCGCCCCGCATCCATCACCAGGCGCTTCCCGACATCATCCGGTACGAGCGGGGCGGCCTCACCGATGCGACCGTCGCCGCGCTGCGCGCCATGGGCCATCAGGTCGAGATGCGGCGCGGCACGAGCGGCATCGTGGCGGCGATCCAACACACGGCGGCCGGCTGGATCGGCGTGGCGGATCCGCGCTACGCGGGCGGGGCCATCGGTTGGTGACGCGCCGCTAGCGGGCGTCTCCGGGCGCTCGTACGTTTTGGCCCATGGCCCTCCTGTCTCGTCCCGACACCACTGACGTTTGCATCGTCGGCTCCGGCGCCGGCGGCGGTATGGCGGCGTACGTCCTCACCCGCGCCGGCGCCAACGTCACCCTGCTCGAGGCGGGCGGTCCCTGGGACAACTCGGGCAACGACTCGGCGATGCTCACCTGGCCCTACGAGACCCAGCGGCGCGGCGCCTCGACGCGCGAGCGACCGTTCGGTGAGTTCGACGCCTGCATCGGGGGATGGAACATCGACGGCGAGCCCTACACTCGGGGCCCCGGCACCCAGTTCGACTGGTGGCGTGCCCGGATGGTGGGCGGGCGGACGAACCACTGGGGCCGCATCTCCCTCCGCTTCGGCCCCGATGATTTCCGCCGCAAGAGCCTCGACGGCCTCGGCGACGATTGGCCGATCACGTACGACGACCTGAAGCCCTACTACGACCGCGTCGACCGGTTGGTCGGGATCTTCGGGAGCCGGGAGGGCCTCCCGAACGAGCCCGACGGGATCTTTTTGCCGCCGCCCCGGCCCCGCTGTTACGAGCTGCTCGTGCAGCAGGCCTGCGCCAACCTCAAGGTCACCTGCATCCCGTCTCGGCTCTCGATCATCACGCGGCCCCTGAACGGCCGGCCAGCCTGCCACTACTGCGGCCAGTGCAATCGCGGCTGCAAAGTGAACGCGAACTTCTCGTCCACGAACGTGCTGATCGCCCCCGCGCTGGCGACGGGCCGGCTGACACTCGTCACCAACGCGATGGCGCGCGAGGTGACGGTCGACGCGGGCGGGCGGGCCACCGGCGTCGCCTACGTGGACAAGACCGACGGCTCCGAGAAGCACGTGGCGGCGCGGGTGGTCGTGCTGGCGGCGAGCGCCCTCGAGTCGGCACGCCTGCTCCTCAACTCCAAGTCGCCCACGTTCCCGCAGGGGCTCGCCAACTCGAGTGGCACCGTCGGCAAGTACATCACCGATACGACCGGCACCGACGTCGCGGGGTTCATTCCCAAGATGATGGACCACGTGCCCCATAACGAGGACGGCGTCGGCGGCATGCACGTCTACATGCCGTGGTGGCTCGACAACAAGAAGTTGGACTTCCCTCGCGGCTACCACATCGAGGTGTGGGGTGGGCTGCGGGTGCCGGGCGCGGGCTTCATGGGCGGCATCCAGCGATACCCCTCGGGCGGCGGCTACGGCAAGGCCTTGAAGGACGACTATCGGCGCTATTACGGCGCCACGATCGGATTCTCGGGGCGGGGCGAGCACATCGCGAGCGATCAGTGCTACTGCGAGATCGACCCGACCACAGTGGACCGGTGGGGCATCCCCGTCCTGCGGTTCACCTGGAAGTGGACCGACTATGAATACAAGCAGGTGAAGCACATGCAGGAGACGTTCCGGGCCCTCGTGGCGGAGATGGGCGGGCAGGTCTTTTCCCCGATGCCCTCAGCCGACCAGGGCTACGGCATCGCGGCGGGCGGCCGGATCATCCACGAGCTGGGCGGGGCGCGAATGGGCGCCGACCCCAAGACGTCGGTGCTCAATCGGAATTGCCAGTCGCACGACGTGAAGAACCTGTTCGTGGCCGACGGCGCGCCGTTCCCGTCGCAGGCGGACAAGAACCCGACCTGGACGATTCTCGCGCTCGCCTGGCGCACCGCGGACTACATCGCGACCCAGCGCAAACAGGGGGCGATATGACGGACCGTATGTCGCGCCGCGAGGCGTTGCAGCTGGCCGGCCTCGGATCCCTGGCGGTGGTGCTCGATTGGACTCCGCCACAGCTCGAGCGCGCCGCGCGGCGCGCGCGGGACTCCGCGGCCTCCGGCGCGGCCTTCGCGCCCACGTTCTTCACCGCCCACGAGTACGAGACGGTGCGCATTCTGGTCGACGTGATCATCCCGAAGGACGAGCGCTCGGGCAGCGCCACGGACGCGGGCGTCCCGGAGTACATGGACTTTCTGATGTCCGACGGGTCGGACGGCCAACGGATCGCGATGCGCGGCGGGCTCGCCTGGCTCGACATTCAAACAAGGCGGCGTTTCAAGAAGGCGTTTAAAGAGTGCGTAGAACAGGAGCGCGCGACGATCCTGGACTCCATCGCCTGGCCGGCCCGGGCCGCGCCAGACATGAGCCAGGGCGTCGCCTTTTTCAACAGCTTCCGCGATCTCACCGCCGCTGGCTTCTTCTCGAGCCGGATGGGCGTCGAGGACCTGCGCTACCAAGGCAACACCGTGGTGACCGAGTGGAAGGGTTGCCCGCCCGAAGCGCTCTCGAAGCTCGGCGTCCGCTACCCAGGCTGAGGCGCGTGGCCAAGCGACTCGGCATCGGCATCGTCGGCAGCGGCTTCAACGCACGCTTTCACCTCCAGGGATTCGTCGGCGTCCGCGACGCCGACGTGCTGGGCATCTGGAGCCCCAATAAGGCGCGTGCCGAGGAAGCCGCCGCCATCGCGCGCCGGCTCGGCGTCGGCGAGGCGAAGGCGTTCCCGTCTATCGCCGCCATGGTCGCGGATCCCGCGATCGACGCCGTCTGGCTGTGCGGCCCGAATCACGCCCGCATCGCCAACGTCGAGGAAATCGCCGACGCGGTGACGAGCGGCAAGGCGAAGCTGACGGGCATCGCCTGCGAGAAGCCGCTGGCGCGCAACGTCGCCGAGGCGAAGCGCGTGCTCGAGCTCACCACACGCGCCGGCTTGACGCACGGCTATCTCGAGAACCAGCGGTTCGCACCCCAGGTGGAGGCAGGCCGCGCCCTGCTGTGGGCCCGCGGTGCCAAGCTGACCGGCCGGCCCTACCTTGCCCGGGCCGCGGAAGAGCACAGCGGGCCGCACATGCCGTGGTTCTGGCAGGGGAAACACCAGGGCGGCGGGGTCCTCAACGACATGATGTGCCACTCCGCGCTCCTCGTACGCCACCTCCTCACCGACCCCGCGAAACCGACGTCGTCCGTACGGCCGGCACGCATCACCGGCCACATCGCCAGCCTCAAATGGTCCCGCCCCGAGTACGCCAAGAAGCTCGCGGGCATGATGGGCCCCGAGGTCGATTACACGAAGACGCCGGCAGAGGACTTCGCCAGCGTCATGATCGAGTTTGCCACCGACGACGGCTTTCGCGTGTTCGGCGAGGCCACGACATCCTGGAGCTTCGTCGGCCCCGGCCTGCGCCTCTCGGCCGAGCTGCTCGGCCCCGAGTACTCGATGGCGTGGAACACGCTCGATAGCGGCCTCAAGCTGTTCTTCAGCCGCGAGGTCCGCGGTAAGGCGGGCGAGGACCTGGTCGAGAAGCAGAACGCGGAGATCGGGCAGATGCCGGTCGTCGCGAGCGAGGCGGCGGCCTACGGTTACGAAGCCGAGAACCGCCACTTCGTCCGCGCCTTTCTGGGACATGAGACCCCGGCGCTCACGTTCGAGGACGGCCTCGAGACCGTGAAGATTCTGATGACCGCTTACCAGAGCGCCGAGCAAGGCAAGACGCTCGATTTCCCGCCGGGGGGGCTCGATACGTTCGTGCCGGCGGTCGCGAAAGGAACGTGGAAGCCATGATCCCGGCGCTCGCTCTCGTCGCTCTGCTGCAGGCCCCGTGGCCCCCGAATTCCCCCGACCGTCCGAAGCCTCCAGCAGTCACGCCGGGGCCGCCCCCGTCGGACGCCATCGTGCTGTTCGACGGCAAGAGCCTCGCCGACTGGCAGAGCGTGGATTCGGGCGGCGGTCCCGCGAAGTGGCTCGTGAAGGACGGTTACATGGAGGTGGTGGCCGGCGCCGGGGCGATCGCGACGCGGCGGGCATTCGGCTCGGTGCAGCTGCACATCGAGTGGCGCGCGCCCCTCCCCGCGACCGGTGAAGGGCAAGAGCGGGGGAACAGCGGCGTGTTCCTGATGACGCGCTACGAGATCCAGGTGCTCGACTCGTACCGCAACGACACCTACGCCGACGGCATGGCCGCGGCGATCTACGGGCAGACGCCGCCCCTCGTCAACGCCAGCCGTTCGCCGGGCGAGTGGCAGACCTACGACATCGTCTTCCACCGGCCGGTGTTTGCGGTGCCTCCCGACAGCTCCGTGGTTCGGCCGGCCACCGTGACGGTGTTCCACAACGGCGTCTTGGTGCACGACAACGCGGTGATCACGGGGTGGACGGTGCACGCCCGCGTGGCACGGTACCGCCCGCATCCCGGCCACCTGCCCCTGTTGCTCCAGGACCACGGCCACCCGGTGCGGTACCGGAACATCTGGGTGCGGGAGCTGCCCGAGACTCCCTGACTAAATGATCGTCCTCCTCGCGGCGCAGGCGCTCGCGCTCTCCGTCATTCCGCAGCCGGTCCGCGCGGAAAGAACGGCGGGCGCCTTTCTCCTGACGGCCGCCACGGTCATCACGACAGATGTCGCGACCCGGGACGTGGGCGCGGCGCTCGCCGATTACCTGTTCCCGGCCACCGGGTACCGTCTGCCGGTGCGCCGGTCCGCGGCGGGCGCACCGCGGGTCATCGCGATCCGCACCGACACGGCCCTCGCCCACCTCGGCGACGAGGGCTACCAGCTCGAGGTCACACCGGCGGGCGTCGCGATCGTCGCGTTCATGCCCGCCGGCGCGTTCTACGCGATCCAGACGCTGCGCCAGCTCTTCCCCGTCGAGGTCTTCCGCCAGGCAAAGGTCGATGGCGTGAGCTGGACGATCCCTGCCGTGTCGATCGAGGACTACCCGCGGTTTCCGTGGCGCGGCGCCCACCTCGACGTCGCGCGGCACTTCATGCCCAAGGAGTTCGTGAAGAAGTACGTCGACCTGCTCGCGCTCCATAAACTCAACCGCTTCCATTGGCACCTGACCGACGATCAGGGTTGGCGCCTCGAGATCCGGAAATACCCGCGGCTCACGCAGGTCGGCGCCTGGCGCACGCAGACCCTGATCGGCAAGCCCGACCAGGATTCGACTCAGTGGCGCTTCGACGGCCGTCCCCACGGCGGGTTCTACACGCAGGACGACGTGCGCGAGATCGTCGCCTACGCGCGGGCGCGGTTCGTCACGGTCGTGCCCGAGATCGAAATGCCCGGTCACTCCCAGGCGGCGATCGCCGCCTACCCGGAGCTCGGCAACACGGGCAACCCGATCCCCGTCTGGACCAGCTGGGGCGTCTCCGAGAACATCCTGAACCCCGACGACCGGACGATCCGGTTCTACCAGGACGTCCTCACGGAGGTGATGGCGCTGTTCCCCAGCCGCTGGATCCACGTGGGCGGCGACGAGGCCGACAAAGCGCAGTGGCTGGCGCTGCGTGGGCTCAACGTGGCGGCGGCGCAGGCCATGCAGAGCTGGTTCGTCCGCCAGATGGATGCGTTTCTGACGGCGCGTGGCCGCGCGCTAGTCGGGTGGGACGAAATCCTCGAAGGGGGCCTCGCGCCCAACGCCATCGTCATGTCGTGGCGCGGGACGGACGGGGGAATCGCGGCGGCCCAGGCGGGCCACGACGTCGTCATGACGCCCGGCTCGCACACCTATCTCGACCACTATCAATCGCTCGACACGGCAAGCGAGCCGCTCGCGATCGGCGGCTTCCTTCCGATCGACACCGTGTACTCATACGAGCCCGTGCCCGGCATCCTCGCGCCCGGAGAGGCGCGCCACGTGCTCGGCGCACAGGCGCAGCTGTGGACGGAGTACGTGGCGGATCCTAAACAGGCGGAGTACATGGCGTTTCCGCGCCTCTGCGCGCTCGCCGAGGTGGTGTGGACGCCGCCCGAGCGCAAGAACTTCGCGGACTTCTCGGCGCGGCTCCACACGCACCTCCGACGGCTGGCTATCCTCGACGTCAACTACCGGCGGAGTCGCGAGTGAACTCGCGGCTCGGCGCTGCCCGTGAACGGGCGATCCGCTTCAGCGGGAGTGCCGAGCCGCGGCTTTAGCCGCGGACCTCCACGCGGGGCCGAAACAGCAGCGCGAACAGCACGAACACGACGAGCGCCATGACCGCCGGGTGGAGCCAGATCGCCTGCCAGTCGTGCGTCCCCCCGCTCGCGAACTTGTCGACCACGGCGCCCGAGACGAACGCCCCGATGAAGTAGCCCACCCCGTTGGTGACGAAGTTGATGAACCCCTGTGCGGCGGCGCGGATCCTCGGCCCGGCCTGCTGGTCGGTGTAGATCTGGCCGCTCACAAAGAAGAAATCGTAGCACACGCCGTGCAGCAGAATCCCGATGTAGATCAGCCACATCGCCGAGCTGACGTTGCCGTAGGCGAACGCCAGGTAGCGCAGCCCCCACGCCAGCATCCCCACCAGCATGATCACCTTGATCCCGTAGCGCCGCAGCACGATCGGCAGCAGGATCATGAACACGATCTCGGACATCTGGCCGAACGTCTGGATGAAGGCCGGCTCGGGAGCGCCGATCTCGTTCAGGAAGAGATTCGTGAACGTGTAGTAGAACTGCAGCGGGATGCACAGCAGGAACGACCCCAGCACGAAGACGAGGAACGACGGCTCCTTGAGGAGCTGCAGTGCGTCGAGCCCAAGGGCGTCGCGGGCGCTGAAGGGGGCGCCGGCGGCTTTGGGCGGCGTGTGGGGGAGCACGAGCGAGAACAGGCCGAGGGCGACCGACGCCAGCGCGGCGACCCGCATCGGCAGCGCCAGGGCGTCGGCGTGCAGCACCTTGCCCACGATGATCCCCGCGACGATCCACCCGATCGTGCCCAGGACGCGGATCAGCGGAAAGTCTCGGGCAGGATCCTGGACGTGGTGAAAGGCCACGGCGTTGGTGAGCGACAGCGTCGGCATGTAGCAGAGGGCGTAGAGAATCAGCGCCGGGTAGAACGACGCGAACGCCGTCAGCGTCGAGACGTACCACATCACGGCGGCGCCGGCGAAGTGCAGAATCGCGAGCAGCTTCTCGCTCGCGAAGAACCGGTCCGCCACGATCCCCATGAAAAACGGCGAGACGAGCGCCGCGATGGCCGTCGCCCCATACGCGAGACCTACCTCGCGCCCGCTGAAGTGCAGCGTGCTGCCGAGGTAGGTCCCCATCGTCACGAACCAAGCGCCCCAGATGAAGTACTGCAGAAACATCATCCCGGACAGCTTGGCGCGAACGCTCATAGACGGACGGTCAGGGCTTTCGTCAGGGTCACGATGATGTGGGCACCCGCAGGCAACACAATGTCGGAGTCTTTGGTGTTGGCCGCAACTCCCGCGCCGACCGCGCCGCCCACGACGCCGCCGATGATGGTGCCCTTCTTGTTCCCGCCCAGCACCCGGCCGAGGATGGCGCCCGCCGCCGCGCCGGCGCCGACCTTCGCCGCGTCACGCGTGTTGATGGCGCGCCCCTTGTGGATCGTCTCGAGCGAGTCGATCGAGGCCTCGAGCGGATAGTTGGTGCCACGCACCGTCACGCTCGATACGGCGAGGGTGAGCGTGCCCGGAGTCGCCGGGTCCGGTGCCGGCTTCACGGCAGTGATCGTGCCGTTGACGACGGAGCCCGCCGGGATCACCACCTGGCCCGCCGCGTTCTTCACCTCTTCGACGACGCGTGCGCTGAACGAATCGCCCACCTTGGCGGTGCGCGAGCTGATCGTATCGCCGGCGGCCATGTCGAAGTGCGTCCCCGATCCGAGCGTGGCCGTCGCGGGAGCGGCCGGCTTCGGCGGCGGCTGGCGTGGGGGCGCCGTCCGCGGGGGCGGCACCGGCGTCGACGGCGCGGCCGCTGCCGGGGCGGGCACGTCCCGCAGCGCCGCCTGTGAGTCGGCGGGAGCGAGCGTCAGGTTCCGCGCCGTCGAATCCGCCGACTGCCCGGCTTGCTGCTCTTGCGTACAAGCGCCGGCGAGCCACACGAGGCTCACAAGGGCGGCGCCGGTCATCCGGGAATAGCGTGTCATATATCCTCCTGGTCAGCGATTCGGTACCCGAAACGGTCCTGAAAGAGCCCTCTAGAGCCGGCTCCGCAGGAACTCGGGCGTCAGAGTCTGTAAGTATCCGGCGAGCAACGTGAAGCGATCGGTCACGAGGAGGATGCCGAGGATGATCAGCATCACACCCGCGGTGCGATCCACCCACACGATATACGGCCGGAACTTTTGGAACCAGATGAGAAACCGATCGAGCGCCAGGGCGGTGATGAGGAACGGTACCGCGAGGCCGAGCGCATAGACGGCCAGCAGCGTCATCCCGGAAGCCAGGCCGCTCCGCGTGGCGGCGAGGGTGAAGATGGCGCCGAGGATGGGGCCGACGCACGGCGTCCACGCCGCCCCGAAGGTGATGCCCACGATGCCGGACCCGAAGTATCCAAGCGGCTTGCGGCTGAGCTGGATGCGGCGCTCGCGCATGAGGAAGGCCGGCCGCAGCACGCCGATCAGGTAGAGCCCGAAGACGATCACCAGCACGCCGCCGGCGCGGCCGAGCCATTGCTGCTGCTCGCGGAGCAGTCCGCCCAGGGCCGAGGCGGTGGCGCCGAGCAGCACGAAGACGAGGGTGAATCCCGCGACGAACCAGAGCCCGTGGAGCAGCGCGGTGCCGCGCCGCATGTGGAGCTCGTCCACGGACATCCCCGTCAGAAAGCCGACGTAGCTCGGGATGAGCGGCAGCACGCAGGGCGAGAGGAAGCTGAGTACGCCCGCGGTGAAAGCAACGGCGAAGGAGACGCTATCCGCAGAAGGCAACGGCCGACACCACGGTCGTCCAGCGCCCGTCCTCGCCGCATTCCGCCGTCGACGTGACGTTCATCGTGCGGACGATATCGCCCGACAGCAGCCACTGCTCGCGCCGCTCGTCCCAGGCCTTGTCGGGATCGAACGGCACGCCGAGCACGGTGGCCAGCATGGAGGCGGCGAGGTCCTCGGCGTATTCCCCCGAGGCGATCTCGTTCTGCCCGTAGCTGTGGTGTTCGGAGATGTACCCGTGGTGCGTGGCGTCCGCGGGCAGCGCGAGGCCGATCGAGGCCGCCACCAGCCGGCTCGGCTCGTTGGTCGCCGACTCCGCCACGACGGTGAACAGGACCTGGCCCGGCTTCAGCATGCTCAGGCCCTCCTCCCGGTCGACCAACTCGCAGTGCGGCGGGAAGATCGAACTCACCCGCACGAGGTTGAAATTGGCGAGATGCGCGTCCCGCAGCGCCATCTCGAAGCTGGTGAGCTTTTCCCGGTGCCGACCGACGCCCTTGGTCAGGAACGCCTTGGTCGGGATGAACATTCGTGAGTCGATCAACCCACTACCTCGCGCGCGCTAAAGGGTTCGACTGCTGACAGCGCCGGCAGATTCCGTAGATCTCCAGGCGGTGGTGGTGGGGTCGAAACTCCACCTCCTCCGCGAGCAGCGCGATCATCCGCTCGAGCCGGTCGTTCGAGAACTCCATCACGGCGCCGCAGGAGGAGCAAATGCAATGCTCGTGCGGCTGGCCGCCCGTCGCCGGCTCGTATCGCTTGAAGCCCTCGCCGAAATCGTGCTCCTTCACCAACCCGCTCCGCACCAGCAGATCCAGCGTGCGGTAGATCGTCGCGGTCCCGATCGGCCCACCGGCGCGGCTCGTCACCTCGTCGGCCGAGAGATGCTCTTCCGAAAAGAAGATGGCCTTCGCCACGGCGAGCCGCTGCTGCGTCACCGGCAGATTGTGATCGGACAGGTAGCGCCGGAACGCTTCCAGCTGCTGCTGGCCGTCAACCTTCATACCACGCTCCGGGCCCGATCTCCACCGGCGGCTCCGTCTCGCCCGTCCGGTCGGCCGTGGCCTGCATGACCTGCGCCAGCACCTCCGCGGGGGTGCGGCCGACCTCGACCACCTCGACCTTCGACTGCCCGCGCTCCTTACCGCGCACGATGAGCATGTATTTCGCCGTGTAAACGCGCAACCGCCCGTCCGGCGGGGGACTCTTGCGCGTCACGACGGCGGTGCCCCACTCCCGCCCCTCCCGTTTGATGGGCCGGAACAGGTAGATGGTCTCGATTTCGGCGGGCGGCATCGCCGCCTGCACCGCCGCGGCCACCTGGGCCCACCCCGGACCCTGCCCCGGCGTTACCGGGACAGGGTGGCCGGCGTCCGGGCCTGCTCCCATCGCTCGACATAGAACCGCAGGACATGCATGAAATCCTGCGCGTTGGTGACGACGCCGTACGCCTGGTGCGTGCCGCGATCCCGCAGTTTGTTCACCACGAATTCGGTCTGGTCCACGCAAATCGTGGTGAGCGGCCGCACCTCATCGGGACTCGGCGAGTCCACGAAGGCGGGGAGCATGTTCCCGACGGCGATCGCGTGCAGCGCCGTCGCCACGAAGACCGCGAAGGTCGCCTGGGTGGTGCGCGCCCGCATCGCGTCCTGGGCGGCGAGGGTGTCGGGAATGACTTCGGGGAGCGGGCCGTCGTCCCGGATGGAGCCGGCCAGCACGTACGGCACCCGGTGCGTCACGAGCGCATGCATGATGCCCCCGGTGATGGTGCCCTGGCGCACAGCGGCCTCGATGGAACCGGCGCGGCGAATGGCGTTGATCGCGCGCATGTGGAGCCCGTGGCCGCCTTCGACGCCCTCGCCCGAGCTCGACATCCCGAGCGTGGTGCCGAACATCGCCGCCTCGACGTCGTGCACGGCGACGGCGTTGCCGCCGAACAGGACACCGACGTAGCCGTTCTGAATGAACCAGATCATGTCCTCGCGGGCGCGGGCGTGAACGAGCGCGGGTCCGATCACCCACAGGATTTGCCCGTTGCGCTGCTTCTCCTCGCCCAAGAGCTGCGCGAGCACGGCGTAGTCCACCGGCCGCTCGCGCGAGACCTCCGTCTGCATGAAGCGGAACTCGTTCGCGCTGTGCCGGCCGCCCAGGAAGCCTTCGCTGTGGACGTAGATGCCGCCGCTGCCGTCCTCGTTCTCGCCGATGGCGATGCGGTCGCCCTTCTTGAGCTTGCGCGGTTCGGTCACGACGAGATCGTCCGGCGCGCGGTGGACGATCACGCAGTCCATGCGGGGCAAGCGCGGCCGCCGCCAGGCACCGCCGACTTTCACGTACGTCGGGAGGTTCGTGGTCGAAAAAAAACCGTCGGGGAGGACCCCGTCGGCCGGTGCAGGCTCGAATCGCGCTTCGGGCGCGACCGACAGCGGCGGCGCCTCAAAATTGGGTGGTCGATACTGGAAACGAGGCCGATTCACAGGCCGGGGAAACTACGCGCACGGCCCAGAATACGGAATGGGGAACGACTATATTGGTCACACCTTCGTAACGAGGCGGTCGCATGTACGTCGATCCGGGATTCGGGGCGCTGCTCCTTCAGGGGATCGTCGCGGGGATCCTGGGGACGGCCTTCGTCGCCCGCCAACGGCTGCGCGCCCTGTGGCGCCGCTTCACCGGGAAAGCCGACCCCCCAGCCGAGCCACAGCCGCCGCCCGAGTGATTGCCTCGTTTCGCGATCCCGCCGGCCGCGTGATCGCCGTCGACGGGCGGATCCTCCGGCTCGTGGACCAGGGGGGCGGGAGCGACCTCGCGGCGTTCCTCGCGAGTCCCGCGGCACAGGAGCTCATCGGCACCGGACAGGTCGTGGCGACGCGCGTGCTCGACGAGCGCGAGCGGGCGGCGGTGCGCGCGGATCCCCGGTTGGCCGAAGCGGCGCGCGGCGCCGCCCAGATCCTCGAGCACGAGCGCCTGCTGTTCCCCTCGTACCCCTACGAATGGCCGCCCGAGATGCTGCTCGAGGCGGGACGGCTCACCCTCGATCTCGCCGAGCGGCTCTTGGGCGCGGGCCTCGGGCTGAAGGACGCGACGCCCTACAACGTGCTGTTTCGGGGACCGCGGCCGACGTTCATCGATGTGTTGTCGTTCGAGCGCCGCGACCCGCTCGACGCCACGTGGCTCCCCTACGCCCAGTTCGTGCGGACCTTCGTTCTGCCGCTGCTCGTTAACCGTCATTTTCACATCACGTTACGGCAGGTGTTCGAGCCGGCGCGGGACGGGCTTGAGCCCGAGGCTGTGTACCGTCTGTGCGGCCCGCTCCAGCGGCTGCGGCCGCCGTTCCTGACGCTCGCGACCCTCCCGACGTGGCTGGCGGCCCGGAGCCGCAGCGCCGAGAGCGAAGCGGCGACCTACCGGCCGCGGCTCGCGCGCAGTCCCGAGCAGGCGCGCTTCATCCTCCATTACCAGCTGCGGCGCCTGCGCCGGGTCCTAGGCAGGGTGGCGCCCCCCGCGCGGCGGCCGTCGCCCTGGTCCGACTACGCCACGGCCGAAGCCCGGCGCCCCGAGATGGCCGCCAAGGCGGCGCTCGTCGACGAGGTGATGCGCGAGCTGCGACCGCTCTCGGTGCTCGACGTGGGGTGCAACACGGGCTACCTCGCGGCCCGCGCGGCGCGCGCCGGGGCCCGCGTCGTGGCGATCGACTCCGATCCCGTCGTCGTAGGGAAGGCCTGGCGCGACGCCGCCGCGGACGGGTGGGACGTCCTTCCCCTGGTCGTCGATCTCACGCGGCCCAGTCCGGCCATCGGGTGGCGCAACCAGGAGTGCCCGTCGTTCCTCGACCGCGCCCGCCAAGGTGGCGGCTTCGACGCGGTGTTCCTGTTTGCCGTGATCCACCACATGCTCGTGACGGAGCGCGTGCCGCTCCCCGAGATTCTCGCGCTCACCGCCGAGCTGACGGCGCCCGGGGGCCACGTCATCGCCGAGTTCATTCCTCCTGACGACTCGCTGTTCCGAAAGCTGACGCGCGGCCGCGACGCTCTGTTTGCCGACGTGACGGCGGAGGGATTCGAGCGCGCGGCCGCCCGGTCGTTCACGCCGCTCCGGTCGACGCCCGTGCCCGGCACCGGACGCCGCTTGTACTTGCTGCGCAAGACGGGCTGAGATGCGCCAGCCGCTGCGCGACCTCGTCGTCGGCGTCTCGCTCGCGAACCTGTGCTTCATTGGCGTCTGGGACGAAGTCCTCACGGTCAACGCGAACAGCTACCTGCGCGACGTTTCGGCCGCGTCCGTCTGGGCGGTGATCCTCGACACGCTGCTGCTCGGCGTCGCGCTGGCCGGCGCGATGACCCTCGTTCGGCGCACCCACAGCCCGCGCCTCCTGACCTTTGCGAAGGCGGCATTTCTCCTCGTCCTCTTCCTGCCGATCATGCGGGTGTGGGACGATCTGCACTTCATCCACGTCACGTCGTTCTTCTCCCGCGTGCTGGAGACGCCGGACCACGAAGTCCGCGCCTCGGAGCTAAACCCCTTGCTCCCCCTGCTGCTGTGCGCGGCGTGGCCGGCGCGCAGCGTCCGCGTGGGGCGCGCCGTCGTGGCATTTCTCTTCCCGCTCACCTTCGTCACGGTGGGGCGCGCGGCGTGGCGCCTCGCCACGAGCGACATCACCGCGGCGAATGCCGATCATGCGCTGGCAACTCCGGTTGGGCACGCCGCGGCCACGCCACGCGTGATCGTCTTGTTGTTCGACGAGATGGACTTTCGGCTCGCCTACGCGGAGCGGCCGCCCGGCCTGCTGCTGCCCGAGCTCGATCGTCTGCGCGCGGAGGCGCTGTTCGCGACCCAGGCGTTTCCGCCCGGACGGCGCACCGAAGTCTCGGTCCCCGCCCTGCTCACGGGCCGCCCGGTGAACGGGGACCAGCGGCGCGGCACGGACACCTTGCTCCTCACGTTCGCGGGGAGCGATGCGCCGGTGTCCTGGGGCGCGGCGCCGGGGCTGTTCCAGTCGGTGCACACACTGGGCTACAACGCCGCCGTGGTCGGCTGGTACCACCCCTACTGCCGCATCTTTGCCGCGCACCTCGCCCGCTGCTTTTGGCGGCCCCACGCCGACGCCATCGTGCGCGCGCGCGGCAACGGGCTCGGCCGGCAGATGGTGGACGAGATCCGCAGCCTCTCGCCCCTCGCCGATCGGCGCCGCCACATCGAAGACTACGACCGCTTGCTCGCCGAGGCCGGGGCCGCGGTGACCGACACGTCGCTGCAGTTCGTGTTCGTGCATCTGCCCGTGCCGCACAACCCGGTGATCTACGACCGAGACTCGGGAACGCTGACGGTGCACAACTATTCGGTTTACGGATACCACGACAACCTCGCGCTCGCCGACCACACGCTCGGCGTGCTGCGGCGCGCGCTCGAGGGCGCGGGAGGGTGGGACCGCGCGACGATCATCGTGACCGCCGATCACTCGCGCCGGGCGGGCGAGCGCGACCTCCGCATACCGTTTCTGGTGAAGCTGGCGGGCCAGCGCGGCCCAGGGCCCGTGTACCGGCGGCCGTTCAACACCATCGCGATGCACGATCTCACGTTGGCGCTGCTGCGCGCAGAGATCAGGTCGGGCGACCGGTTGGCGCGCTGGCTGGACGAGTGGCCGTGAGGCGAGACGACCTCGTCGTGGGGCTGTCGCTCGCGAATCTCTGCCTCCTGCGGGCGTGGAAGGAAGTCCTCGCGCTCGCCGGCCCAACCGGCTACTACCTGAGCCCTGCGACGTCGCTTCCCTGGGCGCTGCTCCTCGACGTGCTCGTGCTCGGCACGCTCTTCGCTGCCGGCGCGCACCTCGCCCGTCGCAGCGGCGACGCCCGACTGTTGCACGTCGCGCGCGCACTGTTCCTGCTCGCGCTCTTGATCCCGCTGGAC
Organism: Gemmatimonadales bacterium; assembly: GCA_036505055.1. Lineage (GTDB taxonomy): Bacteria > Gemmatimonadota > Gemmatimonadetes > Gemmatimonadales > GWC2-71-9 > 20CM-2-65-7. Next base: position 35,160 of record DASXUE010000004.1, on the reverse strand, counting down.
GCGCTGCGGACCGAGTTTCGCGTGCCGCGCCTCTTCGAGTTCGCAACGTGGGTGCTCGAGCCCGCCGGCCGGCCCATCCCCCTGCGAGACCTCGCGCCCCTCATCCCGATCGCGGTGTTCGCGCGCTGGCCGGCGCGGAGCGCTCGGTACGCTCGGGCGACGCTCCTGTTCTTCGCACCATTCGTGTTGGTGACGTTCGGGCGGGCCACCTGGCTCGGCATACGTCACCCCATCGGCACGGCCTACGCCGAGCGGCCGAGCGCCCCGGCGCTCCCCGCAGCGGCTCCCGGCGCACCCCGCGTCCTCGTGCTCGTGTTCGACGAGCTGGACCAGCGGCTGGCCTTCGGTGAGCGCCCAGCGGGTCTCGAGCTGCCCGCGCTCGATGGCCTGCGGAGTGAGGGTCTCTACGCCTCCAGCGCGACACCGCCGTCCTGGGAGACGTTGCTGTCGTTTCCGGCGCTGCTCGCGGGCCGCATGGTCGTGGCGGCGCGCGCCGTGGGGCCAAGTGCGCTGCTGCTGCGTTTCGAGGGCGAGGCGGACGCCGTGCACGATTGGCGTGGCGAGCAGAGCGTGTTCACCCGCGCGCGCGCATTGGGCGTCAACGGCGGCCTCGTCGGCTGGTACCATCCGTATTGCCGAGTGCTCGACGCCCTGACTCGCTGCGCCTGGGAGCCGTACTTCGACGTCATTAACCGGGGGGGGGGCGCCGGGCTGGGCGGCGCGATGATCGAGCAGCTGCGCAGCTTGTCGCCGTGGGACCGTCAGCGCCGCCACATCCTGGGCTACCGCCGCATCCTGGACGAGGCGCTGACCGCGGCGACCGACTCGACGCTCGGCGTCGTCTTCGTCCACTGGCCCGTGCCGCATCACCCCTTCATCTACGATCCGGCTCGCGACCGCCTGACGGTCCACCGCTACGGGGCGACGGGCTACGTAGATCAGCTGCGCCTCGTGGACAAGACCGTCGCCGAGCTGCGCGCCGCCCTGGAGCGCGTCGGACTGTGGGCGGCGACGACCGTGATCGTCACGTCCGACCACGCCGCGCGGGTGAAAGACAGACCCGAGGAGGGAAGCCGACGGGATGAGCGAGTGCCGTTCGTCGTGAAGCTCCCGGGCTCGGCAGGAGGGTCCTCATACGACCGCTCGTTCAGCACCGTGATGCTGAGCGATTTCGTGTTGGCAGTGCTGCGCCGCGAGGTTACGGCGCCCGCCCAGGCGGCGCGCTGGCTCGACCGCAACGCGCCTCCCCGGCCCGTACAGGCGCGGCGCTAGAGCAGCGACACCGGATCGCGGTCCACGGCCACGGCGCGGTGCGCCTTCGCGCGCCAGGCTCGCACGAGCCGCCCGAGGGCTCGCGGCTCCGTCGCCTTGACCAGCACGTGCCAGCGCCAGCGTCCCCGCAGACGGCCGATCGGGCACGGGGCGGGTCCCAGCACGGTCAGCGCGCCGCCCAGGCGCTCCGTGCCCGCACGGCGCAGCCAGGCGGCCACCCGCCCCGCCAGCGCGGCGGTGCGACCGTCGTCCTCGCCCGCACCCGCCACGACGAACCGCACGAGCCCGATCCGCGGCGGGTAGGGCGGCTGCGGCGGGGTGCGCAGGGGCAGCTCCGCCTCGGCGAACGCGCCCACGGCGTGCGTCGCCGCAGCCCGGATTGCATGATGGTCGGGCACCCGCGTCTGCACGTACACGCGCCCGCCCCGAGGCCCCCGCCCCGCCCGCCCCGCCACCTGCGCCACGAGCTGGAAGGTGCGCTCCGCGGCCCGGAAATCGGGCAGGTGCAGCCCGGTGTCGGCGTCGACGACGCCCACGACCGTGACATCCGGGAAGTCGAGGCCCTTCGCGATCATCTGCGTGCCGAGCAGGATGTCGACCTCGCGCCGCGCGACGCGCTCGAGGATGTGATGGTGGGCCCACTTGGTGCTCGTGGTGTCGAGATCCATCCGCGCGATCCGCGCCCGCGGAAACCGCGCCGCCACGAACTGCTCGAGCTGTTGCGTACCGAGGCCGCGGAGCCGCTGCGTGGCATGCCCGCACACCCGGCAGATCTCCGGCACGGGTGCCTCGTGGCCACAGTAGTGGCACCGCAGCGCTGGCGGCGTGCGATGCACCGTGAGCGTGATCGCGCAGTGGGGGCAGCCGGGCACGTCGCCGCAGGAGGGGCACTGGACGAACGTCGCAAAGCCGCGGCGGTTCAGGAGCAGGATCGATTGTTCATCGCGCGCCAACGCGTCACTCACCGCGCCGTCAAGCGCCTCTGTCCAGGGAATGCTCCCCGCCTCGGGCACCCGCGGGGCAGTCTTGAGATCGATCACCTCGACGGCCGGCAAGGGCCGCGCGCCAATGCGCTCGGGCAGCGCGAAGGTGGTGATCCGGCCGCGCGCGGCGAGGTCGAGCGTTTCGAGTGACGGCGTGGCGCTCCCCAGGATCAGGCGCGCGCCTTCCAGGCGGGCGCGCTCCGCCGCGGCATCGCGTGCGTGATACCGTGGAGCCGTGCCCTGCTTGTAACTGGGCTCGTGCTCTTCGTCCACGACGATTGCGCCGAGTCGTTGCACCGGCGCGAATACGGCGGAGCGCGGCCCCACCGCCACTCGTCGCTCCCCCCGGCGCAAGGCGCGCCACGCGTCGGCCCGCTCCCCGTCGGACAATCCCGAGTGCAGCACCGCGACCTGGTCCCCGAACACGCCGCGGACCCGGGCCACCGTCTGAGGGGTCAAGGCGATTTCGGGCACGAGCAGAATCGCTCCGTTGCCCGACGCTACGACGCTACGAAGTACGTCCAGATACACGAGGGTCTTGCCGGAGCCCGTGACGCCGTGGATCAAGACGGGTGCGGCGATGGGCGTCGCGGCGATCTGGGCAACGATGCGGCGCTGGTCGGGGGTCAGGGTCGGAGGTGGCGGGGACGACAGGCCCGCGAACGGGTCCCGTGCCTGCATCACGCGGTCCACGCGGGCGAGGCCCTGGCGCGCGAGGCCGTCCAGCGCGCTCGCCGGCAGCTTCAGCTGACCGATCAGGTGCCGGACGGGGGCCGAGCCGCCCAGCGCCTCGAGCGCCTCGTAGGCGGCGCGGCGGCGTGGCGCCCGCTTAAAGACGCGCTCGCGCTCGAGCAGCGAGTCGACGGCGCGCGTGAGCACCAGCACGCGCTCGGCGGCTTCAGGGGGTCCCGACGGCCGCGCAACGCTCCACAGGGGACCGGGGAGGATCGCCCGCAGCGCCAGACCGAGGGGTGCGCCATAGTAGTCCGACATCCAGCGCCCGAGCCCCAGCAACGCCGAGGAAAGGGCCGGCTCATCGTCGGGTGCCCCAGAGATCGGCTTGATCTTGCCGACGGCTGACGACCGATCGCTGGTGGCCGTGACGATCCCCACCACGGCGCCGCGCCGCACGGGCACGAGCACCCGCGCCCCGGGGACCACGCGGTCCGCGAGGGTGTCGGGAATCTCGTAAGTGTAGGGGCGGTGGACCGGGAGGGGGAGCGCGACCTCGGCGTAGCGGCTCATCGCCGCCGGACACCGAGCCCTGGCTCGGTCGGGAGGCGGATCTGCCCGCCGTCGATGGTGGCGCCGACGAAAGGATCGTCGACGGTCAGGGCCGCGCCGTCCAAGTCGGCGGCGTCCACGAGGGGCGTGAAGTGCGCCGCCGCCGTAATGCCGAGCGACGTCTCGATCATGCAGCCCACCATGACGAGCATGCCGTGGGCGCGCGCCGTCGCGATCATGCGCAGTGCTTCGCGCAGCGATCCGCATTTGGCCAGCTTGATGTTGATCCCGTCCACGCGCCCCACGAGGCGCGGGATGTCGGCGGCCACGAGACAGCTCTCGTCCACCACCACGGGGAGATCGCGCGCGTTGGCGAAGCGCCGCACTTCGCCAAGACCCTCCAGGTTTTCGGGCGGCAGCGGCTGCTCCAGAAACTCGACCCCGTGCTCCTTGAGCACCGGGATCATTTCCTTGGCGCGCTGGACCGTCCACCCCGCGTTCGCATCCACGCGGATCGGCTTGTCGGTGGCATCGCGCACCGTCCGCAAGATCTCTTCGTCCCGATCCGTCCCCAATTTGATCTTCAGGATCGGGTACGCCTTCGCTTCACGCACCTTTTCACGCATCGTCTCGACCGTGTCGAGTCCGATCGTGAAGGAGGAGAGCGGCGCCTTTCGCGGGTCGAGCCCCCACATGCGCCACAACGGCTGGCCCACCCGCTTGCCGACGAGGTCGTGCAGCGCCGCGGACAGCGCGGCGCGCGCGGAGCCGTTCTTGGGCACGATCTGCGCGAAGCGCGCTTCGGCCTCCTCAAGGTCGAACGGGTCCCGCGGCAGGTGGGCCGCCAGCTTCGCGAGGGCCGCGAGGACCGTCTCGAGCGTCTCGCCGTAGAACGACGACGGGTCGGCTTCGCCCCATCCCTCCACGCCGTCGCCGTCCACCAGCCGGACCCAGGCGCGCTTGTACCCGTTCGTCGAGCCGCGGGCAATGACGAAGGGATGTCGGGTGGTTATGGCGCACTGCTCGACGAGAAGCTTCAGAGCCATTGATTCTTCTTGAGCCACCACAGCATCGCGCCGGACACCGCGACCATGCTGGCGAGCGCCCAGTAGAACCCGAGCGGATGGTCGGTCAGCGGCAGGTGCTGGAAATTCATGCCGTAAATGCCCCCCACCACGATCAGCGGCAGCGCGATCGTCGCCACGATCGAGAGCTGCTTCATCACTTTGTTCATCCGGTTCGACGTCTGGGAGAGATAGGTCTCGAGCACCCCCGCGAGCAGGTCGCGCACGGTGTCGAGCGACTCCATGATGCGAATCGTGTGGTCGTAGACGTCGCGGTAGTAGAGCTGGGTCTCGGACCGGATGAAGGTGCAGGGACGGTTGGTGAGGATGTTCAAGACCTCGCGCAGCGGCCCGACGTGGCGCCGGAACGAAAACGCGGCGCGCTTGGCCTTGAAGATCTCGTGGATCAGCTTCTCGTCGAACTGCTCGAACAGGCGCTCTTCCAAGCTGTCGACCATCGAATTGAGCTGCTCGACGAGCGGGAAGTAGGCGTCCACCGCCTGGTCGATGATGTGGTGCATCGTCATCTCGGCGCCGCGCGCGAGCAGCTCCGGGTTGCGCACCAGACGCTCCCGCGCCGCCGCGCAGCTCTTGTGGGGGACGGCGTGCACGGTGACCAGGAAGTTCTTGCCGAGGAAGAAGTACAGGTTGACCGTCTCGAGATCGAAGGGGTCGGGCGTCCCCTCGTCGAATCGCACTCCCGCCATCACGACGAAGACGTAGTGGGGATACTCCTCGAGCTTGACGCGGGTGCCGGGAGAGAGCGTGTCTTCGATCGAGAGAGGGTGAAACTCGAAGACCTTTTCGAGCAGCGCGTGCTGGTGCATGCTCGTGCTGTCGATATCGACCCACAACTCCCCTTCACCGCTCTGGACAATCTCCCGGATGCGCGCGGGCGCAATGTCCTGCTCCAGCGTCCCGTCGGGACGGCGGTAGAGGCTGGTAGGCCAGTGCTTGGAGGCCTGCGGTGGAGCTGCGCTGACGGTCACGCCCTGAAGTATAGGACGGGCGCCGGGTCAGGCAAGCGCGCGAACATGTGCACTCACCCCCGCGGCCAACAGATCGAGCCGATACCCTCCTTCCAGAATCCCCACGACGGGCCGACCCGCCATGCGCTCACGCAGCGCCGCCGTCCACTGCGCGATGTCCTCGGGCTCGAGCGTGAATTCTCCCAACGGATCCCCCGCGAGCGAATCGAAGCCCGCCGAGACGAGCAACAGGTCGGGCGCGGCGCTCCAGCCCGCCAGCGCGGCGTCCACGGCCGCGAGCAGGTCGCGCACATACACCGCGCGCGGCAGACCCCCGGGACGCGGCACGTTGAACACGTTGCCCACGCCCCGCTCCTCGGCCGCGCCCGTGCCGGGATACCAGGGATACTGGTGCATCGAGACGAAGCCGATCGTCGGGTCCGTTTCGACGAGCGCCTGCGTCCCGTTGCCGTGATGCACGTCCCAATCGACGATGAGCACCCGGGGGCATCCCAGCGCCTGGGCGTGGCGCGCGGCGAGCACGACGTTGTTCACGAAGCAGAACCCCATCGCCTGGCTCGCCAGCGCGTGGTGCCCGGGTGGGCGCGTGGCGCCGAATGCCGTGCCGCGCGCGATGCCCTGCTCGACGGCGGCCAGCGCCACCCCGGCCGACGCCAGCACGCTCTCCCAGCTCCGGGGCCCTAGAAAGGTGTCGGGATCGAGGGCGCCGCCGCCGCGTGCGGCGAGGGCTTCGAGGCGATCGAGGTACGCAGGGGGATGCACGCGCTCCAACGCCGGCCGCTCGGCGGGCGCCGCTTCGATCCACTGAATGAGGGAACCCAGCTCCGGTTGGCGCAGCGCCTCGAGCACGGCTTCGATGCGTTGGGGGCGCTCCGGATGTCCCCCACCGGCGTAGTGGTGCCGGGTGGCGGGATGCCAGGCCACTGCCGTCATCAATGGTTCCGCAGCAGCTCGCGCAGCGACTCCACTTCCTCCCGCATCTCGCGACGCGCGGTCTCGAGCTCGGCGAGGGTGCGGCGGTAGCGGCGCCACGCCACGATCACCAGCAGTCCCGTCCCGGCGCAGGCGCCCGCCGCCACGAGCAGCCACGGCCGATGCAGGCCGACTCCCGCCCAGGCGAGGAGCGCGGCGTCGAGCCCGAGGAACCCGACGGCGAATATCGTGAGGGCCCGGCTCGGCACGGGAGGCTTCACCGGACGGGCTGGCGCCGCGCCGGCAGCACGATGAACGGCGCGTTGGGGACCGCTCCCAACCGGCCGAGGGTGACCGACTCGTCGAGCACCTGCGCGCCGCGGAACTTGATCACGTAGTCGTCGGGATCGATGCCCGAGCGCTTGAGAGCCGCCTGCAGCGCGTCGCGCTTGAGCTGCGCCACCGTGGTGTCTGCGTCCACCGGGACGAACACCTGGTCCCACACGGGCGTCACCATCACCCGGACCGCGAACCGCTGCCCCGTCACAGCGGCCGTCACTGGACTTCCACCGCCGAGGCCAGCGGCAGCGTCGAGAAGAACCGGTCCACGGCCTGGTCGAAGAACAGCGTCGAGGCGCGCACGCGGGTCACACCGCCGTCGTCCCACGCGCTGAGCGCGACTTCCTCGCCCCCCTGGCCGCGGAGGACGACGAAGCGCGGGCCTTCCTTCTCCAGGTAGGCGGCGTTGTTCGGCACGCGCTCGGCGAAGAACGCCTTGGCGCGTGCCAAGACATCGGCGGGCGGCAGGGCGACGGTGGTCGTATGGGTCATGGCTCGCGCTCGATCGCGATGCCGGTCGGCTGCAACGGGACGGCGATGCTCGCCACCCGGACGCGGGAGGTCAGGTCGATCACGTCCACGGCTCCCGGATCGGCCCCCACGCTCTCGACCGAGACAAACGCCCAGCGGCCGTCGGGTGAATACGCGACGCCGTGCGGCAGCTTCTTGGACGTGGGGATGCGGGCGACCTCCGCCAGCGTCATAGGGTCCACGAGCGACACACTCTGCGCCTTCTTGTTCGTCACGATCACCCACTTCCCGTCGGCGGACGGCTCGACGTTGTAGGCGCCGGCGCCGACCGGGAGCTCCTTGACCAGGTCGAGCGTCGCCGCGTCGAGCACCTGGAGGGTGTTGCCGTGGTTGCAGGCCACGTACAGGCGCCGATCGCCCGGGGAGACCGAGACGAAGGTCGGCGCGCAGTCGGTCGTCGGTGGCGCCCCCGGCATGGGCGCCGTGCCCATCACGTGCGGGGCGCCTTCACCCATCTTGTGACGCCGCAGGATCCTGAACGAGAGGCGGTCGATCTCGAGAATCTCGTCCGAATTCATGCAGGAGACGTACACCCGCGTCCCGGCGTGATTGACCTTAACGCCGTGCGGCATGTCGCACGCCGGCAGGTTCGTGAGGGGGGTCATCGTCGGCGTGTGGACGATCGTGACGACGTTGGTGCGGGGATGATCCCCGTGGAAGTCGGAGTTCGCCACGAACGCGACCTCACCGTCCGGCGTGAGACCGATCGTCGTCGGGAACATCTCGAGCGGGGCCTTCCCCACCACTGTGTCCGCCCCCACCGCCATCTTCCACAGGGTCCCGTAAGGCGTCCCGTGGGCGATCGTGACGTACCAGTACTTGCCATCCGGCGACACCGCGACGTTGTGCGGGCCGTCGATATCCGCCGGCATGACGCCCACAGGAACGACCTTCACGGACCGGAGGTCCGTGCCGTTCCAGGAGAGCTGGGTGACGATGTCGCCCGACTCGCTCGCGACCAGAATGCGGTAGGCGGGCGTCTGGGGGGGGGCGGTAGCGAAGCCGGCGATCAGCGCGGCGACGACGAGGAGGCGCATGCGAAAAAGATAGATGGCTAAGCGCGAATGCGCTCGGCTAGAGCCCGTTCCACCTCGGAATTTGGCACGGCGGTCGCGCCCGCCTCGCGCGCGGCGCGGAGCGCGTCCGCCTTCACGTGGGACCCGAACGCCAGCACGGGAATTCCGCGCGCCACGAGTGCGCGAATCCGCTGCTCGGCGTCCGGCGCGCCCAGCTCGATCACCGCCAGCTCGCACACCGCCTCGTCGCGCGTCACTTCTCCGCCGCCCGCCTGCACCACGGCGCCGAGCTTGGAGCGAAAGAAAAGGTCGCGGGTGGCGAGGAGGACCTTCACACCTCGGTGCCAGAGCTCACGAGGGCCTCGAGCAACGCCGTCGGATGCAACAACCCGTCGTAGCGCACACCATTAATGAAGAAGGTGGGCGTTCCGTTCACTCCGCTCTTGACCCCGCTCGCGAAATCCTCACGCACCCGTTCGCGAAACAGGCCCTGCGTCAGCGCCGCCGCCGCCCAGCGCGGATCGATGCCGAGCGCGGCCGCATCGGCGATGAGGTTCTCGTCTTCCAGGGCGTCCTGATTGTCGAACAGCAGATCGTGCATCGGCCAGAACTTCCCCTCGTGGCCCGCGGCCTCGGCCATCTCGGCCGCGTGCTCCGCGTGCTCGTGCGACTTGGCGAGCGGAAAGTTGCGGAACACGAAGCGCAGGTCGTTTCCTATGCTGCGCTGGACCGTTTTGACGATCGGGTAGGCCCGGCCGCAATGGGGGCACTCATAATCGCCGTACTCGACGAGCGTGACGGGCGCGTCCGGGGGGCCCTGCGCGTGATCGCGCGCGCTCACGGGTGGCGTGAGCGTGAGGCGCGCCCTCATTTGAGCGCTTCGAGTGCGGCGAGGATCCCGTCAGCGCCGGGATTCACGCCGACCGGAGAGAGATACCTCCAGCGGATGACGCCGCCGCCGTCGAGCACGAACAACGCGCGTTCGGAGAATCCATCCTCCGCGCGGTAGGCGCCGTAGGCGCGCGACACGGCACCCTTCGGCTCGAAGTCGGCGAGCAGCGTGAAGTCGAAGTGGCGCGCCGCGGCATAGGCCTTGTGACACCACACCCCATCCACCGAAATCCCGAGCAGCTCGGCGCGGTAGCGCTGGAACTCGGGCAGCACCTCGTTGAACAGCGCGAGCTCGTCCCCGCACACGGGGCTCCAGTCGGCGGGATAGAACGCGAGAATGACGGGATGGCCGCGCGAATCGGCGAGCCGGAGCTTCGCGTCCGGGCTACGCGGCAACGTGAAGTCCGGCGCCGGTGTACCGGCCCCTAACAGCTGTGACATGGTTGCCTCCTTCGCGTGAAGGTAGACGCTACATTCAGGCGTGGCCATGCCTGCCCCCGGCGAACGGCTGCGCGCCCTGTGGCGACGCCTCGCCCCTCTCCCCGGGGGCAAGACGCTCTTCAGCCTGTTGCTCGGACGCATTACGCCCTATTCGGGCACGATCGGCGCGCGTGTGGAGGAGCTGTCGCCCGGGTTCTGCCGCGTGGCGCTGCGCGACCGCCGCCGCGTGCGGAACCACCTCAACTCCGTGCACGCCATGGCACTGGCGAACTTCGCCGAGCTGACGAGCGGGCTCGCGGTCCTCTCCGGCCTCGCGCCGGGCGTGCAGGGCATCGTGACCGGATTCTCCATCTCCTATCAGAAGAAGGCGCGGGGCCGGCTCACTGCCGAGTGCCGGGTGGACGGGCTGGAGGTGGCCGCGGAGCGGGAGCAGGAAGCGGTGGTCACGGTCACCGACGCGGCGGGGGACGTCGTCGCCCGCGCCACGGCGCGCTGGCGGTTGCGGCCTCCTCCAGCATGAGCCTCCTCGACACGCCTCTGACGCGGCAGCTCGGGATCGAGGTGCCGCTGATCTGCGGCGCCATGTACCCCTGTTCGAATCCGGAGCTCGTCGCGGCCGTCTCGGCGGCCGGCGGCATCGGCGTCGTGCAGCCACTCTCGATGATCTACGTATACGGTCACGATCTGCGCGAAGGGTTACGGCTCATCCGGCGCACGACCGACAAGCCGATCGGCATGAACGTCCTGATCGAGCGCAGCTCCAAACTCTACCTCGACCGGATGAAACGCTGGGTGGATGTCGCGCTCGAGGAGGGTGTACGCTTCTTCGTCACGTCGCTCGGCAACCCTCGCTGGGTGGTGGACCGCGTTACGCCGGTGGGGGGCGTCGTGTACCACGACGTGACCGAGCGGAAGTGGGCCGAAAAGGGGCTCGCGGGAGGGGTACACGGCCTGATCGCCGTGAACGACCGGGCCGGAGGGCACGCGGGACCCAAGAGCGCCGCGCAGCTACTCGATGAGCTGAGGGACCTCGGCGTTCCGCTCGTCTGCGCGGGAGGCGTCGGCGATGAGATCGGGTTCGCCGCCGCGCTCAAGATGGGATACGCGGGTGTCCAGATGGGCACGCGTTTCATCGCAACACCGGAGTGCGGCGCGCACGCGGACTACAAGCAGGCGATCGTCGCGGCGACGGAGGCCGACATCGTCCTCACCGAGCGCGTCACCGGCGTGCCGCTGGCGGTGATCCGCACGCCGTACGTGGAGCGCATCGGCACGAAGGCGGGACCGATCGCCCGCTGGCTGCTGCGCGGCCGGAGGACCAAGCACTGGATGCGGACGGTCTATGCGCTGCGTTCGGCGTGGCAGCTGAAGCGTGCCTCGCTCGCGGGCGGGGCCCGCGAAGCGACGTCGAAGGACTACTGGCAGGCCGGGAAGAGCGTCGCCGGGATCCGCAACATCGAACCCGCCGGGGCAATCGTGCGGCGGTTCGCCGCAGCCGGTTAGCGCCAGCCTTCTTCGACGTTCTCCCCGTGGGACTCCATCTGCCGCATCACCATCCCATGATAGACGCCACGGGCGTTCATGAGCTCCTCGTGACTCCCCCGCTCGACCACGCGCCCGTCTTCCATCAAGAGGATCAGGTCGGCGCGCCGGATCGTCGAGAGCCGATGGGCGATCATGAACGTGGTGCGGCCGGCCAGCAGCGTCGCCATCGATGCCTGAATCAGCTGCTCGCTTTCCGTGTCCAGGTTACTCGTCGCCTCGTCGAGGATGAGGATCTGCGGTGATGCGAGGATCGCCCGTGCGATGGCCAGGCGCTGCTGCTGGCCGCCCGAGAGCTTTACGCCGCGCTCGCCAATGAAGGTCTCGTATTGCTTCGGCAGCCGGACGATGAACTCGTGCGCATTGGCGCGCTGCGCCGCATCCAGGATGTCGTCGTCGGTGGCGGCGCGGCGGCCGTAGGCGATGTTGTCGCGCACCGACCCATCGAACAGGAAGACATCCTGCTGGACGATGGCGAGGAGGCTCCGGTAGGTCCGCAACTGCAGGTCGCGAATGTCGGTACCGTCGAGGAGGATGCGGCCCCGCGTGGGATCGTGGAACCGCGCCACCAGATCGGTCACCGTGGTCTTCCCGGCGCCGCTGCGGCCCACGAGGGCGACCACCGACCCGCCCGGCACGACGACGTTGAAGTCCTTGACCACCGGCTTCCCCGGGTGATACTCGAAATCGACACTCTCGAATCGGACTTCGCGCACCACACGCGGGGCGTCGCGCGCCCCCGGCCGGTCCGGCTTGTCGTTCGGCATCGCCAGGACCTCGAACACTCGCTCCATGGCGGCGAGGGAGCGCTGCAGCTCCGAAAACGAATTGACGATGTTCCACACCGGGCCCATCAGCAGGAACGTGTACCACTGGAACGCCATGATGTCGCCAATCGAGGCGCCTCCCGTGATGTTCATGTAGCCGCCGAACCAGACGATGGCGACGTTGACCGCTGCCTGCAGCAGGCCCCACGAGGTCCACAGCACCAGCTCGCGCCGATGCGCGAACATTTCCTTGCGCAGCACCGTGTGCCGCCCAACCATGTAGTCGAACAGCTCCAGCATCTCGCTCCGGAACGCCCGCACGATGCGGATCCCCGAGAATGCTTCGCCCACCCGGCCGTCGATCTGCTCGACGTCCTTGCGCACCGAGCGGTAGATCGGCCGGACCCGCCGCGCGGCGATGAAGCTGATGAGCATCGCCCCCGGGATGACGACCACCGCCGTCAACGCGAGCCGCCAGTTCAGGACCAGCAACACGCCGATCGAGATGATCAGCCGCAGGACCGAGATGGCGGGCGAGACGATCGCCATCTGCAGCAGCCCCGTCGTCGTTTCGACGTCGCCCGTCAGCCGCGACAGGATCCCGCCCGTCTTCATGTCCCACAGCTTTTCCATCGGCAGGTGCAGCAGCCGCCCGAACAACGCCCGTCGCAGCGTGAGGATGACCCGCGTGTTCAGGAGGCGCTGGCGGTAATCCTTGAGCGCGCCGATCAGGTTCGAGATGATGACGACCCCCACGAACGCCGCACCCGCCAGATGCAGGTGCGACAGGCGCGTCGCGTTGTCCAATCCGGTATTGAGCAGCACGCGATCGATGATGTACCGCATGAACAGCGGCTCGATCATTTCCAGGCCTGCGGCCACCAGGGCGAAGCCAAAGAGGGCCGCGATCGCGTACCGATGCGGGCGCAGCCAGCGCAGGTAGTCACGCAGGTACTCGCGCCGCTTGGCCCGGCGGCCGGGCGACGGCGCTTGGCCCTCGCCCTCGGCCTCCGTCGTGTCGTCGAGTCGGCGGGCCTTGTAGTCCTCCAGGAACTTGCGATACCGCTTCCGGGAAGCCTCGGTCACGGAGCTCGCCGCCGGCCCGGGGCGAGGGGGCTCATGGTGCGCCGCGGGCCGATGCGTCGCGCTTCGATCTTCAGGTGCTCCGTCGACCGCTGCTCGATGTGCATCTCCGTGTAGGCGCGCAGCTTGCTCACCGACGTGAACTCCCAATCGCCCAGCAGGTAGTCGAAGTCCGCAGCATGAAGCGTCCCATACGGCCTCCGTCCCAAAGGTGTTCCAGACCGTAGGGAGTGTCCAGAAAAGGCGTCAACGCGAATGAAGCGAGCGGCGCGAGAAGCGCAGTCAGCGGCGGGGCGTCCGCAACCGCCGCAGCTCGATTTCGGACACGATGAACCCGAACGCGGGCCAGCCGCCGGAGCGAATCGACCGCTCGAACCAGCTCCGAGCGCGCGCCGTGTCGCCGCGCACCAGGAACCAGTTGCCAATGCCGTAACTGAGCGTCGCGATCGCGACGTCACCGGTATCGGCCGAGGTGATCACCGAGTCGGGACCGATCTGCCCGCGATAGAGCCGCAGGCGCTGCGCGTAGGCGTTCGCCGCCGGCAGCGAATCGGGCCGGCGGTCGAGCAGCGCCTGCGCCTCGGCGCCCCGGCCGGCGCGCGACAGCGACATCCACAGCCAATCGGTCGCACCGGTTCGCTCGGCGGCGTCGGGCGCGCGCGGCAGGCCGCGGGCGAAGGCATCCGCCGCGCCGGCGAAGTCGCCCCGCGCGTAGCGCACGATGCCCAGGTGGTACCAGATGCCGTAATTGGTGGTGTCCAGCCCGCTCCCGCGGGTGAGATCGTCCATGGCGCGGTCGAATTGGCGCGTCGAGAGGTGGCGATGCCCACGCCAGCGGTACAGCATCGCGTTGTTGGGCGCGATCCTCAACCCGCGCGTGAACGTCTCGATCGCTTCGCGGAACTGCCGCGCCCCCGACTGCGCCACGCCGAGCTGGATGAACCGCTCTACGTTCCGCGGGTCGGCTGCGAGCGCGCTCTCGGCGCGCGCGATCGGGCCGGTGTCGCGCTGCGCGCGATACTCGACGCCCGCGGGGGAGCGGTACTGGACCGACTGCCCGGCGGCAGGCGCCGCCGCGGCCGCCGCCGTGGCCAGCAGGGCCGTCAATCGCCACGCGACCGTTTTCAAGCTTACAGTCGCATCCGCGTGCCGCCGGTGCGCAACCAGCTCGGGATGGGAGTGCCGTCGATCAGCGCCGGTAAATAGAGGCGGTGCCACAAATCGTTGACCAACGCGTCGTCGACCTCCCGGATCCCCGATCCCGAAATCAGGCGGACATTGATCACATGCCCGCCCTCGTCGAGCGATGTCTCTGCCTCCAGGCGCAACTGTCGTCCCGCGGGCGGCGCCCGATCACTGGGGCTGAGCCTCGCGAGGGCCCTGACCGGCTCTCCGTCATCGCCCACGGTGGGCTGGGGTGGGCAGTACACGGCGCGCTCCAGCGTGGCGGTGTTGGCGCGTCCACCCTGAAGCCGAAGACGGATGGCCCCGAGTGGCTTGGGGGCGGCAAGTGGCAGGAGCCCCCGGGTCACGACCGCCAGGAGCGAATCGTGGAGCACTTTCGGTGCGGAATCGGGTTCCAGCCACCGCACCGCGGCGGGCCCGTTCTCGGGGTACATGATACTGAAGAGAACGCTCGTGCTGTCAGCGGCGGAGAGAATGCCGAAGGCGGCGCCCAAGGCGACCGTGTCCATCACCGCGCCCGGAGTCGGCAGCTTCTTGGGCCACGCGGCGGATTGGCAGCGTCGCTCGACGTCGCGTCCGGTCGGGGCGGCTTGGGCGCCGAGCGTGGCCGTCGCAGCGGCGATCGACAGGAGACCCATCGTCTGGATGATGAGCGTCTTCATATTCCCTCCCGGAATTCGGCGTTAAGCATCTACGCCGGTTCGTTCGTCGTCAACCCGCCGCGTTCGAGGCTCGTGGACCCCCGGGACCCACCAACGCCATCATCAACCGGGGCGAAGCAGGGACCGGCATCGAGGGATGGTTCGCGATGTACGACCCGAACAGCAACAGGTGTGACGCGGTCACCCACACGCTGGTCGCGATGCCCATCGCCAGACCGAAGCGCGAGAGCTGCGCGACGAGCTTCCAATTCATCAGCGCGCCACGAGCCACGCGTGCGTCACGCCATTGACCGCGGGGGACTTCCCCTGGAAGCGGGAGGCGAGCGGCAGGCCCGCCTCGAGCGCGGCGATGCTCGGCGCGTCGGGAAGCGCGTCCAGCGCGACCGTCTCGACGCCGCAGGAATCGACCAGCGCCGCGAACTCGTCCACCCGCAGGCGATTGTGGAAGGCATAGCGATTGCCGGCCAGGCGCGCCCAGGTGGCGTCGTCGTATTGCAGGAAGTTCACGGGGGAGATCGACGGGTCATTGTGGGCCGAGTGGTCCGAGAAGTCGACGCCGTGGACCATCAGCCCGCGGGGCCGCAGCACGCGCCGGCCTTCCTGGAGCGTTGCCGCGAGGGTGTCGGCCGGGATGTGCTCGAGCACCGTGAACGAGACGTGGGCATCGACGCTCTGGTTGGGCAGCGGCAGGCGGGTCGCGACGGGCGCGCGATAGTCGACCGCGGTGAGACGCATCAGGTCGGCCGTCGTGCCGCGGAAGGCGAGCAGCTGGCTGAAGCGCCGCTGAAACGTGTCGCCCGCCGCCCGCTCTCCGAACATGGCGCGGAAGCGGTCGGGGGCGGCGCGGATCGTGGCCAGATCCTTCCGCACCAGCGCCGGCCGGAGATAGCGATGGAGATCGACCGTGATGACGCATGCGGCACCGAGCAGCCACAGCGCGAGCGGCGCGTTCAGGCGCCAGCCCGTACCGATCTCGACCACGGTGGCGTCCGTGACCGAACCGCCGTGCGCCTCGAGGCGCTGCGCGATCTCAAGACCGGCGCGGAAGCGGTCCTCCGGATCGACGTGCCGCATCCCGCCGAAGGTGCGCTGCAGCGCGTAGTAGAGGCGGTCGCCGATCACCGCCGGCAGGCGCGCCACCGCGTTCTGGATGACGGCTTTCTGCCGCCAGGTCAAGCGTGGAAAGGGCATCGCTTGAATGTCCAACACCCCTCACTTCTTCGCAACGGTCCTAGAAGTTGACCGCCACGCCCAAACGTAACGTCCGCGGCGGGACCCGGGCGCGAACTCGGCCGTAATCACTGCCCAACCCCTGCGCGGCCTGCACCTGCGTCTGAATGCCCGTGACGCTCCCGTCGCCCAGCACGTTGAACCCGTCCACCACCACCACGACCTCGCTCCGGCCGCGCGGAAAGCTGCGCTCCAGGTGCAGGTCCAGCGCAGCGCGCGACTCGTAGCGGTACGTCCCACGCGGCTGGACGAAGATGCGCTGGCCCGCGGTACTGCGGAACAAGCGGCGATGGAACGGGAGCGTGTCGCTGGCCGCGGGGCTCGCCATCCGGGGCACGGCCACTTCAAAGTCCACCTCGCCCAAGGAGGAAATGAGCATCGTCGGCGTGACCCGGTCGCCCGTCGCGTACGAAAACACCAGGCTGCCGCGGAACCGCGCCGGCAAGAGCCCCCCGAGATACACCTTCCCCTCGAACCGGCTCTGATTGTTGAGCGCACCGAAGAAGTTGAACTGCTCGTTCAAGCGCACCCAGGGGCCCGGCCCGCCCGTGGTGTAGTCATCCGGCCCCGTCACGACGTTGAAGTTCCCCTTCAGCGTCGAGAGCGTCGCCGACCCCGCGGCCCACCAGGTCCGGTACCGTGTCTCCAGCCGGAGCTGCAGCTGCTCGAAGCGCCGCGTCGCCTCGCGAACGTTGGTCAGCACGAAGTCGGGGTCATACCGGAGCGCGGCCAACTCTTCCTGCGTCAGGCCGGGCGGCGCGTAGAGGTAACCAGGGGACGAGAGCGAGTCTTGCCTCAATAATTCCTGCACCGCGAGAATGTCCTCGTTCGAGATGGCCAGCTTCTCCAACACCAGTGGCCGGCCTCCGAAATACACCGGCTCGCCGAAGCGATCGAACACCATCACGTTGTCGACCACCGTGTAGTTCGACGCCTGGTTCCGGTCCACCAGCGCGACCATGTCGCGGTTGCGCCGATGAATGTACGCCACGCCCACCTTCCACCGGGTGCCGAACGTGCGCTCCAGCGACAGCACGGCCTGATCCATGTACGGCTGGTGGTAACCCTCCACACGCCCCGCCGGATCGAGCCGCACGGCCTCCTCAAACCGAAACAGCCCGGCCGCCGCGAGCGAGTCGCGCTCGGCGCGCGTAAACGTCTGCGTCGGGTCGCCGGGCGGGGGTCCGAGAAAGGACCAGATCTCCTCGTTGCTGTAGGCACCAGCTCCCTGCGCCCGGTCGAACAGGGCCGCGAATATCGGCTGGTGATACCGGCCCCAATGCGCCTTGGCGACGAGCCCGCCGAATGCGTCCGGCGCCGCGATGATGCCGACCCGGGGCTCGAGACCCTCGTCGCGGACGGCCGTGAATCGTGGCGCGATGAATCCCGGCGTCGCCGGCAGCGTCAGCACCCCGGTCCACCAGCCGTACCGGATCCCCGGCGTGACCTTGAGCCACGGGAGAATCCCGATCTGCTCCTGCGCGAACAGCGCGCCGTTCCGCACGTCGGAGTCGAGCCTGGCCTCCCCGCCCCACGCCGTCGGGATCGCGTCGAGATAGTCCCACGTGGCGGGACTCGCGGGATCGAATCCGAGCACGCGCCGCGGCCGCCAGGTCATCCCGCTGTTGCGGCGGCGCTCGAAGTACCAGCTGCCCCACGTGTGCTCGCCGCCGAGCTTCAGCTCGTGCTCGCCACCCGCCAGCCGGCCGCGCACCGTCCAGGCCGCCGTCATCCCGATGCTCGACGGGGCGGCCAGCGTTCGAAACACGGCGTTTTGATAGCGGGGAGGATCCACCTGCGTCAGCAGCTCGATGCCGGGCACGGCGAATCCGCCGTACGGCTCCTCCCGCTCGCGCCCGACGTAGCCACCCACTCGGACGCTGAGCGCGCTGCGGGGCGACCAGCTCCGCTGCCAGGTGAGGTTGCCCGTCACGTTCCAGCGCCGCAGCCGATCGGTCGCGTCCCCCGCCTCGTACCCTGTCTGTCCCGTCCGTTCCCCACTCTCGTCCCGCCCCATGAGGCTGCCCTGGAGCTGATCCTTCGCGTCGGGTTTCCAGCTGAGTTTCGCGAGCCAGCGGCGGTCCTCGAGCGACGGGGGCTGCGCGACGAACGCGCCCGTCGGCGACGGCAACTGCGCGAGGACCTCGTCTTCTTCCCGGATGACGTGGCCGAAGAGCGCGAAGTGGAGACGATCGTGGATCAGAGGCCCGCGGACCTGTGCGTCCAGCTCCCGCCGGCTCGCCAGCTCGCGCCCGATCTCGCCGGGGATCAAGTTCGAGCCGTTGAGCTGGTGGGACTCGAAGGACGTTCGGAGCGTCCCCTCCAGCATGTTCCTGCCCCCCAGCGTCACGACTTCCACGAGACCGCCCTGGGCGCTCCCGACGTCCGCCCCGGCGCCGAGGCCGCGCACTTCGAGGCTCTCGATCCAGCTCGGACTGGGCAGGAAAAACGCGCCGCCCACACCCGAATGATTGACGGCGGTGCCGTCGAGCGAGTAGGCGTTGGCCTGGTCCGACGCACCGCCCCAGATGTTATCGGGGCGCGCCCCAGGGGTGAGCGCGATGAGTTGGCGGACGTCGAGCGTCGTCGGGAGCAGCGAGATCTCGGTAACGGTGAGTCTGGTGCCCAGCTCGGCATCGGTCTTGGAGATGCTGACCGCAGGCGCGCTCACGATTTGAGAATCCAGCGTGAACAGCACCAGCTCGAGCACCACCGTTACCCGCGCAGTGCGACCGGACTCGATCTCCACGTCCTGCCGGGAGGGGCGGTAGCCGGGTCGCGATGCGGTAAGCCGGTACCGACCGGGTGCGATGTCCGTCATCCGCCAGGCGCCGTCGGCGTCGGTCGTGGCGCGGCCGACGGGCGGCGTGGCGGCGCGGCCCAGTCGGACGTCCGCGGCCACCACCGGGCGGCCCCCGGCGTCGACGACGCGTCCTTCGACTCCGCCCCGCGCCTGGGCTTGCCCGACCACCGGGACCGTCGCCAACAGCAGCGCGAGCGCGAGGAGTCGCGCGTGCACGTTCTCAGCTACCGCCCGCGCCGGGCTTGGCCTTCCCGCGGCGCACCACGGGAACCACGAGCACGAACACCTTCATGGGGCCTCCGTTTCAGGGTCCTTCCAGAGCGTTTCGCCCTTGACGAACCAGGAGATGCCGAACGCCCACAACGCCAGGGTCTCGAGCCAGAACACGGGCTTGAATGCCGCGACGACCGTGCCTTTCAAGCGCCAGTGGTACAACCCGATCAGCACGATACACGCCAGCATGATCACGCCGCACGTCACGTAGATCCGGTTGCGAATCCGCTTCTCGGGCGTCGGCGAGCCGCCCGACTTGGTGAACAAGAACAACGAGAAGTACGCCAGGACGAGGAACAGCGCGAGGCCCGAGGCAAAGTGCACGGCTTTCTCTCCGGGTGTGCCGCTGCTCGGGAAGAGCGCCACGCCGAGCGCGAACAGCCAGGCGAGATTGCCGGCGATATCGTCCTTGCGCTCGTAGCCGCGATACGAGAACAAGAACCAGCCGATCGTGAACAGCACGCCCACCAGGACGTCGCGCGTCCTCAGGCGATAGTAGTCGCTGAGCGAGGGTTGCAGCTCGCCGCAGGCGCACAGCGCGAAGCCCCACAAGGCCAAGAGGAAAGGAAGGGTGACACCGAGCACGCCTACCACTCGTCGGAGAGTCAGATAGGATACGAGCACGCCTTCTGCGGCGCCGTTCGCCGCCATAGGTCGCCTCCCTATCTCAACGCGTCCACGACGGCATCGAAGAACAGCCAGTCATCGATAACGGCGCCGCCGGTCGGCTTCGGTTGCGCACCCCACACCACGATCACGACTTGCGCCGCGGGATTGATGTAGAGCCATTGTCCGTAGATGCCCTCTGCCGCAAACGCACCGTCCCGTCGCGCAGCCGCCGTCGTTCCCGTCCACCATAGGTATCCATACACCTTCGGGCTGGTCGCCTCGCGGATCCACCTATCGGGCAGGATCGCTTCGCCCCCGGCGACGCCGTCGTTCAGCAGGAACAGACCGAAGCGGCCGTAGTCGCGCAGCGTCGCGCTGAGCCCGCTCCCCCCAATCTCGACACCATCCGGCGAATCGAGCCACCAGGTGGCGTCGGCCTCCATGCCGAATTTGCTCCAGATGCGCTCGGACAGGTACGTCGCGAGCGGCCGGCCGACGGCGCTTCGCAGGATCTCCGCCGCCACCTGCGTTTCACCGGTGCTGTAGTTGTTCACCGTGCCGGGAGCAGCCGCGCGGGGAAGGCTCCGCATCACCGCCATCGCCGACCCGCGCACCTGGGAGATCTGAGCCTCGAGCAGGCGCCGCCGGTCGGATCGCGGATCCGTATAGGTCTCGTTCCAGCGCACACCCGAAGCCATCATGAGGACGTCGCGTATAGTGACGCCGTCGTACGCGCTCCCCGCGAGGGCGGGAACGTAGCGCGTGACGGAGTCGGACAGGGCGCGGATGTAGCCCTGTTTGAGCGCCGCGCCGATGAGCGTGGACGTAATCGACTTCGCTACCGACATGGACATCCACCGGGTGCGCTCAGAGCTTCCGAACCGGTACCGCTCCAATGCAATGCGGCCGTTCTTGAGCACGAGCAGTCCGGCGACGCGGTTCAGCTCGAGATAATCCTCGAGCCCATACGTCTTGCCGCCGCCCTTGAAATGCACGCTGCCGAGCGGCGTGACGGCCGGCGGCAGGGGCCACGGCCGCGCCGCACGCGGAACCGTGCGCGTCGGGAACAGCCGGTCGATGTTGCGGAAGGTGTTGACCGCCAGGTCGGGCGTGAGGACGCCATCGTAGATCTGCCGCACGGTGCCGATCGGCTCCGCGGCGTGTGGGTACGGCGCCTGTTGCGCGGGAAGCGCGCCGGCGGCGAGGGTCGCGAACGCTAGGACCGGAATCGCGGCACCCACCGACCTACCTCCCGCGTGTAGCGCTCATAGGCCGCGCCGAAGCGGCGCCGGAGGGTGGGCTCCTCGTACCCGATGACGAAGAGGTTCACCGCGATGAACCAGATCGCCCAGTACACGAGCAACGGGCGCGAGCGGGTGAGGATCACCTCCCCGAACACGATCAGCGTCACGCTCAAGTACATAGGATTTCGCACGTACCCGTACAGACCGCGGACCACGAGCTCCCGGGGCGGGTCGACGGGGGCCAACGTCCCACGGCCGCTCGAGGCGAACTCCCAGATGCAGGTGCCGAGCAGCACCGCGCCAAGGGCAATCCACAAGACGCCCAGGAGGTGCAGTGGGTTCTGGAGATCGAGGTGCACGCGCGCGAGCCCGAAGAATCGCCACGGCAGATACCCGGCAAAGACGCCTGGAAGCAGGACGGTCCACAGGAGGCTCCGGACGGCTAGGCTCACGGCCGTCACGTCACCCGCGAACCGCGGCGAGTAGGAAGAACAGGAGCGGCGCCCCTCCTTGGATGAGCGCACCGCGTCGCATGCGTGGTGCCGATGCCGCCAGCACGACGGCCGCCCCGAGCATGGACAGGCAGTTGAAGGCAAACAATCTGGTGGCCTCGGCTTGCTCCGGACTCTGGCGAAACCGCCGGCGGACCTTCGGGCTGGTCCACCAGAGGCTTTCCATGCAGAAGATCACGACGTGAACGACGCCCGCGAGCAGGGCCGTCAGCCACATCAGCGGCGACATCCTAGGCTCCACGATACTTCACGTACACGGTTCTGCTCGGGGGCAGGGCGCATAACTCCTTCATGCCGAGTTTGACCGCGATGGATCGCGCCCCTTCGTTCTCGTTATCGATGCACGAGATGACCCGTTCTACGCCGGCCGTGTCGAAGGCCCACGCCAGAATCAGCTGGCACGCCCGCTTCGCGAGCCCGTGGAGCTGGGCTTCCGATCGCATCACACACAGCAGCTCGACGTCTTTCCCGTCGAATGCTTGCGATCTGATCAACCCCCCGATGCCCACTGGCATTTCGCCTTCGATAACGGCAAAGAGGCGCTGCGCGCCTCCTTCCCCCGGCTCAGGCAGCGGCCCGACGAACTCCCATACGTCATCCTGCTCTTGCAGGGAGCGGAGCAGAGCATCGTGAGACGCGTCCAAGGGCCGGAGCTCCACAGATCACTCTCGCCGCGCGTTCGCCAGCGCTTTGACGAAGCGGTAGGTAAAGTCGGCGCCCTCGTAGTACTCGCGCACGCCGATCCGCTCGTCGCGACCGTGCGCGCGGATGTCGTCGGCGTCGAGGAACACGCCGGATACGCCGTACACCGCCATGCCGGCATTGCGCAGATACAGGCCATCGGTGGCGCCCGTCTCCATGTTCGGGACCACGGGTACGCCCGGCCACAGGGCGGCCGTGACACGCTCCAGCGCTCCCATCACTTCCGGGACGAGCGGGGAGGGCGGCGAGGGGACGGCCGAATCCTTCACGCTGACGGCGACGGGCGCGTCCCCCACCAGGCGGCGGATCGTCGCCACGACGTCCGCGGCTCGTTCGTCGGGGAGGAGCCGGCAATTGACCACGGCGCGGGCCGTCTGCGGGAGCGCATTGTCGGCGTGGCCCGCCTCGACCCGCGTGGCCACGCAAGTGGTGCGGAATTGGGCGTTGAAGAACGGGGACGCGGCGGATAGGCGCCCCGCAGCTCCCGAATCGGGCGGCGTGCGCAGAACTGCGCGTACATCCGCCGCCTGGGCCGGAGGCATCGTGCCGGCGACGCGCTCGAAGTAGGTGCGGGTGATCTCGTTCAGGCGCAGCGGGAACGTGTAGCCGGCGATCCGCGTGAGCGCCGCCGCGAGCTGGTAGATGGCGTTGTCCGGCGTGGGCAGTGAGCTGTGGCCGCCCGGGTTGTGCACGGTGAGCTCGAGGCTCATGTAGACCTTTTCACTCGCCTCCACGTTCCGGGCGAGCCGGCGGCCCTCCCGCGAAAGCGGGTCGCCGCTGTCGCCGTTGATGCAGTAGGCCGCGTCGATCAAATCGCGGCGGTTCTGGAGCAGCCACTGGACGCCGTTATAGTCCCCTCCGCTCTCCTCGCCCGCTGTGAGGGCGAGAATGATGTCGCGGTCGGGGACGAACCTCTCGCGTTTGAAGCGAATCAGCGTGGCGACGAACAGCGCCGCCATGTCCTTGATGTCGCTCGTCCCGCGGCCGTAGAAGTAGCCGTCTTTCTCCGTGAGGGTGAAGG
Source organism: Gemmatimonadales bacterium (assembly GCA_036505055.1). Taxonomy (GTDB): domain Bacteria; phylum Gemmatimonadota; class Gemmatimonadetes; order Gemmatimonadales; family GWC2-71-9; genus 20CM-2-65-7. The sequence continues at coordinate 11,865 of DASXUE010000004.1, read as the reverse complement.
GGTCGAGCGACCAGTCATCGCGCAACGCCTCGACCACGTCGAGGTGGGCAAGCAGTAGGATGGGCCGCCGCGCGCCGGTGCCCCGCAGGCGCGCCACGAGGTTGCGATTCCCGGTTCCGGGACCGAGCACCAACACGTCGGCGGCGGGAAACCCAGCCGCCAGCAGGCGCCGCGCCATCGCTTCCGCGGCCGGCGTCGTGTTGCCGCGCTCGTGGGTCGTATTGATCGCGATCAGCTCGGCCAACACGTCTCTGGCGAGCTGTTGATCGGGCGGGAGAGCCTGCCCCTGCAGCACGAGGGGAAGAGCGGCAGTAGCGACCGCCACGGCGAGAGGGATTCGCATGACGGGCTTAAACTGCGGTGCGGCGGCGAAAAATCAAATGCCGCGAAGGCTTTCCTGCGACCAGAAGGCGAAACCCGACACGCCGCCCCGCCCCATGGCTTCGAAGAAGGCCATGATGCTCGCCGGCCCTCCCGAATCGGGCTGCGTTTGGCGCGCGCTCTCCCCGACCAGCGTCCACGCACCGAGCGCGACGACGTAGAGCGCGGTCGGCACGGCCAGCAGGATCACGGTCCACCGCAGCAGTTCGCGGTTCGATTTCCGGGCGAACCAGGGCATCGTGAAACCGAGCAACGCGTACAGCATCAGAATGTCGCCCGCCCAGATCAGGAACGCGTGAATGGCACCGATCCCCAAGAGGAAGCGCAGCCGGCGCCTGAATCTCGGGACCGCCGCGTCCCCGCCGCGGGCGAGCTGCAAGCCGAAGCCGATTCCGAAGAGCAGCGAGAAGACGGAGTAGAACTTGCCGTCGACAACGACCTTCTCGAGAAACAGCGCGACGGCGTCGCGACCCGCGGTGGGCAGGGCTGCGGCACGGTCCGGCGACATGACGAACATGCCGAAGAAGACGAGGACGTTCGCGAAGAGGATACCGGCAACGGCGACGCCGCGGAGGACATCCAGCGCCCGAATGCGCTCGGTTGTCGGCGACGAGGTCATGAGCGTTCAACGGGGAGCGGTGATGCGAGGTTTCAGACGAGGCGCCGTACCCAGCGCCAGTGCGTCACGAACATGGCCAGAGAAATGAAGAGGAACAGAATGCCAATGGTTAGCGACTTGGTGGTCCGGTACCGCGTCGCGGCAATCCGGTCTTCCACCAACGCGTCGTACCGCCTGCGAAGATTGGCTTCGGAGGTCGTGTCGGGTTTCGCCCCTTCCGCGCGATCGAACATGGCCTGTTCACGCCGGTAGGTGGCCTTGTAACTCTCGAAGGACGCCAACGACGTCCCAAAGCCGAATTCAGACTGGAGCGGGTTGGCCCGATCGAATGCGGCATTGACGACGGAGACGAGGGAGATGAGCGCGATTATGAGACTAATGAGACAGATGGTGTAGCCATACAAGTGAGCCATCCGATTCGGCCTGTCCATTTCATCCCCCTTGAGCCCAACGATTACGACAACTATCAGCCAGCCGCCAGCGATGAGGAGCAGCGGTAGCCCTCCTCCGAACAGAAACCACAAGGGCCCCGGATCGGTGAGCACTGCCGTAGACGAGTTCAGGTCTTCGCCCGCGTGCTACGCTGCGCCCCCTCGCGCTGCTCCGGGAACCCGAGGAGATAGGCCTTCACCGATGCTCCGAGGTTGAGGGATATGTAAGCCAATCTATCGCCGCCGCATACGGTGGTGCAGATCGATGTGTCACGGCCCCTCCCCTTCCAGCCGCTCGACCGCCACCACCGCCTGAGCCACCGGCGGCTGGCGCCAGAAGTTGAAGAGCGTCGCTCGGCGCGGGACGACGAGCACTACGTCCCCCGGCGGCGGCTCGTCGAGGCCCTCGAGGGTCAGAAACAGCGGCGCAGCACCCGACATCGGAACGCGATATCGCGACCCGTGCCACGTGACGTCGTACCCTTCCCCCTTCCCCCGTCCCCCTTCTCCTTCAATGAAGACATCATCATCCACTTTCCACACCCCCTCGGCGATGCGCTCCCCGGACCGATAGAAGACCGGATCGAATGGCTCCCCCTCATGCCGCTTGAAGTTCTCCTCCGCCGCCCAGTCGTACGCCTCGAGCGCCGCCACGTTGGCCCGCCATTCCAGATGATGCCGCAGCTCGTGCGTCAGCGTCTCCCACGCTTCGGCGCGCCAGTCGAAGGCCCCCTCTCCGAGGCGCGCGAGGGCCTGGAACGATCCGTGATAGAGCACGACCCGCGACTGGAGATTGGCGCCGGAGCCGCTCCACTCGAGGGGAATGCATTCACCCAGCGTGTAGATCTCGCCGCGCACCGGATGGGGGACGGTCTTGGGGCTTACTTCGATCGCGACGACACCGCCCTGGAACTCGGGCGGGATCTCGCGCTGCAGGCCTTCGATGAGGACGCGGAAGTCATCGAGCCGCACGGGGACTCAATCGGCGAGCTTGTCCTTGAGATACTCGACCAGCTGCGCGCTTGCGACGCGAACCTGCTTGAGCGTGTCCCGATCGCGGACCGTGACGGTCTGGTCCTGCGACGTCTGGCCGTCGATCGTGATGCCGAACGGCGTCCCCGCTTCGTCCTGACGGCGATAGCGCCGCCCGATCGACCCGCCGTCGTCATAGAACACGTTGAAGGTCTTCCGCAGGTCGTCGAAAATCCGGCGCGCCACCTCGGGCATCCCATCCTTGTTCACGAGGGGGAATACCGCCGCCTTGATCGGCGCCAGCTCGGGTTTGAGCTTGAGCACGACGCGCTGCTCCTCCTTCTCCGCCCCTTCCTCTCCCTTGACCGCCTCTTCGCGGTACGCGTCGCACAACACGACGAGCGTCGTGCGGTCGGCCCCCGCCGAGGTCTCGACCACGTGGGGGACGAAGCGCTCGTTCACCGTGGTGTCCAGATAGTCGAGCTTCTTGCCGGAATACTCCTGGTGGCGTGACAGATCGAAGTCGCCGCGGTTGTGAACCCCCTCGAACTCGTTCCACCCGAACGGGAACTCGTACTCGATGTCGTACGCGTCTTTGGCGTAGTGCGCCAGCTCCGTCTTGCCGTGCTGATGCCAGCGCAGCTTCGCGGGCCGGATGCCGAGCCCCTGGATCCATTTCATCCGTTCGCCGCGCCAGAACTCGAACCATTCGCCGTCCGATCCGGGCTTCACGAAGAATTGCATCTCCATCTGCTCGAATTCGCGCGTGCGGAAAATGAAATTCCCGGGCGTAATCTCATTGCGGAACGCCTTGCCGATCTGCGCGATGCCGAACGGGACCTTCTGGCGGGACGACTGCAACACATTGAGATAGTTGACGTAAATCCCCTGCGCCGTTTCGGGCCGCATGTAGATCACCGCCGCCTGCTCCTCGACCGGGCCCATGAACGTCTTGAACATCAGGTTGAACTGGCGCGGCGCGGTCAGGGTCCCCTTGTTGCCGCAGACCGGGCACTGCGCATCGGGCTGGCCCGGCGTGCCCTTCAAGCGGGGGTCGTCCGCGCGGAAGCGGTTCTTGCACTGCTTGCAGTCCACCAGGGGATCGGTGAAGCCCGCCACGTGCCCCGACGCCTCCCACACCTTGGGATGCATCAGGATCGCCGCGTCGAGCCCCTCGATATCCTCGCGCTCGTGCACCATGGAGCGCCACCAGCGCTCCTTGATGTTCTTTTTGAGCTCGACACCCAGCGGCCCGTAGTCCCACACGGAGCCGAGGCCCCCGTAGATCTCGGAGGACTGGAATACGAAGCCGCGCCGCTTGGCGAGCGACACGAGCTTCTCCATCGTTTTGTCGGCAGGAGGCATAGGAAGGCGGAAGTTACAATCCCAGGGCCTCGCGCGCGACCTGCGCCGCGAGTCCGGCGAGCGCCGTTGCGTCGAGTCTGCGCCCCTCCGCGCCGACGGCGTGCACGCCGATCATCTCCTCGACGCGGCCCGCGATGACAGCCACCTTCTTGCGCGCCGCCTGCGCGCGACGCACGACTTCGCCCGGCGCCTTGCCGAACAGCGACGTCCGATCGTACACCCCCTCGGCGGTGATGACGAGGTCGGCCTTCGCGAGCGCCGCGTCGAACCCCACCCGCGCGAGCACCCACTCCGCCCCTCCGACTAGGCCGGCGCGCGCGAAGAACGCGAGCCCCGCTCCCAGGCCTCCCGCCGCGCCGCCCATCGGCGCCGTCCCGAGGTCGGGCCGTCCCGCCTTCGACCACACCACGGCCAGACGCGCGAGCCCTTTCTCGAGCCGGACGATTTCCTCCGGCCGCGCGCCCTTCTGGGGACCGAAGATCGGCGCCGCGCCGTCATCGCCCAGCAGCGGCGTCCTCACATCGGCGAGCGCGACGACCCGCGCGTGCAACGCCCATCCCGGGCCGAGCGTGTCGAGGTCGGCCAGCGACCCGCCACCCTCCTCGAGCGGCCGGCCGGCCGCGTCCTGGAACGTCCAGCCGAGTCCACGTGCCGCGCCCGTGCCGCCGTCGACGGTGGCGCTGCCGCCCAGACCCACGACGACCGTCTTGGCCCCGCGATCGGCCGCCTCCCAAATCAGCTCCCCCACGCCGCGCGTGGTGGTCCGCAGCGGGTTCCGCTCCTCGGGCTCGAGCAGCGCCAGACCGCACGCCGTCGAGCTTTCGAAGATCGCCGTCTCGTCGTCGATCCAGCCCAGCTCCCCGCTGACCGTCTGCCCGATGGGGCCCGTGACCTCGAGGCGCTCGCGCAGCGATCCGGGCGGCAGCACGGCGTCGAGCAACCCGTTGCCGCCGTCGGCGACGGGACATTCGAGTACGGTGGCTTCGGGAAGAGCGCGGCGCACGCCGGCGGCTATCGCCTCCGACACGGCTCGGGGGCCGAGGGTACCCTTGAAGGCGGCGGGAGCGACGAGCACGAGCGGAGCCACGCGCCAAATTGTGGGCGGGGGCGGGCGAGCACCAGCCTGAGTCAGTTTGTCATGCATAACGCATTAAACATTGCGTTTTGCGATAGTATTGGCTCGGGCTGTGTTTGCTATGGGCCTGTCGTCACAGGAGTTGTGTGCGAGGCACCGATTTTGCTTCACACCCGGGCGGATTCTCTGCTCAGGGCAAACCGCCGGCGACGGCGGGACGCAAAGCCAAGGGGTCTCGAGCGCCACACGAGACAGCCCGGCTGCCAGAGTCACGGCGCGCCAGGCCCGACGAGCGAGAGTAAGGAAGATTCGCTTCGCTCACATCGGGTTCTAGGGCGCACGGTGTCGGGCAAGCGATCAGCCCCCTGGGGAAACCTGGGGGGTTTTCCTTTTTGGCTACCAGCCACCAGATGACAGTATCCCGCCACCTTCAGTTCACCTCGATAATCTGATCGCGACGAGTTCCGACGCTCACATATCTCACCGGCGCCCCGGCGAGGTCCTGCAGCCTATCAACGTAGGCACGCGCCGCGGCTGGCAGGTCCGCCAACCGGCGCACGTCCGCGATCGGTTTCTGCCATCCGGGTAGCGTCTCGTAAGTCGGCTCCACACGCCCGATGGACTCGACGTCCGCCGGCATGCTGTCGATCTCCTCGCCGTCCAGCCGATAGCCGACACCCACCGGGATCTCGGCGAAGCTGTCGAGCACATCCAGCTTCGTCACCGCCAGACCCGTCAGGCCGTTCACCCGGACTGCGTAGCGCACCACGACCGCATCGAACCAACCGCAGCGGCGCGGCCGGCCCGTCGTCGCCCCGAACTCGCCCCCGAGCTCCCGAATCCGCTCGGCGACGTCGGGCGCCCCCTCCGTCGGCAGAGGCCCGTTCCCCACCCGTGTCGTATACGCCTTCACGACACCCAGCACCGCGTCGATCGCGGTGGGCCCGATACCCACCCCCACTGCGGCTCCTCCCGCCGTCGTGTTGGACGACGTGACGTACGGATACGTCCCGTGATCCACGTCCAGCAGCGCGCCTTGCGCCCCCTCGAGCAGCACCGCCTCGCCGCGCTCCAGCGCCTCCCACACCACGCGGCCCGCGTCTACTGCCAGCGGCAGCAGGCGTGGCGCCAAGCGCTCGAGCAGGTGCACGTGCTCTTCGGCATGCGCCCGCTCTCCGCTGCCCCGCGCCCCGCCCAACAGATCGAGCATCTGGTTCGCCGCCTCGACCCGCATCCGCACCAGCTCCTGCGCCCGCGCCAGATTCCGCAGGTCGCCGACGCGAATGCCGCGGCGGCCGTATTTGTCCTCGTAGGTCGGGCCGATCCCCCGCCCCGTCGTGCCGATCTTGTCTTTCTTCTCGTGCGCCTTGTCGAGCAGCTTGTGATAGGGGAGCGTCATGTGGGCGCGGTCCGAGACGTGCAGCTTCTGCGCGGTGCGGATGCCCCGCGCCTCGAGCGCGTCCAGCTCGGCGAAGAACTGCTCGGGGTCGAGCACTACGCCGTTCCCCACCACGCACACGGCGCCCTGCAAGATCCCCGAGGGGATCTGGTGAAGCACGAATTCCCCGCCGCCGGCGCCGAGGTCCACCGTGTGGCCCGCGTTCGCGCCCCCCTGGTAGCGGACGACGAGGTCGGCGCGCTCAGCGAGCACGTCCACGACCTTGCCCTTGCCTTCGTCACCCCACTGCGCGCCCACGACTACCACGCAGTGCGTCTTGGGTCCGAACACAGTTCCTCCCTACCCCAAACAAAAAGGCCCCCGCCGGGGGGGGGGCCTGCATCCTCTGAAAGAAACTACCTGGCACCGAGGGCCCGCGCCACCCCCTCGGCGACTTCGAGCGCGCCCGCCAACGTCAGCCGCCCGGCCGTGTCGCGCGGCGTGTGCACGACGCGCGTCGTACCCCAGCCCCCCTTCATGATCGTGACGCACTCCCCTGCCGGCCCCGCGAGTGCGATACCGTCCACCACGACGGGCCACCACGGTGCGCCGATCGCGTGCACCGCTTCCGCGACCGCCTCTCCCACCGGCCCGCGCCGGTGCAGGAACGCGATCGGGCGGCCGGCGTCGTCGAGGCCGTCGAAGTTCACCACCGCGGCGTCCCGGAGCAGCTCCGGCCGGTCGCGGGCGAGGGCCCGCGCGCCCAGGAGCCCGAATTCCTCCGCATCGAGCAGGATCAGGCCCACGGACACGCTGCTCGGCAGGCGGTCGACGATCGCCAGCGCAGCGAGCAGGCCCGACGCGTTGTCCACGGCACCCGGCGAGCGGTCGGTGGCCCGATTCTGGGACAGCACGAGGACGCCGGCGGCGAGCAGAACCAACGCGGGCACGAGCGCGACCACGAGGCCGGCCGCGCCGACGACGAGCGCGACAACCCCGGCCAACCGAGCGGCCATCGAGATCGGTTGGCCCTTCGAGTCATAGTGCGCGGTGAGCCAGATGGTCGGACGGTCCCTAAAGGACTCCCTGGCGGTCGCGGGCGGACGGCCGGACGGGCGGATCGCAATCAGGTTGACGCCTTGAACGACACGTGGAGTCCCGAGGAGCATCCACGAGGGGCGACCGGAGAACACGTGCTCCTCTACGGCGAAGCCCCGCGCCGCGAGCTCGCGCCGCAGCGCGGCGCGGACGAGTTGGTGGTTGGGCGTTCCGACGAGCCGCGGGACGGCGATCTCCCGCAGCAGCGCGGCGTAGTCAGTCACCGCGCACGAGGGCGGCCACGCGCCCGCGGTCCGCGGGGGAGAGCGGAGCCAGGGGCGGCCGCACCGGGCCGCCGAAGAGGCCTGCGGCGTCCATGGCCGCTTTGACGCCGGCGGGGCCGTGCTTGCCGACGATCTCCTTGTCGAGAGGGACCAGGCGCGCCTGGAGCGCAGTGGCGGTGGTGCGGTCGCCGCCGCGGAACGCCGTCAGCAGATCGACGCACATCCGCGCCGCGTAGCACGACACACCGACCACGCCCCCCTGGCAGCCCATCTCGAGCGCCGGATAGAGGAGCGAGCCCGATCCCACGAACACGGCCCACTGGGGCGCGGCCTCGCGATAGGCCACGAGGTTCGCGAGATCGCCAGACGAGTCCTTGACACCCACGACGTTCTCGTAGCCCGCAAGCTCCTCGATCAGCCCGGGCGGGAGGGGGAGGTGCGTGTACTTGGGGATGTTGTAGAGCAGGACCGGGAGGGGACTCGCGTCCGCCACCGCGCGGTAATGCGTCGCGATGCTGCGCGTCGAGTGCGCGGCGGCGAAATACCCGGGGGGCCGCACCAGCACGGCGTCGGCGCCCGCCGCCGCCGCGGCGCGACACAGCGCGATGGTCTGCCGCGTCGATTCCGCCCCCGTACCCGCGATCAGCCACGCGCCGTCTTCCAGGGCTTCACGAGCCCACTCGATCGCCCGGCGCTGCTCGTCGGGCTCCAAGAGCGGCGCCTCGCCCGTCGATCCGGCGACGACGACGCCGTCGAGTCCGTCGGCCACGTAGCGGGCGACGTTGGCCTTGAGCGGCGCCGGCGCGACGTCGCCGGTGGCGGGGTCGAAGGGCGTGGTGATGGGGGCGAAGACCCCCGCGAGGTCGCGTGCGGTCACGGCGGCAACAGGCTCGACAGGTCGTCGGCCTTCATCTCGCCGGGTTGGGGACCGGGGGCGGCCGCGGGGGCGGGGGCGGGGGCGGGGCCGGCCTTTGCGGCGGCGGCGCGGCGCTTCAGGGAGCGGGCCTGCCGCTCAAAGTCTCCGCGATCGGACGCCGCGGCCAGTGCGGTCTCGTGGGTCACGACGCCGTCGCCCACCAGATCCATGAGGTGCTGATCGAACGTCTGCATGCCGTACTTCTCGCGCGAGTCCCCGATGTAGTCAGGCAGCTCTGATGTCCGCTCCTGTTCCTTGATCATGTCGCGAACGATGTCTGTGCAAATCATGATCTCGAGCGCCGCCACGCGCCCGCGCCCGTCGGCCCGCGGCAGCAGCCGCTGCGACACCACCGCCTGCAGCGCTTCCGCGAGTCGCAGCCGCGCGATTTCCTGCTCCTCCGGCGGGAACATCGAGATGATGCGGTTCACGGTCGTCACCGCGTCGGGCGTGTGCAGCGTGGAGACGAGCACGTGCCCGGTTTCCGCGGCCTTCATGGCCGTGTCGATCGTCTCGGCGTCGCGCATCTCGCCGATCAGCACGACGTCGGGATCCTGGCGCAGCGCCGCGCGCAGCCCCATCCGGAAGTCGTCGGTGTCGGTGCCGATTTCCCGCTGCGTGACTGAGCAGTTGATGTCCCGGTGCAGGAACTCGATCGGGTTCTCGAGCGTGAGGATGTGCCGGTGCTGGGTCTGGTTGATGTGGTTGATGATCGCCGCCATCGTCGAGCTCTTCCCGGAGCCCGTGACGCCCGTGACGAGGATCATCCCGCGCTCCGCCGACGCCACCTGGGCCAGGACCGCGGGCAATTTGAGCGACTCGAACGTGGGGACGTCGAACGGGATGACGCGCATCACGATCATGAATGACGACCGCTGGCGCAGGATATTGACGCGGAACCGGCCGATCCCGGGCATCCCCCAGGAGCAGTCGTAGTCGCGCAGCTTGTCGATCCGCGCGCGGTCTTCGTCGCTGGGGATGAGGCGCAGCGCGATCGCCTTGGTCTGCTCGGGCGTGAGGCGCTGCTTGGTGAGCGGCACCAGCTTGCCGTCGATGCGCGCGCGGAACACGTCCCCCGCCTTGATGTGCAGATCCGACGCCCCGCGATCCACCGCGGCCTTGATGATCTTTTCCATTCAGTACCCGGCTTCCAGGTCAACCACGTGGGTGAGGGGCGCCCCTGCAAGATAGCGACGGATGTTGTCCACGATCAGGGCCGTCTCGCGCTCCCAGAAGCGGTTTGTGACGGCGCTCACGTGCGGGCTCACCAACACCCGCGGATGGCCCCAGAAGGGATGGCTCTCAGGGAGGGGCTCGACCGAAAACACGTCGAGGGCCGCGCCCGCCAGCCGTCCCTGGTCGATCAGGTCGAGTAGCGCCACCTCATCGAGCAGGGAGCCGCGCGAGACGTTGACGACGACGGCGTGACGCGGCAGCCGCTCGAGCACCCGGCGGTCCACGGCGCCGGCGGTGGCGCCGGTGTGCGGCGCCGCGATCACGAGGCAGTCGCTCTCGCTCGCGAGCCGGGGCAGGTCGTCCGGGCCGCCCACCCACCGCGTGCCCGGCGGCCCGCCCCGCGCCGGACGCCGCCGCACCCCGGCGACCGACATCTCGAGCGCCAGGGCGCGGCGCGCCACCGCCGTGCCGATGCCGCCCAACCCCAGGATCCCGACGCGCAGGTCGCGGAGCTCGCGCACGGGCATCGTGAGCGCTTCGAATTCCTGCTTGGTCCAGCGGCCGAGCGCCTGCGCCGCAACCGCGCGGTCGAGCCCGCGGGCGAAGTAGCCGATGGCCGCGATGACCCAGTCGGCCATCGGCTCGGCGTGCACGCCCGCGGAGTTGGTGAGCAGCACCCCGGCCCCCCGCAGGGCCGCCAGGCCCGACCCCACGCCCGCAGTGCCGCTGTGTATCCAGCGCAGCGTGCCACGCCCCACCTCGACCACGCCCGGCGGTACGCCGAAGCCGAGATAGACCTCGGCACCCGTCGCCGCGGCAATCGCGTCGGGACCGTCCACCCCGCCGTCCCCCGCGGAAACGGCCGGGGCGCGCACGTCGACCACGTCCCAATCGCCGGGCAGCGCCGCCCGAATGGCCGCCACGCTCAGCGCCGTGATGCGCCAGGCGGCGTGGGTCGCCGCCAGATCGATGACGAGACGCCGGCTCACTCTCCCGTCGAGACGGTGCGCACGCTTGGGTGGTGCAGCAGCGCGATCATCACCTGATCGTGAAGCCGCTTGGGTCCGCTCAGGTAGTACTCGATGACGAGGTCCACGTTCTCGCGCCGGCTCTCGTGGCTCACGATCGTCAGGCCGGTGCGGCGGATCACCGTTTCCAGCTCTTCCAGCGGGGCCGCGTCGGGGCGCGCGTGGACGGTGAGGTGGCTCTTGGAGGAGTGGCGCTCGACGACGATCTCGATGCGGCCCAGGCCCTGGAGCACGATCAGCACCATCAACGTGGAGAGCAGCGCCTCCGCGTAGTGCCCGGCGCCCAGCGCCACGCCGATCGCCGCCACGACCCAAATCGTGGCGGCGCTGGTCAGCCCGACGACGGCGCCCCGGGCGTGAAGGATGGTGCCGGCGCCGATGAAGCCCACCCCGGTGACGATCTGGCCGGCGACCCGCGTGGCGTCGGTGGCGCCGTGCACCATCGAGAGGGACAGCTGGGTGTAGAGCGCTGAGCCGATGCAGATGAGGATGTTCGTGCGCAGCCCGGCCGGTTTGCCCCCCAGCTCGCGCTCGAGTCCGATCGCCCCGCCGAGCAGGGTCGCGAGACCCAGCTGCAACGCCAGCTCCAGACGGAAGATCTCGACCATCTGCTGGAGCATTTCGCCCATCAGACCTCCTCCTCCCCTGCCGCCTTGAGAAAGCCCATTCGCTCGCGAACCTCCGCCAGCGTGCGGCGCGCGAGCGCGCGCGCCTTTGCCGCGCCGGCGCGCAGCACGTCCCGCAGCCGCTTGGGTTCGCGCCGGATCGCGTCGGCCCGCTCGCGGATGGGGGTGAGCACGGCTATCATATTGTCCGCCAGCACGCGTTTGCAGTCGAGGCAGCCCCAGCCGGCGGTCCGGCACTTGTGCGCCACGTCGGCCTGGGTTTCGGGTGACGAGAAGCCCTGGTGGATCGTGAAGATGTTGCAGATGTCGGGGTTGCCGGGGTCCTTGCGGGTCACGCGCGCCGGATCGGTGGCGGCGGGCCGCAGCTTTTCCCAGATGGTTTCGGGTGAATCGAACAACCCGATCGTGTTCCCGAGGCTCTTCGACATCTTCGCTTGGCCGTCGAGCCCCAGCACGCGCTTCGTTTTCGTGAGCAGCGGCTGCGGCTCGGGAAAGTAGCCCTCGCCGTACCGGGCATTCCAGCGACGGGCGATCTCGCGCATCAGCTCGAGGTGCTGCACCTGGTCCTCGCCCACC
>DASXUE010000003.1:0-31263 GCA_036505055.1 Gemmatimonadales bacterium | reverse complement strand
TGGAACACGATCTTCTTGCCGTCAGGCGACCACGAGGGCGTCAAGTCGCCGATCGTGTTGTCGGTCAGCTGCACCTGTCCCGTGCCGTCGGCGTTCATCACGCAAATCTCGAAGTCGGCACCACCTCTCCGACACATGAAGACCAGACGGGTGCCGTCGGGAGACCAGGCGGCGCCCCGCTCTTCTTCGGTGTTGTTGGTCAGGCGCAGCGGCTGCCCCACCCCGTTCGCGGCGATCGCGTAGATCTCGGCGGTGGCGTGATCGTCGCCATTGTCGGTGACGGCGTGGCTCGTGAAGACGATCGTCCGCCCGTCGGGGGACCAATCCGGGTCGTCGTCGATCGCGGCGGGGTTGTTCGTGATGTTCTTGGGCGGCGTCCCGTGCTCGAGGAAGTCACGGACGTTCATGACGAAGATGTCGCCGTCCGTCGTGGCCGCCCCCGGGAGAATGTTGATCGGCCGCCCCGGGCCCGATGCCGAGGCGTGGAACGCGATTTGCCGACCGTCGGGAGACCACGTGGCGGAGCTGCCCCGCACGAGCGGCGTCTGCCCCGACCCGTCCGCCGCCATCACGAAGAGGTCGGATGTGTTGAAGGGGTCCCCCTCGACGCGCCGTCGGTTGCTGTCGAAGACGATCCTCGTCCCATCCGGTGACAAGGCCGGGAAACAGTCAAAGGCGGCGTTCTCCGTCACGCGCCGCGCGTTCCTGCCGTCGCCGTCCATCAGGTAGATCTCGGCGGCGAGCCACATGCGCTGCGGGTCGACCGCGGGATCGGCGGCAGCGTCGTGGCGAGTGCTCACGAACGCGATGGTCGAGCGGCGCTGAGCCGGGCCCGAGGCTCCGATAATCACCGCGGCCGCTAGGGCCGCCCGCTCGACCGTCCTGCGCGTATGCATCATTTCGGCTTTCGGAAGATTCGTTTCCTAATCTACGCGCGCCGCGAGCTTCAAGCCGTTGTTAGGCGGCTGCCCGTATCCGCGCGGCCCGCCCCTAGTGCCACGTCACCCCGGCGCCGATCTGGACCAGGTTCATGCTGATGTCCTCGTTGCTCCCGGCCGGTATGCCGTTCAGCTTGAACGATGCCGGGGACGTGACCAGGATGTTCAGGAACGGCACGATCGAGAAGTTCCGCCCGGTGCGGATCTCATAGCCGCCACCCAACGAGAAACTGGGTGCCTCCGCCTCGATCTTATCCCCACTCACGCTATCACTCGTCATCATGGTCATCCCGCCGAGACCAACCTTGACGTACCAGGCCCCCTCCGCCTTGGGATACCACAGCAGCACGACCGACCCGAACTCCATGTCCTCGTCCGCGCCGGACGCGGTGTTCACCCACCCGTTGGTCTCAACGCCGAGCAACAGCTTGGGCGACAGCGTGCCCCCCAGGCGCAGGTAACCGGTAAAGCCGTTGGCGCGCGCGTCGTCGCATTGCGTGCAATCGAGACCCGTCGACCCGGGCCCGAATCCGAACCCGATCCAGAACCCCTGACGCGTATTCGGCCTCCCCTGGGCGTCGGCGACGGCGGGGAGGACGGCCAGGGTGAGGAGCAGCGGCAGGATGCGCATCATGACCCCTCTGCTGAATGGTTAGGGTGCTCATGCCCGCGGATGGTAACTCTTGTGCACCGAGCGCAGGTAGTCCCGGTCGACGTGCGTGTACAGCTGCGTGGTCGAGAGATCGGCATGCCCGAGCATCTCCTGCACCGCCCGCAGGTCCGCCCCCCCCTCGAGCAGGTGCGTGGCGAAGGTATGGCGCAGGGTGTGTGGGGTGACGCGCTTGGTCAGCCCCGCGCGGCGGGCCGTCGCCTTGATGATCCCCCACGCCCCGACGCGCGACAGGGGCGTGCCGCGCGCATTCAGAAAGAGCACCCCCCGCCCTTTTCCCCGGTCCAACGTCGGCCGGATCTCGCGCGCGTACAGCGACACGGCGCCCAGCGCCCGGCGCCCCACGGGGACGACCCGCTCCTTGGCCCCTTTGCCAAACACCCGCGCGATCCCGTCCTCGAACAGGATGTCCTGCAGCTTCAAGCCGACCAGCTCCGACACGCGCGCCCCCGTCGCGTAGGCGAACTCGAGCAGCGCCCGATCCCGAATCGCCAGCGGCTCGTCGGTGTTGGGCGCCGCCAGCAGCCGCTCGATCTCCGCGACCGTCAGGACGGCGGGGAGCGTCCGCCACCGCTTGGGCGACTCGATCCGCTCGCTCGGGTCGCGGGCGACCGCACCCTCCCCCGCCAGGAACTTGTAGTACGTCCGCACTGCCGAGATCTGGCGGCGGATCGTGGTCGCCGCGAGCCCCAGGTCCTTGAGGACGTAGATGAACTCGCGCAGGCGCGCCGCCGTCAGCTCTGCCGGACCGTGGATGCCCTTGCTCTCACCGTGCTCGGCGAGCCGCCGGATGTCGCGCACGTAGCTCTCGACGGTGTGCGGGCTGTGCCCCGCTTCGAGGGCGAGATAGTCGCGAAACTGCTCGAGCCGGAAGGCCGCCGGAACCATGGAGCCTCCAGTCTAGTGCTTCAGCCGCCGAACGACCAAGAGGGCGATACCGACGGCGACCGCGGCCGCCACGATCCCGAGCACCACGTTCAAGCCATGCATCACGCGCAGGATCTGCTCGACGTTCGTACCGAGCGTCGTGACGAACAGCGTGAGCACGCCGTAGTACACCCCCGAGGCAAGCGCCAACGGCACGATCGCCCGCGCCGCGGGCACCCGGGCGATGCCGGCGAACGGCATCACTACGCCTCGCCATACGGGTAGGAGGCGCGATACGAAAATCGCGAACACGCCGTGGCGCCGGTACTGCTCCTCGATCCGGGCGACGACCGCGTCGGAGAAGAGCCGCTGCCCGAGTACGCCGCGGAACAGCTCGCGCCCGTGGCGGCGGGCGAGGCCATAGACGGCGGCTCCCGAGCCGACGTTGGCGCTCCAGGTCAGTAGGAAGACGAGCCAGGGATTCATCACGCCGCGCCCCGCGAGAAAGGCCCCCAGGGCGACGGCGGTGTCCGCAGGGACGGGGGGGAAGATGTTCTCGACGGCGGCGAGGGCAGTGATCAGGGCGTAGAGCGGGCCCGGGGGGAGGGATTCGAGCAGCGCGACGAGATCGGTCACTCCAACCCGGTCAGCCCGCTCGAGAGGCGAGGCTCTTTCGGCTCCACGAGCACGGCCACGGCGATCACCGCGACCCCTTCCCCGCGGCCGATCCACCCCATGCCGTCGTTGGTCTTCGCTTTCACCGACACGTGCGTGGCGCCGGCGAGTAATGCGTCGGCCAGGCGGTCCTGCATGGCGTCGATGTACGGCGCGAGCTTGGGATGCTCGGCCACGATCGTGACGTCCGCCTGCAGGAACTGAAAGCCCGCTTCCACGACCTTGAGCAAAGCCTGGTTCAGCAGGCTGATCGAGTCGGCGTCCTTCCAGCGGGGGTCGTGACTGGGGAACAGGCGGCCGATGTCTCCTAAGGCCGCCGCGCCGAGGATCGCGTCGGTGACCGCGTGCGCGACGGCGTCGGCGTCGGAATGGCCGGCCAGTCCCTGGTCGTGCGGGATCTCGACGCCACCGAGCATCAGTTTCCGGTTCGTTCCTTTGGGCGCGAATTTATGGGAGTCGTACCCAATGCCGACGCGCACGGTCATGCCTTGACGATGCGGATGGCGAGATGCGCCGCGTTCTTCGCGTTGTCGATGCCCACCGTCGCCACGGGTACGCCCGGCGGGACCTGGACCGTGGCGAGCAGGGCGTCGAGGCCGTTCAACGGGCCCACTGCGAACGGCACGCCGATCACCGGAAGGTCGGTAAGGGAGGCCGCGAAGCCAGGCAACGCCGCCGAGAGCCCGGCGCCCGCGATCACGACCTTGAAGCCCTTCGCGTGGGCCGTCTTGATCAGGTCGCCCGTCGCCTCGGGCTGGCGGTGCGCGGAGGACACGTGAAACTCGTAGGACACGCCCGCCTTGGAGAGCACCTCGAAGGCGGGCTCGATCCGGGGTTTGTCGCTCTCCGAGCCGACGACGATCAGGACGTCCGCCATATCAGGCCGCGTCTTCGAGGATCGTGTAGTCCTGCTTGCGCCGCTTCGGCGTGTACCCCGCGTCGGCGATTAGGCGCTGCATCTCGCTGAGATTCGTGCGGTGCGTCGTGCCGGCGGCCGACACGACGTTCTCCTCCATCATGAGCGACCCGAAGTCGTTGGCGCCGAAGCGCAGCGCGACCTGGCCCACCTTCATGCCCATCGTCACCCACGACGCCTGGATGTTGGGCACCTCCTCGAGCACGATCCGGGCGATCGCCTGCGTGCGCAGGTAGGTCACGGCGTCGGTCTTCGGGATGTGGGACAGCTCGGAGTTCTCGGGCTGCAGCGGCCAGCAGATGAACGCCGTGAACCCGCGCGTCCGGCGCTGGACCTCGCGCACGCGGAACAGGTGCTCGATGCGGTCGGCGAGGGTTTCGCCCAGACCGTACATCATCGTCACCGACGTCTTGAGCCCCAGCCCGTGGGCGATCTCCATGACCTCGAGCCAGCGGTCGGCCCCGGCCTTTTTCCTCGCGACCTGGTCGCGAATCTCCTGCACCAGGATCTCCCCTCCCCCGCCCGGGATCGAGTCGAGCCCGGCGGCCATCAGCTCGCGGATGACCTCCTCGATGCTCATCCCGTAGCGCCCGGCGAAGAAGTCCACTTCCGAGGGCGAGAAGCCGTGGATGTGGATGGGATGGTGCCGCTTGATATAACGCAACAGGTCGAGATACCACTCGAACGGGATGTACGGATTGTGACCGCCCTGCATCAGGATCTGGACGCCACCCAGGGCCTTGAGCTCGTCGATCTTGCGGCCGATCTCCTCGTACGAGAGGAGGTACCCCTCGGGGTGCTTGGGCCGCCGGTAGAACACGCAGAACTTGCAGTCGGCGACGCAGACGTTCGTGTAGTTGATGTTCCGGTCAATGATGTAGGTGACGACGTTCTTCGGGTGCAGCCGCCAGCGGGCCTCGTCCGCGAGCCGGCCGAGCTCCAGCAGCGGCGCCTGCGCGTACAGGTCGAGGTAGGACCGGAAGTCGCCCGCGGCGCGATCGACCATGGTCACGCCACCTGCACGAACTGGAGCGAGCCGTCGGGCACGATGCCCTCGGCCGCCAGCCGTCGGAAGAAGTCGCTCAGCCCGGCGAGGTGCTTGTACGTGAAGGCGTAGTCGAGGCCGCTGAGATACTCGAGGCAGGTTTCGCGCTGCACGTTGCACGAGCGCGCGCCGGCGGCCGCCAGCTCGTCTAGGTGCGCCAGACCCCAAGTGCGCGACGCGAGCAGAGCCTCGTGGGCCCGGCGTACGGCGGCGTGGTCGGCGGCCCGGCGAGCGGCCCAGACCGCAAACACGAACGGCAGGCCGGTCCACCGTTTCCACTCCTCGCCCAGGTCGTAGCGATGTGGATACGTCCCACGGGCCGCGAGCGCGAGCGCCGCGTCACCGATCACGAGCACCGCCTCATGCGGCAGCGCCGCGAGCGCGTCCAGGTCCTGCGCCTCGGCGCGCGCCTCCGCGAAGCGGGGTCGAATCTTCCACACATTGCGGCACAGCAGCTCGAGCAGCGCGACGGAGGTTCGGGAGGAGGCGCTGAGGAGCACCGTCCGCCCGTCCAACTCTCCGACCGGCCGGCGACTGAACACGGCGACACTCCGCACGGGTCCGTCGCAGGACACCGCGAGGTCGGGGAGCAGGATCAGGTCCTTCGCGTGCCGCGCGTATTCCACCGCGCTGATGGCGCTGACGTCCAGCGCCCCGGCGGCCAGGAGGTCGTTCAGCTCCGCCGGGGTGCCGGTGACGAGCTCCGCCGGCACCGACACGATCCCCCGGTCGATGGCGCCATACACGGGGGCGCAGTTGATATAGGCGATGCGGCCGAGCTTCATTCGGCGCCGTCCACGGCCGCCGTCGCCAGCTCGCGTTTGCGATGCGCGATCTGGAAGAGCGAGCCCTGCGGCGCGGGCCCCTCTCGGCGCACGGGGGCCTGCCGCGGCACATAGTCCTCGAACGTCCGCACCGTCTGATACAGGGAGTCGCGCTCCACGGGGACCTTCTCCGCCCCGCGAATCAGCGTCACGATCTCGTCGATGGACAGCCACATCGGCGTCGGCGCGCCCGCCTCGTGGTAGACGCGCTCGAACACCACCGTCCCTTCGAGGTCATCGCACCCGAACGTCAACGCGACCTGCGAGATGAACGGCGTCACCATCGGCCAGTGCGTCTTCACGTGGGGGATGTTGTCGAGCAGGAGGCGTCCGACGGCGATGTTCTTCAGGTCGTCGAAGCCGCTCGTCGCGGTCCCGGTGCGACCGAGCGTTTCGCCCAGCTCGTTGTGGTCGGGGTGGTAGGCGAGCGGGATGTACGTCAGGAAGCCGTGCGTCTCGTCTTGGAGGGCGCGCAGCGCCAGCAGGTGGTCCACCCGGTCGGCGAGCGTCTCGACGTGCCCATACAGCATCGTGCAGTTCGAGGGGATCCCGAGCTCGTGGGCTTCCCGGTGCACCGCCAGCCACTCCTCACCCGTGAGCTTCCGGTCGGCGATCGTCGCGCGCGCGGCCGGCGAGAACACCTCGGCGCCGCCTCCCGGCAGGGAGTCGACCCCCGCGTCCTTCATCGCGATGAGGATGTCCCGGTTCGACATCCTTTCCAGCCTGGCGAGGTGAGCTACCTCGACCGCGGTCAGCGCCTTGATCATCACGCCCGGGTGGCGCGCCTTGAGGCCGCGAAACATATCGAGGTAGTACTCGAGGCGGAGCTTGGGGTGGAGCCCGCCCACGATGTGGAACTCGCGGGTCGGGTTGTCCCGCGCCGCGTCGGCCTCGGCGAAGACCTCGTCGAGGCTGCGCGTGTAGGCGCCGTCCTCCTTGGGCATCCGCGCGAAGGAGCAGAAGACGCAGGTGTTGCGCAGGATGCAGACGTTGGTCGGATTGATGTGCTGGTTCGCGGCGAAGCAGACGCGGTCGCCGTTCAGGCGGCGGTTGGCGAGATCGGCGAGGCGCCCGATCGTCAACAGGTCAGCGGAAGCAAAAAGCGCGAGACCATCCTCGCGCGTCAGTCGCTCGCCGCGTTCGACCTTGTCCGAAATAGGTCGGAGACTCATGCCACCCTCCGCACCGCGAGCGTCACGTTGTGCCCACCGAACCCGAAGGAGTTCGACAGCGCGGCGTCGACCTGACGGCGGACCGCGTGGTTCGGCGCGGAGTCGAGGTCACACGCGGGGTCGGCGTGGAACTGGTTGATGGTGGGCGGGATCACGCCGTGATGGAGGGTGAGGGCGCAGACGGCGAACTCGAACGCGCCGGCGGCGCCGAGCAGGTGCCCGGTCATGGACTTGGTGGACCCGAAGATGAGGTTCCGCGCGCCGTCGCCGAACACCGCCTTCACTGCCGCGGTCTCGGCGGCGTCGCCGTGCGGGGTCGAGGTGCCGTGCGCGTTGATGTAGCCCACCTGGTCGTGCCGGATGCCGCCGTCGGCCATCGCGAGCCGCATGGCCTCCTGCGCGCCTGAGCCGTCGGGGGCGGGGGCGGTAATGTGGTGGGCGTCGGCGGTGGCGCCGTAGCCCGCGGCTTCGGCGTAGATTTTCGCGCCCCGCGCTTTGGCGCGCTCCCATTCTTCCAGGATCACCACCGCGGCGCCGTCGCCCATGACGAACCCGTCGCGGTCTTTGTCGAACGGCCGGCTGGCGCTGGCCGGGTCATCGTTGCGCGTCGACAGGGCCTTCATGTTGGCGAAGCTGGCGATCGCGAGGGGAGTGATCGCCGCCTCCGACCCCCCCGCGACCATGACGTCCGCTTCGCCGCGCTGGATGATCCGCAGCGCGTCGCCGAGGGCGTGTCCCGAGGAGGCGCACGCCGACACGGTGCTGAGGTTCGGACCCTTGAAGCCATACCGCATCGACACGATCGCCGACGCGACGTTGGCCATGAACATGGGGACGAAGAACGGCGAGACGCGCCCGGGGCCCTTCTCCATGTAGGCGCGCATGTTCTCTTCGAACGTCGCGATGCCGCCCGTGCCCGTCCCGATGATCACGCCGACCCGCTTCGGGTCGAGGGTGCCGGTCTTCTCGAGGCACGACTCGCTCACCGCCTGGACCGCGGCCCCGATGGCGAACTGTGCGAAGAGGTCGTAGCGGCGAGCCTCCTTCTTCTCCAGGTACACGCTGGGGTCGAACCCCTTCACCTCACACGCGAAGCGCACCGGCAGCTGGGCCGGATCGAACCGCGTGATCGGCCCCGCCCCCGATTTCCCGGCGACTAGCGCGTCCCAAGTGGTGGCGACGTCGTTGCCGAGCGGCGTCACGAGCCCGATGCCCGTGACCGCCACGCGCCGCGTCACTATTTGCCCTTTCCCATCTTGTCGTGCAGGTACTGGAGCGCCGCCCCGACGGTGCGGAGCTTCTCCGCCTCTTCGTCCGGAATATCGATGTCGAATTCCTTCTCGAAGGCCATGACGAGCTCGACCGTGTCGAGGCTGTCGGCGCCGAGGTCTTCCATGAAGCTCGCGTTATTGGTCAGCTTGTCGCGCTCGACCCCCAGCTCCTCGACGATGATGTCTTTGACCTTCTCCTCGAGCTGCTTCATGTCCATTGCTATGGGTAACCCTCGGCGGAGGTAAAAGGGTGCCTGCTCACATCACCATCCCACCATCGACCACCAGCACCTGCCCCGTAATGTAGCTGGCCATGTCGGAGGCGAGAAAGAGGACGGCGCCCGCGATATCAGGCCCCTGCCCCAGCCGTCCCAACGGAATGTTGTCCTGCAGCCACTTCTTGGCTTCGTCCGAGATGTTCCGGGTCAGCTCAGTATCGACATAGCCCGGTGCCACCGCGTTCACGAGCACGTTCCGGGACGCCAGCTCCTTGGCCACGGACTTCGTAAACCCGATCATGCCGGCCTTGGAGGCCGAATAGTTGGCCTGGCCCTTGTTGCCGTTCAGTCCCACCACGCTCGTGATGTTGATGACGCGGCCCCAGCGCCGCTTGATCATCCCACGCGCCGCCTGCTTCGTCATCAGGAAGGCGCCCTTCAGGTTGGTGTCGACGACGGAGTCCCAGTCGGCCTCGGTGATCCGGAACAGCAGGTTGTCGCGCGTGAAGCCGGCGTTGTTGACGAGCACGTCGATCTGGCCGAAGTCGCGCTCGACGCCGGCGACGAACGCTTCGACCTGGTCGGCGCGGCTGACGTCGCAGGCGTAGCCGCGCGTCCCGGCGCCGAGCTCGCCCGCCACCTGCTGCGCCTTGGCGCCGTCGCGCGCGCACAACGCGACCTGCGCCCCCGCCCCCGTGAAGGTGCGGCAGATGTCGTGGCCGATGCCGCGGGTGCCGCCGGTCACCAGGGCGACCTTCCCCGTCAGATCCAGCTTCACGCAGCCTCCAGGTACTTCGCGATCTCCGCGGCCGTCCCCAAGCTCACCACGTTCGCCCCTGGAACGATCCGCTTCAAGAGGCCCGCCAGCACCGTCCCGGGGCCGATTTCGACGAAGCGGGCACCGCCATCCTCCGCCACGAGGCGGGCCGCGTGCTGCATGCACTCGACCCAGCGGACGGGCGCGGTGAGCTGGTCGCCGAGCAGGCGCCGCGCGCGGTCCGCGTCTTTCACCGCCTCGGCCGTGGCGTTCGCGATGATGGGAAACGCGGGCTCGGCAAACGGGGCGCGCTCGAGGGCGAGCTGCAGATGGTTCGCGGCGGGGGCCATGAGCGGCGAGTGGAACGCGCCGCTCACCCTGAGCGGCACGACCCGCTTGGCGCCCCGCGCCTTGCAGGCTTCCCCGGCGCGGGCCACGCCGTCCGGGTCGCCCGAGATCACCGTCTGGTCGGGCGCGTTGATGTTCGCCGCCACCGCCACGCTGCCCTGGCGCGAGACTTCCTCGCACGCCGCCTGCACGGCCGCCGTTGCCAGTCCCAGAACCGCGGCCATCATGCCGGGCCGCTCTTCCCCCGCCTTGTGCATCAGCTCGCCGCGGCGCCGCACCAGCTTGGCGGCAGCGGCGGCGCTGAGCGCGCCGGCGGTCACATACGCCGAGTACTCGCCGAGCGAATGCCCCGCGGCGGCCACGGCACCGGCGGCGGCGCCGCCGAGGGCGGCGAACACCGCGGCGCTGTGGGCGAGGATCGCCGGCTGGGCGTTGTGGGTGGCCGTGAGCTCGTCCTCGGGCCCGTCGAACATGAGGCGCGAGAGGGCGACGCCGAGGGCGTCGTCGATCGCCTGCAGGGTGGCGCGCGCCGCCGGAAACCGCTCCGCGAGATCCTTCGCCATCCCGACTTTTTGCGCGCCCTGGCCCGGGCAGAGCCAGATGGTCGCTACCACTTCACGACCATGCTCGCCCAGGTGAAGCCCGCTCCGAAGGCGACGAACATCACGGTCATCCCCGGCCGCAGGCGCCCCGTCTCCACCGCTTCGTCGAGCGCGATGGCGATCGAGGCCGCCGAGGTGTTGCCGAAGCGGTCCACGTTCACGTAGACCTTGTCCATCGGGATGCCGGCGTGCTTCGCCGTCGCCTCGATGATGCGGATGTTCGCCTGGTGCGGAATGAGGAGGTCGACGTCTCCCGCCGCGAGGCCGGCCCGCTGCAGGGCGTGGTCGCAGGCGTCGGCCATGGACAGCACGGCCGCCTTGAACACCTCGCGGCCCGCCATCTTGATGTAATAGCTGTGGTCCTTGAGCAGCGTCTCGCTCGGCGGGTGCGACGCGCCCCCACCGGGCCGGTACAACAGCTCCGCGAGAGTGCCGTCGGACTTGAGGTACGACGAGAGGATGCCGCGGCTGCCCTCGCTGCGGCGCACGATCGTCGCCCCCGCCCCGTCGCCGAACAGCACGGCCGTCGTCCGGTCCGTCCAGTCCATGATGCTCGTCAGCTTCTCGGCCGCGACGACCAGGACGTGCTCCGCCTGGTCCGCCGCCACCAGCCCCTCCGCGACGCTCAGCGCGTAGACGAAGCCGGAGCAGGCCGCCCCCACGTCGAGCGCAGCGGCGTTCTTGGCGCCCAGGATCGCCTGGAGGTCGCACGCCTGGGACGGCAGCAGCCGGTCGGGAGAAGCCGTGGCGTACACGATGGCGTCGACATCGAGCGGCGTGAGCCCGGTCCGCTCCAGGACCTGCAGCGCCGCGGCCTTGCCCATGCACGCGTTCGTCTCGTCCTTGGAGGAGACGCGCCGCTCGCGGATGCCGGTGCGCTCGCGGATCCACTGGTCCGACGTGTCGAGGATCTTCGAGAACTCGTCGTTCGTCATGACGCGGGACGGCGCATAGCGGCCCGTGCCGTAGATCTCGGCGAAGGGGCGCTTCATGCGGGGACGCCCTTCCCGCCCGTCGCGAACTCGGCCGCGATGTCGTCGCTCAGGTGGCTCTGCACGGCCTGCACCGCCACGCGGATCGCGTTCCGGATCGCGCGCGCGGGCGAGGAGCCGTGGCAGATGATCACGACGCCCCGAACGCCGAGCAGCGGCGCGCCCCCGTAGGTCGCGTAGTCGAGGACCTTGAGCACGTTCGCCAGGCCGGGGAGCTTCAGCACCTCCGGCACCTCCCGCTTCATGAGGGACACGAACACGCGCGCCGCGGATTCGTAGAACTTGAGCACCACGTTGCCGACGAATCCGTCGCACACCACGACGTCGAGCGCTTGGCCGCGGCACTCCCCCGTGGGGATGTCCCGCCCCTCGACGTTCCCCAGGTAGCGGATGCCGGGCGTCTGCCTGAGGAGCTGGTGGGCTTCCTTGACGACCGCGTTTCCCTTCTCGTCTTCCTCGCCGACGTTCAGGAGGCCGACGGCGGGGCTCGCACGCCCGAGCACGTCGCGGGCGTAGACCGCGCCCAGGTGCGCGAAGCCGACCAGCTCGCGGGCGTCGCAGTCCACGTTGGCGCCGGCGTCGAGCACGAGGACCGGCTGCGTCGCAGTCGGAAAGAGGGTGCCGATCGCCGCGCGTTGCACGCCCGGGTGGAGCCGCAGCAGCAGGGTGCTCGCCGCCATCACCGCGCCGGTGTTGCCGGCGGAGATGAAGGCGTCCGATTTGTGCTTTTTCTGGAGCTCGAGGCCGACCGCGATCGAGGAGCGCGGCTTGCCTTTGATCGCGGCGAGCGGCTTCTCCCCCATCCCCACGACGTCCGGCGCCTCCATCACATCGACGCGCGACCGGTCGATCTCCGGGCCGGCCTTGGCGAGCGCCGCCTCGATGTCGGCGGTGCGGCCCACCAACTGCACCCGGAAATCCGGCGGCAGCTCCCGGAGCGCCTGGGCCGTGCCTTCCACCTCCACCCGCGGGGCGTTGTCCCCCCCCATCGCGTCCAGCGCGATGCGGATCACGTCAGTCCTCGACGATCACTCGCTGCTCGCCCTTGTAGTAGCCGCAGGTCGGGCAGACACGGTGCGGTTGCTTCTGGTCGCCGCAACGCGGGCACGGCTGGAGCGTGGGGCGCGCTGCCTTGTAATGGGTGCGGCGTGCGCGCTTCTTGCGCTTGGACGTTCTGCGCTTCGGTACGGCCATGCGGCATCCTCGTTCTTTAGGGGCGGAGCTTACCCTTCAGGGCGGCGAGCCCCTGCCACCGGGCATCGGCGGCCGGGGCGCACCCGCAGGGGCCCGCGTTCAGGTCCTGACCACAGCGCGGGCACAGCCCGCGGCAATCCTCGCGGCATAAAGCGTACCGTGGCACGGCGAGAATCAACTCCTCCCGGACGGCCCGGGTGAGGTCGATCTCCGTCGCGTCGCGTGCCACCGGATAGGAGTCGGGGTCCTCCAGGGCCTCCGGATCCTGCGTAAACAGAGCGCCGATGTCCGCCGAGACCGGCACGGAAAGGGGCACCAAACAGCGGCGGCATTCGCCCCGCACCTCGGTGCGGAGGCTGCCGTGCCAATAGAAGCGCCCTTCCCCCGTCGCCTGCAATCGGCCGCCCACGATCACGGGCGCCCCCAAGGCGACGTCCAACCCCTCGAACAACGGGTCCCCCGGCGCGAGTTCGCCTCGGGTTTCCACAGGTCCCCCGGCCAACTCCCGCAGGTCGATGTGCAACATGAGCAGCGAAGCTAAACCCTTGTGGGACTTGCGTCAAGCGAATTCTTCCGGGAAGAAAAACGCGACCTCCCGGGCGGCGTTTTCTGGGGAATCGGAGGCGTGGATCGCGTTCCGTTCCTTGGACTGGGCATACAGCTGGCGCACCGTCCCCGGCTTCGCCTCGGCAGGGTCGGTCGCGCCGATCACCTCGCGCAGCTGGGCCACGGCGTTGTCGCGCTCGAGCGCGAGGGCGAGCGCCGGCCCCGACGTCATGAACTCCACCAGCGGCCGGAAGAACGGCCGTTCGCGATGCACGGCGTAGAACGCCTCGGCCTGGCTCTTCGAAAGCCGGACGAGCCGGGCCGCGCGGATCTTGAAGCCCTGGGCTTCGAGGTGGGCGAGGACGTTGCCGGTATTGCCGGCCTGCACGGCGTCGGGCTTGATGATCGCTAGAGTCAGCATCGGCTCTCGTGAGAGGTGTCGGGTGTCAGACGGAGACCAAACGGCGAATCAAGTCGGCGCGCGTCAGGAATCCGACGACCACCCCCTCGCGCACCACGGGAAAGCGGTCGACGTCCTTGCTGCTCATCAGGTTCGCGACGTCGGACAGGGTTTGGTCTTCCGACACGCACAGCACGGCGCGTGCCATGACGTCCTTCACGGGCAGGTCGCGCGGGTCGCCGGAGCCGCGCTGCAGCTGCGACTTGGTGACGGCGCGGAACTCTCCGCTCTTGTGCCGCTGTAGGTAGTCGGGAATGAGGTGTCGCATCAGCTCGCGGTGGGTCACCATGCCCATGAGCTGACCGCCGTCGTCCACCACGGGGACCGCACGCACGTCCTTGTCGATCATCAGGCGTGCGACCTCGGCGAGCGTCTGGTCGGGGCGCGCGGTCAGCGCGTGCGGCGTCATGACGTCGCGGACGGCGAGGTGACTGGGCAGCTCGACGGCCTCGAGCGCGCCGATCTGCGTGACCTGCTCCGGCGTCTTGGCGGCGAGGACGGCGAGCACGGTTTCGGGATCGGAGAGGATGCGGGCGAAGGCGCCGACCACCTGGAGGTAGGTCGGCGTCTCGCGCGGCGGCGCCACGATCAGAATGACGATGCGGGCGCTGCGGTGCGGATCCTTTTCCCAGCGGATGGGCGTGGGCGACACCCCAACGGCCGTCACCAGTTTCCGCACCGCCTCGGTGCGAAAATGGGGGAGGAAGGCGTGCTCCCCGACGCTCACCATGTCTTCGGGCCAGGCGTTCCGGATGACGGCGTTGAGCCGGCCCGGCTCCGAGACCGCGCCGCTCGTCACGAGCTGCTCGGCGAGCCGCTCGGTGGCTTGCTTCACCGTCTGCGCGCTGAGCGGGACGACGATGTGCTGGGGATCGACGACGTCCTTGAGCTTCACAGACGCTCCTTCAGCAGCGGGACGACGTCGGCCGGGCGCTTCATCACGGCGATGCCGGCGCGCTCGAGCGCCGCCATCTTTTCCGCCGCGGTGCCCGACGAGCCGGAGATGATCGCCCCGGCGTGTCCCATCCGCCGGCCGGGCGGCGCCGTTTGGCCGGCGATGAACCCGACGACCGGTTTCGTCACGCTGTTGCGGACGAACGCGGCGGCCTGCTGCTCGTCGGTGCCGCCGATCTCGCCGATCAACACGATCGCCTCGGTCTCGGGGTCCGCCTGGAAGGCCGAGAGGCAGTGAATGAAGCTCGTGCCGATGATCGGGTCGCCCCCGATCCCCACGCAGGTGGATTGGCCGTAGCCGGCGCTCGAGAGCTGGTGGATGATCTCGTAGGTGAGCGTGCCGCTGCGCGACACGACGCCGATCCTCCCCGGCTTGCAGATGTTTCCGGGGATGATGCCCACTTTGCTGCGCTCGGGCGAAATCAGGCCCGGACAATTGGGGCCGATGAGCCGCGCGCCCCGCTCGCTCAAGAACGGCATAACGCGCGTGGTGTCGAGGACGGGGAGGCCCTCCGTGATGCACACGATGAGCGGGATCCCCGCGTCGGCCGCCTCGAAAATGGCGGCCGCGCAGGCGGCCGCGGGGACGTACAGCACCGCCGCGTTGGCTTGTGTCTCCCGCACGGCGTCGGCCACCGTGTTGAACACGGGCACGACGCCCTCGAATAGCCGGCCGCCCTTCCCCGGCGTCACGCCCGCCACGACCTTCGTGCCGTAGGAGATCATCTGCTTCGTGTGGAACGAGCCGTCGCGTCCGGTGATGCCCTGGACGACGAGCCGCGTGGACTGGTCGATGAAGATGCTCATATCCGCGCCACGACCTGTTTCACGGCCTCGTCCATGTCGGTCAGCGCGTCGAACCCGGCCCGTTTGAGGATCTCGATGGCCTGCTGCTCGTTGGTGCCCGTCAACCGGATCACGATGGGCACCTTGAGCGGGAACTCCCGGGTGGCCTGGACGATGCCGTTGGCGACGTCGTCGCCCCGCGTGATGCCGCCGAAAATGTTGAACAGAATCGCCTTCACGTTCGGATCGGCGGTGATGATCTGCAGCGCGGCCACGACCTTCTGGGGGTTCGAGCTGCCGCCGATATCGAGAAAATTCGCCGGAGCGCCGCCGTAGTACTTGACCAGATCCATGGTCGCCATCGCAAGGCCGGCGCCGTTGACACAGCAGCCCACCGTGCCCTCGAGCTTGATGAACGTGAGCCCCGCCTCCCGCGCGGCGACTTCCGACGGGTCTTCGGCGGACGTGTCCCGCAGCGCGGCGATCTCGGGCCGGCGGTCGAGCTCGTTGTCGTCCACGACGATCTTGGCGTCGAGCGCCTGGACCTGACCCTCGGGCGTGGTCACGAGCGGGTTGATCTCGGCGAGCGACGCCCCCACCGCCCACACCACGTCGTACAGCTTCCGCATGATGTCGGCCGCGGCCCGGGCCTGCGCCAGGTCCCGGTACAGGGCGAACCCGAGGGTGAGCGCCTGGTGCGCGAGCAGCCCGTAGCGAGGGTCCACGGCCACGCGGTGAATCTTCTCCGGCGTCTTGGCGGCTACGTCCTCGATGTCGATCCCGCCGGCGGGGCTCACCATCAACACGGGCCGTTGCGACGCACGGTCGACGATGATGCCGACGTAGCTCTCCGAGGCGATCTGCGCGGCGGGCGCGACGAGCACCTTCTGGACCGTGAGGCCCTTGATCGTCATTCCGAGGATGGCCTTGGCGTGCGTCTCGGCTTCGGCGGCCGTCTTGGCGAGTTTCACGCCCCCTGCCTTGCCGCGGCCGCCGGCGTGCACCTGCGCCTTGACGACCACGGTGCCGCCGAAGCGGCCGGCGATCGCCTTCGCCTCGGCGGGCGTGGACGCCACCTCCCCCGGCGGCACGGGGATCCCGTGCTGCCGCAGAATGTCGCGTGCCTGGTATTCGTGCAGATTCACTCGCGCTCCCCCGTGATCGTCGTGCCGGCCTCACCCTGCAACGCCGCCAGGCCGCGCGACAGTTCAGCGATGATCGCCCGCTCGCCCCCGGCGCGGACGAAGTCGGCCGCCGCCTCGACCTTGGGGCGCATGCTCCCCGTCCCCAGCTCCCCACCGGCCAGCAAATGATCGGCCTCCGCAAGCCCGAGCCGGCGGATCGCTTCCTGGTGGGGCGTCCCCCAGGCCCGGTACACCGCGTCCACGTTCGTGAGGATCAGCAAGACCTGCGCGCCGATCTCGCGCCCCAGGATCGCCGCCACCCAATCCTTGTCCGCCACGGCGTCGATCCCCTCGAGCCCGAAGCGCGGGTCCTCATATACGGGCGGGCCCCCGCCCCCCGACGCGATGACGATGTGTCCCGCCTGCGCCAGGTGGCGCACCATCTCCCGCTCGACGATCCGCACCGGCCTCGGGCTGGGCGCGAGACGGCGCCAGCGCCCCGGTTTTTCCTCGCGCACCGCGACGCCGCGGGCCCGCAGCCGCGCCACGCCCACTGCGTCGAGTGCGTGCCCGATCGGCTTGGACGGCGTCCGGAGATTGGGATCGTCGGCGGCGCAGAGTGTCTGCGTGATCAGCGTGACGACCGTCCGCGCCACCCCCGCGCGCGCCAACGCGTTCTGGAGCGACTGCTGGATCATGTAGCCCATCCACCCCGCCGTTCCCGCCACCAGCACGCCGAGCGGAAGCGGCTCCACCTGATCGGCGGCGATCTCGTTTCGGGCGAGCTCGTCCCCCACCTGCGGACCGTTGCCGTGCACCAGCGCGATCTGCCAGCCGGCGCGCGCCAGCTCCACGATCGGCGCCAGGCTCTCGCGCGTGTGGCGGAACTGGTTGCTGATGGTGGGCCGCTCACCCGGCGGGGCGACGGCGTTTCCACCCAGGGCAACGACGATGGTCCCCGGCACGGCGGCGCAACCTAGCGGGGCCGCGGGGGTGGAGCAAGCAGGCGTTTCAGCTCGCGGTAGAGCCGACCGAACTGCTCGATGTCGCCGCGGGCCAGCGCCGAGTCCGCCCGCACCATCAGGCTGCGCGCCTGGGCCCAGCGCGCGGCGACGCTGGTGTCGGCGAGCGCCAGCCGGCGGCCACCCGCCATCAGGTCCCGCAGCGCCTCCGCGGCGTGCGCGCCCTGCCCCAGGCGCTCCCCCAGCGAGACGTACACTTGGGCGAGGCGCGGCCGCGCAGCGGCGCCGCTCGGCTGAAAGAATTGGGCCTGGACCGTGAGGATTTGACCTCCCGCCGGCCAGATGCGGAGGTGTCCGGGACTCGTCTCGGACGAGCCCACCAGCTCGGGGGGCAGCCGCGCCGGCTCACCCGCGCGCCAGAACCAGAGACGGGGGCCCTCGGGCGCCATCGCGCCCGCCAGCAGGCCCTCGAAGTGATGCGTCGATCCGGCCTCGACCCCCACACCCGTCCACAACCCGCCCAATCCCAACTCGAATGGCGTGTGGGGTCGCAGCGTCCAGACGCTCGAATCGCCGCTCGCGCGCACGAGCTGCGTGGCCGCCAGCGGAAACAGCTCGGACGGGTAGGACAGGTCCGCCCGGAGGGCGGCAGGGAGGCCTTCGAGCGGCTCGATCAGCGGCGCGAAGTGCCGGGCCCAGGTGGCGGTGAGCGAATCATGTCCAGGCGCCAGCCAGACGTGCGTCTCGCCGGTCGCCGCGTGCACCGCCCCGAGCAGTCCCGCGCGGGCGTATCGCACACCGCGGTCGCGCCAGGGGAGCGGTCGCGCGAGCGGGAATGTTTCGCTCGTCACGTATCCCCAGCTGATCCACCAGAGCGCGCCATTGGCGACGGCCGGCGCCGGCGCGCCGAACGTGGCGAACGGGGCGAGGCGGCTCAATCGGTCGGCGACGTCGCGGCGCCACACCAACATCAGCCCATCGGTCTCGGCGCGCGCCAGCTCCGGCGCCTGGAGCGTCCAGGCGAGCGCGGCACGCCGCCAAAAACCGGCCAACGGGATGCCGGTGCCGCGCAGCGACGGCCAGGTGTCGGGAGAGGCGGTCGTGAAATCGGCGAACCCGGGGCCGAACCACGACACAGTGTCCGCCGTCGACACGGGCCGGAGCGCCAGCCCCGTGTCGGTCTCGACCGCGGCCCGCGGCTGGCCGCGCTCGCCCCCGGGACCCACGAGCCACGTGGGCGCCCCTCCCCCCCCTGCCCGGCTCGCCAACAGCACGACGGCATTCGTCGGAACGCCCGCGACCATCCCCACGCGCTCGGCATTCCAGAGCGGCAGCCGCTCGGCTCCTGCTTCTGGAGAGACGAACCCGGGCGGGGCGCGGTCCTCGAGCGGCACGAGCCCGAATGCCTGCCGCTCGAGCTGAGCTCGCTGCTGTTCGAGGCGCGGGCCGTCGCCCGTGCCGGCCGCGCGCACGAGGCTCGGCCCCACCACGTACCCGCCCCCCGCCACGAGCAGCAACGCCGCCCAGCTGCCGAGCAGGAGGTTCGCGCGCTCTCCTCCCTTCCCGCTCCCCGGCCAGCCCCAGGCGATGCTCGCCACCGTCGTGAGCACCGCGATCACCTCAATGACCGGCGCCGCCGGGAGGCGCACGTCGAGGGCTGCTTGGTCCACCCCGCCGTGGAGGCCGGCCACCAGCTCGGCGGAATCGAGCGACGCGCCCCACGCCATGACGAGCCCGAGGGTGGCGAGGAGCACGGCGAGATGGGCGCGCGCGTGCTCGCTGGCGCGCAGCCGCTGGCGCTCGATCCGCAACGACCCCATGCCGGCATAGAGCAGCGCCGTCGCCGCCGTCGCGCTCGCCGCCATCGCCAGCGCCTGCCCTTGCAGGGTGGCGTGCCAGGGCAGGACGGCGAGATAGTAGCCCAGATCGCGGTGCAGGATGGGATCGGTCGTGCCGAGGTGCGGCGGGGCCGACGCCAGCACCGCCGGCAGCCACCAGTCGCCCGTGTTCCACGCCAGAATGATCCCGCCCACGATGCCGGCAGCCAGGGCCGTGCCGAGGAGGACTCGCTGCGGCACGGCCTCCACGATCTCGAGGTCTCCCAGCCGGCGCGGCATCTGCACCGAGCCGATTGCGCGGTACACCACGAACAGGTTTCCCGTCGTCCACGCGATGCAGACGAGCACCACGAGCGCGCGCAGCAGCCGCGCGAGGGTGCGCGCATCAGTGAGGACGGCGCCGCCCGCGAAGGTCGCCGCCCAGGTGCGCTCGGCGGTCTCGATCGCCAGGATCCGCCCGCCCACCAGAACGACGACCAGCAGGCCTGCCGCGCCCAGCAGGGCCCAGCGGCGCCGGCCGCGAGACCCCGGGGAGGGGGGGGTGGGGGGCGCGGATGTCATGGTCGCACGCCGTTCTGGGCGAGCCACCCCTCCACTTCGGCGCGGTAGGCGGCGAGCGCCGCGGCGGACTGGGCTTCGAAGCGCATCACCAAGACGGGCTGGGTGTTCGACGCCCGGAGCAGGCCCCACCCTTCGGGAAAGGTGATGCGCACGCCGTCCAACGTGAACACGGGATAGCGGGCGGCGAAGTGTCGCGCCGCGCGCTCGACCACGTCGAACTTGCGGTCGTCGGGACAATCGACCCGCAGCTCGGGCGTCGACACCGTGGGCGGCAGATCTGCGAGCAGGCGCGACAGCGGTCCTCCCTCACGAGCGACGTAGGCGAGGAGGCGCGCTGCGGCGAACAGTGCGTCGTCGAACCCGTACCAATCGCCGCCGAAGAACATGTGCCCGCTCATCTCGCCTGCGAGCGGCGCGGCGATCTCCTTCATCTTCTGTTTGATCAGCGAGTGGCCGGTCTTCCACATCACCGGCTCGAGCCCGGCACGCTGGAGCATCTGCGGCAGGACCTCGGAGCACTTCACGTCGAAGATCACCGGCTTGCCGGGCCCGAAACGGTGCACCAAGTCGCGCCCGAAGAGCACGAGGAGCTGATCGCCGAACACCGGCTCGCCGCGCTCGTCCACCGCGCCGATGCGATCCCCATCGCCATCGAAGGCGATCCCCAGCTCAGCTCTTTCCTGTTTCACCGCCACCTGGAGATCGCGTAGGTTCTCGACCACCGTGGGATCGGGATGGTGGTTCGGAAACGTCCCGTCCGACTCCGCGAATAACGGGATCACGTCGGCGCCGAGCTGGCGCAGGGTCTCGATGGCGACGAGAGTCGACACGCCGTTGCCGCAGTCGACGACCACTTTCACCCGGCGCGCGAGCGGCGCGTTGCGCTGGACGATGGCGTTGCGGTATTCAGGGAGCGGGGAGCGGGGAGCGGTCTGGCCCCCCCCCGCCTTCGTCAACAGCTTGCCGCCCTCGATCATCGCGCGGAGCAACTGGATGTCGTCGCCGAAGACGGCGTCATGAGCGAGGACCATCTTGAACCCGTTGAACTCCGGGGGGTTGTGGGAGCCGGTGATCTGAATGCCGCCGTCCACGTCGAGCGTCTTGGTCGCGAAGTACAGCGCCGGCGTCGGGAGCTCGCCGACGTCCACGGCGG
This sequence comes from Gemmatimonadales bacterium, assembly GCA_036505055.1. Lineage (GTDB taxonomy): Bacteria > Gemmatimonadota > Gemmatimonadetes > Gemmatimonadales > GWC2-71-9 > 20CM-2-65-7. The sequence goes on along the minus strand of DASXUE010000003.1, from coordinate 10,390 downwards.
TGCCGCCCGCGGCTGCCACGCCCTCCCGCACGCCGGCCGCGAGTGCCGCGCCCGAGGGGCGATTGTCCCGCCCGACGGCGACGCGCGGGGCGCGGCCTCCCCCTAAGCGCTCCCAGGCCAGCGTGGCGTACGCCTGTCCCACCGAGCGCGCGGTGGCGGGCGTGAGCTGGTCGCCCACGGTGCCGCGGATGTCGTATTGCCGGAAAATGCTGGCGGGAATCGTCACAGGAGCGGGCCCCCCCCCAGCCCGTGGTCAGCGGCTGGGGGTGAAGGGCGCGGCGGCCGCGGCGGCGGGGCGTACGCTGTCGCCGGCGGTCTTGGCCAGGTCGAGGAGCCGGTTCGGCCACACGCCGAAGAGGAGCAGGCCCACGACGACGGCGGCGACGGCGGCGTTCCCGAGCCGCCCGAGCCGGACGTCGGCGTGGGCGGCGTCCGACGGCTCGGGCTTCATGTACATCGCCATGATCACGGGAAGATAGTAGCCCGCGGAGACGACGCTTGCGAGCACGAGAATGGCGGCGAGCAGATTCTCGCGGGCGCCCGTCGCGGCGACGAGGATGTACCACTTGCCGATGAATCCAGCGGTCCCTGGGAAGCCGAGCAGCGAGAGGATGCACACAGCCAGCGCGAAGGCGAGCCAGGGGCGCCGCGTGGCGAGCCCAGCGAGGTCGTCGATCAGCACGTCGCTCTCCCCGCGGCGCCCCTTGGCGGCGAGCAGCGCGAACGCGCCGAGCGACATGAGGGTGTAGGCCGTGAGGTACACGATGAACGCGGCGGTGGCAGCCGTTCCGCCCGCGGCCACGGCGACGAGCAGATAGCCCGCGTGCGCCACCGACGAGTAGGCCAGCATCCGCTTGAGGGAGCGCTGTGCCAAGGCGAGCAGGTTCCCCCCGACCATCGTGAGGATCGCGAGCCACCACACGATCTCGCGCCAGGCGCCCGCATGGTCGAAGGCGGAGGTCAGCACGCGGAACAGCGCCGCGAACGCCGCCGCTTTCACGCCGGTCGCCATGAACGCCGTGACGGGCGTTGGCGCGCCGTCGTAGACGTCCGGCGCCCACATGTGGAAGGGCACGGCAGCCACCTTGAACGCGAACCCGATGAGGAGCAGGGCCAGCCCCGCGAGCAGCATCACGCTCGGCCCTTCCATCATGCTCACTTGAACGCCGATGAGGGCCAGGTTGGTGGTGCCGGTGGCGCCGTAGATCAGCGCGATCCCGTAGAGCAGGAATCCTGACGCGAACGCACCCAGGAGGAAATACTTGAGGGCGGCCTCCGCGGACCGCGGGCTGCGGCGGTCGAAGCCCGCCAGCACGTAGACGGCGACCGACATGAGCTCGAGCCCGAGGAAGATCACCATCAGGTCCCCGCCCCCGCCCATCAGCATCATCCCGAGGGTCGCGAACACCAGCAACACGTGATACTCGGGCGCCAGCATCTGCTCACGCTCGAGGTAGGAGAACGAGATGAGCACCGTGAGCCCGGCGGCGCCGAGGAACAGCCAGTCCGTGACCCAGCGGAAGTCGTCGAGCGCGACCATCCCCGCCAGGCCCTCGGGCCCGGTGTGGTTCCACCACAGCCACCAGACGGCGACCGCCGTGGTCGCCAGGGCGACGAGTGTCACCCAGCCGGCGAGGCGCTGGTCGCCGGCGGTCTCATGGCGCCACGCGATCACGAGGAGCAGCACGACCGCCCACGCCGTGAGCACCAGCTCCGGCAGGAGCGCGAGCGTCAGCTCGCCGTAGGCCGTGAGGTCCAGATTCACTTGGGACGCACCTGCTCGATCAGCTGGCGGGCCGCCGGCTCCATCCGCCGGAGGAACGGCTGCGGGTACACCCCGAGCCAAAGGATGCAGGCGAGGAGCGGGACCAGGACCGCCAGCTCACGCGGCGTCAGGTCGGTGAGCTTCTCGTTCTCGTGGTTCGTGAGGGGGTTGAAGATCACGCGCTGCAGCGCCCACAGGAGATAGGCCGCCGCGACGATCACGCCCGTGGTCGCAATTCCGGTAGCCAGCGGGTAGGTGCGGAACGCGCCCAGGAGCACCAGGAATTCGCCCACGAACCCGTTGGTGCCCGGAAGGCCGATCGAGGAGAGCGACACGACCGTCAGAATGGCGGCGAATAGCGGCACCACGCGGGCGATGCCGCCGTACGCCTCGATCAGACGGCTGTGGCGGCGCTCGTAAATCATCCCGACGAGGAAGAACAACGCCCCCGTCGAAATGCCGTGGTTGATCATCACGAGCAAGGCGCCCTGCACGCTCTGCAAGGTCAGCGCCCAGATGCCGAGCATCACGAACCCAAGGTGGGCCACGGAGGAGTAAGCGATCAGCTTCTTGAAGTCGGGCTGCACCATGGCGACGAGGCCGCCGTAGATGATGCCCACGAGCGACAGCACGACGATCCCGGTCTGCACCGGTCCCGAGAGGGCCACGCCCGGGAAGAGCGGCAGGGCGAACCGGAGGAAGCCGTAGGTTCCCATCTTGAGCAGGATGCCCGCCAGGATCACGGATCCCGCCGTCGGCGCCTCGACGTGCGCGTCGGGGAGCCAGGTGTGGAACGGAAACATCGGGACCTTGATGGCGAACGCCAGGAAGAAGGCGCCGAACAGCCACCAGGCGAGCGAGCCGAGTCCTGCCGACGCGCCGAGCAGATGGGTGTAGGCGAACGAGTAGGACCCCGTTGCCTGCCCCACGTGGAAGTACAGCACGAGAATCGCCACCAGCATGAGCAGCGACCCGAACATCGTATAGATGAAGAACTTGATCGCCGCGTACAGTCGGTTCTCGCCGCCCCACACACCGATAATGAAGTACATCGGAATGAGCATCACTTCCCACATCACGTAGAAGAGGAAGAGATCGAGGGCGACGAAGACGCCGATCATCCCCGTCGTGAGCACGAGGAGCAGCGCGTAGAAGGCAGGCTCCCGTTTCGTGATGTAGCTCCAGCTGCCGAGTACCGAGAGCGGCATCAGGAAGGTGGTGAGCAGCACCATGAAGAGCGAAATGCCGTCCACCCCGACGGTGTAGCGGATCCCCCACGGGGCGATCCAGGCGTAGTCGGCGACGAACTGCATCCCCCCCTCGGGCACGAACGTCCACCACAAGGGGACCGAGAGGGCGAGCTCGACGAGGCTGGCGGCGAACGCGACGTGCTTGGCCCACCGCGCGGGCACGAGCAGCACGAGCAGCGCCGCGAGGAGCGGCCAGGCGAGCAGCGCGGTGAGAATCCAGCGGGCGTACACGGCTCAACCCATCGCGCGCCAGAGGACGGCGAGCACGCCGATCACGAACAAGGCGACGTACACGCCGACCTGGCCAGTTTGGAGCCGGGCGCCGAGGGCGCCGAGCACACGCGCCGCGGCGGCGGCGCCGTTCACCCCCGCCCCATCGATCAGTCCCTGGTCCACGCGCTTCCACAGGACCTCGCGCGACAGCCACAGGAGCGGGCGCACGAACAGGAAGTCATACAGCTCGTCGATGTACCACTTGCGCCACAGCACCTTGCCGACGCCCGATTCGGCGGGAGCGCGGCTCGCCGGTACGAGGGCCTCCGGCTTGAGGAGCCGCCATGCCCCCACGCTGCCCGTCGCCGCCGCGGCGACCGCGATCGCGACGAGGGTCCACTCGACGGTCTCCGAGAGGTGTGTTGCGGGGAGCAGGGCAGCGCCCGCTGCCGTCGCGGGCTCGAGCCAGTGGTGCAGCCAGGCGGCGCCGCCCCACAGCTCCGGCACGTTGAGCAGACCACCGGCGGCCGACAAGGCGCCCAGGACGACCAGGGGGCCCGTCATGACCCACGGAGCCTCGTGCAGGTGGCCCCGCTCCTTCTCTCCGGTGCGATTGGGGCCGTGGAAGGTGTACAGCATGAGGCGCGTCATGTAGAACGCCGTCAGCAGCGCCGCGGCGAGACTCAGGCCCCAGAAGACGTACCACATCGGCTCGGCGGTGCCGCGCGCGAACGCCGCCGTCAGAATCTCGTCCTTGGAGAAGAACCCGGAAAAGGGTGGTACGCCCGCGATCGCCAACGTGGCGATCCACATGAGAGATGCCGTCCACGGCAGGTGGTGTCGGAGCCCCCCCATGTTGCGCATGTCCTGGGCGTCCTCGTGCGAATGGGTCGCGTGGTACGCGTGGTGCATCGCGTAGATCACGCTGCCCGAGCCGAGAAAGAGGAGCGCCTTGAAGAAGGCGTGGGTCACGAGGTGGAAGATGCCGGCCGCCATCGCCCCCGTCCCCACGCCGACGAACATGTAGCCGAGCTGCGAGATGGTCGAATAGGCGAGGACGCGCTTGATGTCCCACTGCTTGAGGGCGATCGTCGCGGCGAACAGGGCCGTCACCGCGCCGACGCCGGCGACCACCGCGCTCGACACCGGGGCGAGGGCGAACAGCACGTTGCAGCGCGCCACGAGATAGACGCCGGCCGTCACCATCGTGGCCGCGTGGATCAGGGCCGACACGGGGGTCGGACCCTGCATGGCGTCGGGGAGCCACGTGTACAGGGGGATCTGCGCCGACTTCCCGGTGCAGCCGAGGAAGAGAAACAGCGTGATCGCAGTGACCAGCCCGCTGCCGGCGGCAAGGGTCGTGGGTGCGCGGGCGAAGACGTCGCCGAAGTCGAGGGATCCGGTCGCCCAGAAGATCAGGAACATCGCGACCAGGAATCCGAAGTCGCCGATCCGGTTGACGATGAACGCCTTTTTCCCGGCGTCGGCGTTGACCTTTTCGTTGAACCAGAAACCGATCAGGAGGTAGCTGCACAGCCCGACGCCCTCCCAGCCGACGAACATCACCGGGAAACTGGCGCCGAGCACGAGCACCAGCATGAAGAAGACGAACAGATTGAGATACGCGAAGTAGCGCGCGTATCCCGCGTCCTCCCTCATGTAGCCGACGCTGAAGAGGTGAATCAGCGATCCCACACCGGTGACGACGAGCAACATCACCGCCGACAGCTGATCCAACTGGAAGGCGACATCCACCTGCAGGGGCCCCACGGACAGCCACGACCAGTACCGGAGCACCACGGGCGCCTCGGCGTGCAGGCCGGCGAAGGCGCCCACCGCGGCGGCGGCCACCGCGAGGGCTCCGGCAAGCACGCCGACGCCGATCAGGGACACGGCGGCCTTCGCGCCCGGGCGCCAGAGCGCGAGCGCGCCGTTGAGCACGAAGCCCGCCAGCGGCAGCGCCGGCGCGAGCCAGATCAGGTCTACGGCGGTCCCGGTCATCAGCCTTTGAGCAGATTGATGTTCTGCAGGTTCACCGTCTGCTTGTGGCGGTAGACCGCCAGAATGATGGCGAGTCCCACCGCCGCCTCCGCGGCGGCGACGGCCATCACGAAGAAGACGAACACCTGCCCCCCGACGCCGAGCCGCTGGGCGAGCGCCACGAACGTGAGATTCACGGCGTTGAGCATCAGCTCGACGCACATGAAGATCACGATGGCGTTCCGGCGCAGCAGCACGCCCACGACGCCGAGCGTGAACAGCACGGCGGAGATGGCGAGGGCGGGACCGAGGAGCACGCTACAGCTTCCGCTTGGCGAGCACGACCGCGCCCACGATGGCGGCGAGCAGCAGGAGGCTCGTGATCTCGAACGGGATCAGATAGGCGTCGAACAGCGGCCCGGCCACGGCGCCGACGATCCCCTGCTGCTGCTGGAGCGTGGCCATCGCGCCCTCCGGCAGGCGGATCGCGTCGGGGGGGGCCGTGTGCCCGAGGACCCGCAGCTGGAGCAGCAGCGTGCCGCCGAGCAGCGCCGCCATGCCGAGGCCCACGGGCCCCTTGATGTCGGTCGGGCCCGGACGGCCGAGGTTCAGGAGCATGATGACGAACAAGAACAGCACCATGATGGCGCCGGCGTACACAAGCACCTGCAGCGCGGCGATGAACTGCGCATCGAGCAGCACGTACATCGCGGCAAGCGCGAAGAGCGTCACGACCAGCCAGAGCGCGCTCGCCACCGGGCTCCGGCGGGTGATGCACAGCAGTCCCGCGCCCATCGCGGCCACGCCGAAGATCCAAAAGAACGTCAGCGTCACCGCCTACTCGCCTTTCGGGTCCGAGGGGTCCCACAGCGTCGAGACGGGGTGCGTTTGCGCGCACAGCCGCTCGAGGTCGTAGACGAACCGGTCGCGCGAGTACTCGGAGTTCTCGTAGTGCACGCCGACGTGGATCGCTTCCTCGGGGCAGACCTCCTGGCAGTAGCCGCAGAACACGCAGCGGAACTCGTCGATCTCGTAGATCAGCGGGTAGCGGTGGCCCTCTTCGTCTTCGCCGGGCACGAGCTTGATGCAGTTCGCCGGGCAGATCTGCGGGCACAGCCCGCACGCGACGCACTTGGCACGGCCCTGCTCGTCGGTGAGCATGCGGTGCGTCCCGCGCCAGCGCGAAGAGAGCGTCCAGTCCTTGGAAGACTTCTCCTCGGGGTACTGCATCGTCACCTTGGGCCGCAGCAGATGGCTGAACGTCAAGGCCATCCCCTTGAGCGTGGCACGCAGGTACGAGATCTCCTGCGTGGGCCGCTTCATCACCTTGACGCCGATCGCCATCAGGCTGTTCCTCCCTCGGCCGCGACGGATCCGGAGAGGACGCGGCCCCGGTCGAGCCACCAGAGCAGGATCACGAGGAGCACGAGGTTCACCCCGCCCAGCGCCCAGGCCATGGGCTTGCCGTAGTCCCACAGCAGCTGCTGGTGGAGATACCAGATGGCGGTCGCCACGATGGTCAGGTACACGAGGGCCAGGGGCAGCAGCACCTTCCACCCGAGCGCCATCAGCTGGTCGTAGCGGAACCGCGGCAAGGTCCAGCGAATCCAGATATAGGTGAAGAGGAAGAACCCCGTCTTCACGCCGAAGGCCGCCAGCGTGGCCAGCGTCTTGAGCACGCTCGGATCGCCGGTGTCGTCCCAATGCGTGAGCGGGATGTCCCAGCCCCCGAAGAACAACGTCGCCATCAGCGCCGACGCCGTCACCATGTTCGAGTACTCGGCGATGTAGAACATCGAGAACTTCATCGCGCTGTATTCGGTGTGGTACCCGGCGATCAGCTCGCCCTCGGCCTCAGGGAGATCGAACGGCAGCCGGTTCGTCTCCGCCAGCGCGCTGATGAGGAAGATCACGAACGCGAGCGTCAGCGGGACGACGAACCACAAGCCTTGCTGCTGCTGCGCGATCACCTGGGACAGCGTGACGTTTCCGGCGAGGAGCAGCACGGCGACGGTGCTCATGCCGAGTGAGATCTCGTAAGAGATCATCTGCGCCGAGGCGCGGAGGCCGCCGAGCAGGGAGTACTTGTTGTTCGACGACCAGCCGGCGAGCACGATCCCGTACACCCCGAGGGAGCTGATCGCCAGGATATAGAGGAACCCGACCGGGAGATCCGCGACGACCATGGGCACGGGGCCCCAGCGCGTCGGCAGGGGCGCGGCAAACGGGATTACCGCGAAGGTGAGCAGGGCCGGCACGAACGAGATCATCGGCGCCAGCGTGAACAGCGGTTTGTCGGCGAGGGCGGGCGACGTCTCTTCTTTCAGAAAGTTCTTGAGACCGTCGGCCGCCGGCTGGAGCAGCCCCTGAGGCCCCACGCGATTCGGTCCGAGCCGGTCCTGCATCCACGCGCAGATGCGCCGCTCCGCGAGCGTCAGCAGCGCAACGCCCACCATGATGACGTTAAACACCACGAACACCTTGATAGCGGAGACGACGACGAAGAACGTCATACAGCCTCGGCGACCCCGAGCGCCGCCGCCAGCTCGCCTAACACCCAGGCGGCCGGCCGGGCCATGCCGGGCGCGGGCTTCGCCTGGAAGTAGGGCTGCGCCCGCCCGTCGCGGTTGACGAACGTTCCATCCTCTTCCGCGACGTTGGCGATCGGCAGGACGACGTCGGCGGCACGGCAGGCCGCCTCGGGTGGCAGCGTCGTGCCGGCATAGATCAATGACCCCGCGCTCTGCACGGGGCAGTCGGGGTCGTCGAGCACGAGCACCACGGCGACCGATGCGGCGGCCTTGACCGCCGCCGCGTAATCGCGCGTGTACCCGAGCTGCTCCGCTCCCTTCACGTTGGGCGCGCGCTCCGCCCGCAGGGCCAGATTCGGCACGCCGGCGAGCGGCGCCTCCTCCCCCATCACCACCTCGAAGGCGCCCGTCCACTCGAACGCCGAGAGCAGCCGCTTCGCCGCCGAGAGCGCCTCGGTGGACGCACCGGGCGAAACCAGCGCGACGGCCTTTCCGGCCGCCCCGCGCAGGATGCCGAGCACCCGGGCGAATGCCTCGTCCCAATCGGTGGCGCGCAGCTGAGCGCCGTCGCGCACCAGCGGTGCCTCCACCCGGTCGCCGCGGTTCATCCAGCGATAGTTCATCCGCCCGTGGTCGCAGATGAAGTAGCGGTTGACCTCGAGGTTCGGCCGCGGCCGGACGCGCACCACCACCTCATCGCGCATGTCGAGGGTGATGTTGCACCCCTGCGAGCAGCCGGTGCAGATGGAGGCCGTCTTGTCGAGCTCCCAGGCCCGCGCCTTGTGCAGGAAGTCCTTCGAGAGCAGGGACCCGACGGGGCACAGGTCGACCACGTTGCCGGCCCAGGGATGGTCGAGCCGGGCTTCCGGGTGAATCCCGATGTAGGCCCGGTCGCCGCGCTCCGAGACGTTCAGGACGGGCTCCTGGGCGACATCCTCCATGAAGCGCACGCACCGCGTGCACAGGATGCAGCGGTTCGGGACGTAGAGTACGTCCGGACCGAAGTCCTCCACCGGATTGAATCGCTTCGCGTACTCGGCGTAGCGCGTTCCCGGCCGCCCCTCCTGAAACACGAAGTCCTGCAGCTCACATTCCCCTGCCTGGTCGCAGATCGGGCAGTCGAGGGGGTGATTGATGAGCAGCAGCTCGAGCACGCCCTGGCGGGCGTCTTTGGCGGGCGCCGTCTGCGTTTTGACGACCATTCCTTCGGTCACCTGCGTCGCGCACGCGATCTGCAGCTTCGGGGCCTTCTCGATCTCGACGAGGCACATGCGGCAGACACCCGCCACCGGCAGCCCCGGGTGGTAGCAGTAGTGCGGCACGAGGACGCCCGCCTGCTTGGCGGCTTCGATCACGAGCGTGCCCGGGGGAACGGAGACGGGGACGCCGTCGATCGTCAGATTGACGAGTTCGTCGGGCATGGTTAGGACCACGTCTCCGCGTCGTTTGACCGTGCCCTAAAGGGCCGGCTCGGCGAGGGCACGCGCCCTGAAGGGCGAACCGGCGCCGCGCGTCCTTCACGACGTGTGTCTTGGCCGAGCCGGCGCTTCAGCGCACGGATAACGACGCGATCGCACACGTCCGATTCTCCCATCAGGCCACCATGACCGGTTTACGCCGGCCCGCGATGTAGTCCTCGAACTCGTTCTTGAACTTCTTGATCCCGCTTACCACGGGCGCCGCGCAGGAGTCCGACAAGACGCAGATCGTCTTCCCGGTCATGTTTTCCGACAGGTCGAGCAACAGGTCCAGGTCCTGGGTCTTCCCCTGCCCCGCGAGGATGCGCTCGAGGATCTTCGTGGTCCAGGCGGTCCCCTCACGACACTGCGTGCACTGGGCGCAGGATTCGTGGGCGTAGAAGCGTGCCAGGCGCATGATTTGATAGACCATGTCGGCCGAGTCGTCGAATACGATCACGCCGCCCGAGCCGAGCATCGTGCCCGCCGCGACGCATCCCTCGTAGTCGAGCAGGGTGCGCTCGGTCTCCTCGCGATTCAGGATCGGAACCGACGAGCCGCCCGGAATGCACGCCTTGAGGGTGCGTCCCGCCGGCACGCCGCCGCACATGTCGTACAGCAGGTCCTTGAGCGGGAACCCCATCGTCACTTCGTAGTTGCCGGGGCGCTGCACGTGGCCGCATACCGAGAAGAGCTTGGTGCCCGTGCTCTTCGGATTCGAGAGACTCATCGCCTTGTACCAGGCGGCGCCGCGCTTCAGGATGGGTGGCACGGCGGCGAGCGTCTCGACGTTGTTGATCGTCGTCGGCAGGCCGAACAGGCCCGCGGCCGCCGGGAACGGCGGCTTGATCCGCGGGTTGCCGCGCTTGCCCTCGATCGAGTTCATCAGGGCGGTCTCTTCGCCGCAGATGTAGGCGCCCGCGCCGCGGTGCAGGTGGATCGCGATCTTGCCGAACACCCGCGCCGCGTTCGCCTCGGCGAGGGCCTGCTCCATGATCGCCCACGGCTCGGTGAACTCGCCGCGGATATAGATGTAGGCGACCTCGGCGCGGATCGCGTGGGCCGCGATCGCGGTGCCTTCGAGCAGGGCATGAGGCGTCCACCGCATGATCTCGCGGTCCTTGAACGTCCCCGGCTCCGACTCGTCGGCGTTCACGCACAGATAGTGGGGCTTCTTCTTTTCTTTCGGCATGA
>DASXUE010000002.1:0-6914 GCA_036505055.1 Gemmatimonadales bacterium | reverse complement strand
GCGGGTGCGCTGCTCGCGGCGCTGGACGAACGTGGGGCGTCTTTCTTCGGCGACCTCGTGAATGCGACCGGGCTGCTCCGCACGGAAGTCGAGAAGGGACTGGGCGAGCTCGTGGCGTGGGGCCTCGTCACGTCGGACAGTTTTGCAGGCCTGCGGGCGCTGCTCGTGCCATCGGACCGGCGTAAGCCGATTGGTGGGTACCGGCGGCGCGGCCGCATCGCGCCGTTCGGCGTCGAGACGGCGGGGCGGTGGTCGCGCGTACGGCACCGCTCACTCTTGCCCGAAGAGCAGATCGCCGAGGCGATCGCCTGGCAGCTGCTGAGACGGTACGGCGTCGTGTTCCGGCGGCTGGTGCAGCGCGAGAGCTTGCTCGTCCCGTGGCGCGAGATCCTGCGCGTGTGTCGCCGGCTCGAGGCGCGGGGTGAGATCCGGGGCGGCCGGTTCGTCGGGGGATTCTCCGGCGAGCAGTACGCGCTGCCCGAAGCGATCGGGCTGCTGCGATCGGTGCGCCGCGAGGCGGGCGCCGGCGAGCTGATCGCCGTCAGTGGCGCGGATCCCCTCAACTTGGTCGGCATTCTCACCCCGGGCGACGCGGTGCCGGCGCTCGCCACCAACCGCATTCTGTACCGGGACGGCGTGCCGGTCGCGGTGAGGGAGGGAGCGGGGAGCGGGGAGCGGGTCCTCGTTGAGGTCTCGCCCGAAGAGCGCGAGCTCCTGCGTGCCGCCTTGGTGCGGCGCCGGCCGGCGCCGCTCGTGCGGGCCTACCTGGGGAAGAGCCGCGCGGGCTAGGGCCGCGTCAAGTCCACTTTGACGACCGGCAGGTCCCAGTGCGCCGCGAGGATCTCGAAGCGGTGCTGCTCCTCACGTCGGAAGGTTTCCTGATCGGGGAACAGACGCCGCAGCGCGCTGTCGGGAAACGCCTCGTGCGGCGCCGCAGCGTCCTTCCAAACGAGCGTGACGCGATAGTCCCAGCGGCCGTTCTCCGTGCCGTGGAAGCGGGGCGCCTCCGCCGTGATCTCGAGGATGTTTCCCAGCTGTTTCTGCCGCTGCAACACTGGAAAGTGATTCTTCTTGAAGAGCCGGATGAATTCGTCGGCGAAGCCCCACCGCGCCGTGTAGTAGTATTCGACCACGAACGGGGTGCTCGCCCCGGCGGGCGGCGCCTGCGCCGCCGCGGTGGATACGGCGGCAAGACAGAACGACAGAGCGATCAGTCTCTGCATCGGTTCCTCCGCATCAGGCCTTGAGTTTCTCGAAGTATTTACTCCGCAGCTTCGCGACCTTCGGCGCGATCACCGCGCGGCAGTAGGGCTGATTCGTGTTCCGCCGATAGTACTCCTGGTGGTAGTTCTCGGCCGGATAGAAGGTCGTGAGCGGCACCACCTCGGTCACGATCGGGTCGTCCCACACGTGCGCCGCTTCCAGCTCCTTGATCGCCTGCTCCGCCGTGCGCCGCTGTGCGTCGTCGTGATAGAAGATCGCCGAGCGATACTGCGTGCCCTCGTCGGCGCCCTGGCGGTCGAGCGTGGTGGGGTCGTGGATCGTAAAGAACACGTCGAGCAGGTCGCGGAACGCGATCACGGCCGGGTCGAAGGTGATCTGGGTGACTTCGGCGTGCCCGGTGGTGCCGGTGCACACGGCCTGATACGACGGATTCGGCACGCTCCCGCCCGTGTACCCGGAGACCACCTTCGAGACGCCGCGCAGCTGCTCGAAGACCGCCTCGAGGCACCAGAAGCAGCCGCCGGCGAGGGTGGCTATCTCCACAACGGGTCCTTCAACGGGACCTTCAGATGCAGCCGCGCGTTATCGAGGTCGATCGAGTCTGGGCTGAGCGTCTGCACGCATACAATGTAGGACGGGTTGATATACGGGGCGTTCCAGGTCGAGCTGGAGGGCAAACAGCGCGTCTTGACATACAGACCGTTGGATAGGTGAACGCCATGCCGGAACTCGTGTACCGTTCGGTCCCACCGCACGACGTACTCCAGGGTCCGGACCGTCTGTGCGCCGATGCTCATGCCGACGGCCCGAGTCATGCTGCGGAAGGCGCGCTCGTCGTCCCCAAGTCCCTTGGCCACGGAGACGATGATGATCCTGTCTTGGGCGTTGTTCGCCAGCGCCCAGACGCCGACCGCGACGCCTCCGAGTAACGGCGCCACGGAAAGCTGGCCGGCCCTCTCACCCGCCGCCGTCGGATCTGAGGCGCTGCTCGCGGTAAGCACCAGGATCGGGACGATCACAGTCAACGCGAGTCCCATCCCCTTCAGAAACGGGCGGGTGTTGACCATGCTGGCGTCAGTAGGGAGCAAAGGTAATCGGCTGACGGATTAGGATCGCGACGGGGCGGCCGCGCAGCCGCGCGGGGCGGTAGACGGTCGCGATCACGACGCGGCGCGCTTCGGCGTCGAACGCCGGGTTTGGGCTCTGCACGATCTGAACGGAGGCCGGAACGACGTGCCCCGTCGTCTCGAGCGTCGCCTCGACCATCACGGTGCCCCCGATCCGCAGCGCCTGCATTTCCGGCGGGTAACGGATCGCCGGCTGCGAAATGATCATGGGACCTTCGTCCGCCGTGCCGATCACGGCCGGGCTGGACAGGGCGGACGCGAGGCGCGCCGTCCGACGCCGCGCCAGTCGCAGAGAATCGGCCAGGCGCCGAACGAAGGGTGCCAGGTCCACACCTCGCCCCGTCAGGTCGCGATAGCTGGCCAATCCAGCGTCGATGGACGCAGTGGCGAGGCTGTCACGACCGGCGGCCTTCAACGCCATCCCCCGCACCAACAAGGCGTACGTTCGCTCACCGTCCGTGGCCTCCGCGGCGGGATCGAGCGCTTCGTCGAGCAGGGCGAGGGCGCTATCGACGTGCCGCTGCGCGAGCTGCCCGCGCGCGGCGGTGATGAACTGCGTGGGGTTTCCCGGCGGCGGCGGCATCAGGTTGAACGCGAGCGACACGCCGCTCCGCACCGGCCGGGTTTTGACGCGGCCCGGTGTGAACGTCGTGGCCGCCAGCATCTGCCGCAGCGGCTCGATGTATCCCGAGTCGGGCGTCGACACGATCATGATCGAGGTGGGCTCGACTCTGCCGAGGGTGTCGACGGTTGCCGTGACGACCGCCTGGCCCGCCACGCGGCGCCGGCGGAGGGCGGCGGGATAGACTAGCGCGGGTCCGGACGCCCAGGCGGGCTTCTGGTCGACCTCGGTGGCATCGTGGATGTGGGCGGCGCGCGACTCGGCGTCGAACAGCTCGGCCAAGTGCGGCGACAGTTTGTCGAGCCCGGTCACGCCGGTGCCCGCGTGCAGCATCAGCGCTCGCCGGAAGTTGACCCGCGCGAGGGTGTCGTTGTCCCGCAGGCCCTCGAGGATCCCGCGCCACACGAACACGCTCACACTGTCCATGACGTAGTACGCCCGCTGCATGGCGGCGCTCAATGCGACGTCGGCGCTATCGAACTGACGCGCAGTGATGTGGCGCTGAGCGGTTGCGAGGAGCCGTGCGGATTCGCCCTGGGCGGCGAGATCGGCGGGAACGAAGAGCAGCGCGGCGGCGAGGCCCAGGCGCATGGGTCAATGCGTCGACAGATACCGCAGGACGATGCCGTTGTAGTAGCCCGGGTTCGCCGCGTGTACGACGTGGCCGGCCCCCGGGATGACGATCGTCGTATCGGTGGTGAGGCACCGCCCCAGCTCCTCGGTAATGAGTCGAAACAGGCGGGTGCTACGCTCGCCCGTCAGGAGGAGGACGGGCGTGTGCAGGCGCCCAAGGTCGACGCAGGGGATCGGTGGGAAGTGCGCGTCCCGGTTGGCGAGCATCTCCCGGCGCATCTCGAAGGCGTGTGCCAGAGCGTCGGTGCGTGCGGCGGGGGACAGGGCGTCGAAACGGCCAGGGGTGCCGCTCGAGCCGTCCATGAACGCGCGGATCGCGGCCACCGAGTCTCCGCGAGCGAACGCGGAACGGGCGGGGTCCAAGACCGTCGTATAGAACGCGCGGCGCAGCGCGTCGCCCTCCTGGGTGAGCGTGAGGAGGGGCATGATCGGGGGCTCCTCCAACACGACGGAGCGCACCAGCTCGGGGTGCTCCTGGGCCAACACGAGCGCCGTGTAGGCGCCGTACGAGGACCCAATGATGTGCGCCGGCGGGAGCTCGAGCGCGAGCAGGAGCGCGGCGAGGTCGTCGGCGTGCAGCATTGGAGAGTACGTCTCGTCGTCGTTTTGCTGCGGATTCGGCGGGTGATAACGCCGGCTGTAGGCGAGCACGCGGTGCGTCAGGGCGAAGGCGGGGACCTGGGCGTTCCAGTCGCGGTAATCGCCGAGGCTCCCGTGCACGAACACGACGGGGGTGCCCGAGTCGCCCACGAGCCGGAAGTAGAGCACGGTGCCGTTGACGCGCATGGCGCGCAGCGTAACGACCGTCGGACGGGCTGGGCCGGTGGGCGCCGCCGGTGTGGGTGGCGGGGGCGCACCACCGCCACAGGCGGCGAGCAACACGAGAAGGTAGGCGTGGCGCATGCCATAGCTTGGCGACGGCCCGCCGATTTCGCTACCAGCGCTCAGTGTCCCGGCACGAACTCCCAGCGGGCTTGGACGGACACCCGCACCACGACGTCTGGCGGTGTGATCGCCGGTGCTGCGCGCGCTGCATATGCGGTGACCACGACTTCATCGAGTCGCGCCCCCGGGAAGTACCCCGCCTGCGAGGAAACCAGGAGGAGTCGACCGAGTGACCCGCCGGCGGCGGTCGCCAGTGCGTCGGCGTCGTTCCGCGCCTTCGCGAGAGCCTGGGCGAGGGCTCGCCGGCGGCCAATCTCCACGCTATCCGACTCGAACGTGATACTCGACAGGTCGGTCGCACCCGACGTCAGCGCCAGGTCGATGAGCTGGCCGATGCGCGTCAGGTCGTGCACCATCATGCGGACGGCGGCGGTTGCTTCGTAGCCGGTTACCTTGTTCCCGTGTTCGTAGTCGAGGTTGGGGCCGACCCCGAAGGCGACGGTTTGGAGCGACTCCCTGGGGAATCCCGCGCGCCCCAGGGCGTCGAGCACGCTCTGAAGGATCTTCGCGTTGCGGCTCGACGCATCCGCGGCATTGGCGGCGCGGCTGGTCATCCCGATGCGGAGCGCGGCACGTTGAGGAGACAGGGTCGCTTCACCGGAACCGGCGGTGAGAATCTCCGCGGCCTTGGGCGATGGGGTCTGGGCATAGAGCGGCGAGGCGACAATCAAACCGGCGATGAGAACGAGCATGGGGCCTCCCGATGGGGTGATGCAGGGAAAGACGTCTTGCGGGAGGATTGCAGCACATCACCCCCAATCCTTCGAGTCCGGGGCCACGCGGCGCAGCGATTTGAGATACGCGAAGGGGGAGACCGGATCGACGGGATGCGAGATGCGGGATGCGGGATGTGTCGTGAGCCGCAGCCCCTCTACCTCTTCCGCGATGACGTTGACCGTCCCGTCGTCCTTGGCGAGCTTGCCGCGGACCCACAGGAACGGCTCCCCCCGCACCGCGGCGCGGTAGCGGTCGTACACGTCCGGCCGCACGATCACGTTGGACATCCCTGCCTCGTCCTCGAGCAGCACGAAGACGAAGCCCTTTGCCGTCTCGGGGCGCTGCCGCGCCACGACGAGCCCCGCCACCTGACACCTGGCACCGGCCTCGAGCTCCGACAGGCGGTTGCTGGCGGTCAGTCCCGGGGGCAACGCCTCGCGCACCAGGCTCAACGGGTGTCCGCTTGCCGAGAATCCGAGGGTCGCGTATTCGGCGAGGAGCCGCTCGCTCGCGTCCAGACCGCCGAAGGGGAGCTGCTCGTGTGGGTGGCTCAGGGACAGCTCGAGCTGGTGCCGCCCGCGCCCGTCGCCGCTCCGTTCGGCTTTGGGCGGGAGCCACAGCCCCACCTGCCACAGCAGCTCGCGGCGCGTGAGCCCGAACTCGTCGCACCCGCCGACCCACACGAGCGCTTCGATCGCGGTGCGTTTCAGGGCCGGCGGCGCGCGGCGCACGAAGTCGCCGACGCCCCGATACGGCCCGCGCCGCTCCCGCTCGAGGACGACAGCCGTCGCGGTTTCTTCGCTCCAGTTGCGAACGAAGCCCAGGCCCACGCGCAATGCCCCCCGCTCCCGGCTCCCGACTCCCGGCTCCACCGTACACCACACGTCACTGCGATTCACATCGGGTAGCCGGACCGTGACGTTGTTGCGCTGCGCGTCCCGCCCCAGCGCATCGAGCGAGTAAAACCCCATCGGCTGATTGTTGAAGAGCGCCACGTAGTACTCGACGGGGTGGTAGTGGCGCAGCCACGCCGACTGGTAGGCGAGCAGGCCGAACGCCGCCGCGTGCGACTTGGGGAAGCCGAACTCGCTGAACGCGATCACCTGCGTGAAGACTTTTTCGGCCGTGGCCTCGGGGACGCCGCGCGCCGCCGCGCCGGCGCGGAACTCCTCCCAAAACCCGCCCATCAGCTCGCGCGAGCGGCGCCGGCTCATGGCGCGCCGCAGCGCCTCCGCCTGCCCGGAGCTGAATCCCGCGAGCGCCTGGCAGACCTGGAGCACCTGATCCTGATACAGGATGACGCCAAGCGTCTCGGCGAGGCAGTCTTTGAGTAGGGGGTGATCGACGGGGGGCTCGTAGGGGCGACCGGCTTCGCGCGCGTGGCGCTGGGCTTCGCGGCGCCGCACGTAGGGATTCACCGCGCCGCCCACGATGGGACCGGGGCGCACGATCGCCACCTCGACGGCGAGGTCGCCCAGATCGCGCGGCCGGGTGCGGCGCAGCATCTGGATCTGCGCGCGGCTCTCGATCTGGAACAAGCCGACCGTATCGCCGGCGCAGATCCGGTCGTACACGGCGGGGTCGTCGAAATCGATGCGCGAGAGATCGGGGGGCCGGCCCTCTTTGCGCGCGATCAGCTCGACGCA
>DASXUE010000001.1:0-42641 GCA_036505055.1 Gemmatimonadales bacterium | reverse complement strand
CGCTTCCTGCTGCAGATCGGGCGGGCGGGGGAAACGGGCGGTAGCAATGACACCCTGCGGCTCGGGCAACCGACTGCCGTCGAGGTCGACGTACCGGCGAACGAGGTGTACGTCGCCGACGGCTACCGCAACCGCCGCGTGATCGTGTTCGACGCGACGACGGGCGCCTACAAGCGGCATTGGGGTGCGTACGGCCGGCGCCCGATTGACGGCGACACCGTGGCGTACGATCCCGCTGTGGCGTCCATGTGGCCGCCCAGCTACGACACGACCGTGGCGCCGCAGCAGTTTCTCACGGTGCACGCGGTCCGGCTGTCGGGCGACGGCCTGGTGTACGTCGCCGACCGGGTCAACAATCGCATCCAGGTGTTCCGGAAGAACGGCACGTTCGTGCGCGAGGTCTTCGTCGCACGCGCGACGCGCGCGATGGGCTCCGTGTGGGATATGGCATTCTCGCGCGACAGCGCGCAGGCGTTCGTCTTCGTGCCCGACGGCACGAACATGAAAGTCTGGATCCTGCGGCGCAGCGATCTCCGCGTGGTCGGGAGCTTCGGCCGTGGCGGGCGGCAGGCGGGCCAGTTCGGCTGGGTGCACAACCTCGCCGTCGACTCGCGCGGGAACCTGTACACGGGGGAGGTCGACATCTACAAGCGGGTCCAGCGGTTCGTGCGGCGCTAGTCCTCACCCACTGTCCCCCTCTCCGTTCCGGTCCTCACCCCCTGACCCCCTCTCCGTTCCGGAGAGGGGGAACGAACTGACGAGGGTCGTTCCCCCTCTCCCGAAGGGAGAGGGGGACAGGGGGTGAGGACGTACGAAGGGAGAGGGGGACAGTGGGTGAGGACGTACGAAGGGGAGAGGGGGATATGGGGTGAGGACCTACAGGGGCGAGCCGAAACTCTCCTCCTCCCGAAATCCGGTCGACGCCGGATCGAACGTCGTCGCCGGGATCTTGAACCGCTCCGCGAGCGTGGGATCGGTTTGCTTGCCAAGAACCCGCCGCGCGACGTACTCCCCGATCACCGGGCCGAACTTGAATCCCTCCGCGTTTCCGCCCCCCGCGATCCACACGTTCTCGAGCGCGGGGTGGCGGTCCACGATGAATTCCCGGCTCGCGCTCAGCTCGTAATGGCAGGCGCGCGTCTCGAGCAGGGGGGCGTGCTCGAGAAGGGGAAACCGCTGGCACACGAAGTCGACCGCGCGCTCGACAGCCTCCGGCGAAATCCATCGCTCGGAGTCGTCGGGATCGCTGGGCCGCGGAGCGCCGGGACGGCGGCCCCCGCCCCCCGTGCGGACGCGGAAGCCGCGATGGTCAGGCGGCAGCGCGGCCCAACCCGTGACGCCGGGCACGTTCCAGCTCGGCATGTGCGGATAGATGAAGCGGTCGTCACCGGGGGGAGTCCCGAAGTAGAAGACCTGACCCAGGGGCGTGCGCAGCTTGTCGGTGAGGACGTCGGGCAGCACTTTCGCGAGCCAGGGACCGCACGCGAACACGAAAAAGTCGGCCGTGAGCCGTTGGCCGTTGGAGAGGGTCACGTCGGTGAGGCGATTGCCCGCGCGCGCACCCGGCTCGGCGCGCGCCAGCTCGATCCTGCCACCCTTCGCCCGGAACATCTCGGCGACGGTCTCGCACACGCGCCGGGCGCGGACGACTCCGGCGTTGGTCTCGAAGGCGGCGAGCGTCATCCCCTCGAGGCTGATTTGCGGGTACCGGTAGGCGACCTCGTCGAGGGTGAGCACCTCGTGAGGAATCTTCTGCTCATCCCAGTTGCGCAGCGTGTCGCTGAGCCAGGGTTCGGGTTCGGGGCGGAGGATGAGATCGCCGGTCGTGAAGAACAACTTGAGACGCAAGCGGTGCTGCCACTCTTCGTCCCACGCCCTCCAGCGCCGGATCGCTTCGTTGGCCCATTGGATCCAGTGCGCCTTGTCGCCGTAGGAGCTCCGCACGCCCCGCGTCTCGTCCCCCGAGGTGGCGCGCGAGTTACCCGGGCCCCACGTGTCCACGAGCGTCACCCGGGCTCCCAGCTTTCGGAGATGCCAGGCGGTCCAGCCGCCGAAGGCTCCGGCGCCGACCACGACCACGTCGGGTGACCTGGGAGGGAGGAGCAGCGCGGGCGCGGCAACCGTCAGCGCGCCCGCCTGGGCGGCCGTCTGCCTGAGGAAGTCGCGGCGGTCCACGGCTCAAGAGTCTGCACCGCGTGGGCGCGAGCCGCCAGAGTCGCACGCTGGCCTGGGGAAGAGATTGATTATCTTATGGCGGGCGTAATCGACCGACCGACCGGAGAGACGCGGATGTCCAAGAGCGAAGAGCAGAAGCTGGCCAAGCTGATCAAGAAGAACGCGGCCAAGGCCGCCAAGGCCAAACCGAAGGCGCGGCGCTACGATCCGACCCTCCCGCCCGAGACTACGGAAGAGGACATCGAGCGGCGAGATTTCTTTTCGGAGATGAAGAAGCGCGAGTTCTAGGGGGCCTCGCCGAGATGCGCGCTTGGTCCCGAGCCGAGCGCGCCCGCGGTCGCAAGATCGGGTTCGTTCCCACGATGGGGTTCCTCCACGAGGGGCACCTCCGTTTGGTGGACCGCGCCAGGGAGCTCTCGGACGGCGTCGTTCTGAGCATCTTCGTGAACCCCCTCCAGTTCGGTCCCCAGGAAGATTTCGAGGCCTACCCCCGCGATCTCGCCCGCGACCGGCAGGTTGCGCAAGACCGCGGCGTGGACTGCCTGTTCGTGCCCGAACGCCAAGCGATGTACCCGGCGCCGCCCGTCGCACGCGTCGAGCCGGGCCCGCTGGGGAACGGCTTCGAAGGCGGCGCGCGGCCGAATCATTTCTCCGGCGTGCTCACGGTCGTCGCCAAGCTGTTGCATCTGGCCGAACCCGACGTCGCGGTCTTCGGCCGTAAGGACTTTCAGCAGGCCGTGCTGGTTAGGCAGATGGTCCAGGATCTCGACTTCCCGACCAGCATCGACGTCGCGCCCACGGTCCGCGAGCTGGACGGGCTCGCCCTCTCCTCGCGCAACACCTATCTCACGCCCGACCAGCGGCGCTCGGCCCTCGCCCTGTCGCGCACCTTGCGCGCCGTGGAGCAGGCGTGGCGCGGCGGCGAAGCGGACGCGGCGGCGCTCGCGCGCCGCGGGATGGAAACGCTCAAGGCGCCGGGCGTCGAGCCCCAGTACCTCGGATTGGTCGACGACGCGTTGCAACCAGTCGCGCGCGTCACGGCGCGGACGGTGGCCCTCGTCGCCGCGCGGGTCGGGACCACGCGGCTGATCGACAACGTCGTGCTCGGGGAAGGCATCGCCGCCGATCCGACGGTGCGCCCGTGAGCCTGCCGCCGTGGGCGGAAGTCACGCCCGAGCGTCGCGCCCATATCGAGCGCGTGGTCGCATTGCTCACGAGGTGGGCCGCCGCGCGCGGGGTCCCTCCCGCCGAGTGCGACCGTTGGGTGCGGGCCGCCTGGCTGCACGACGCGCTGCGCGACGCGCCCCTCGAGAATCTGACGGCCCACGGGCCCGCCGCAGCCGATCGTGCGGCAGCGGACGGCGAGCGCGACCGGGGCGTCCTCGACGCCGTGCGCTACCACACCGTCGGATATGCCGGGTGGGACGACGTGGGACGGATGCTCTACCTCGCCGACTTCCTCGATCCGCGCCGCGACTTCGACCAGGGCGAGCGGCAGGGCCTCGCCGCGCGGGTCCCCGCCGAGCGGGACGCGGTGCTGCGCGAGGTGGCGCGGCGGCGTATCGAATGGGTCGTCCGGTCAGGGTGGCCGCTGGTCCCAGAGACGGTGGGTTTCTGGAACGCGCTCGTCTCGCGCTAGGCGCCCTGCTCTTCGTGGCGGCGTGCCGCGGGGACGCGAAGCCCGCACAGGCCGTGCCCGGCGACCGGGCGCCCGCGCTCGTCGTCGAGGTGCTCAACGCCGGCGCGAAACCGGGGCTCGCGCGCGTCGGCACCCGGATGTTGCGGCGCGCGGGGATCGACGTGGTCTATTTCGGGAATGCCGCGACGGACGTCGGGCGGCTCGACTCGACGCGGATCATCGTCCGGCGCGGGAGCGCCGAGGTGGGGGAGCGCGTGCGGCGCGCGTTGGGCGTGGGGCGCGTGAGCGTCGAGTTCGACGCCGCCCGGCTACTCGACGCCAGCGTGCTCCTGGGCGTCGACTTTGCGCCGCCGCGCGAGGACTTCCACCCGTAGCTGGCCGCAGGCGGCGCTGATGTCGAGGCCGCGGCTGCGGCGCAGCACCGCCTCGACCCCCTGGGCCCGGAGCCGCCGCTCGAACGCCAGCATCTGCGCCCGCGGACTGGGGACCAGATCGGGCGCGCCCCCGGGGTGCAGGGGCAGCAAGTTCACGAGCGCGGCGAGCGGTGCGGCCACCTTGGCGAGGGCGTCGGCCGCTTCGAGCGCATCGTTCTTCCCCCCGATCAGCACGTACTCGAGCGTCACCCGCCGCCGGAACCCTTTGAGCGCCTCCAGCACCTCCGGGAGCGTGTACTTCTTCTCGATCGGCATCAGCTCGCGACGCAGCGCCGGCGTCGGCGCATGCAACGACAGCGCTAACCGGAATTGCTCCGGGCGCCGCGCGAACTTCGCGAGGTTCGGCAGAATCCCTACGGTGGACACCGTGATGTGCCGGGCCCCGATGCCGAAACCGTCCGGGTGGTTCAGAATCGTCAGCGTCGCATCCACCGCGTCCCAGTTGAGCAGCGGTTCGCCCATGCCCATGTACACGATGTTGCTCGGCTTGAGGGCGGGATCGAGCAGCACGATCTCGCGCACCTGACCGGCGATCTCCGCCGCGGACAGGTTCCGGCGGAACCCCATCCGGCCGGTGGCGCAGAATACACACCCCAGCGCGCACCCCGCCTGCGACGACACGCACAGCGTCCGGCGTTTCCCCTCGGGGATCAGCACCGACTCGATCGCCTCGCCGTCGGCGAGGTTCCAGAGGAATTTCTCCGTGCCGTCCTGGGAGGTTTGGCGCGCCGCCAGCGCCAGCCGGGCGAGCGGAAACGCGTCATCGAGCTCGGCGCGCAGGGGAGCGGGAAGCTCGGTCGCCTCGGCCCAGCCGGATACCGGACGCTGCCACAGGCGCGGAAGCACCTGGCGCACGCGGTACGCCGGCTCGCCACGCGCCGCCAACCACTCACCGAGGGCCGCGTGCGCCGCCTCGGGCGTGATCCCCAACAGATCAACACTCACCGGAACCGCGCTTCTACACCGACGCGGTAGGCCGAGCCGAGATCGTTCAATCCGGCATCTCGCGCGATGGTCACACGGTACTTGCCGATCGCCAGCCGCATGCCCGCAGCGGGGCGCCAGCCCGCGTCGCTGTAGCCTCCTTCACGCGCGACCGCGACGTCGAGCGCCACCGCCGTCCCCACCTCGAGGCCGACGCCCGCCTGGTGGTCGGCGGTGAACCCGTGGGCGAACGCGAGACCGTAGCGACCGCGCAGGACTCCATGGTCGCCCCACAGCGGTCCCTGCCAGAGCCGGTACTCGACGCCGGCGTAGATGTCCTGCGCCGGGTCGGCCCTGAACGAGGAAACGAAGTGAGTGGCCGCCGCCAGGCGAAGGCCCGGCACCACCTCGCGACTCGCTCCGACATCAAACGTGGAGCGCGACCGTTCGATGTCGTCGAGGCGCGTCACGTGGTAACGGGCGGTCGCCCCCACCGCGGTGCGACCGATCGCGCGCGACCACGTGACTCCGACGGCGGAGGTGTAGACCGGCACGCTGCTCCCCACCGCATCGGGACTGTCACCGGTGCGGGTGAGGTCGGTCAGGCCGACCCGCCCGTAGATCAAGCCGACGTACCCGACCTTGCCCGCCCGAACCTTGAGGGCCGCGAGCACGCCCGATGCACCGATGGCGGCCGACGTCTCCACCCCTTCGATCGCCAGCTGCGCCCGGGCACTGTCCTCCACCTGCGCGGGATTCCAGAAGCTGCCCGCGGCGCCCAGCGACAACGCTGGAGGGACGGGGAGCGTGGTCGCCACGAGACGCCACAGCGCCGTGCCCGCCGCCTCTTGTGCACGCGCGGGTGGAGGCCCCGCGCAAACGGCGAGGCCAACGAGCACCCCCGCAATGCGTTGCATGCCGAACGTTACGGGGGCAGGTGGCGCTGTCAACTCAACTCAACTATCTTCAACCGGTTACGGCACTTGGACACATTCCATTGCGGCTCTCAGACCTGCTGACGCCGAGCCGGATTCGGGTCCCCCTCCGGGCCCAGAGCAAGGAGGGGGTCCTTCGGGAACTCGTCGAGTTACTGGTCGCGGGCAATGGATCGGGCGCGCGTGGGGGTGGGGGTGGGGGTGGAGGAGGGAGGGGCGAGGGCGCCGGGGCCGAGGTGTTGCAGGCGATCCTCGAGCGGGAGCGGCAGTTCCCGACCGGGATCGGTTACGGCGTGGCAGTGCCGCACGGCAAGACGCCGGCGCTCGCGAGCCTCGTCGTGGTGGCGGGGACGACGCCGGCCCCGGTGCCGTATGAGACACTCGACGGAGAGCCGGTACGGCTCTTCTTTCTGCTGGCTGGTCCCGAGTCGCAGGCCGGGGCCCATGTGAAGGCGTTGAGCCGGATCTCCCGCCTGGTGCGGCGAGAGCCGGTGCGCGCCCGCCTGCTGGGCGCGCGGACGGCCGAGGAATTCTACCGCTCGCTGTGCGAAGCGGAGGGAGCATAAGCGCGTTGCAGACGCGGACCACCTGGCGCACCCACCGCTGCGGGGCGCTGCGGGCCGAGCATGTCGGGCAGCGGGTGCGGCTCGGTGGGTGGGTGCACCGGCGTCGCGACCTCGGCGGGATCGTGTTTCTCGACCTGCGCGATCGGGACGGCATCGTCCAGGTTGCGGTAGGGCCGGGGTGGGCGGCGGCTCCGGTACTCGCCTCCGCTCAGGGGCTCGGGGCTGAGACCGTGATCGTGGTCGAGGGCGAAGTCGTGGCGCGCCCCGCCAACATGAAGAATCCCGAGCTGGCGACCGGCGAGATCGAGGTGCACGCGGCGAGCGTCACCGTGGTTGGACCAGCCGCGACGCCGGTGATCCCCGTCGCCCGCGGCAAGACCGACGACCTCCCTGCCGAGGAGCTGCGCCTCAAGTACCGGCACCTCGACTTGCGCCGCCCGGAGCTGCAGGCGAACCTCGTGCTGCGGCACCGGCTGCTGCAGCGGGCGCGCCGCACGCTCACCGAGCTCGACTTCCTCGAGATCGAAACACCCATCCTCACGAAGCCGACTCCCGAAGGGGCGCGGGACTATCTCGTGCCCTCGCGCGTGCATCCCGGCGAGTTCTACGCCCTGCCGCAGTCGCCACAGATCTACAAGCAGCTGCTGATGGTGGCAGGCTTCGATCGCTATTTCCAACTGGCGCGCTGCTTTCGCGACGAGGATCAGCGGCTCGACCGTCAGCCCGAGTTCACGCAAATCGATCTCGAGGCGTCGTTCGTGGGGCCGGAGGATGTCATCGGCTTCGTGGAGGCCGTCCTGGTCGCCCTGTGGGAAGAAGCCGGGCACGGTATCCCGCGGCCGTTTCCCCGGCTCCCGTGGCGGGAGGCCATGGAGCGTTTCGGCACCGACAAGCCTGACCTGCGTTACGACTTCCCGATCGCGGACTGGACCGCGCAGCTGCGTCCGCTCGGCGTGCCGTTCATCCAGAGCGCGCTCACCGACGGCGCGCGGGTGCGCGGCATCGCGGTCAAAGGCGGCGGCGCGCTGTCGCGCAAGGACGTGGACCAGCTCGCCGACGCCGCCAAGGCGCTCGGCGCTGCCGGGCTCGCATGGGCCAAGCGGCAGGGGGAGCAGGTGTCGGGCTCGGTGGGCAAGCACTTCACGCCGGAGACGCTCGGCGCCCTCGGCGTCGGCGATGGCGACGTGGCGCTGCTCACCGTCGGCCCCGATCGCGTGACGTCGCCGGCGCTCGACCGGGTGCGCCAGGAAGTCATCCGCCGGCTCGCGCCGCGCCCGGCCACGGAGGACGCGTTCTGTTGGGTGGTCGACTTCCCGTTGTTCGAGCCCGAGCCCGAGAGCGGGCGGCCCGTGTTCGCGCATCACCCGTTTACGGCGCCGCATCCCGACGACCTCGGCAAGCTGAACTCGGATCCGTTCGCGTGCCGCGCGCTGCATTACGACGCCGTCTACAACGGCAACGAGCTGGGCTCGGGCTCGATCCGGATCACCGACCCCGACGTCCAGCGCACCGTGTTCGCGCATCTCGGTCTGTCGAAAGACGACATCGAGACGCGCTTCGGATTCCTGCTCGCCGCCCTCGCCGCGGGCGCGCCGCCGCACGGGGGCTTCGCCATCGGGTTCGACCGCGTGGCCATGCTGCTCGCGGGGGCCCCGTCGCTGCGCGACGTGATCGCATTCCCCAAGACGACCGCGGCCCGCGCGCTCTTCGAAGGGGCGCCCGCTCCCGCGCGCCCCGACGATCTGGCCGCGCTGCACATCCGGGTGGTGCCGTGAGCGACGACATCACCCAGCGCCTCTCCGCCGAAGGCGTGGACCCGCTGGCCCTGGCCGGCGTGAACGACGCCAACCTCCTCGAGCTGTCGCGGCGGCTCGGGATCCGCGTGTCGCTGCGCGGCGACAATCTCTCGCTCGCCGGGTCAGCCGCGGCGGTCGAACGGGCCGCCCCCGTGGCCCAGGCGCTCGTCGACCTGGCGCGCATGGGCGAGACCGTGGACGTGCACGACGTCGAGCGCCTCGTGGCTGAGGAGTCCTCGGGCACGCTCGGCCGCCAGACGGGCGACGAGGTCAAGATCATCCTCCCCGGCCTGCGGCGCGTCATTCAGCCCAAGACGGCGGGGCAGCGGGAATACCTGCTGGCGATGGCGCGGTACGACATCGTGATCGGCATCGGGCCCGCCGGAACGGGGAAGACCTACCTCGCGGTGGCGGCGGCCGTGGACGCGTTGGCGCGCAAGCGGGTGCGGCGCATCGTGCTGGCCCGCCCCGCGGTCGAGGCGGGGGAAAACCTGGGGTTCCTCCCGGGCGACCTGCAGGAAAAGGTAGACCCCTACCTGCGCCCCCTGTACGACGCCCTCGAGGACATGATGCCGCGGGACCGCGTGCAGAAGGCGCTCGAGACCCGGACGATCGAGATCGCGCCCCTGGCCTACATGCGCGGCCGCACGCTCTCGGACGCCGTTGTGATTCTCGACGAAGCGCAGAACGCGACCGGGATGCAGATGAAGATGTTCCTCACACGGCTCGGCGTGAACTCGCGCGCGGTGATCACGGGCGACAAGACGCAGATCGACCTCCCGAACCGCGAGGACTCCGGGCTGCTCCACGTGGAGCGCATTCTTCCCGGGATCGAGGGCATCGGGTTCTGCTACCTGGAGGAGACGGACGTGGTGCGGCACCGGCTGGTCCGGGACATCATCCGGGCGTACGCCGAGGACGCGCAGGGATGAGATGACCCTCCCGACGATGGACCAGGTGCGCTATCACGGCACGCGGTGGGCGTGGGTGCTGGGCTTGGCGATCCTGGCGAACGTCACGTTCCCCTCGAGCGCCGCCGACGTGGCCCCGCTGCTCGAGCCCGGCGCGCGGGCCGACAAGGACATCGTCGCGCCCTTCAATTTCGTGGTAAACAAGTCCGAAGACGAGCTGCAGCGCGAAGCGGAAGAGCTCGCGGCGTCGGCGAAGCCCATCTACGAATTCCGGCAGCGCACCTACGACTCCGCGGCCACCGCGATGGGCGCCTTCTTCGACGCCCTCGACGCAGCCGCCGACCAGGGTCCCCAGGCGTTGATTCGGGCGGGCCGCGACTTCGGCGTGGCGATCTCGCTGCAGGAGGCGGCGTATCTCACGAAGGGCGGGCGGCGCCGCGCGCTGCAGCGCTCCCTCACGGGGCTGTTCGACCGGACGCTCGCCCTCGGCGTGACGGGCCCCGGCGTGCTCCCGGTGGAGCAGTCGCGGGAGATCATCGTGCGGCGCGGCGGGAACGAATCGTCCATCGTGCGCGAGCAGGTCCTCACCTTCGCCGCGTATCTGAACCGCGCCAAGACGCTGCACCCCGATGCAGGGTCGAGCGTGGGGGACGTCCTGTACCTGAAGCTCGTGCGACAGTTCTTCCGGCCCACGCTCGTGCCGAATCGGCTCGAGACGGAGCGGCGCCGCAACGAGCTCCGGGGGAGCGTGGATCCGAGCAAGTACATCGTGCGCCTCGGCGACCGCATCGTCGCGGACCGCGAGGTCGTGACCAACGAGGCGCACGAGCGGCTGCTGGCCCTGCACCAGGAGCTGCTGCGGCGCGGCGCCGCTACCACCTACTCCGTCCGCGGCGTGCTCGGGCCGCTGCTGCGGGACATGCTGGTACTCGCCATCTTCTGGGTCCTGCTCGTGTTCTATCGCCAGGAGACGTACCGCGAGCAGCGGCAGGTCGCGCTCATCGGCGGGCTGTTCGGGCTGGTGCTGCTGCAGGCCGCGGCGGTCGCGCGCTTCTACCCGCAGCATCCCGAGATCATCTTCCTGCCGTCGATGGCGATGACCATGACGGTGCTGTTCAACGGCCGCGTCTCGATGATCGCCGCGATGATCCTGGCCGTCGTGATCGGGCTGCAGCCCGTGTTTCACGACGTGCCTGCCCTCTTCCTCTGCCTCGTCGGCGGCGTGACGGCGGCGCTCTCCGTCCGCGCGCTGCGGCGCCGCACCAACTTCTACGTGCCGGTCCTGCTCATCGCCGTGGGGTACTTGACCGCCGCGCTCGCGTTGGGGCTGTCGAGCGGCTGGCCGGTGTCCGAGATCGGCCTGCGCGGCCTGCTGGGCGCGTTGAACGGCCTCACCTCGGCAGGCCTGACCTTCTTCCTCTTGCCCCTGGCGGAATCGGTCACGCACATCACGACCGACCTGACGCTCCTCGAGCTGTCCGACCCGAGCCGGCCGCTCCTGCGGCGGCTGTCGCTCGAGGCGCCGGGCACCTACGCACACAGCGTCGCCATGGCGAATCTCGTCGAGGCGGCGTGCAACCGCATCGGCGCCAACGGGCTCCTCGGCCGCGTCGGATGCTATTACCACGACGTCGGCAAGGTGAAGAACCCGCAGTACTTCGTCGAGAACCAGACGCACGGCGTGAACCCGCACGACCGCCTCAAGCCGCTCCAATCCGCCCAGATCATCAAGGCGCACGTGGTGGACGGGCTGGCGCTCGC
Organism: Gemmatimonadales bacterium; assembly: GCA_036505055.1. GTDB lineage: Bacteria > Gemmatimonadota > Gemmatimonadetes > Gemmatimonadales > GWC2-71-9 > 20CM-2-65-7. Next base: position 31,500 of record DASXUE010000001.1, on the reverse strand, counting down.
CGCGGAGGCGGGCCTGCCCGACGCCGTCGCCGCGTTCATTCCGGAGCACCACGGCACGACGGAAATCACCTACTTCCTCGACAAGGCGAAAAAGGCCGACGGCGGACAGCCGATCGTCCATGACGAGTTCGTCTACCCCGGTCCCAAGCCGCGCTCCATCGAAACCGCCGTCACCATGCTGGCCGATTCGGTCGAGGCGGCGCTGCGCGTGCTCGAGGATTTAACGCCGCAGAAAATCGAAGAGGCGATCAACCACATCGTTCGGACCAAGCTCAACGCCGGCCAGCTCGACGAGGCCCCGATGACGCTGCAGCAGATCGAGGCCGCCAAGCGGGAGTTCATTCGCGTGCTCGGCGGGATGTATCACAACCGCATCGATTATCCGGAATCCAGTGGCGGCATCAGCGCGGCCTGGCAGCCGAAAAGCGGCGCTTGAGCGTCTGGCGCGCGTCGCGCGGCGGGTCTTGGCATGGGAAGGCGCAGCGCGCGGCACCCGCCTCGATCTCACCCTGCTCGGACCCGCCGCCATGCGCCGCCTGAACCGGCGCGCCACCGGGCGCCGCGGCCTGACCGACGTGATCGCCTTCACGCTCCCTCAGCCCGACGGGAGTCTGCTCGGCGACGTATACATCTGCCCCGACACCGCCCACCCCTATCAGGAGGAAGTCGTCCGGCTCGTCGTCCACGGCACCCTGCACGTCCTGGGCTACGATCATCCCGAGGGTCCGGGGCGGACGCGCAGCGCCATGTGGCGGCGGCAGGAACGGTACGTGCGCCGGCTCGGCAGTGGACGGCGGGGGAGAGGGGGCCGCTGATGCTCAGCGCCACCGCGCTGCTGCTCACCGGGCTGATCGCGTCGATCGTGGCAGCGCTGTGGGCGGGGGTGCTCGCGCTCGCCGAGGAGGCCGCGGTCGGCGAAGCGCTGCACACCTTGGGGGACGCGCCGCCGGTGTCCGCGGCGAGCCGCGTGCCGCTGCATCGCGCGCTTCACGTGGCCCGCCTGGGGCTCCTCGTCCTGGGCGCCGTGGGCGCCGCCCACGCCGTCCGGTGGTGGGAACGCCCGTGGACGCAAGGGCTGGCGGGACTCCTCGTGTGCGTGCTGCTGTTATTCGTCGTGGGCGACGCCCTGCCGCGCAGCGTCGCGCGCCTCGCCCCCGAGCTGTCCGACGCTGCGCTGCCGCTTGCCCGGCGCACGTTGGCGCCCTTCGGACCGCTGCTGTGGCTGCTCGCCTGGGTGGACCGCGGCCTCCATGCCCTGATCGCCACGCCCCAGCCGCTCAAGCCCGATCTGGGCGCCGCGCAGCGCGACATGCTGCTCGGCGTATTCACGCTCGCCGATACGACCGTGGTCGAAGTGATGACCCCGCGGCTCGACATGGCCGGTGTCGATCTGGCGGCACCGCTCGAGGCCGTGCTGGACGCGTTCCGCCAGACGGAGCACGCGCGGCTCCCCGTGTACGACGGCACGCCCGACAGCATCGTCGGCGTGTTGTTCGCCAAGGACCTCGTGCCGTTCGCGATGGGGCTCGCCGAGCCCGGCCCGCGCTGGCAGGATCTCGTGCGCCCCGCCGCCTTCGTTCCCGAGACCAAGACGCTCGACACCCAGCTGCGGGACTTCCAGGGCGCCCCCGCGCACATCGCCATCGTGGTGGACGAGTTCGGCGGTACAGCGGGGCTCATCACGCGCGAGGATATTCTCGAAGAGATCGTCGGGGAGATCCGAGACGAGCACGACGTCGAGAGTGCGCCGGCGATCCAGCAGCAAGGCAGCCGGGTCCTGGTGGATGGACGCGTCAGCCTCGACGACCTGTCGGTCGCCCTCGGCGCGACGTTCACCCACCCGGAGGTGTCCACCGTCGGGGGCCTCGTCTACTCCGTGCTGGGACGCGTGCCCCGCGCGGGGGACGAGTTGACGCTCGACGGGTACCGCGTGGTGGTCGAGCGCGTCGACCGGCGCCGGGTCACTCAAGTGTCGTTCCAGAAGCAATGAGCGGCGCCCTCCTCGTGCTGGTCCTGGGGCTCCTGATCGCGGGGATGTCGGCCGCGGTCGGCGTTGCCACCGCCGCGGTGAGCCAGCTGGAGCTGACGCGGTGGGTGGCGTACAAGCTGCGGGGATCGGGGGCCGCCGAGGGGGTACTCGAGAACCCCGGCCGCGTGCTGGCGACCGCGAACACGCTGACGACGTTGGGGGTTCTGCTCGCCGCCGCCGCTGTGCCGGCGCTCCTCGCCGACACGACGCCGACCTTCGTCGGTGTCTTCTCCGTGACCGTCGGCGTGCCGCTGTTCATCAGCACCGCGTACCTCGTACCGCGCGTCGTCGGGCGCAGATGGGCCGAGCCCCTCGTCGCGCGGGCGGTGCCGGCCATGGATGGGGCGGGGACGCTGCTGGCGCCGTTCATTCCGCGCCGCGACCCCTCCACGCGCACGACGCTCGCCGCGCTGCTCTCGAGCACCGACACGGACGCCCTCGGTGCGACCGACGAGATGGCCGTGGTCTCCGGAGTCCTCGCGTTCGCGGACCGCCCCGTTCGGGAGCTGATGACGCCGCGGACCGCCATCGTCGCGATCCCGGAAGGCATGCTCGCGGCGGAAGCGGCGCACGTGTTCCAGCAGTCGGGCTACAGCCGCTACCCCGTGTACCGCGGGTCGCTGGACGATGTGATCGGCGTGGCGCACACCTTCGATCTGCTGACGCTCCAACCCGAAGACCCCGTGCCCGTGCGCCCGGCGCTCTCGGCGCCGGGCGCCACCCGCGCCGCGGACCTGATGCTCGAGATGCAACGGGGCGGGGGACACCTCGCCGTGGTGCTGGACGAATTCGGCGGCAGCGCCGGCCTCGTGACGTTCGAGGACCTGCTGAAGGAGCTGGTCGGGGAGATCTTCGAAAGCCCGCCCCGACCTTCCCCGCAACCCACCGCGCCGCCGCCGCGCATCCTCGAGCTCGAGGGCAATGCGCCCCTCGCGGCCTTGGAGGAGCTGGGCGTGCGGGTGGAGATCCGGGGCGTGCAGACCGTCGGCGGCCTGCTGATCCATGCGCTCGGCCGCATCCCGCGCGCCGGCGGACGCTTTCTGTTCCGGGGACTCGAGTTCGACGTGCTCGCGGCGACGGCGACGCGGGTCGAGCGCGTGGTGGTCCGCCCGGGACCGGTCCGCTCGAAGGCCCTGGATCGTTCCGACGAGCCTGCCTGAGGGCGCGCGTGCCCAAGAAGAAGGGCTTGACGTACCTCGACGTCGCCGAGAGCTGGCCGCAGCTCACGGCTGCCGATCGGGCGCGGCGACTCAAGCAACTCCCGCCCGAAGCGGCGCATGAGTTCTTCTTTGACCTGAGCGCGGCCGACCAGGTCGACGTGTTGCTCATGCTCCCGCCCGCAGAGCGCCGCCTGTGGATCCGGTTACTGGCTCCGGACGATGTCGCCGATGTGATTCAAGCTGCCCCGACCGATCAGCGCGGCGGCCTGCTGGCCCTGCTCGACGAGCCGACGCGGTTCGAGGTCACCGCCCTCCTGGCGTACGCGGAAGACGAGGCGGGCGGCCTCATGAACCCGCGCTACATCCGTGTGCGCCCTGACATGACCGCGGCCGAGGCGCTGAGCTACTTCCGGCGGCAGGCGCAGGAGCGTTCCGGCCGCGACACGCCGGCGTTCGCGTACGTGCTCGACGCGGAGGGAAAGCTGCTCGGCCAGGTCTCGCTCACCGACCTGATCGCCGCGGACCAGGCCACGAGCGTGGCTCAACTGATGCAGACCGACGTCATCACCATTCCCGAAGCGGCCGACCAGGAAGAGGTCGCGCACCTGTTCGCCGAGCACAGCCTCGTCGCGGCGCCGGTCGTGGACGAGAAGGGCCGGATGAAGGGCGTCGTAACGGCGGACGATGTGGTCGCCGTCGTCGAAGAGGAGGCCACGGAGGACATCCAAAAGCTCGGCGGCTCCGCGGCCCTCGATGCGCCGTACCTGAAGACGGCATTCCACCGGATGGTGCGGAAGCGCGCCGGTTGGCTCTCGGCGCTGTTCCTCGGCGAGATGTTGACGGCAACTGCGATGGCCTTCTTCGAGGCGGAGATCGCCCGGGCCGTCGTCTTGGCCTTGTTCGTGCCGCTCATCATCTCGAGCGGCGGCAACTCCGGGTCCCAGGCCTCCACCCTGGTTATTCGCGCCATGGCGCTTGGCGAGGTGAGGCTGCGTGACTGGTGGCGGGTCATCCGGCGGGAGCTCGCCGCGGGCCTCGTCCTCGGCGGAGTGCTGGGCGCCATCGGGTTTCTGCGCATCGTCTTGTGGCAGATGGTGAGTCCCATCTACGGCCAGCACTACCTGCTCGTCGCAGCCACGGTATTCTGCAGCCTCATCGGGGTGGTCACCTTCGGCACGTTCGCCGGCTCGCTCCTGCCGTTCATCCTGCGCCGCCTCGGGTTCGACCCCGCGAGCGCCTCCGCCCCGTTCGTCGCGACGCTCGTCGACGTGACCGGCCTGGTCATCTATTTCACGGCGGCCAGCCTCATCCTGCGCGGGACCGTGCTGTGAGCCAAGGCCCCGATTATCTTTCGGCACCCATGCGCACGGACGACATCCTGGCGGGTCTCGAGCGAGGGGACACGGCGTCCCTGGCGCGAGTCATCAGCCTCGTGGAGAACCAGCGGGACGGGTTCGAGCGGGTCCTCGCGCGCCTGCACCCTCGCCTCGGGCACGGCCGCGCGCGCCGCATCGGGATCACCGGGCCTCCGGGCGCCGGCAAGAGCACGCTCACCGAGCAGCTCATCCAGCGGTACCGCACCCAGGGCCTGAAGGTCGCGGTCGTCGCCGTGGACCCGACCAGCCCCTTCACGGGCGGCGCTCTCCTCGGCGACCGGATCCGCATGGAGTCGGTCAGCCTGGACCCCGGCGTGTTCATTCGCTCCATGGCGACGCGCGGGTCGCTCGGCGGGCTCGCGACCACGACCGAGGAGGTCGCGGACGTCCTCGAAGCCTTCGGGTTCGACCGCATTGTCGTCGAGACGGTGGGCGTGGGCCAGACGGAGCTCGATGTGGCGGGCACCGCCGAGACCACCGTCCTCGTTCTCGTGCCCGAGTCGGGCGACGGGATCCAGACCCTCAAGGCGGGGGTCATGGAGATCGCCGAGGTCTACGTGATCAACAAGAGCGACCGCCCCGGAGCCGACAAGTTGAAGCAGGAGGTCCAGGTCACACTCGGGATCCGGCGGGGGAACGCGTTTGCCCACGTGCCGGCCCATCATGGACGGGCGGACGGCCGGACGGGCAGACGGCCGGATTCGCCCGAGCGCCCGCCCACGGGGTGGGAGCATCCGGTGCTCATGACGGTCGCGACGAAAGGGGAAGGGATCGACGCCCTCGTCGACGCGCTCGACAAACATCATGACCACCTTACGACGAGCGGCAAGCTGGCGGAGCGTCGGCAGCGGCGGTTGGCGGCGCGCACGCGCGCGGTCGTCGACCGGGCGATTCAGCAGTGGGTTCGCAACGAGACGCGGGCCGAGGAGCTGGTGGCACGGCGGTTGCCCGAGGTCATTGACGGCGGCCGCAGCCCGTACGAGGTGGCCGCTGAGGTGCTGGAGCAACTGCGCAGCGGGGTGACACGATGAGCACCGACCGGAAACCCATTTACACGGCCGAGGATCTGGCCGGCGTCGACGTCGAGCGCCGGCTGGGCCGTCCCGGGGAATACCCGTTCACGCGCGGGATCCATCCCACGATGTACCGCGGCCGGTTGTGGACGATGCGCCAGTTCGCGGGCTTCGGCAGCGCCGAAGACACGAACCGCCGCTACAAGTTCCTGCTCGAGCACGGCCAGACCGGCCTGTCGGTCGCGTTCGATTTCCCGACGCTCATGGGCTACGATTCCGACCATCCCCGGTCGGAGGGCGAGGTCGGCAAGTGCGGGGTCGCGATCGCGTCCCTCGCCGACATGGAAGACCTGTTCCGCGGCATTCCACTCGATCAAGTCTCGACGTCGATGACGATCAACGGCCCCGCGGCGATCCTGTTTTGCTTCTACGTGGCCGCGGCCGAGAAGCAGGGCGTCCCCATCGCGCAGCTGCGCGGCACCGTGCAGAACGACATTCTGAAGGAGTACATGGCCCAGCACGCCTGGGTCTATCCCGTCGAGCCGGCCCTCAAGATCATCGTGGACATGTTCGAGTGGTGCGCGACGCACACGCCGCTCTGGAACACGATCTCCATCTCGGGCTATCACATCCGCGAGGCGGGAGCGACGGCGGCGCAGGAGCTGGCATTCACCTTGGCGAACGGCTTCACCTACGTCGAGCGGGGCATCGCGCGCGGCCTGGACGTGGACACGTTCGCGCCCCGGCTCTCCTTCTTCTGGGACATCCATAACGACTTCTTCGAGGAGATCGCCAAGCTGCGGGCCGCGCGCCGCATCTGGGCGCGCCATATGCGCGAGCGGTTTGGCGCCAAGAACCCGCGCTCGTGGATGATGCGGTTCCACTCCCAAACGGCCGGCGTGACGCTCACCGCCCAGCAGCCGCTCAACAACATCGTGCGCGTCGCCTACCAGGCGCTCGCGGCGGTACTGGGCGGCACGCAGTCGCTGCACACGAACTCGCTGGATGAGACCCTGGCCCTCCCGACCGAGCAGGCGGTGCAGGTCGCCCTCCGCACGCAGCAGATCCTGGCGCACGAGACGGGCGTGGCGGAGGTGATCGATCCTCTGGGCGGCTCCTACTACGTCGAGGCCCTCACCGACCAGATGGAGCGGGAGGCGGAGGCGTTGTTCGCCGAGATCGCATCGGCGGGCGGCGTGGTGCGCGGCATCGAAAACGGCTGGTTCCAACGGCAGATCGCGCAGTCGGCGGCCGCCTTCCAGCGCGAGGTCGAAGCCGGAGGGAGAATCATCGTCGGGGTGAATGACTTCCTCGCCGACGAGGACCATCCCGTCGAGATCCTCAAGGTATCGAGCGACGGCGAGGACACCCAGAAACGCCGCATGGCGCGGCTGCGGGCGGAGCGCGACGGAGCGTTGGCCGAGCAGCGCCTGGCGGCGCTGCGCCGGGCCGCCGAGGACGACCAGAACGTGATCGGCCCGATGCTCGACTGTGCCCGCGCCTACTGCACCCTGTACGAGATTCGCAGCGCGCTGGAGCGCGTGTGGGGCGCGTACCGTGAGCCGGTGTTCTTCTAGGCGATGACGGCGCTCCCCAGCGTCCCCGGCGTCAAGGACGTCCGCGCGACCATCGAGCGGCTCGCCCGCCTGGAACCGAACGGGCATTGGGTCGTGTCGTGCTACCTGAAGCTCGAGCCGCGCGATAAGACCCGCGGCAAATACCTCATCAAGATGAAGAACCGGGTCCGTGACGCCGTGGCCGACCTGGCGCGGAAGCCCCTCGAACGGAGCGAGCGGGAGGCGATCGCGGCCGACCTGGGGCGCGTGCAGGCGTACTTCGCGGAGCCGAGCCGCCTGCCCGCGTCCCGTGGCATCGCCCTCTTCGCCTCCCGGGGATTGGGGCTGTTCGAGGTGCTCGCGCTGCCGCACGTGCACCGCTCCCGCCTCGCCGTCGACCGCACTCCGCTCGTGCGCGAGCTCGTGGCCCTCGAGGAGGAGTTCGGCACGATCCTCGTGGCGGCGTGCGATCGCACCGCCGCGCGCTTCTTCGAGGTCACCGCGTTCGATTCTGTGGAGCTGACGGCGCTCGCCGGTCTGGACGCCTCACGGGGCGGCCGGTTTCACGGATCCCGCCAGGTCATGGCGCGCGCCGGCACCCCCTCGGGGAGCGCCGGCGAACACAATTATCACATGCGGATCCGGACCGAGAAACAGCGGCTGTACGCCCAGGTGGCCGACCGGATCTTCCAGATCCACAGCCAGCGCCCGCTCGCGGGGCTGGTCGTCGCAGGGGTGGGCGTGGATACCGCCGCCGCCGTCCCACACCTCCACACCTATCTGCACGATCTCCTGCTCGGCGTCGTGAAGCTCAACCCCAAGCGGGCGACCGCGGCCGAAGTGCGCGAAGCCGCCCTGGCGTTGCGCGAGGAGCGCGAGCGCGCCTGGGAGCGTGCCCACGCGGAAGCCGTGAAGGAAGGGACCGCCACGGGTTGGGCAGTGAACGGGATCGAGGCAACCGGCAAGGCGCTCGCGCGCGGGCAGGTGCGCACGCTCCTCGCCAACGGGCACGACGACGACCCCCGCATCGACGACGCCATCGAAGAAGCCCTGCGCCAGCGCGCCCAGGTGGACGTCCTGTACGACGATCGGGCGCGTCGCGCGGTGGACGGTCTCGCGGCGCTGCTGCGCTTCCGGCGCTGATGCCGAAACAACGGCGGCCGATCCGGGTGCTCGTGGCCAAGCCCGGGCTCGACGGGCACGACCGCGGCGCCAAGGTCGTGGCGGCCGCCCTGCGCGACGCGGGGATGGAGGTCATCTACACCGGCCTGCACCAGACTCCAGAAATGATCGCCCAAGCCGCGATCCAGGAGGACGCGGACGTCGTGGGGCTTTCGATCCTTTCGGGCGCCCACATGACGCTCTTCCCGCGCGTGCGCAAACTGCTCGACGACGCGGGCCGCCGTGACGTCCTGCTCACCGGCGGCGGGATCATTCCGCCGGAGGACATGGAGGCGCTCGAGCGGGAGGGCGTGGGGCGATTGTTCGGCCCGGGCACGCCGACGTCGGACTTGATCAAATACATCCAGGACTGGGCCGCCCAGCACGTGGCCGCCTAGCCCGTGAGCCGCCTCAAGACGCTCACCGCCGAGTACCTCGAGCTGCGCGGGCGCCTCGAGCAGGGCGGGGAACCCGACCGGATCCGGCGCCAGCACGAGCAAGGCAAGCTCACGGCGCGCGAGCGCGTTGCCGCCTTGCTCGACGAAGACGCCCCCTGGCTCGAAGTCGGACTGCTCGTCGCCTCCGACCAGTATGACGGACAGGCGCCGGCGGCGGGCGTGGTGACCGGCCTGGGACGGGTCGAGGGACGCCCGGTCGTCGTGGTCGCGAACGATGCGACGGTGAAGGCCGGCTCGTGGTGGCCGGAGACGATCCGCAAGATCCTCCGAGCCCAGGAGATCGCGATGCGGCAGCGCATCCCGATCGTGTACCTCGTGGACTCGGCGGGCGTGAACCTGCCCTACCAGGGGGGCGTGTTCCCGGGGCAGTACGGCGCCGCGCGCATCTTCTACTACAACTCCATCATGCGGCGTTACCTCAAGGTCCCGCAGGTCGCGGCCGTCATGGGACCGTGCATCGCCGGTGGAGCGTACCTGCCCGCCCTGTCCGACGTCATTTTCATGGTCGAGGGCACGTCGTTCATGGGCCTGGGCGGACCGAACCTCGTGAAGGGGGCCACCGGCCAGGTCGTCGACGCGGAGTCGCTGGGCGGCGCGACGACGCACACCGCCGTCAGCGCCGTGGCGCACTACCGCGCGAAGGACGACCGCGCGTGCGTCGCGCGCATCCGGGAGTACATCGCGCGCCTGCCGCACGGTCCACCGCCGCGCCGCACGTATCTCGCCCCCAAGCGCGACCCGAAGGAGCTGTACGACCTGCTGCCCGTCGATCACCGGATGAGTTACGACGTGCGCGCGGTGCTCGAGTGTCTCCTGGACGCCGGGCGCCTCGACGAGTTCCAGCCCGAAGTCGCGCCCGAATTGATCTGCGGCCACGGCGCGATCGAGGGGCACGTCGTCGCGCTCATCACCAACTCGCGGGGCGTGATCAAGAGCAAGCGCAAGGGGGAGGCGCCTCGGATCGGCGGCATCATCTACACCGAGAGCGCCGACAAGGTGGCCTACTTCATCGAGAATGCGGATCGGGAGCGGATCCCGCTCCTTTTCCTCCAGGACGTGTCCGGCTTCATGGTGGGCACCGAGGCGGAGCACTCCGGGATCATCCGCGCCGGAGCCCGGTTCGTGGAGGCGATGGCCACCGCCACCGTGCCCAAACTGGTGCTCACGATGAATCACGCGTCGGGCGCCGGCTATTACGCCATGGCGGGACAGGGGTTCGATCCCGACTTCATCCTGTCCTGGCCGACCGGCCGCATGGGCGTCATGGAGGGCGAGTCGGCGATCCAAGCGGTGTATGGGAACGACGCCGCCGATCCGGAGCACACCACGGCGGTCGAGGCGATGCGCGCCGATTACGAGCACCAGCTCGACGCGAGGTTCGCCGGCGCGCGCGGCTTCGTGGACGCCATCATCACACCCGAAGGGACGCGCGACGCCCTCGCGTTCTTGCTCGAAGTGTCGAGCGAGTTCAAAGGCCCTCATTTGGGGGCGTTCGCGCTCCCGGCGCAGCCATGATCCGACACACCTCACCCGTCCTGCTGGTCGCGTGGCTGGCCGCCGCGTGCGGCGCCGCCAAGGCCACGGCGCCCCGCGACGCCCCCACACCACAAAAGGCCGTCAAGCCGCCCACCGCCACGGCCGACGCGACGCGCACCGCGGACCCGGCGGTCGAGCCGGCGATCGCGCTGATCCTGGGTCTCATGCCGCTCAAGAGCACCGGCGTCGATGCGTTTCGCGCGGCCCACCCGTCCTACGACGGCCGCGGCGTGGTGATCGCGATCCTCGACAGCGGCGTCGACCCCGGCGTCGCCGGCCTCGTCGCGACGTCGACGGGCGCGCCCAAGATCCTCGACCTGCGGGATTTCTCGGGCGAAGGACGCGTCGCCCTCAGCCCGATCACCCCCGACACTGGCGGCGCGATCACCGTGGCGGGAAGGCGCCTGGGCGGTGCGGCGCGGATCGGCCGCCTGACCGCGACGCCGACCTGGTACGCGGGCGTGTTCCGCGAGCTGCCTCTGGGTCCCGCGCCCGCCGCCGACATCAACGGCAACGGCCGCAACACCGACGCGTTCCCCGTCGTCGTCGTCAAGGCGGCGGATGGCTGGGTGGCCTTCCTGGACACGAATCTCGACGGGTCGTTCGAGGACGAGATGCCGCTGCACGACTACCGCCAGGGCCGGGAGACGATCGCCCTCGGCACGAAGCCGCTCACCCTCGTCGCCAATTTCCGCGAGGTGGCTGGTACGCCGGTGCTCGACCTGTTTTTCGACACGTCGGGCCACGGCACGCACGTCGCCGGGATCGCCGCGGGCCACGACCTGTTCGACGTCGCCGGGTTCGACGGCGTCGCGCCCGGGGCGCAGCTGCTCGGCCTCAAGATCGCGAACAATGCGCGCGGCGGTGTGAGCGTACACGGCAGCATGCTGCGCGCCATGGATTACGCCGCCCGGTTCGCGCAGGCGCGCAACCTCCCGCTGGTCCTCAACCTGAGCTTCGGCGTCGGGAACGAGCACGAGGGCCGCGCGGTCATCGATTCCCTGATCGACGCGTTTCTCGCCGCGCATCCGGACGTCGTGTACGCCATCAGCGCGGGGAACGACGGGCCCGGCCTGTCCACGATGGGCTTCCCCGGCTCGGCCGACTTCGCGCTCTCGGTGGGCGCGGTGTATCCCGGCGTGTTCGCCCGCGCTCCCGCGCCCGGCGTGCCGCCGGCGCGCGACGTCCTGGGCTGGTTCAGCTCCCGCGGCGGCGACCTCGCCAAACCGGACATCGTGACGCCCGGAGTCGCCTTCTCGACCGTGCCGCGCTGGGCCACGGGCGACGAAATCAAGGGCGGGACTAGCATGGCCTCGCCCCACGCGGCCGGCCTCGTCGCGTGCCTCGCGTCGGCCTTCGCGCAAGAGGGGCGGCGGCTCAGCGCCGCGGAGCTGATGCAGGCGCTCCGCGTCTCCGCGCGGCCCTTCGGCGGCGCCACCCCGGTGGACGAGGGCGCGGGGATCCCGGTGCTCGAGGCCGCCTACGAGTGGTTGCGCGCCGGCCACCAGGGGTCCGTATACGCCGTGCGCGCGGCGACCGGCGCCTCGGCGGCGTACAGACGGAACGGGCTCACCGGGCCCGGGGATACGCTCGAAACGTTCACCGTGCGCCACGTCGGAGGGCTGCGGGCGGCGCAGTTCGTCCTGCGGGCCGATGTCCCATGGCTCTCCGTTCCGCCGGTCGTCGACGCGGCCCCGCGCGCGACCGCGATTCCCGTGACGTATAACCCGTCCGCGCTCGCGGCCCCTGGAGTCTACGTAGGCACCGTCACCGCCCGAAATCCGAACGACACGCTCGCGGGTGCACTGTTCTCGCTCGTGAACACCGTGACCGTGCCCTACGACTTGGCCGCGAGACCGCTTGCCGACGAGCGGCGCACGATCGGCATCGCGCGCGTGCAGCGCTACTTCCTGCGCGTGGCGCAGCCGGGCGCCACACTCCAGGCGACGGTCGTCCTCCCCGACTCCTCGCAGCAGGCCATCGTGCGTCTGTACGAGCCCAACGGCGCACCGGCGCGCGGCACGCCGGACGACGTGGATGTCGGTGCGGACAAGGGCGGGACGGTCGTGTTGTCGGTGCGGGGCGAGGACCTGGTGCCCGGCGTGTACGAGCTCGACGTCGTCGCGCCGCCGCTGGCGCCGGTCGTGGCCAGCGTGAGCGCGGACCTGGCGCCCCTGGCACTGACGGCGACTTCCGGTGGCATCGACGCCTCCAGTGTCCGGCCGGCTACCGTGCAGGGCCGCGTCGCCCACCAAATCGTCGGCGCCGAGCGGGAATACCGGCTCACCGGCCGGGGTCAGCCCGCCGAGACGATTGCCGTGCGCGTCCCGCCGTGGGCGAGGCGCATGGAAGTCGACGTGCAGGTGACGCCGGACCTGTGGGACGAGCTCACCGACTTCACCATCACCGTTTACGATTCCACGGGGCAACAGCTCCCCGGCGGCAACGTGCCGGTCAACTACGCCTTCGGGCGGCTCGGCTTTGCCATCGCGGAGGACGCGGCGGGCAAACCCGTCACGGTCGAGTTCTTTCCCGCCTTCGCGAGGGCGGTGGGCCATGCCTGGACCGGTACCGCGCGCGTGCGGTTTCTCGGTCTCGTCAAGCGCGGCGCCGACGCCGGGGAGGTCGCGGTCGTCGCCGGCGGCCGCGCGGCGATCCCGCTGCCCCGCCTTGGCGCCGAGCGCGACCTCCAGCTGCCAGAGGGTTTCGGAGCGTTGATCGAAACGCGCGTCACCGTCCCCGCGTCCCCTGCTCCCGCCGCGGTGCGGCGCACGATGGCCCTCGGGCTGGGAACGCAGTGAGCGAGACCGTCCGGATTGCCGCGGGGCAGGGGTTCTGGGGCGATTGGCCGGAGGCGCCGTACCGCCAGGTGACCGGGGGCCCGGTCGACTACTTGATGATGGACTATCTGGCCGAAGTCACCATGTCCATCATGCAGAAGCAGAAGTCACGCGATCCGGCGCTTGGGTATGCCACGGATTTCATCCCCTTGCTCGAGCGGATCCTGCCGACCGTAGTCGAGCGCGGCATCAAGGTGACCGCCAACGCGGGAGGCGTGAATCCCCGCGGCTGCGCCGCCGCCGTCGCCGAGACAGCCCGACGCCTCCGCCTCGACCGCAAGCTCTCGATCGGCGTTGTCACGGGCGACGATCTGCTGGAGCGCCTCGACGGCCTGCTCGCCCGCGGGCACGAGCTCCGGAACCTCGATACGGGGCGGCCGCTGCGGGATGTGCGCGACCGCGTCCTCTCGGCCAACGCCTATCTCGGCGCCGCGCCCGTGGTGGACGCCTTGCGCCGCGGCGCCGACCTCGTGATCACCGGGCGCGTGACGGACACCGGCCTGACCCTGGGGCCCCTGATGCACGCCTTCGGGTGGGACGCCGACGCGTGGGACCTGCTGGCGGCGGGCACGGTAGCGGGACACATCATCGAGTGCGGTGCGCAGGCCAGCGGCGGGAATACCCTCGTCGATTGGGCGCGGATCCCGGACCTCGCCAACGTCGGCTACCCCATCGTCGAGGCGCGCGCCAACGGCGTGTTCGACGTCATGAAGCATCCCAGGACTGGGGGGCGCATCGACGTGGCCGGCGTGACCGAGCAGCTCGTCTATGAGATGGGAGATCCGCAGCAGTACATCACACCCGATTGCATCGCGGACTTCACGACGATCCAGCTCAGCCAGGTGCGCAAGGATCGGGTTCGCGTGTCAGGGATCAGAGGGAAGCCGGCGACGGACAAGCTCAAGGTGTCCGTGGCGTACTTCTACGGCTACAAGGCGGTGGGCACGCTCGTCTACGCCTGGCCGGACGCCCTGCGGAAGGCCCAGGCCGCGGACCGCATTCTGCGCCGGCGCCTGCAGGACCTCGGTCTCACGTTCGAGGCGATCCACACGGAATTCGTTGGCGTGGACGCCACCCACGGCCGCCTGGCCCGCGAGGAGCGCGATCCGGCCACCGTTCCCGAGGTGCAGCTCCGGATCGGCGTGCGCGCGCGGGACCTGGCCCCGGTGGAGCGGTTCACGCGTGAAATCGCCCCGCTGATTCTCAACGGCCCGCCCAGCGTGACCGGCTTCGCGGGAGGCCGGCCCAAGCCGGAAGAGATCGTGGCCTACTGGCCGGCGCTCATCGACAAGGGACTCGTGCAGCCATGCGTCGAGCTCGTCGAAGCGTAAAACTCGTGACGCTGGCCCACGCCCGCTCCGGGGACAAGGGCGACACGGCCAACGTAGGATTGATCGCGCGCAAGCCCGAGCATTACGCGCATCTGGTGAAGCACGTAACGGCGGCGCGGGTCGCGCGCCACTTCAAAGGCTTGATCACGGGCAAGGTCGAACGCTTCGAGCTGCCCAATCTCTCGGCGTTGAACTTCCTGCTTCACGGGGCCCTGGACGGCGGCGGCACCATTTCCCTCAAGACCGACGCGCAGGGCAAAGTGTTCTCGACCGCGCTGCTGCGCATGGAGATCGAGAGTCCACGATGAGCGACCGGGTGGTGGTCACGACGACGGGGGGCGTGTGCACGGTCACCCTCAACCGGCCGGACAAGCGCAACGCGATCGATAGCGCGATGATCGATGCGCTCCTCGCGGCGCTCGACGCCGCCGACTTGGGCGCCGACGTGCGGGTGATCGCCCTCCGGGGCGCCGGCACCGATTTCTGCGCGGGCATGGACCTGCACGAGCTCCTGGCATCGGCGGACCACAGCACGGACCAGAATCGCCAGGCGGCGCTCCACTTCGGCGGCATCTTCGTGCGGATGCGCCGCCTCCCGAAGCCCATCGTCGCGCTGGTTCACGGCCGCGCCCTGGCCGGCGGCTGCGGCCTGGCGACCGGGTGCGACCTGGTTCTCGCGGCGGAGTCGGCCCAGTTCGGGTACCCGGAGGTCCAGCGCGGTTTCGTGCCGGCCATCGTGATGGCGATGTTGCGGCGCGCCGTGGGCGAGAAGGTCGCGTTCGATCTGGCCGCGACGGGGCGGCTGCTGTCCGCCGGAGAGGCGGCGGCGGCCGGCCTCGTGTCGCGCGTGTACGAGGACGCCGACTTCGAGGAGCAAGCGGGCGACGTGCTGCGGTCGCTGGCCGCGACCAGCGCCTCGGCGTTGGCGTTCACCAAGCAGCAGTTCTATCAGCTCGAGGGGCTGCCGTTCGACGAAGCCATCCGCCTCGGCGCCGATGTGAATGCCGTGAGCCGCAGCACGCCCGACTTCCGAGCCGCGCTCCAGGCCTTCCTCAAGAAGTGATCGGCAGCCTCCTCGCCGCCTGGCTGGTCGCCGCCCAGGGCCCGGTGGAGGCGCCGGTGCGAGTGCAGCGCGCCACGAGCCCGCTTCGTCTCGATGGTGTTCCCGACGAGGCGGCGTGGCAGGCGGCCGACTCGATCACCGATTTCACCCAGCGGGACCCGGCCGAAGGCCGGCCGGCCACCGAGCGCACCGTCGTGCGCCTCCTGGCGACGGACGGCGGGCTGTACGTGGCGCTGTGGGCCTACGACAGCCAGCCCGCGGCCATCCGGCGCACCCAGCTCCGCCGCGACGCGGAGTTCGAGGCCGACGACGCGTTCTCGATCCTGCTCGATCCGCTCCACGACGAACGGTCGGGACTCACCTTCACGATCAATCCGAACGGCGCACTCGAGGACGCAGAAGTCGTGAGCTTCGAGGAGGACAACGAAGAGTGGGATGCGGTGTGGGACGCACGGGCGCGCGTCGGTGCGTCCGGCTGGACCGCCGAGATTCTGATTCCGTGGCAGACGCTCCGTTACCGTCCCGACGCCGAGGTGTGGGGAGCGAACTTCCGCCGTGTCATCCGGCGCAAGAATGAGGAAGTCCTGTGGCGCGCCTGGCGCCGGACCGAAGGGCTGCTCTTCATGGCCGCCGAGGGCACGCTGGTCGGTCTCTCCGGGCTGCCGCCGCGGCGCGCCGCTGAAGTGCGGCCTTACGCTGCGGTGTCGGGCGCCGCGCGCGAGCTCGCCTATCGCGCTGATGGCAGCGACAGCGTCGTGGCGCGCGGACGCGCCGAGGCCAAGGGGGGCGGCGACGTCAAAGTCGGTGTAACGGGATCGCTGACGCTCGATCTCACGGCCAACACCGACTTCGCCCAGGTGGACGTCGATCAACAGGTGGTCAACCTGACCCGCTTCCCCCTCTTCTTCCCCGAAAAGCGCCCGTTTTTCCTCGAGTCCGGCAGCATCTTCGACTTCGGCCAATCCGCCCGGCAGCAGCTGTTCTACAGCCGGCGCATCGGGCTCGCGCCGGACGGAACCGCGATCCCCCTCGTGGCGGGAGCTCGTCTCACGGGCCGGATCGGCCGCGAGCGCGTCGGATTGCTCGCGCTGCGCACGGGAGGGGACGAGGATGCGTGGGACCTGGTCGCCCGCGTCCGCCACGACGTGCTCGACCGCGGTCACGTCGGCGCGATGCTGACGAGCCGCTCGGTCGGTGGCGCGATGGCGGGAGGCGCCGATTTCAACCTGCCGTTCGTCGTGCGCGGACAGAACCTCGTGGTGCTCGGCTTCGCGGGGGCGACCTGGGACTCGAGCGGCGCCCCGGCCGGGGGCGCGGCGCGGCTGGCCATCGACTACCCGAACGACCGGTGGGACAACTTCATCGGCGTGAACGTCACCGGGCCGCGGTTCGATCCCGCGCTGGGGTTCATCCTCGAAGCCGACGCCGTGCGGCACACGGGGCGCATCGAGTTCATGCCGCGCCCGCACCGCTGGGGCATCCGCCGCCTCGATTTCATACTGCTTTCGTGGGACGTCACCACGCATCTCGATGGCGCCCGGTCGCATTCGTCGTTCACCGTCGTGCCCATCGGCGGGGAGCTCGAGAGCGGCGACGGCCTTTTCGTCTCGCTCGACCGGTTCGAGGACGCGCCGGAAGAAGCCTTCGAGATCTTCCCGGGCGATACGATTCCGGCGGGCCGATACTGGTACAACCGGGCCGAAGTGGAGATGGAGTCCTCGGCCGGGCGCCCCGTCAGCGTGAACGTCACGGCGTCCGCGGGTGACTTCTACACGGGCACCGGCACCGAACTGGAAACGTCGCTCACGGTCAGGCTGGCCCCGCACGTCGTCGCGGACGTGGAGTGGACCCAACAGGAGATCCGGCTCGCCGGGCGACGCTTCACCGCCCGCGCCTCGGGTCTGCGACTCGACGTCGCCGCCACGCCGCGCGCGGGCGGCACCCTCTTCCTGCAGCACGACAACGAGTCCGACCGCCTCGGCGTCAACGCGCGGCTCCATTGGATCCCGAAGCCCGGGAGCGACGTCTTTCTGGTGTGGAACGGCCGCTGGCCCACCGGTCTCGCCGGCGGCATCCCCTGGAGCAAACCGCAGCGCCGACAGCTCGTGGCGAAGGTCGTGTACTACTTCAGGATGTGACGGCCCGTTACCTTTCCGACATGACGCGACTCGACGTGCCGATGTACGACCCCGAGCTGGTCCGCCCGATGCGCGAGGAGCTGACGCGGATCGGCTTCCAGGAGCTGCGCACGCCCGCTGAGGTAGACGCTGTCCTCAAACAAGAGAAGGCGCCGACGCTCGTGGTGGTGAATTCGGTGTGCGGTTGCGCCGCGCGCAACGCGCGTCCGGCGGCCACCCTCGCCATCCAGCACGCCCGCCGGCCGGCGCGCCTCGTGACGGTGTTCGCCGGGCAGGATGCGGAGGCCACGGCCCGGGCGCGCGGCTATTTCACGGGGTACGCACCCTCGTCGCCCCAGATCGCCCTGCTCAAGGACGGGCAGGTCGCCTTCATGCTGGAGCGGCGTAACATCGAAGGCCGCGATGCCCGCGCGATCGCGGCGGACCTCATCGCGGCCTTCGACCAGTTCTGCTGAGAGCTACAGGATCTTCCCGCGCCGCACCCTGAAGTCGACGATTTGCTTCATCCAACTGAGCAGCGAGTCCTGCTGGGCCAATGGCACGCCGGCCAGCTCATGACGGCGCCAGCCCCCCATGATGGCCGCGTCCTGGGTCCACACGCGCACCCGTTGGCGCTTGACGAGCCGCTCCCAGTTCTGGGCGACGACGGGCCGGACGTAGAGCACGCGCACCGTCACGCTGCGCGACAGGTATTCCAGTGGGCTCATATCCACTTTGCCAAATCGGGCCTCGGTCGACAGACGACCGGCCCCCGGAAAGTCCGGCTGACCGTCCGTGAACATCACGACGTTGAGCGGCGCCAGCACCAGGTTCTGGCGCCGGATGTGGACCGACAGGCGCTGGAAGAACCCGTTGTAGTCCGTGATCGGGTCGGTCTCGGGGAACCAGGCGCGCAACGACGCCGCGATCTCCTGCGGGGACTTTTCCGTCAGGTCCTGAATCGGGTGGAAGGTCTTGGGCTGCCCCGGCCGCTCGCCGCCCAAGGAGCCCACGAAGATATCCGTCGTCCGCTGGATCCCGTCGACGCCGTGCAGGTGCGCGTAGATGTAGAGCGCCGCGAAGTCGATCGCGTCGCTGAAGTACGGCGTCTGGCGAAACGACCCTGAGACGTCGATCCCGACGACCAGGGTCGAACGGGGCGGGGGAGCGTTCTCGGACGGCTTGCAGGCGACCAGCGCCGCGGCGAGCGCCGCTGGCACTACGAACGCGGCGCGCATCAGCGGCCTCCCTCCGTTCCCTTACCCGCGAACGGGGTGCTGGCCAGCACCTCGTCGAGCGAGCGGAACGGCAGCGAGAAGTGCGGTTTGCCCAGCACCACCACGATCAGGAAATTGAACCCCGCGGCGAGCAGCTGGAGGATCGGGAGCGACATCAGCTCGAAGACCTCGCGGCCTTCCTTCTTGAACCACTCGCGCTCCGCCTTCAGGGCGCTGATCGGCCCCTTCCAGAAGTCGTCGAAGCTCGCCTGTGCGCCGCCGTGGCCGCCGGCGGCGAACTCCTGGCCCAGGGCCGTCCGCCCCAGCAGCCCAAGCATCGCGGGCGCGCCAAAGCGCCCGAACAGGAACCAGGTCATGCCGCGCACACCCACCCACGCGAACATCGCGAGGCCGATCGTGCCGAACACGCCCAGCACGAACCCCTGCTGCGCGAGCCACGGCGTGATCGCGTCCACCAGCTCGCGATAGAGGAACAGCACCTCGAACAACGCGACCGCGAACTCGACGGCGACCATTGCGATGATCTGTCCGAAGTGGCGGCTCTTGATCGCGTCGTTCAGCACCTGGATACAGGCGAAGCTGCCCGCGATCAGGATATACAAGAACACCCACAGGATCGGCACGAGGAAGATGGGATTCACCTCGTAGCCCGTCAGCTCGGCAAGCAGCTCGGCCATCGTCGGGCGCAGCGTGAAGGTGAAGATCGTCGCCTCGACGCCGGACCAGATGAGGAGTAGGAAGAAGGCGGGCCAGGGGACCCCCGGCCGGCGCGACGTGGCATCCAGCATCGCGAGCGGCGACGTCACCGCGCCCTTGATCGTCCCCCAGACGAGCTGGACGCTGAGCTTCAGCAGCCCCCAGATCCACCCGGCCAGGACGACGAGAAACCGGACCAGTCCCGCCCAATAGAACCAGGACATGCGGAGCCCGTCCCACCACGACATGAGCAGGCCGGTGAGGAGCGAGCCGGCTCGGCCGAGGCGAAACGGCAGCGTGTACATGGAGAGCATCGTGCCCCACACGCCGGCCACGAGCACCGCCGCCGGCGGGATCAGCAGCAGGCTCTTGCCCACCACGGCCCAGAACGACCCCGCCACCAGCTGTTGGAACAGGAACGCTTCCCACTCGAGGACCCAAGACACGCCCATCCAGACGACGCTCCAGAGTTGGGACAGGATGCTGTTCCACTGCTCGGTTTGGACGGCGGCGGCGACGGATGCTTGCATGAACGTGCCCCCTCGCTGACGTTGAGTTCGCGGAATCGCACTCGGAGGTGTAGGGCGCGGCGCCTCATTGATAGCGAGCGTCGCGCGCCTGTCAAGCGTGGCGCGAGTGATGCAGGTCACGGGACCGGTGCGACTTGCGCAAAACGCCGGTCCGGCGCTACTCATCTGGGGTGACGGACGACGTGCCAAAACGTCTCATCGTCGTGGGCGACCGGGTGCTCATCACCCCGGAAGCCGGCGAGGAGCGTACCAATGTCGGGCTCTACCTGCCGCCCACCGCCGTCGAGGGCCGCCAGGTGCAGGGCGGGCGCATCATCGCGCGCGGGCCGGGGACGCCCATGGCCGAGCCGACGAACATGGACGAGGAGCCGTGGAAGATCCGCGGGTCCGACGTGAAGTATCTGCCGATGCAGGCCGAAGTGGGGGACTACGCGCTGTTCTTTCGCAAGGCCGCCGTCGAGATCACGTTCGAGGGGACGACCTACCTCGTGGTGCCGCAGGCGGCCATTCTCGTACTGGTGCGAGGAGGAGTGACGGATTCATGAGCGATATCGGGTGGGCCAGGAGTCGCGGGAATAAGGCGGAGGCAAAAGGGCTGCGGCGCGGAGCCTGGTACCGCGTGGTCGAGGACCCGGCGCAAGACTGGGTCGTGCTCGACATCCACCACGTCGAAATCCGTCTGCCGCGCGCCGATCTCGAGATCCGCACCGACGCGCCCAAGAATTGGAGCGTGGTGCGGGAGCCGCACCTCGTCTGTCCCGCCTGCGCCCGCCGCCACGTGGTCGCCGAGGGTCAGAAGGACGCGAAGTGCCCCGAGTGCGGCAAGACCTATCCGATCGACTGGAAGGACGCCGGCTAGAGCTCCGGGGGGACGTAGGGCTTCGGCTCGGGCACCGGCACGTCGGGGTTCTGCGCCTGGACGCACAAGTGCTCGAGCAGCTCCATCTGGCGCTTCTGGATGTGCCACAGCTCGTGCCATTGCTTGAAGCGCAGCGAGTCCAACTTGTCGTGCAGATCGCGGATCTCGATCTCCGCCATCAGATTGATCTCGTAGTCCTGGCTCGCCTGCAGCCGGTCCTTTTCCGCCTGGCGGTTCTGGCTCATCATGATTACCGGCGCCTGCAGCGCCGCGATCGTCGACAGCACCAGGTTCAGCAGGATGAACGGGTAGGGGTCGAAGGGGCGGCGCACGAGGACCCAGGTGTTGACCGCCATCCATGCGACGAGGATCCCGCCGAACAGCATGATGAACCGCCAGCTGCCGCCGAAGTGGGCTACGCGGTCGGCGATGTGGTCCCCGAAGGACATCGACGACTCGAACTCCCGGTGGACGAGCTTGCTCACGCGCCCGCGTCGCGTGACTTTGGACACGATCGACTGCTCCAAGTCGGACAGCTTCTGATACTCCGCCTCGAGGTAGCCCACGAACTTCTTGGCGCGATACTGCTCCAGGCAGTTGTGGCAGATGCCGCGCTTCGCTTCCCACTCGGGCCGGTCCTGCTTGATCAGATCGAGAATCCGGTTCTCGATCTTTTGTGGCGAGGCCAGGGCCCGGCCGTCGACCAGGGAACCACACAAGGAGCAGCTCTGCTTCGGCATGTGGGCGCCTCCTAGGGAAGATGCTGGGGTAGCGCGATGTTGAGCGCCCGGACCAGAAACGCCCACCGATCCGTCTGCTCGTCGATGATCTTGGCCGTCGGCTTGCCGGCGCCGTGGCCGGCCTTCGTCTCGATACGGATCAGCACGGGAGCGGAGCCGGCCTGCGCCGCCTGGAGGGCGGCGGCGAACTTGAAGGAATGACCGGGCACGACACGGTCGTCGTGGTCGGCCGTCGTGATGAGGGTCGCCGGGTATCGGGTCCCGGGTTTCAGGTGGTGCAAGGGAGAGTACGCGTACAGGAACGGGAAGTGCGCCACGCTGTCGGCCGAGCCGTACTCCGTCACCCAGGCCCACCCAATCGTGAACCTGTGGAACCGCAGCATGTCCATCACCCCGACCGCCGGGACCGCGGCGCCGAACAGGTCGGGCCGCTGCGTCATCGCGGCGCCGACGAGCAGGCCGCCGTTCGACCCGCCGCCGATCGCCAGCCGCGCCGGTGAGGTGTAGCCCTCCGCATTCAAGTACTCGGCGGCCGCCAAAAAATCGTCGAACACGTTCTGCTTGCGTTCCAGCATCCCCGCTTGGTGCCACTCCTCCCCGTACTCCGCGCCGCCGCGCAGGATCGGTTGCGCGTAGATCCCGCCCATCTCGAGCCACACCAGGACGCCGATCGAAAACGCGGGCGTCAGGTTCACGTTGAACCCGCCGTACCCGTAGAGATAGGTGGGATTGGCGCCGTCCTTCCGGAGGCCCTTCCGGTACGTCAGAAACATCGGCACCCGCGTGCCGTCCTTGCTGCGGTAAAACACCTGCACCGTCTCGTAGCCCGACGGATCGAACGCGATCTCCGGCGCCTTGAAGACGCTCGTCCGGCCGGTCGTGAAATCGTGCCGGAAGATCGTCGTCGGGTAGAGAAACGACGTGAACGCGTAGAACATCTCGGCGTCGTGCCGCTCGCCGCTCACCTGCACGATGGAGCCGATGGCGGGAAGCGCGACCTCGCCCGCGGGCTTCCCGTCGAGCGCGATCAGCTCGAGCACCGAGTGGGCGTCGTGGAGGTAGCGCGCGACGAAGGTGTCGTGAATGATCTGCACCCCCTCGAGCACGTCGGCGCGCTGCGGGATTACCTCGCGCCAGGCCGTGCGGTCGGGCTTGCGTGTGTCGATGGCGATCACGCGCTTGCGCGGCGCGTCCAGGTCGGTGGCGAAGTAGAACACGGGCCCGTCATTGCCGACGAACTCGTAGCCGGCGTCGAAGGCGTCGAGCAGGCGTACGATCGGCGCGCCGAGGCGCGGCCGCGCGGCGTCGCCCAAGGCGGCGTAGTAGATGCGGTTCCGCCGGTCCGTGCCCAGCCAGACGTTCAGCACCAGATAGCGGCCGTCGGCGCTCACCTCGGCGCCGAACCCCCAGTCGGGCTGGTCGGGCCGCTCGTAGACGAGGCGGTCGGCGCTCTGGTCGGTGCCGAGCCGGTGGTAGTAGACCTTCTGGTCGCGATTCAGCGCCAGCAGCGGGTCGCCACCGGCGGCGGGCTCGGGGTAGCGGCTGTAGAAGAACCCGGCGCCGTCGTGCGTCCACGCGGCGCCCGAGAACTTGATCCAGCGGAGATGGTCGGAGCGGTCGTGCCCCGTAGACACGTCGCGCACCCGGAACTCCTGCCAATCCGAACCGCTCCCCGACGTGCCGTAGAGCAGCAGACGGCCGTCCTCGGAGAGCGCCAGCGTCGAAAGGGCGACGGTGCCGTCGGCCGACAGCGTGTTCGGATCGAGCAGCACCGCGGGCGCCGCGGTTAGCGCGGTCTGCGTGTAGAGCACGGCCTGGTTTTGCAGCCCCGCGTTCTTGAAGAAGAAGTAGCGGCCGCCCTTCTTGAACGGCGCACCGTACTTCGGGTAGTCCCACAGCTCGGTCAGCCGCCGGATCCACGCCCGCTCAGGGATCTGCTCGAGATACCCGAAGGTCACGCGATTCTCGGCCTCGACCCAGGCGCGCGTCTCGGGGGAGTCAACGTCCTCGAGCCAGCGGTAGGGGTCGGGCACCTTGGTGCCGCGGTAATCGTCCACCACGTCGGCCTTGCGGGTAGGGGGATACGAGATGGCCTGTATGAGCATGAGCGTCGGTAGGAGAAGTGGAGTCATGGCGCGTAAACGTGCTCCGGCCTGCGCTTTTGGGGTAGGGGGGAGGAGCCCCGCCGGCGCTTTCGTATCAGGATGTCTCCCTCTCCGTTCTCCGGCGGCCTCGAAGCGGCCCGGCGCGTCCTCGGCGAGCATTTCGGACACCCACGGTTCAGGGTGCATCAGCTCCGCGTCCTGGGCCCGCTGCTCGCGGGGCGGAGCGTGCTCGCGGTCCTGCCGACCGGGGCAGGCAAGTCCCTGTGCTATCAGGTGCCGGCACTGCTCGCCGGCGGCCTCACGCTCGTGCTCTCCCCCCTCATCTCCCTGATGCAGGATCAGGTGCGGGCGCTGCGACGGCGCGGGATCGCCGCTGCCTACCTGAACAGCCAGCTCGACGGCGAGGAGCGGCGCACGATCGAGCACGCCGTTGTGGCGGGGCAGGTCGCGTTGCTGTACTGCGCTCCCGAGCGGCTCGGGTCGCTCGCACGCCTGCTCCGCGGCTCCGGGACCCGTGTCGCTCTGCTCGCGGTGGACGAGGCGCACTGCATCACCGAGTGGGGAAACGAATTCCGTCCCGTCTACCGGCGCCTCGGCGCGTTGCGGTGGGCCCTTGGCCGCCCGCCGACCATCGCGCTCACCGGCAGTGCCACTCCCGCGGCCCGCGCGGACATTCTCGCGGTCCTCGGCCTTCCCGATGCGGAGGTCGTCGTCACCTCGTTCGACCGGCCCAACCTCGTATTCGCCGTCGAGCGGGTCCCGGGCGACCGCGAGCGGTTCCGCCGCGCGCGGGCGCTGATCCGCGAGGCGGGCGGACCTGCCGTCCTCTACACGCCCACCCGGCGCCTTACCGAGCTCGTGACCCGTGCGCTGCTCCGCACCAGCGTGCGTGCGGCACCCTACCACGCCGGACTCAGCGCGGGCATCCGCCGGCGCGTCCTCGGCGCATTCCTCGGCGACCGCGTCGGCGTCGTGGTGGCCACATCGGCGTTCGGCATGGGGATCGACAAGCCGGACGTCCGGCGGGTGATCCACTGGGGACCGCCACGCACGCTCGAAGCCTACTATCAGGAGGCGGGGCGCGCCGGGCGCGACGGCGAGCCGGCGGAGTGCCGCATCCTGTGGCGGCCGGGTGACCTCGGGTGGGGCGAGATCGCACCCGCCATGCGGCGGTACGTCGAGACGCGCCGCTGCCGCCGGCGGATGTTGCTCGAGTATTTCGGGGAGCGGATCGAACGGTGTTCAGGGTGTGATGTGTGCAACGACGGTCTAAGATGGTCAAAGTCGGTCTAGGACGGTCAAGGCGTTCAGTCACCTGGACCGTCCTGGACCGCCTTGGACCGTCTTTGCCCGTCGTTTAGGTTTCAGTTCATGCACGATTCGCTCTACTTCTCCGACCACCACCTCCAAGTCCGCGAGATGGTGCGCGACTTCGCGCGCACCGTCGTGAAGCCCAGCGCGAGGGCCTACGACCTCGAGAGCAAGTTCCCCTGGGACAACGTCAAGCAGATGGCCGACCTCGGCCTCTTCGGGATCCCGTGGCCGGAAGACCTGGGCGGGGCGGGGATGGACTATCTCTCCTACATGATCGTGATCCACGAGCTCGCCAAGGTCGATGCCAGCCACGCGATCACCGTCAGCGCCCATACCACGCTCGGCAGCTCGCCGATCATGGATTTCGGGACCGACCAGCAGAAGCGGCGCTTCATGCCTCTCGTTGCGGCAGGGAAGGTGCTCGCCGGCTTCGGGCTCACCGAACCCGGCGCGGGGTCGGACGCCGGGGGCACGAAGACCGTCGCGGTGGACAAGGGCGACCACTACGTGCTCAACGGCTCCAAGATTTTCATCACGCACGCCGGCGTGGGGGAGATCTTCGCCGTGACCGCCCGCACCGACCCCACCGCCAAGCGCACCCACGGGATCACCGCGTTCATCGTCACCAAGGACACGTGCGATCTCGCCGAGGCGAAGCGAGTCGGCGTCGGCCACGCACCGGACCTCCCCAAGTGCGCCGGCGTCCTCGCGGGCAAGAAGGAAGACAAGCTCGGCTGGCGCGCGTCCGACACGCGCGAGTTGATCTTCCAGGACGCGGTGGTGCCGAAGGAGAACGTACTCGGTCCCGTGAACAACGGTTTCCGGCAATTCCTGCACACCCTGGACGGCGGCCGCATCGGGATCGCGGCGCTGTCGCTCGGCATCGCCGAAGGCGCGCTCGAGGAGTGCCTGCAGTACACATCCACGCGCAAGCAATTCGGCCGGGCGGTGGCGAGCTTTCAGGGAGTGCATTTCGCCCTCGCCGACATGGCCACCGAGATCGAAGCCGCGAAGCAGCTCGTCTATCACGCCGCCTGGCTGAAGCAGCACGGCCACCCGTTCAAGCAGGAAGCGGCGATGGCCAAGCTATATGCGTCGGAGCTGTGCATGCGCGTGACGACCAAGGCCGTACAGCTCCACGGCGGCTACGGGTACACCACCGAGTACCCGGTCGAGCGGATGATGCGCGACGCCAAGATTTGCGAGATCGGCGAGGGGACGAGCGAGATTCAGCGTATCGTGATCGCGCGGCAGTTGCTGGGCCGGCTGATCGACTGAGAAGGGCGGCCCAAGACGGTCAACGACGGCCTAGGACGGTCGAGGTGAGGAGTTAGCGGTCTTCGACGCTGACCGCCTGCCGACGGCGCGATACAACCGCCATGTCAGAAAGCCGGCCCGGTTCTGCTGACTGTCGAGCGCCGGCCACTCCCCCTCCGGAAGGATCCCTAGATCTCTCGCAAGCCGGAACGCGTAGGACAGCTCCGCTAGTGATCCCAACGCGATATCGAGGAATCGCCGGAACTCGGCCGGTCCACGTTTCGCGGCTCCCTCCGCAATATTCGCGGCCGCTGAGAAGGCCGCTCGTCTCGCCTGGGCCGTCAGCCCGTACATCTCACGTTTGGGAAACCGTTCTGTCAGGCGATAGACCATCAGGGCAAGGGTGTGGCACTCCTTCCAAGCCACGAGGGTTTCGTAGTGTGCCATGTGAGGCACGTTAGGCGTTCCCAGCCAGCTCGGATAACCAAAACAACGTAGCGCGAATCATTCTACCTCGACCGTCTTCGCCCGTCTTTGCCCGTCTTGGGCCGCCTAATTGACGTAACTCTCCTCCGCACCTATGTTTACCACCATGCATTGGCCTCTGGCGAATCTCAGCCGCCTGCCCAATCGATTCATCTCTTGGTCCGCTCTGCCGGGCAAGTCGAGCTATTGCTGGGACAATCATAGGCTCCCGAGCGGCTGTTTCCCGCCCGGGCGCGAGGGTAATTGCTTTGAAGCGCGAGATTCTCATCAGCGGGAGCCCGCGGGAAACCCGCGTGGCGATCCTGGAGGACGACCGCCTTGTTGAGCTCCTGGTCGATCGTCCCGACACCCGCCGCTCGGTGGGTGACATCTACCTCGGCAAGGTCGAAGCCGTCCTGCCGGGGATCCAAGCCGCGTTCGTCGACATCGGCGCCGAAAAGAGCGCCTTCCTCCACGCCTCGGACCTGATCGAGTCGGAAGAGGACGAGGAGCCCGAGGACCGGGCGGACGACGACAACGGCAACGGAGACGAAGCGGGGGGCCCGAACGGCGGAAGCCGCGGCGGCCGCTCCTCTCGGCGCAAAGCCGCCCCCAATATCGGCGACGAGCTGAAGCGCGGCGAAGCCAAGCTCGTCCAGGTCATCAAAGAGCCCATCGGCACGAAGGGCCCCCGCGTCACCGCCCAGGTTTCCCTCGCCGGGCGCTTCCTCGTCTACATGCCGTTCGCGTCCAAGGTCGGCGTCTCACGCAAGATCGAGGCGCGGGAGCTGCGCGCCAAGCTGCGCGACCTGGTCTCGAAGCTCGTGCCGAAGGATGCGGGCGGCTGGATCATCCGCACCGTCGCCGACGACTTGACCGAGGCGAGCTGCAAGCGCGAGATCGACCACCTGTATGGCCTCTGGAAAAAGATCAAGCGGAAGTCGCAGTCGGTGCGGGCGCCCGCGCTCATCCAACGGGAGACGAGCCTGACGCGGGGCATCGTGCGCGACCTGTTCAGCGACAAGGTCGACTCGCTCCTCGTCGACTCGAAGCAGCTGTACAACGAGATCGAACAATACCTGAAGCAGATCGATCCCGAGCTGCTGGCGCGCGTCAAGCTCTACTCGGGCGAGACGTCGCTGTTCGACGAGTACGACATCGAGGCGGAGATCCGCAACCTCTTCAAGCAACGCGTCGACTTGCCGACGGGCGGCTACCTGATCATCCAGCCGACCGAGGCGCTCATCTCGATCGACGTCAACACGGGGCGCTACACCGGGAAGAAGGATCCGGAGAGCACGATTCTCCGAACCAACGTCGAGGCGGCCCGCGAGGTCGCCCGCC
Organism: Gemmatimonadales bacterium; assembly: GCA_036505055.1. GTDB lineage: Bacteria > Gemmatimonadota > Gemmatimonadetes > Gemmatimonadales > GWC2-71-9 > 20CM-2-65-7. The sequence continues at coordinate 3,312 of DASXUE010000001.1, read as the reverse complement.
AGCTCCGGCTGCGCGACATCGGCGGGATCATCGTGGTCGACTTCATCGACATGGAGACCCGATCGAACCGCGAGAAGGTGCTGCACGAGCTGCGCACGCACCTGGGTCGCGACCGGGCCCGCACCAAGGCGTTCGCCGTCTCCGAGCTCGGCCTCGTGGAGATGACCCGACAACGCGTCCGGCCGTCGCTCTGGCAATCGATGACGGCCGAGTGCCCGACCTGCAACGGGACGGGGCGGGTGTTCCGACCCGAGGTCGTGGTCCGGCGCATGGAGCGGTCCCTCAAGCGTGCCGGCGCCGACCACAAGGAACGCCAGCTGTCGGTCCGGCTCCACCCCGAGGTGGCGCTGTATCTCGTGGAGCAGGAGCCTAACTTCCTGCGCCAACTGGAGAAGCAAACGGGCCTCGAGCTCGAGGTCCGGGACGACCCGATGATGCGGCTCGACGAGTTCCGGATGATGGCCCGGCCGGCCGGCCGGGACGTCACGGAGCAATACGCGGTGGCCTAGCGACGCATCCGGTATCCCACTTCCAGCGCGATGCGGTCGAACTCCTCGAGTCGAGCCGTCGGCTGGCCGGGAAAGTCGAATCGCTCGAAGCGATAGGTCAGGCGGATTTGCAGGGGCGTGCCTCGGGGAGTGGCGCTCGCACCAACTTCGGCCGCCAATGCAACGTTTGGGGATGGTTGCCCGCTCACGCGCACCGCGGGGAGATAGGACGCACGCGCGTGGGCCCGCAGCGCCGGATCGCCCAGCGGGACGGAGACCCAAGCCCCGACGCCAAGAATGTCCCACCGCTGGTAACCCACCGCGGACCTGAACGCCCGGGCCGTGTACATCGCCTCGACCCCGAACCCGGCTCGCGGCTCGAAGCGCACCAGTACGCCCTGTTCGCCGCCATCGCGCCGAACCGCGTTCGCTACCGGGTCGAGGGTGCCGCGGAGGCCGGTACCGGACACGAGCACGCGACCGACCTTGACTTCGAGCACGGCCCCGAGCCAGACCCCCTCGACCGTCTCGCGGACGCCCTCGTGAAGGACGGCGCTGCGCGGCCCCGCGACGAGGCCGAAACCGGTCACTTCGACGCGCTGAGCGGGGCTGCTCCGGGCAGCGAGAACCAGGACCGCGACGAGAGGTACGAGGCGGAACCGCGCGTGGGCGATCATGGCGGAGACACGATGCGCACGCGGACCAGCAGGACGCCGCGCCGCTGCTCGTTGGCGGCTGCGATCGCGCGATTCCTGGTCTCCCAATCCGATCTGAGCGCCCGGTTGTAGGCGATGTTCTGCGGGAGGGGCTGCCGGCTGCGGCCCAGAAAATATCCGGCCACACCCCCCAAGCTGAGCGCGACGCCGACGGTCGCCGCCCGGCCGTCGGCGCTCCGGAGCCGGCCGTTCGCGAGGAGCAGCGGGATAACGCTTGCGCCAACCCCGAAGCCCACCCCCCGCACGAGGCCCGCACGGGACGGGGGTCCCAAACGCACCTCCAGCCGGTAGAGCGAGTCCGGCGGCGCAGCCTCGTGGCGCAGGGTGTCGGCGAGCTGTTCGCTCACCTCGAGAGCGAGCGTCGACGCGGCGGCCCGCCCCGCGGAGTCCGACCACTCCACCGAGAGGCGATACGTGCCGGCGGCGATCGCCGCGCGGTCGCGCCCGAGCAGGGACAGAGGCAGGGTGATCGTCGAATCGACCCGTGCGGAGGCGACCAAGGTATCGTGACCGTTCGGGGCCGGGCCTGCCAGGCGGATCCGCAAGGTGCCCGGTCGCGTGACGGCGACTGAAATGGGCCAGCGCTCCCTATCCGGCGCGAGCGCCGTATCGGTGGGCGCACGCACACCGACCGCGCGCGTCGTGCGCCGTGCCGCGCTGAGGAACGTGAGCAGGTCGGGGTTGAACGTCTCGGGGTCGAGGCGGGTGAACGGATCGGCGCTGATCGCGGCCTGGAAGTGAACGCCCGCCGAGTCGAAGAGGCCGAGCGACCAGTGGGCGACGGCCAGTCGCAGCTGCACGTTTGGGCGCGCGGTCGCCGGTGTCGCCACGAGCTGACGCAACAGCTCGACGGCACGCTCCGTCTCCGTCGCTTCCAACGCCGCAACGGCCCGCGCAAAGGCATCTGGCGTCGGGGCCTCGGCGGCCGGCCCTGATGCCCCCGCTCCCCCTCCACCCGCCGTCGTCAGACGAATCGTCCCCAACCGCAGCCGCTGGTCCCGCCCGACCGTAATGACGGTGTCGAAGGGCGCATACCCGACGCGCTCGATGCGCAGCCGGTGGGGCCCAGCCGCAAGGGGACCGGCGGCGACGGGCGTGTAGCCGACGCGCTCGCCGTCCAGCTGAACCGCGCCCCACGGGGCGGAGCCGACGTAGAGGAAGCCGAGGGCTTTGGTTGAGAGTCCCCGCAAGCGGAACCGGAGCACGGTGGTGACGCCCGGCAACACTTCCCGCTTCACCCGCGTGCGGAAGTAGCCCGGTGCCGAGGCCACGATCGTGTACGTGCCGGGCGCCAGTGGCTGCGCGTCTTCACCGGCGAGGGGGCCCACCCCCTCGACGAACGTGCTCATCGGCACCCCGGAGCGCTCAATCCGCAAGGCCCCTTGAGTCACCTCGCCGGGCCTCCGGGCCCATTCCCAGCTAGTCTCAGTCAGCGTATCGCCCGCTCGCCCACCCTCGCCGGCGGCGATGGACGCCCCGGCCAGGGCAAACGCGTCCTGGACCGCTGGGGGAAAGTCGAGCGTGTCCACCACGAGACCGGGGTGCGTTCTCGCGGCCCAGCGCGCCCAGATCGCGGCGAGCGAGTCCTTGCGGTCCTCGATCAGGACATGCACCAGACGGTGGAGACTCGCCACCCAGAGGCTGTCACGCGGGCCCGCGGCCGGGTTCAGCCCAGCGGCGAGCAGCGGCGCCGCCATCCTGTACTCGCCGAAGTCGTAGGCCTGGCTGCCCAGGCGGAGCAGATTGCGCGCATCCTGCCCTGTGGCTTCACGGGTCAGCATGGCCGCCAGCGCGAACCCCACGACGGCGGCCCTCACGGGCCGGCCCTTTGCATGTTCAGCCGCACAAGCAGGGTGGTGCGCGCCCGCGCGCTCACCGTTGTATCGACCGGCAGGTAGCCCTCGCGCTCGAGGCGCACGCGGTGCTCGCCCGGGGTCACCGAGTCGCGGTATGCGGTCCCCTCGCGCCGCAGAGCGCCGTCGATGTAAATCTTCGCCCACCCGCCCACGGTCTGGACGACGAGGAGGGCTGATCGAGAGCCCGCCCGCCGCTCGGTGCCGGCGGCCAGGCTCGGCAGCATCGGCAGCGCCGGCGGGGCCACGGGCTGG